>JBJEEA010000001.1:0-22498 GCA_051872635.1 Bacilli bacterium
GGGGCACTACTTTTTATTTTGAGGCTGAAAAAGCACTTTCCTTATATATAAAAAAGAGTAAAATTTTGTTTATTTTACTCTTCTTTTAACTCAATATAATCTCCTGAATCTAGGTATATTATACCATTTTTACCGTCAAGTTCAGAATATATGCTATTATATTTATTTATTTTTGTTATCTTACTTAATGTAATATAAATTAAGTTCCCATCATTCATATTTATTAAGAATCTTTCATTATCGACTTCGTTTGGAACGTATGATATTTCAGATATTTTAAGTAATATTTCATTATTTATAAGATTAAATTTTTCTGTAAATCGATTATAAATGCTAGAGATATCAGATGTTAATATTGGAACTGAAGTTATATTATATATATTTTCAACTTTTATGCCATCTTCTAGATATAATTCGTTTTGATATGAACATAATATTTTTCTTTCAGTAACATAAACATATATTTTACTTGGAAATTTTTTTTCAATTTTGATATTTTTAATATAGGGATTTTTACCTAATTTCCTTTTGATTTCTTTTTTACTTATTCTTAAAATAGGAGGATAATTGCTAAGTCCCGAATCTTCTATGATGGTTTTATCTGATAATATATTGTTTCCTACTATATAGATATTTTTAATTGGAACTTTACTTAATAATACTCCGATCAATATAATTGATATAAGTGAGAAAAAAAGAATTAGTATTCGCTTAATTTTGAGTTTTCTTCTTTTTACTTTAACTTTAACTTTTGTTTTGTCTGACATAATTATCACCTTATAATTTCTTGTTCTAGAATTAAATCGATATTATATTCTCTCTTTATGCACATTTTAGTATAATTTATTAATGATATTACGTCATCATAAGTAGCATTGTTATTATTAATGATAAAATTAGCGTGTTTTTCACTTATTGAAGCACCGCCAATACTATATCCTTTTAAGCCAATGTCTTCAATTAATTTGCCACATGATAGTCCTTCTGGATTACGGAAAACAGAGCCAGCAGAAGGTTTATCTAATGGTTGGGTTGTAATTCTTCTTTCCTTTCTGCTATCCATTATTGCTTTAATTTTTTCTTTTTTTAAATAAGATAATTCAAAAGTAGTTTCAATACATATATAATCTTTATTTCTTTTCAAAAAAGAATCACGGTATGAAAAAAATAAGTCATCTTTTTTAATTGTTATAATATCAAATTTTGGAGTTATAACTTTTACTTCTTTAACGACACTAGCCATATCTTCTTTATAAGCGCCAGCGTTCATTGCGGTAGAAGCTCCAACTTGACCCGGAATACCTCCTGCAAAAGATAGACCATTTAAATTATTTTCCATACATATATTTGCTAAATTAATTAAGTTTGCTCCAGCTTCAGCAACGACTGTATTGCCATTTACAGTAATTTTATTTAATCTATCTAATTTTATTACAATGTCAAAGTTAGGTTTTGCTAAAATGACATTTGAACCATTTCCTAATATTATATAATTTATATTTTTACTTTTTATATATTTTAATAATTTAATAAGTTCTTCTTTTGTTCGAGGATAAATTAAGTATTCACATTTTATATCTAATCTATAAGTATTGTATTTTTTTAATGAAACATTTTTATAATATTCATATTCGTTAATAAAATTTTCGATCATCTATTATCAAATCCTTTAAAATTTCATATATACGGGAACTGCTATCTTTAATGCCAATATTTTTTAAATTTTTCTTTATTTCTAATAATTTTTCTTTATTATTAATTGTTTCATCTATAAGTTTAATTAAGCTTTTCTCATCTAAATCTTTTTCTTCTAATATAAGAGCTGCATTTTGGTTAACTAAATCCATAGCATTTTTGTACTGATGATTATTAGCAACATATGGGCTTGGTATAAAGATCGATGGTACTTCTAAAGCGGTAATTTCACTCATAGTGGAAGCGCCAGCTCTGGTAACCATTAAATCAGTAATTTTCATAACTGATGGCATCTCATATATGAATGGCATTATCTTGACGTTATCTGGGACTTTTTTGTCTTTTACTTGCTCATAATAGTTGTTTCCAGTTACAAAAATTACAGAATAGTCTTTATTCTTAAATTTGTCTATGAAACTTATTATTTTATCATTCACAGTTCTGCTACCTAAAGATCCCATGACTATTAATACAAGTTTTTTACTTTTATCAATTCCTAAATCTTCTTTTTTAGCTTTCTTTATACTGAGAGCTTTTTCACTACAAGGATTTCCTGTTAGTACAGCTTTATCTTTTGGAAAATCATTAAGAGTACTTTCAAAAGATACACCTATTTTATCTACATATCGCACTAGAAATTTGTTAGCTAAACCGACAACTGAATTTTGTTCATGTATAAAGGTTTTTTTTCCTAGTTTTTTGGCAGAGTAAATAACAGGAGCAGTTACATAACCACCACATCCAATGACAATATCAGGGTTAAACTCTTTTATAATTTTTTTCGCTTTTTTTATTGCTGATAAAAAATTAGTGATGGTCTTGATGTTTTTTAATGTTATCTTTCTTTTAAAACCAGTTACTTCTAGGCCTTCATATTTAATTCCAAGATTTGGAATTAAATCTTTTTCCATTCTATTTGTAGTACCAATGTATAAAAATTCACTATTGGGCTCTTCTTCTTTTATTTTATTTATAATTGCTAAAGCAGGATATATGTGACCACCAGTTCCTCCTGCTGATACAATGACTTTCATTTTATCACTCTCCAATAATTATTCTATCATAAAAGTTAAAAAAAAGATATAATTATATTAAATTATATACTATTTTACAATTAATTATGTTTTAACTTTTATTTTTGTGTCTTTAATTATTATTATCTAAGGATGTTATATTACCAATATTTTTTAAGTTGTAGTTAACAATTACTTTATTTGTGCTTGAATCTAATTCTTTAAATAATTCACTATAGTCAATTATTAATGAAGTGTTTTCTTCATCTAATGTAAAGGTTATATATTTATCACTACTTCCATCTAATAAAAGACTAGATATTTTTAAGTTATATGTATTATTATCATTTTTATTGTTTTCACTCATATTTATATAACTTTTAATATTATCTAAATTTAGATAACGATAATTTAAATATGGATATACCTCTTCTTCGGTAGTAAGTAAATAATTTTCATTTTCATTTATATAATACTTATTATTAATAATACTATATTTTTTTGTTTCTCCTTCAGCTGTTCTATTTATTATACCATTGTATCCAAGACGCTTACCTTGATATTTATAAGTGCTATCATTAATATTTATTTCAATATCATATTCATAGTTATCACTAATTTCTTTTATAAAACTATTATTAGTAGGATTTTTATTTTCAAGCTCTGTTTCTTTAGCACCAAGAACTCTAGCAAAAATAATTACACCAATAAGAAATATTCCATAAAGTAATAATTTAATTTTAGCTCTACCCTTTTTTTCATGCCACATTTCTTTTAAATTTATTTTTTTCTTGTTTTTTTCATTATTATTCATTCGAATTTCACTCCAATATAATCTTTTTTATTTATTCCATTTATGAAGTCTGAAACTAAGCATCTTCTTTTACCTTCAATCTTTATATCTAAAATTTTAATAATATAGTCTTTTGTATTTATAAAAATAGCATCATTAGTTATTTTTTCAATAGTACCTGGTTCCTTTTGCGATATGCTACTTGTTATTTCAGACTTATAAATTTTCATTCTCTTACCTTTAAGTATAGTATAAGCTCCTGGCACTGAAGAGAGGCCTCTAATTTTATTATGGATATTACGAGCAGTATCATTAAAGTTTATTTTTTCTTCTTCTTTGGTAATATTAAGGCCAAATGTAACTTTAGATTCATCTTGTTTTATACAATTATTAGTACCATCAATAATACTTGGTAGAGTTTTTATTAGTAAATCTCTTCCTATATATGATAATTTCTTGTATAAATCATCTAAACAAATATTATTATCTATGGTAGTTGATTGCTGTATAATTATATTACCAGCATCCATTTTTTCATCCATGTACATAATTGTTACACCAGTTTCTTTTTCGCCTTCTATAATCGCATGATGAATTGGAGCTCCTCCACGAAATTTTGGAAGAAGGGAAGCATGAACATTTATAGCCCCATATTTGGGAAAATTTAGTATTTCTTTAGGAATAATTTGACCATAGGCTGCAGTAATAATAATATCTGGTTTTACATCTATTATTTTTTGATATTCTTCCTTAATTCTTATAGGCTGGAACACAGCAATGTTATTTTCAATAGCTAAAGTTTTACATGGCGAATATACAATATTCCCTTTGCGGTCTTTTTCTCTATCTGGCTGACATACTACTAACACTACATTTAAATAATTTATTAACTCTTTCAATATAGGATAAGCAAAAGAAGGAGTTCCCATAAATACTGCTCTAATATCTTTCATATCTATCACCAAATTAATTATACAATAAAAAAAAAGAAAATACTAGTTATATTCAAAATAATTTATAACTATACATTATTCTTTTTATACTTTTATTATTAAGGTAATTTTGATACTAAGTTATATATATCTTTATGTATATCATCAATACTTCGCATTTTACCGTTTTCAGTGCATTCAATAAAACTCCAACCAAATTTTTTGGCTAATTCTACAGCAGTATCGGAAACTTTTTTCATAAAAGCTAAATCTCTTTCATGAATATCATTTTTTATTCCATCATTGTCTTTTCTTTTTTCTTTTAGACTTTTTATGACTTCAAAAGGTGCATGTAAAAAAATGACTAAATCTGGTTCTGGAATACCAAGTTTATTATATTCATAGTCATAAACATAATCAATAAATTTTTCTTTTTCAGAAGTTTTATCAATTACTGAAGATTGGTAGATTAAAGATGAAGTTGTATATCTATCAAGAATGATAGTACTTCCTTTTTGATATTCTTGCTTTAAGCCTGAAATCCAAGTGATAGCACGATCTTGGGCATAAAGACTATTGACAAAATATGGAGATAATTCTGATATTTTACCATAATTTCCTTTTAAGTATTCTTCAACTGGGCGTCCTTGATAAGTACCATAACTAGGGAAATGGTGTGTAGTGATTACTTTTTCTTGTTCCTTTGATAATCTATCTATTAACATCTTATACTGTGTACTTTTTCCAACACCGTCGCATGACCCTTCAATTACTATTAACTTTCCCATTTCTATTTTACTCTCTTTCTAGTATATTTGTTTTTTATATATGGTGTGTATGATGTGTTATTATTAAAATGATTTTCCATCATTTCAATATTCCAATCATCAAAATTAAAAATTGGAAAATATGCATCTGCTTTAACATAATCTATTACTTCATTTAAATACATAGTATCCACAAATGGTAAAAACTGTTCATAAATAGATGAGCCACCTAATACTACAAATTGACAATTGGATAATTCAATATACTGCATTAATGAAAAGAAATTATTAAAAGAATTAACATCATAGTTTTTATCCAATTCTGATGTGCTTAAAACAAAAAGAGATCTTCCTGATAGCATAGAATATGGTATTTTTTCGAAAGTTTTTCTTCCCATAATTATATTTTTATCTTTTGTTATTTTATAAAAAAAGTTTAAATCTTCTTCTATATTCCATATTTGATTATTATTAATACCTATTTCATTATTTGCACCTATGGTTGCAATTAATTCTAAATTTTTCATTCTATCCTCCTATAATGTATCTAATTCTATTTAAATATATCATAGGATATTTTATAAAGCAAGTTAATTTACGTAATCTTTACTATAAATTTTTATTTATTGATTTTATATCTTTTAGAAAGATAATCTATTTTATGTTTTTTGGTATATTTTTTTTCTTGGGTATTTTTAACGCTTTTATATTTATCTAGTAAGTACATATAATTGATATTGTAGTCTCTTATATCAGTAGGTATAAGGCTATCCTTAATTACATAATCTTCATGTATTTTAGTACTACTTCCTTCTATAGGATATAATTCAAAATTAATTAAATTAATGAAATTTATATTATCTTCACTGTATAAAACTACTTTCTCATGATATGAATATTTCTTTATTTTTTTTAAATGGCAAATAATACCAACATAAAAATTACTTTTCATAGTATACCTCTTTTTTTAAAAGGATATTTTTTAATAAGTTTGGATCAATAGTAAAATATAGTGTTTCTAATTTAAGAGTGCTTTTTATATCTTTTATTATATTAATATAATAGTTTATTTCCATGTATATATTATACATTGAATAAACTGAATATAATAAACAAATAATATTAATAGGTAAAAAAGTAATGAATCCATTTATTATTAAGCAAATAGATAGTTTAAAAATAAATTTACAAGTTTTAATAATTATAGCTCCAAAAAAATAGTTTAAATTATTTTTAGCTTCTGTTATTTGATTATCTAAAAAAGTATTTTTCATGAAAGCTCACCTTCTTTAATATGGTTATATATGATACACTATTTTTTTATATTAGTCAAGTATTAAAAAAAATGGAATATTTTATCTTTCATACTTTATAGGATATTGTAAATAATAATAATGTAGTCTGTGATTATTATAAAGGAGATGCATTTTATGTTTTTTAAAAATTTAAAAAACAAATTTCTTCTTTTAACTTTCATTACTACACTTATTATACCCTCTAGTGCGTTTGCTTATTCTGACTACATAATAGCTGGAGGAGAAAATATAGGTATTGAACTTAATTCTAAAGGTATTCTTGTTGTTGGAACATACGAAGTAAATGGCAAAAATCCTGCTAAAGAAGCAAACCTTCAAAATGGTGATAAAATAGTTAAAATTAATGAAAAAGAAGTATCTAACATTGAAGAAATGTTAAATGTAATTGAATCTTCCACTAATAAAGAAAGCTTATTATTAACATATATTCGTGGTGAGAAAGAACATAATACAACTTTAAATCTTCAGAAAAGTGATAATAATATTTACAAAACAGGTTTATATGTAAAGGACAGTATAACAGGAGTTGGAACACTTACATTTATTGATCCTAACACAAAGTTATTTGGAGCTTTAGGACATGAAATCATTGAAAAAAATACAGGTCAAAAATTAGAAATAAAAGATGGTAAAATTTACAGTTCTACAGTAACTAGTATTACTAGAAGTGATAATGGTAGACCTGGAGAAAAAAATGCCAAATATGATTCCAATATGGTTTTTGGTTCAGTTTTTGAGAATACATCTCAAGGAATTTTTGGAAATTATACTAATAGTATTCCCCAAAAAAAGCTTTATCAAGTTGGTACTGTAGATAAAATTACTACTGGAGATGCAAAAATTTTAACTGTTATCGAAGAAGAAAATGTCGAAGAATTTACAATTAATATTTTAAAAGTTAATGGTAATTTAAATTCTTCTAAAAATATATTATTTGAAGTAACTGATAATAAACTACTTAAAAATACTGGCGGTATTGTTCAAGGAATGAGTGGAAGTCCAATAATTCAAAATGACTATATTATAGGTGCAGTAACACATGTAGTAGTAGATGATCCTACAAAAGGATATGGAATACTGATTACAAAAATGTTAGAAGAAGCAGAAAATTAAAAAGAGGTTTTTCCTCTTTTTAATTTTATGATGCTATTAGTCTTTTGCAGAACTATAAAATTCAAGATCTTCATAATATTCTGTCTCGGTAGTGGTAGCAGTATGCCAACCCCAATGATAATAATATAATATTGGTTTTGTTCCAATACCTTCAAAATATTTAGTTGTTCCATTGGTATGGCAATATGTATTTATTCTTTGAGTTCCATTACAAACATATGTAGTAGTATTGCAAGGATTGTTAGTCTGTGAACCATTATAATATACATCTTCTTTTAGTTCATATCCGCAATATGTCCTAGTTGTAGTAGTAGTTTTTGTTACATTTGTATATTTATAATTCCCAACATTGTTAGCATTACTACGGCAGGTTATCCAAAGAGTTGGTTTTCCCTCGGACCAGTAGTGGGTCGTTGTATCTTTATAGACAGTATCTTCATTATCATTATCATTTATTACAAATTTCTGTGCTCCACTTAAGCTTTCACATTTAAATGTTCTATAATTGCCATCTTTTCCTTCAAATGTGACAACTGGAATTTCAGTATCAAGCTTAAATTTTACCTCTCTTGTTGTACAGTTGCCAGCTTTATCACATACTTCTAAAGCAACGTATCTATTTCCATCGGAATTAATTTCTCTATTCCACCTGCCATTTGATAATGTTTCTGTGGTGGAATAAATATTTTCCACACTATATTCTGCGTTAAATGGTTCATTATAGCTGAAAGTAGCATTAGAATTTATTCCACTTAGATCGTCGCTACTAGTAAAATATAAAGTAACTAATTTATTTAACCATGTATCGTTAGTACTTACATTACCACTAGTGGTAAGAGGAACACTAACACTTGTATCAGTATAATTCATAGTAGCATTAACTACAGGACCTACGGTATCTAGTTTAAAATAAACTTCTTTAGTTGTACAATTTCCAGCTTTATCACATACTTCAAGGGTTACATATCTACTTCCATTACCAGTAATTTCTATGCTAACTGTACCATCAGATGCCAACGTTTTAGTATTTTTACCAGTTAGATTACCCGGTGAAGCTAGATTGCTAGTATTATATCTATAAGTAGCACTAGTGTTTAAACCACTACCAGTATCACTGGCAGTAAATTTGAGATTTACAGCACTATTTAACCAGATATCGTTTGTACAAGTATTTTCACTACAACGTAAGTTGCTAGAATTATTATTCATTTCTACGTCAAGAGTTGGAACTGTTTTGTCTAACTTTGCAGTATATGATGTTACACTACTGCATGTACCATTTTCACCACCAATGCAAGCTTTAGCGTAATAAGTAGTTATTACTTCACTTTCAATACTTATATCTTTTGTATATTTGGTAAAAATCTTATTTGAACTAGTACTAGTACGATAGTAATATTCAATATTACTAGAATTATTAGTGCTGGTTAGACTAAGGGTAAAATTACTTTTATGCCAATTACCTGAACTGATTTCATCACTAGCTATAAATATAGGAGCATTAATATCACTAGATGAAGTTGGTTTAGTTATGGGACAAGTACTTGTTTTGGTATTATAATCATCAGTATTGGAAACAGTTAAGTTTGCATCTTCAGTTATGTTTGTATAATTTAAAATTACTCGTGAAGAAGTATAAATATATTCTTCATTTGAATTTAATTTTTTATCTGAAGGAAGGTTATTTATTTGACCTGATGTAAGAGTAAAGTTAGCTTTGTCTACTTTTAGCTTTTGATTAACATAGCTATAGTTCGAATTAGAATATATAGTTACAGTTTTACTCCCTTCATCAATAGTACATGATGGCTTTGGAAGTTCAAGTGTATTTGTTTCAATAGTATCACCTGCATCTCCTTGTGAAGAGTTGCAATTCCACTCAATATTATATGTAGCATTATCATCAAGATCGGTAAAAGTATAATTGCTTTTGGGACCATTATAGCATCTATCACTATTTATACAATATTTATAAGTTATATCATCTGGAATAGTATTTTTTATTTTACAATCAGCTTTAACAGTGATACTATTTGTTGTTTCACTAGTAGTAGCATTTCCTATTAAAATATTAGTACATATATTAGTATTATTGGTATTATTGGTATCAATTTCATTATAACGATATATATTTTCAGGAGTAATATCTTTACTTATAGGATTTCTTTTAAGTACAACAATATCACTACTATTAAGTTTGTATTTATCACTTTCTTCTTCTTCGCCTTGAAGAAAGTCTTCACTTTTTTGATAACCTTTATTAATAAGCCATTTAATACTTATACAAGCTTTTTCTAAACCGTCTTCATTATTTTCTGTCCAATCAGAATCACTTAAAAATTCGGCAGCATAAGATAAAGCTGATTTATAAACACTATTTTTAGTTACTTCTAATGCTTTACTTTTTGAGGAATCTACTGCTTTAAATATAAAGTATCCTCCAATGCTTAGTACTAATCCTATTATTGCAATAGTAGCTAGTAGTTCAATTAATGTAAATCCTTTTCTATTCTTCATTATTATTCTCCTTAATTAATTCATAAGTAACTTTAGTAGAATTAGCAATATCTTTATCAATGGAAAGACTTAAAGTTTTACTCTCACCTATCTTAAGAATACCATTATCATAAGAAAACAATTCAGCAATAGTGTTATTATCGTCGTCTTTAAAAATAATTTTTAAATCATTTATATCAATATCATCATTACTATTATTACTAATATCTAGTAAGATATCACTATAATTATCTTCATATTTTATTTTTTCTATTTTAATTTTTATATTTTCAATTTCTGTTTCTTCATATAAATTGTTATTAAATTTAGTAGAGCTATTATTATTATTATTATTATTATTATTTAATATTAAAAGATAAATTATAATACCAATAGCTAAAATAATTAATAGGCATAAAATAATTAAAATAATATTTTTTTTATTAAGTTTCTTTTTCTCTTTCATTTTTTACCATCCTTTACTTAAGTAAAGTATATAATAAAATTATAATTTTTTCAAGAAAAAAAGAAGATTTTATTCACTTATCGTGAAGTCTTCTAATTTACCGTTTTCAAGCATTATTTTATTTACTTTTTCACTTACTTTATTTAATTTATCAGAACATTCTTTTGCAAGTTTCATAGCTTCAGTATATTTGTTTATTGCCTCTTCTAGTGGTACTTCTCCACTCTCTAGTTCTTTGACTATCTCTTCTAAAACTTTAATTTTTTCTTCAAAAGTCATTTCTTCTTTACTAGCCATATTACTCACCTACCTTTATTATTTTGCTAGTTATAGTACCATCTTTAACTGAGATACTAACTGTGTCGTCTTGTTTTATATTTTTAATACTTGAAATTACTTTTCCTTCTTTTTTTATTACTGCATATCCTCTATTTAGGGTATTAAGTGGATTTAATACTTCTAGCTTTGAAATGATGTGTTCGAGTTTTTGACCGCTATACTTATATAGAGCGTCAGGATTATTTAAAATATAACTATTATTTATTGTGTATAATCTCACTTTGTAGTTTTCAAATACTTTAGTAATAGACTTGTTTAAATTATCAATTAGAATATCTAATTTTTGTTCTTTTACTTCATACATAGACATTGGTTTTGTTAAAATATAACTATTTTTTAGAGTGTCTAGTTTTTTATAACTATTATTAATTATATTATTTAAAGCATTATAACTTCTGTTTATAGCTGTATCTAAATAAGTCATAATAGTATTGATATCTGGGACGGCAAGCTCACCTGCTGCTGTGGGTGTAGGAGCTCTAAGATCAGCAACATAGTCGGATATAGTAATATCTATTTCATGCCCTACGGCAGAAATTACGGGAATTTTAGAAGCATATATAGCTCGTGCTACGACTTCTTCGTTAAATGGCCATAAATCTTCAAGGGATCCTCCACCACGACCAACGATAAGGGTATCAATATGATAAATATCAGCTACATCATTGGCAAGTTTTATTTTACTAGCAATATCTTTTGCAGCGTCTTCACCTTGAACCAAAGCTGGAAAAAGAATTGTTTCACATACAGGGAATCTTCTTTTAATTGTTGTTAAAATATCTTTTATTGCTGCTCCGGTTGGTGATGTTACAATACCAATTACATTTGGTACTCTTCTAATTTTCTTTTTCTTTTCTTTATCAAATAGTCCTTCTTCAGATAATTTCTTTTTCAAAGCTTCAAAAGCTACATATAAAGCGCCAATTCCGTCTTCCATCATTTCCTCGACATAAATTTGATATGCACCAGTCGCTTCGTAGATATCTATTTTACCAGAAACTAATACTTTCATTCCATCATAGGGGACAAACTTCATGTTACGGTTATTAAAAGAAAACATAACTGCAGCAATTCGGCTATTTTCATCTTTTAAAGTAAAGTAGTAATGTCCTCTTGAATGTGCTTTAAAATTAGATATTTCTCCTTTTAAATATACTTTTCTAAGAAGTAAATCATCGTTAATTATTTCTTTGATGTATTTATTTACTTCTGAAACAGTAATATAGTTATTACTATTCATTATCTTCCCTTTCATGGTATATTTTATCTAATACACCATTAATCATTTTGACAACTTTTTCATCGGAATATTTTTTAGCTAGTTCAATGGCTTCGTTTATACAAACTAAATCAGGAGTATCAGTATATATTAATTCATATGTTGCTATTCTAATAATTGCTTGATCAGTAAGTCCAAGTCTTTCAATACTCCAATTTTCTAAATATTTAGAAATATATATATCAATATCTTCAATATTATCTATAACACCATGTACAATACTGGTTAAAAACTGAATATCTATTTTTTTTCTATCTTCAATATCCATATCATCAATTATTTCGTTAATTACCTCAGAAATAGTATAATTTATTTTATTTTTTTGATATAAAAAGAGCTGATATAAAACGGTCATTGCTTTTTCTCTTGTTATTGTTCTATTTACCTTCATAAAAACACCTCTTTACCATTTTATCACAAAAAAAGAATATTTTAAATATATTCTTTCTATTTTCATGAAATAATATTTTCACTTTTAAATATTATTTTTGTTTATATGAATTATAAAATTCTTCTTTTAATTCTAAAAAGCGATCTTCTTTAATAGCTAATCTTATGTCTTCCATAATTTTAATTAGAAATCTTAAATTATGAATAGAAAGGAGTCTTTGCCCTAAGGTTTCATTAGCCACTAATAAATGTCTTATGTAAGCTTTAGTATAATTTTTACAACATTTGCAATCACAAGTATCATCTATCGGTGTGAAATCTTCTTTGTATTTGGCGTTTCGAATATTGATCTTACCGTTTCTTGTAAATGCATGTCCGTGTCTTGCCAGTCTTGTTGGAAGTACGCAATCAAACATGTCAATACCTCGCTCTACTCCTTCAAATAAATCAGTAGGTTCTCCTACTCCCATAAGATACCTAGGTTTATCTTCTGGTAAGTACTTTATGCCATATTCAATCATTTTATACATTGTCGGTTTATCTTCGCCAACAGAAGTACCTCCAATAGCATAACCGTCAAAATTAAGTTTAACAGTTTCTTTGGCGGACCACTCTCTTAAATCTTCAAATTCTCCTCCTTGAACAATACCAAAGAGGCTTTGATTGGGATTATTGAAAACTTCTTTGCCACGCTTGGCCCATCTGATAGTCCTTTCAACTGAGTTTTTCATGTACTCATGAGTAGAAGGATAAGGTGGACATTCATCAAAACTCATAGCAATATCACTATCTAGTTTGTTTTGAATTTCAATGCTTTTTTCAGGTGTCAAGAATAATTTTTCACCATTAATATGACTTTTAAAAGTTACACCTTCTTCACTTATATCTTTAGGGCTAGCTAAACTAAATACTTGAAAACCACCACAGTCAGTTAATATTGGACCATTATAATTCATAAATTTATGAAGTCCTCCAGCTTTAGCTACGATATCTTCTCCGGGTCTAAGCCATAAATGATAGGTATTAGAAAGAATGATGCCAGCATTTATTTCTTTTATTTCATCTGGATCTAGAGTCTTTACGGTTGCTTGCGTGCCAACGGGCATAAAAATTGGTGTTTCAAAAGTACCATAATTAGTTTTAATAGTTCCATATCTGGCTTTAGTATTTTTGTCTTTATGTAATAAAGTGTATTCTACTTTCATAATAACCTCTTTTCTGCTTTTTTATTATAGCAAAATATAATTTTAAAGTAAAGAAAAATATAATAGCATTATAATAATTATTAACTAGCTAAGGAACTTTCACCATTTTTATAATCTATATTTATACCATCTTGAACATTATAAATAAATACATTGAACTTTATGCCTTTACCATAATCTTCTACGGAGAGGGCTTCTAACTGCACACCAGTAGCTAGTAAATTATCTCCTTCAAATAGTGGCGTAACTCGATACAATACATGATTATTGGTCTCTTTTATGTAGGAAGCTACTTTATTTTCAAATTCTAACATAATATTGGCATTCATGTGTCTAGTACAAGTAATTAAATTTTTTTCATTAGCATTTTCGCCAGTTAGTTGATATCCAATTAAGTGACATCTATTATATAGATACTTGCCATCGACAATATCATATTTTATTGTATGCCATCCGGATGGTTTAACCATGCCTATTGAACTTCTTTCTTCGGTTGGCATTAATTCTTTAGAAATATTAGCATAAGCTACTCCACATCTTCCAAGACTATCAAGATCACTATATTTTTCAAATGAAGTAGTGTTTAAGTCTTCTTTGGAAAATTCTGGCTCGTTATTATTTAATATAACATAGTCTTCACCTTGATATTTTGGAATATTTTCAATATTATAAGAATTTGCATATGTGCTTTTTAATATATAACTGTTTATATCTTCTTTGTAATAACTATATAGAAGGGCACAAATTACTAAAATAATAATAACTATAATTTTTTTATTACTTTTTTTATTACTTTTTCTTTTACCCATTATATCACTTCTCTACTTTATTTATATTTTAAAATAATTTATTTTTCGAGCATTATAGTAACAGGGCCATTGTTAATTAAAGATACTTCCATATCTGCTCCAAAAATACCTGTTTCAACGTGAATGCCTTTATTCTTCAACTTTTCATTAAATTCCTTATATAAATTTATCGCTTTAGCACCATTCAATGCATTTATGTAAGATGGCCTATTTCCTTTTTTGGTATCAGCATATAGTGTAAACTGACTTACTGATAGAATATCTCCATTTACATCTAATAAAGATTTATTCATAATACCATTTTCATCATCAAAAATGCGAAGATTGATTACTTTATTTACCATATAATCTATTTCTTTAGAAGTATCATAATTAGTAAAGCCTACAAAAAGAAGAAGACCATTATCTATTTTTCCAGTGATACTTTTGTTTACTTCGACTTTAGAAGAATTAACTCTTTGAACTAGAACTCTCATTAGTTTACCTTTCTTTCTACTTTACTTATAAATTTTAAATTTAATAGGTCATTTAAAAATTTTTCTAATTTTTCTTTGTTTTCTACTAAAACAGTCATAATATATACTTTATAATCACTTTTATTTATTGTTGAAATACTATCAATAACAATATTATTTGATGATGCTTTAGTAATGATATCGATGAGATTGTCATTATTTTGCGTATAAATTAAAATATCTGATGGAAATTTTTTGGTTATATTATCATTCCATTTAACATTAATGAGTCTCTCTTCAGTATCTAAGATGTTGTGACAATTACTTCTATGAACAGTAATGCCAAAACCTCTTGTTATATAGCCAATAATGTTATCTCCTGGTATGGGTTTACAACAAAGACTTAAATTAGCTTTTATTTCTTTCATTCCTTCCACTAAAACATCGTTTTTACAACTATCTTCTTTTTGATAAGTAGTTTCATTTATTTTAGATGTAATATCTTTTGAAGAATCTTCCTTTTTATTTATTATCTTTATAATGCTAGATGGACTGTATTTGCCAAGGCTTATGTTTATATATAACTCTTCGAGATCTTTTTGCTTTAATTCATTTAAAATAATATCTATATTTTTGTTTGTTAAAAAATCATTTATTGGAATATTTTCTCTGCGGAGTTCTTTTTCAAGCAGTTCAGTTCCTCTTTCAATGTTTTCATCTTTTTCAAGCCTGCTGTAATAAGCTCTTATTTTGTTTTTAGCACCACTTGTAACGACAAATGATAGCCAATCTTTACTTGGCTTTGATGCTTTATTGGTATTTATTTTGATAATATCACCTGTTTTTAGTTTACAATCTAGTGAAGCTATATTGTCATTTACAATTGCTCCTACTACATGGTCTCCTACTTCACTATGTACTTTATAAGCAAAATCTATAGGTGTTGAGTCTTTAGGTAATTCAATTACGTCTCCTTTAGGAGTATATACATATATTACTTCATCTGATAAAATGTCTTTTTTTACGGAAGAAACGAATTCTTCAGGTGTATTAGAGTCTTCGTTTAATTCAATAATATTTCTAAAAATTTGAAGTTTTTCTTCCATGGCATCTTTAGATACTTTAGATGCATCAATGCCAGATTTATAAGACCAGTGTGAAGCGATACCATATTCGGCAATTTTATCCATTTCATAAGTTCTAATTTGAATTTCAAATAGTTCTCCATCTATTCCAAAAACGGTTGTATGTAATGACTGATAAAGATTAGTCTTAGGCATGGCAATATAATCTTTAAATCTTTTGGGAACAGGTTTATATTTAGAATGAATAAGGCCTAAAGCTAAGTAGCAATCTTGTTCAGTATCAACAAAGACACGAAGAGCTAGGATATCGTATATGTCATCAAATCTTTTTCCTTTAGCCATTTTATTATATATACTATAGATACTTTTACTTCTACCTTTTATTTCATGAGGAATATTATGTTCTGTTAAAAGTGCTGAAACTTCATTTAACATTTTACCAACTGCTTCATCACGTTCTGTTTTCTTTTGATTTAATTTTTCAACAATATCAAAATAAGCATCAGGTTTTAAATATCTTAGCGATAAATCTTCTAATTCACTTTTGATTTTGTATATTCCGAGTCTATGAGCTACGGGAGTTAGTATTTCTAGAGTTTCTTTGGCTTTCTTTTTTTGCTTTTCTTCAGATAAAACATATAATGTTCTCATATTATGAAGTCTATCAGCAAGTTTTATGATGATTACTCTTACATCTTCAGAAAGTCCAACTAGGATTTTTCTTTGATAAGCTGCTGATGCTTCTGAGTCAGAGCTAAAATTAATTTTATTTATTTTGGTAACGCCATCTACTAAAAGTGCTACTTCAGGACCAAATAAAGCTTCTATTTCTTCTTTAGTGGCATCTGAATCTTCAATAGTATCATGAAGAAGAGCAGCAGCCATACAAGGCGCATCAGCTGATATTTCTGTTAAGATTAAGGCAACATTTAAAGGATGTAAAATGTAATCTTCACCAGTTATTCTTTTTTGTCCAAAATGCTTTTTAGCAGCATATTCATAAGCTTTTCTTATTAAAGCAATATCATCTTTATCAGAGTCATACTCTTTAAATTTACTAATTAACTCATCGATTGTTATGTTTATTGTTCTTTTACTCATTTTTTCACTTCCTAATCTTTAAAAATATCTTTAGCTTTTATTATAATAAATAATTATTATTTTAGCAGTTTATTCCTTTTATCTTAATTTCATCTATTTCATCTATATCTTTTTTTTCTTTTTTAGGATGAGTTATTCTTCTTTCTTCTAAAATAAGCCATAACTGATTAGATATAAATATTGAAGAGAAAACACCAAAGATAAAACCTACAAGAAGGGCAATATTAAAGCCATAAATTTCACTAGAGCCAAAAATAATAAGACATATTACCGGGACTATTGTTGTAATTGTAGTTAGTATTGTTCTGAAGAATGTAAGTCTAATTGAGTTATTTACAATTTCATTTAGTTCTTTTTTATTAATATTTAATTTATCTTTATAATTCTTTCTAATCATATCAAAGGTTACTATTGTGTCGTTTATGGAGTATCCGATGATAGTAAGGAGTGCTGCAATAAAGACAGAATTAATTTCAAGTTTAAAGATGCCAAAGAAGATAATTGTCATGATAATATCATGTAGAAGAGCTAAAATTCCAGAAATGGCATAGTTAAATTTAAATCTAATACTTACATAAATAATAATTCCAATCATCGAAATAAATATTGCTAAAATAGCATTTTTAACTAATTCTTTTTTTACCATGTCAGATACGACATATATACTTGTAGATGTTTTGTATTTCTCTTCTAGTGAAGAAGATAAAGCACTTATTTCGTCTTCAGTTAATTTTTCTTCAATAATATAACTTATGCTATCTTTATTTTTATTTATCTTTAATACATTATAGTCTTTTAAATCAATATTTTCGGTAGTATTTACAGTAATACTAGTTCCTCCAGTAAAATCAACGGCAAAATTAAATTTTGTTAAGATTGAATAAGTACTTCCCACTACTATAATGATTAAAACAATTGGAAGAACTATTTTACCAATATGTGTAAAGTTAATATTTTTAAATGGAATACGTATTTTGTCACTTTTGATTATTTTCTTTTTTGGTAGTCCAATAAATAAATTTATTTTGTTATCAAAAAAGCCTGTTTTTACAAATAGAGACAAAATGTATTTACTTAAAAAGACTAAAACAATTATAGTTAATAGTATATTTATTATAAGCATTGTAGCAAATCCCTTAACAGACGATTGACCAAATATAAATAAAATTATTGCTACAATAATAGTTGTTATATTGGCATCTATTATGCTAGATAAAGACTCTTTATTGCCTATTTTAACAGCCTCTGATAGACTTTTACCTATTTTTAATTGATCTTTTATTCTTTCAAAAGTAATAATGGAAGCATCTATAGACATTCCAATACCAAGAAGCATAGCAGCGATACCAGGAAGAGTTAATGTTCCATCTATTAAATAAAATACTAAAAATGATAACATTGTATATAATACTAGAAAAGTTCCTGCGATAAAACCACTAAAATGATAAATTAGAATTAATATTAAAATAACAATTGCTATTCCGATAATTCCTGCTATAATAGTTTTACTAAGTGAAGATGCACCATAAGTTGCTTCAACTGTGTGTGAAGATATTTCTTTTAATTTTGTTGGTAGAGCTCCTGAATTAATTAATTCAACAAGAGACTCTGCCTCTTCTTTGGTAAAATCTCCCTCAATTATAACATCAGAAGCAAAGGCTTTATCTACTCTTGCTGCTGATAAACATTTAGAAGTTGAAAGACTTCCACAATTGTCTTTTTCTTTATAGTATGAATCTTCTCCTTCTTCATAATCTAACCAAATGACAATAATATTATTTGTCATATCTTTAACTTTACTAGTAACATTATAAAATTTTTCAGTATCTTTAATTGGAAGACTAATAGCTGGGCGGCCATACTGATCTTGTGTTACTTTAGCACTTCCTCCTAGAACGTCAGCAGTCATAAGAAGATTATCATTATAGTCGCGAAATGATAAAACAGCAGTTGACGATATCTTTTTTCGAGCTTCATCTGGATTAGAAATACCAGCTAATGCAATTCTAATGTTATTATCATTTTCAATTGCTATTTCAGGCTCACTCACTCCTAAGATATCTACTCTTTTAAGAATTGATTTATATGTATTATATACCATATCTTCGCTCAAGTCATTTCCGTCTAATGCTTCTATCTCATATAAAACTTCAAATCCCCCCTGAAGATCTAAACCATAATTGATACTTTTAAAAATTGGTACAGTAAAATAGGCTGACATAATCATAATAATTAAGCAAATAAAAAAGCCCAGCAATACTTTTACAGTTTTATTTTTATTTTTTATAATTATTATTAAACTAACTATGCCTAATATTCCTAATATAATTAATACTATTTTCATATCCATTCTCCATTTCATAATTTTTAATTGATTTTTGATAATCTATTTATAAAGGTATCTACAGATTTTATATCGGCGTTAATGATATCATTTACCATTTCTGATAAAGTAAGTCCTTTAGTCTTAGCCCACTTTGTTATTTTTAAATAATTCCAAATATCAATTATTCTAATATGGCTATAATTTATACCTATTAGTCTTATTTTTACATCAAAAGCTCCTTTTAGTGAACAAAATAGTTCCTCTTGCGACTTATAATTCATTTTATACCTCTTTTTTTAATTATAGCATAAGTAAAAATAAAAATAAATAACCAAAAGATTATTTATTTTTATCTTCTTTTTTAAAAAGGACTGAAATATCGACATCTAGGGCATTTGCAATATTACTTACTGTTTCTATTGAAAAGTTTTTTTGCATATTCGGTGCCTCTATTCTTCTAATGAATTCATGTGAATATTCTGTTTCTTCAGCAAGTTTTGCCTGTGTCATGTTTTTCTTTTTTCGATAGTATTTAATGTTTTTAGCAATGATATTATATATATCATCATTTCTTTCTTTTACTTTCTGCACGAATTACCACCTTGTATTTATTGTCTCACAAATTAAAAATTTTTTATGTAACTAATTTGGTTACAATTTATTTTTATTGTATGTTTTTTAGACTATATCTTGATATTGCTTTCTAATTCTCTTAAGGGTCTTTTTCTCACAACGTGATACTTTAACTTGATTAATTCCAAGTGCTTCAGCCACTTCACTTTGTGTTTTATCCTCAAAATATCTTAAATAAATAATCTTTTTTTCTTCTTCTGATAATTTGTTTATCTCATCGCCTAGAAGCATGTAATCTATATTGTAGTAATCTCTACTGTCTTTTATCGTATCAGATATGGTAATATCTTTACCATTGCTATATATTATTCTATCTAAGCTTTCTGGTACTTCAAACGTATTATAAATTGATGATATAATACTTGGTGATATCTCAAGAAAATTGGCTAATTCAGAAATGGTTGGTTCTTTCATTAATTTTTGACTCAGAATATTTTTAGCTTCATTTATTTTTTTACGTAGTGCTACACTCTCTTTTGATACTTTCACTGCAGTATATTTGCTAATATATGAATAAATTTCTCCATAAATATAGCTATAAGCATAAGTTGAAAACTTAGTATTTTTATTTTCTTTATAGTTATTGTAAGCTTTGATAATTCCCATGACACCAACTTGATATAAATCTTCAATATCATAGCCTCTAAAATATCTTCTTATAATCATATAGACAAGACCACTGCAAGAATTTATTACTTCTTCGTATTTATTCATTATATCATCCTTTCAAATAATTTAAACGCTTCATATTCATTATTAATTTTAGGTATTTCTTTGAGAAATTTACTAGCAATATTAAATTTATCGCATATTATTATTTTAGAATTACTATCTTCTAGATATTTGTATAAATTATTTATATATTTAATACTAAAACTGTCTATAGAATACATGTTATTAATATTTAATACAATGTATTTAAAATCATTATCTATAACTCCTTTTATAGTATTTTTATTTAAGTCTCCTTTTAATCTTATAAAAAGAATCCCCTTTCTAAACTCCATACTTGTTTTTAACACTTTTTTCACCTCGATTATAATTTATCATATTTTAGGATTTAAATATATGATTTCGACAAAACTAGTCAAAAGTTTAAGTCGACATTTTTTTTAGTTTAAATATAGTATAAATAGTAATTACACTAATTATAAATATATATAATATACTTTTGATAGATTTATATTTTGGCTTTTGATATCCAGTATTTGCAGGATATTCTTCTATAGTACTAGCAGTTTCTATACTATCACTATAGTCTTCTTCATTTATTATTGGATTGTTATTTTCTTTTTTTAAGTATTTATAGAAAATTTTAGTGCTGTTTTTATCTTTAATATATGCTTTATCATCTAGGTCTTTATAGTAATTATCGTCATAGTACTTTTTTACTATATTATATCTAAAAGTTAAAATATTATTTACTTGACACATTTCTTTTTTTTCTAAAGGATATTTAATATGATCTTTTTCTACTTCTTCATCTTGATAGTAAATGTCTTGAAAATTATCATATATATAATTGTAATCATCTACTAAATAATTATTTTTACTAGTAAATAAATGGATATTTTTTATGAGAGTCATATTATTATCATAGAAATATCCATAATAACTAAAGTTTGTTTGACCACTACTTTCAATATTTAAATTAGTACGTCCCACAACTACTTCTTTATCTAGTGATAAAAGTATACTACCTCCAGCTCTTATTATGTTACTATTACAATTTGTACATTTAACAACATCATAATTTATCTTTTCATCAGAACAATAAATTTCAAGATTTTTTAATTCCAAATCTTTTGCAATATTATTAAGTGAAAAATATTTACCTTTTGGAATTAACTTATATGGATATACTGTTTTATACTCAATATATGTATAGTTACTTTCAGTGCATGAATCTTGATAATCTCCTATTTTTTCATACTTTATGTCATTTATATCTTCGAAAGCATATTCTTGACTTACTTCTCTCTTGTCGATGTATTTTCCTTCCTTTTCTTCTTTATAAAATTTAAATCTTTCCTCTGCTGAAATCAGCTCATAATCATCTAATTTTTTATCACTCCAAAAATAATCTAAGGCAAAAACTTTTGGCGTGAAAATCATTAATGCTGTTATTGTTATTAATATTTTTCGCATATACTATTTCTCCTTTCAATAGTTATATACAACTTTTTTTTCAATTTTTCTCATGTTTTTAAAAAATATGTTAATTTTTTACATAAAAAAGGACTAAAATAAATTTTAGTCGCCATCTCCCTCTGGGAGATGTTTTT
>JBJEEA010000002.1:0-4491 GCA_051872635.1 Bacilli bacterium
TTGATTATGGAAGAGAATATACTTTTACTTTATATTTATGGATAGATGGAACTATGGGAGAAAATCCTAGTGATATGACAGATCAAGAATATGATTTTGATATTAGTTGTTCTATAACAGGAACGGAAAATAAGGTATATCCATCGACACTTGTAGGGAAAATAACAAAGTTATATGATGAAAGTGAAAAGACAGTTGTTACTAATAATGATATTGAATATAATTATGCTACTTCAGTTAGTTTAATGAATGATAGACTAGGAGGAACAACAACTTCTTTAGATGGAGGAAATATTAGATACTATGGAGCAAGTCCTAATAACTATATTTATTTTAATTGTTCTGATTATTCTAATCAATCTGATAGTACTTGTGAAAAATGGCGAATAATAGGTGTGTTTGGAGATAAGGTTAAGATAATAAGAAATGAGAGTATAGGAGAGTTAGCTTGGGATCAAGATAAAAATATAAATTTATCGTTAACAACATATGATAATGATTGGTCTACAGCGTCTCTTAAAGTATTATTAAATGAAAAGTATTATAATGGTGATACAACTGGTACAGTAACATATTATTCTGGTTCTGATGGAAGTAGTTCAGCTAGTTTAGATATGTCTTCAATAGGGATAAAAAATGACACAACAAGAAATATGATTACTAATGTTACATGGAATTTAGGTGGATGGAAGAGTTCAGCTGTATATTCAAATGAAATGTATGAATATGAAAGAGGTACAGCAGTATATGAAGGAAACCCAACAACATGGACAGGAAAGATAGCACTTATGTATCTCAGTGATTATGGTTATGCTGTAGATTTTAATGCTTGCACAGAAAACTTATATAATTATAATAGTTCAACCTGTACAAGTAATAATTGGCTATTTAATAATTCATCTAAGTTTTTATTAATTCCTTCTTCTACCTCTTCTAGCACTGTATGGCTTTGTAGTTCACTTGGCAGATGTGGTGGTAATTATGTTTATCGTGAGTATAACATATTTCCAGTCGTTTTTCTAGATTCTAAATTAGGTGTAGGGTCAGGTACAGGGTTATCAACAGATCCATATAGAATTATTAGCTAGTGTGAGTTTAATTAAGTTGAAATATTTATTTTAATATAATAAAATAATATGCTTGGAGTGAGGTATAAGAAATGAGAAAAATAGTAAAAATAAATTTAATTAATTTTTGCCTTTTGCTTTTTTTAGAGCTTGTTTTTGGATTATTTACATTTGATTATTTTAGTAGGGAAACAATAATTAGTATTTTTATTTATACACTTTTTTCATCTTTCGTAATTTCTTTTATTACTACTTTATTTACTTCTAGAATAAATAGAATTATAAATTATATTGTATACTTTGTAATATGTTTTTGGTATAGCATGCAATTTGTATTTAAATCTTCAATGAAAACTTTCTTTTCTCTATCACTTTTTCAAATAAGTGATCAAGCTACAGGATTTGCAGGAGAGACTATTAAAATAATAATAACTAATCTTTATGGAATTATAATTTTCTTTATTCCACTTATTGTTTTAATTGTTTTTAGAAAAAAAATGGATTATGATATTAGTGGTAATAAATTATATTTACTAGTATATTTATTATTAATTCCTCTTTCTTATTGCAGTTATAGACTTTATTTAAGTACCGAAAAAGGTAAAGATTTATCAATATATGATCTCTATTATAATATTAATAATGTACCGCTTAGTATTCAGAAATTAGGGGTATTATCTAGTGCAGGTCTTGACTTTTACCGAAGTATGTTTGGATTTGATGAGAAAGTTAAAACTGTTAATTATGAAGAGGATAGTAGTCAAGAAGTTTTTAGTTATGATTATAATGTGTTAGAATTAGATTTGGATGATAATAATTTGAATCAAAATGTTAAAAACTATATTGAGAATAATCCTGGTACTATGAAGAATAAGTATACAGGTGTTTTTGAAGGTAAAAATCTTATTTTTATCGTGGCAGAAAGTTATAATGAAATAGCTGTGTCAGAAGAACTTACTCCTACACTATATATGCTTACACATAATGGATTTATATTTAATAATTTTTATGTACCATATTATTTAAGTACTATTGGAGGAGAATTTCAAGCTTTAACTGGTTTATATCCAGATTTGTCTATTTTAAGTGCTTGGCGAAATGGAAGTAATAGTTTTCCATATGGATTATCTACGGTATTTGAGGAAAAAGGATATAATACTTATGCATATCATGCTCATAGTGGATATTTTCAAGATCGATATAAATATTTGAAGGCACTTGGTTTTGATAATTTTAAAGCGTGTGATATGGGACTTAATATTAACTGTAATATATGGCCTGAAAGTGATATAGAGATGATGGAAGAAAGTTATATTGATTATATTGACAGTGATAAGCCATTCCTTGCTTATTATATGACTGTATCAGGACATATGGATTATAATTTTAGTGGTAATAGTATGGCTATTAAAAATAAAGAACTAGTTTATTCTTTAAATTATAGTGAAGAAGTTAAGGCATATTTAGCAACACAAATAGAATTAGATAGAGCTTTAGAATTACTTATATCAAAGCTTGAAGAGAATGGAGTGTTAGATGATACTGTTATTTTACTTACTGCGGATCATTATCCTTATGCCCTTAATGTGGATGAAATAAATGAATTATCTAGTTATGATAGAGATTATTTATTTGAAGTTAATCATAATCCTCTAGTGATATGGAATAATAATTTAAATAATATAGAAATAGATAAAGTTGGTATGTCTGTGGATATTATTCCAACGGTATATAATTTATTTGGAATTGACTATGATTCAAGAATATTCGCAGGAAATGATCTACTTTCTTCTAGTCCTGGGTTAGTTATTTTTAGTAATGGTTCTTGGATTACAGATAAGGGTGAGTACAACAGTATTTATTCGTCATTTAGTGGAACAGAAGATAATGATTATGTAGATAATATTAATAATATGGTAAAGAGTAGACTTTCTTTTAGTAAAGCAGTTCTTTCAAAAGATGGTTATAGGTATATTAAAGAAAAATAATGATAAAAAAGTTCTTTTAAGGGAACTTTTTTTCTTAAAAAATGTAAAATAAAAAAATATAGATTTTCAAAAAACGAAAACTATGGTATTATTATAATAAGGATGGAAATAATATATGAGAAAGTTATTGTCAAAAATAGATAAACCTTTATTAATTGCTATGATTATCTTTCTTATTTTTGGACTCATTATGATTTTAAGTGCATCATCAATGGAGTCTTATATGAGATATAATTATAGTCCATATCATTATTTTTTAAGACAGGGTATATTCTTAATAATTGGTCTAATTGTTTTCTTTTTTGTTATTATTTTTCCAACTAAAAACTATAAAAAAATTGCTAATTTTCTTTTATTTGTTATTATTATGGCACTTGTTTGTTTACTTATTTATGGTTATGCTGCTAATAGTGCTGTAAGTTGGTATAAAATTGGACCAGTTGCTATTCAACCATCTGAATTTGCTAAAATAATTATCATTATATTTTTAGCGGTTTATTATGAAAAAAATAAAGCAGTGTTAAATAATGAATGGAATATTATTAAGCCTATTTTATTTATAGTTATTATTGTTGCTTTAGTTGCTATTCAACCAGATATGGGTACGGCGATGATTATAACTATTATGACTATGATGATTTTTTATGCTGTTCCAATTGAACGAAAATATCGAAATATTTTCAATAAAATATTTGTTGGTGCTATATTTATTGTGGCTACTATTTTAATTGCTACTGGTGGTAAGTTCCTTCAAAGTTATCAACTTGAAAGATTTAATTTTATAGATCCATGTGAAAGATATCAAGAGGAATCTGGATATCAATTATGTAATAGTTTTATTGCTTTTAAGAATGGTGGTTGGAAAGGACAAGGTATTGGTGCTTCAACACAAAAGTATTTATATCTTCCAGAGTCTTATACGGATTTTATTTTTCCTATTATAGTTGAAGAATGGGGTTTGATAGTGGGAATTGCAATTATATTTTTATATATGTTTATATTATTTCGTATTATTAAAATTGCAAGAAGATCTATTACTCTTCGAGGTAGTTTAATATGTTATGGTGTATTTGCATATCTTTTGACACATATTATGGTTAATCTTATGGGTGTTATGGGTTTAATTCCTCTTACTGGAGTACCTCTTCCTTTCTTATCGTATGGTGGTAGTTATGCTATATGTTTAATGATAGCTATGGGATTAGTACAAAGAGTTGCTATTGAGAGTAAAAAAAATAATAAAATAGACAATTATAAATAATTCAATAAAGTAAATAGTAAGAATAAATAATAAGATTAATAATTATTTGCTTTATATAAAATAGTGAGGTAATAGTTATGAATAAGAAAACTAAAATATATATGATAATTGGTATAGTTGTATTAACTTTAAGTATTGGATCATCTCTTGCTTGGTATATATGGACTAGTACTAA
>JBJEEA010000003.1:0-81988 GCA_051872635.1 Bacilli bacterium
TAATTCATTATATCATGGAAAGATTTTCTATTTACACAAAATTATTTACATACTCGAGGTATCTTAATAATAGATACTTCTTTATTACTATTTATATTGTGACATATAAGTGTTATATTTGCTTTCTAGTACTGTATCAGAAAATTTAAGTCCAGCATCTTGTCTCATTTTATCTAAAGCTATATAAGAAAGATTACTGTCAGATGTAGATTTTTCATCTGCAATTGAGTCAATTATTTCATCTTTAATATCTTCAAGAGCAGGTTTCTCTTTTTGATCTATTCTATATACAATGTGATATCCATATGATGTTTTTACTGGTGTCTTACTGTAACTATTGTTTTCAAGTTTTTGCATTTCTTCTAAATAAGCTGATTCAAGACTGGCATTATATGATTTATAACCTAATTCTTCATAAGTTATCTGATCTTTATATTCTTCTTTTACTTCGTCAAAGGTCTTTCCTTCATTTAGTTTAGAAATTATTTCTTTAGCTAAATTTTCGGCTTTTTCTTTTTCCTCATCAGTGGCATCACTATCTACTTTTACTAAAATATGCTTAGTATTAATATCGCCATATACTTTATCTTCATAATAGTCATTTATTTCTTTTTCGGTAACTAAGCTTTTTACATAATCTTCAGCATATTTACTACGACGGTAATTTAGTCTTAGATATTCAATAAAAGCAGCTTCACTTCCAAAACCATTGTTTGAAAGAAATTCTTCTTTGGTTGTACCATAATACTGCTCGTAAATATTATAATAATTTTCAGCTTCACTCTTTAGTTCATCATTCATTTCATCATTTTCAGGATATTTTTCCTCAAGAATCTTATTATCAATTTTGTCTAATAATGAACTTATAGAGTATATTTTTTTCATGTCCTCATATAAATCGTCAGCAGTTACTACAAGTCCATCGATTTCCGCTACTGGCTCAGTACCATCTTCTAATTTGGCTATACGATCAGGCCATATTAGAATTACAACAAATATAGTAAATAATATACCACCTATAGCCCCATAAATAACCATGCGATACTTATCAAAAAATTCAAAGAATTTAGGAACCTTGTTATTTTTTTTGTTTGAATTTTTTTTCTCTTCTTTTACTGTCTTAACCTTTTCGTCTTTTTTAGAGTTTTTAGCATTTGTTTTGCTTGATTCAACCTTTTTTACTTCCTTACTATTTTTTCCTTTAGCATCATTTTTTTTATTTGTCATTTGTTATTCTCCTTTCAAAGATACAATATTATAATAACAAAAATGAAAAAAAATTACAATATTATTTTTGAAATATGGGAAAAATACCACAGTTTATATATTTTTAATTTTCATCTATAACATAATCCGACACACTTTTTCATTTTTACCATAAAATAATGTGAATAGAGAAAAAGGAGGAATGTATTATGAGTAACTGTGGAACTTGTGGTTCTTCTGCTGCAATCGTTTTAGTTTTATTTATTCTTTTAATAATTATACTTGGCGCTTGGATATAATAAAGGAGGTGTAAATATGTCAGTAAATAGTTCACATAAGGGAAGTAATGGCTTTCTAACTGTTGTGGTTCTATATATTTTACTTGCTATTATATTAGGATCTGCTTTTTTATATTAAAATATCTTTAGTTTAGAAACTATCTTCGGATAGTTTTTCTATTGCAATAATAAAAGAAGTATACTATTATTTTAATTTTTCATATACTTCTTCTAGTGATAATTTTTTTTCATCATGATATTTTGGTATTAAATGAAGATGAAAATGTTTAACTTCTTGTCCTAAGCCATTATTTTGACATAAAGATATGCCATCATAATTTAATTTTTCTTTTAATAGGTTTGCTAAAGACTTAGCTACTTTTAATATATGATTTAATGTGGCTTCATCAAGGTCAAAAAAGTCTTGATAATGTTTTTTCGGAACAATTAGCGTATGACCAGTATGATTTGGATTTACATCTAAAAAAGCTTTAACTACATCGTCTTCATATATTGTATATGAGGGTATTTCACCGTTTATTATTTTACAAAAAATATCCATATTATTTCCTCCAATATAAGTATAGCAAAAAAAAGAAAATAAATAAATATTTTCTCTCGTGAATATCTGCGAATATTCTAGTATAATTATGTAAAATTATTTTTATTTTTATTCAAAATATTAACTTTTTGAATTTTATTTGATATAATTTAGTTAGAGATATATCGTTTATAAATAAGAAAGGAATGTGATTCAATAGTAAATATAATATTATTATTTATTTAGTTATATTTGGAGATTTTTTGATAATCTAGTTAGTAATACTTGGATAACTTTAATATATTTAATATTATTTTTACTTAGTTATAATAATTATATTTTTTAAAGAAAGGAAATTATTATGAAAAAAAATATTACGCTCGTTATTTTAGCTGCTGGTATGGGTAGTAGATTTGGAGGTCTTAAACAAATAGCGCCAATGGGGCCAAATGGTGAATTTATTATTGACTATTCTGTATATGATGCAATTAGGGCAGGATTTAATAAAATTGTATTTATTATAAAGAGAGAAAATTATGAATTATTTAAGGAAACAATTGGTAAAAGAGTAGAGCCACATATAAAAGTAGAATATGTATTCCAAGAACTTAATAATTTACCTAATGGATATACACTTCCAGAAGATAGGGTTAAACCTCTTGGCACATCGCATGCAATACTATGTGCCAAAAATAATGTTCATGAACCATTTGCTATAATTAATGCCGATGATTTTTATGGAAAGGATGCTTTTATTAAGGCTTATGACTTCTTATCTAAACTTAATATT
Source organism: Bacilli bacterium (assembly GCA_051872635.1). Classification (GTDB taxonomy): domain Bacteria; phylum Bacillota_I; class Bacilli_A; order RF39; family UBA660; genus CAG-302. The sequence goes on from JBJEEA010000003.1 coordinate 2,816, forward strand.
ACTGATAATAGCTATGGCATAATAGGTTATGAAATTAGTAATACTCTTACTGAAAATGGATCTGTAAAAAGAGGAATTTGTGAAGTAAATGATAGTGGTTATTTAAGTAGACTTACAGAAAGTAAGGTCGAAAAATGCGATGGAAAGATTATAGCAAATCCTCTAGATGGAAGTAACTCTTTTGAAGTTAATAGTAATACAGTTGTAAATATGAATTTTTTGTTATTTACACCAACATTATTTAATTATTTAGAAGAACTATTTCCTAAATTCTTTGAAGAAAATAAAGATAATTTGCTAACTTCTGAATTTTTAATTCCAATTTCAATAGATGATTTAATTAAAGATGGAAAAATTACTACTAAAGTTATTAGAACTACTTCTAGTTGGCATGGTGTAACTTATAAAGAGGATACAGGCGAAGTGAAAAGAGCTATTAATGATTTAATTAGTCAAGGTGACTATAAATGTAATTTATGGGATTAATATGTTAAATTGTGTTATTTACAAAATTCTATTTAATTCTTGATATAATTTTGCTATACTTTATTTGTGAGGAGGAAGATATAAATGAAATATAATATTCGCGGAGATAAGATGATAGTTACAGAGGCTATAAAGGACTATACAGAAGATAAACTTGGAAGACTAGAAAAATATTTTAAAGATGATGAAGTTACCGCTAATGTATTAACGAAGGTAAGAGGTAATTCACAAATTGTCGAAGTTACAATTCCTACTAGTAAGTTTATTTTAAGAAGTGAAGAAGAAAATGAAGATTTATATGCTGCTATTGACTTAGTTACTGATAAATTAGAGAGACAAATAAGAAAGAACAAAACTAGAATTAATAAGAATATAAAGGATAGTGTAAAAGAATTTAACTTTGATTACGATACTACTGAAGGGGAAGAGGCTAAAGAAAAGATAGTTAAGAGAAAAAATATTGAAATGAAACCTATGGATGAAGAAGAAGCTATTTTAGAGATGGAATTACTTGGACACTCATTCTTTGTATATAAAGATATGGATACTAATAATATTTGTGTACTTTATAAAAGGAAAGATGGAGACTATGGTCTAATTGAAACTAAATAATTAATTGTATCAACAGTTTCTGTTGGTACTTTTTTTAAAATTTTTTTCTATCAACAAATACTCTTATATATTTACTTTTTAATTTTATCTATCAACAAATACTCTTAATAGATAAAATTAAGTTTTAAAGATTATAGGCTTTAAAACTCTTTTTTGAAGACTTAATGGCTTCAAAAAACACTGGAGTGACTATAGGCACGAAGTGAAACTATAAGAAAGTATGAAAATATTTAATATTTACTAGTTTTTTAAATTAAAATATAGTAAAATACTATGTAGGAGATGATTTAATGCTTAAAATATTTAAGAAATTATTTGATAATGAATATAAAGAACTTAATAGATTTAGAGAACTAGCTGATAAAATTGATGAGTTAGATGAAGAAATGAGTAAACTATCTGACAAAAAACTTGCTAGTTATACTGATAAATTTAAAAAAAGACTGGAAGAAGGAGAGACTTTAGAGGATATTTTAGTCGAAGCTTTTGCAGTAGCTAGAGAGGCTGCTTACAGATGTGTAGGAATGAAACCTTTTTATTGTCAACTACTTGGAGGACTTGCTATTCACTATGGCAATATAGCAGAAATGAAAACTGGTGAAGGTAAGACTTTAACTTGTGTTTTACCAGCTTATTTAAATGCCTTAACGGGAAAAGGTGTTCATATTGTTACTGTAAATGAATTCTTATCAACAAGGGACTCTGAATGGATGGGAAGCATATTTAAATTTTTAGGTCTTACTGTAGGTCTTAACTTAAGAGAACTTTCATTTAAAGAAAAACAAGAAGCTTATAACTGTGATATTTTATATAGTACTAATAATGAATTAGGATTTGATTATCTTAGGGATAATATGGTTGTTAAAAAAGAAAATAGAGTACAAAGACCACTAAACTTCTGTATAGTTGATGAGGTTGACTCAATACTTATTGACGAAGCTAGAACACCACTTATTATATCTGGTGGAGTTATGCAAGCTGCTAATCTATATACTGATGCCGACAGATTTGTTAAAAGACTTAAGGAAAATGAAGACTATATACTAGATGAGAAGACAAAGGCAGTTAGTCTTACTGATGAGGGTAGCAGAAAAGCTGAAGAAACATTTCATCTAGATAATTTATATGATATTAGTAATACTGCTTTGGTTCATCATATTAATCAAGCTTTAAAAGCTAATTATGCAATGGCTATTGATATTGACTATGTCGTACAAGATGGACAAGTAATTATTGTCGATCAATTTACTGGTAGACTTATGAAAGGAAGAGCTTTTTCTGAAGGATTACACCAGGCTATTGAAGCTAAAGAAGGCGTTAAAATACAACAAGAGACAAAAACACTTGCCACTATTACATTTCAAAATTACTTTAGAATGTATAATAAGTTAGCTGGTATGACTGGTACTGCTAAAACAGAGGAAGAAGAATTTAGAAATATTTATAATATGTTTGTTATACAAATTCCTACTAATAAACCTGTTATAAGAGTTGATGCTACTGATTTACTATATCCTGGTAAAGAAGGAAAATATTCCGCTATTGTAAAAGAAATTGAGAGAAGACATAATTTAGGACAACCAGTACTTGTCGGTACAATTGCTATTGAAACATCAGAACTTATTAGTAAAATGCTCGATAAAAAGAAGATACCACATGAAGTATTAAATGCTAAGAATCATGCTCGTGAAGCGGAAATTATTGCCCATGCTGGAGAAAAAGGAGCAGTTACCATTGCTACAAATATGGCAGGACGTGGTACGGATATTAAACTTGGTGAAGGCGTAAAAGAGCTTGGAGGACTTTGCGTAATTGGAACAGAGAGACATGAATCAAGAAGAATTGATAATCAGCTAAGAGGTCGTTCTGGAAGACAAGGGGATCCTGGATTTACACAATTTTATGTCTCTTTTGAAGATGACTTAATGGTTAGATTTGGATCTGATAAGTATAGAGGAATGCTTGCTAATCTTGGCTTTACTGGGGAACAAGCTATTCAGAATAAAATGTTTTCTAAAACTGTAGAATCGGCTCAAACTAAAGTTGAAGGTAATAACTTTGATATAAGAAAGCAACTACTTAACTATGATGATGTTATGAATAATCAAAGAGAAATTATATATGCCAAGAGAAATGAAATTTTAGATAATGATTCTATTCACGATACTGTTCTTAATGGTTTTCATGAATATATTAGTAATATTGTAAATTCTCATTTAATTGATAATAATAAATTAAAGGAAAATGATTACGGTGAGATTTTAGAAGCCTGCAATGAGAATTTGCTTAAGAAGTATCGTCTTAATTTATCAGAAATAAATGGTAAGGCTATAGAAGAAGTAATTGATATTATATATAATAATGTTCTAAAAGATTATGAGGAAAAACTTGAGGATATTCCAGTAGAAATTAGAGATGAATTTGAAAAGGCAATATCTCTTAGAGTTATTGATAATTATTGGATGGAACATATTTCTACTATGAGTCATTTAAGAGATGGTATTGGTCTTAGAGGATATGCTAATACTAGTCCTCTTCAAGCTTATACTATGGAAGGATATCAGTTATTTGATGATATGCTAGCTCGTATTAATAAAGATGTTAGTATTTATTTACTTAAATCTGAAATTAGACAAAATATTGAGAGAAAACAGGTAGCAAAGAATACTATTACTAATGATAGTAAAGATCATGCTAAGGTACAGAAGAAAAGTACTAAAGTTGGTAGAAATGATCCGTGTCCTTGTGGTTCGGGAAAAAAATATAAACAATGTTGTGGAAAGTAAGATAAAATAAGGGAAAACTTAATATTTAAAAATTAGTAAGTTGGTTCGAGTTTTATAACTTGTCCACGTAATATTAAAAAAGTGTAGTAAAATAAAGGTGTGAACAATAAATAATGTGTTGACACCTTTTAAAATCTAAAATAGAAGGAGGTAAAAATATTGAAAAAAGATTCAGTAACAACAGAAATAGTAGTAAAAGAAAATAAAATAGGTATATTAAGAGTAGGAAATGTTAATTATATTTCTTTAACGGATTTAGCAAAACAAGCAAATTCTGAGGATCCATCTGGAGTAATTAGAAATTGGATGTCAAATAAAAATTCATTTGATTATTATAGTTTATGGGAAGAACTTAATAATGAAAATTTTAATTCCGTGGAATCACACAGAATTAAAATTGATGAAGCCCCTTACAATCGTTTCACTATGACACCTAATCGTTGGAAAAGAGATTTTAATGCTATTGGTATTATCCCAAGTAGTGGAAAATATAGTAAAGGAACATTTGCTCATCCAGATATTGCATTTGAATTTGCAAGTTGGTTATCTCCTGAATTTAAGTTGTATTTAATAAAAGAGTTTGAAAGATTAAAAACAAATGAAGCAGATCAATATAAAATAGAATGGAGCGCAACAAGACTTTTATCTAAAGTTAATTATGTTGTTCATACTGATGCAATAAAAGAATGCATCATTCCGAATTTAACAGAAGTCAAAAACAACACGTTTATTCAGATGAAGCAGATATTTTAAATGTAGCGTTATTTGGTATGACAGCAAAACAGTGGAGAGATAAAAATCAAAAATTAGCTAAAAATGGGAATATTAGAGATTATACGGATTTATTACATTTAGTCATTTTAAATAATTTGCAGAATACAAGTGCAGAATTAATTGAAGATGGTTTATCGCAAAGAGAGAGATTAATAAAACTAAATGAATCTGCTAAAAGGCAAATGAAATCATTGCAAAATAGTAAAAGTATGAAAGATTTAGAGTTACTTCAAAAGCAAGTAAAAGAAGAAAATAATTTATTAACGAACAAATAGAGTATCGATATTAATTGTTGATACTTTTTTTGTTGTAAAATAATAATGATCAAAATAAAGGGAGATGATAATAATGATCAATATAAGAAAAAGAGGAAATACTTATCAGTATTGTTTTGAGGTGGGAAAGGTTAATGGTAAAAGAAAACAAATAACAAAATGTGGTTTTAGAACTAAGAATGAAGCATTTATTGCCGGACAAAAAGCATATAACGAATTTATAAATGGTGGTATTAAGAAGGAATCTGAAATGTTTTATTCTGATTATTTAGATTATTGGATGAAAGAGTATTTTGAGATTAATTATAAATATTCCACTGCAAGAAGATATAAAGAAACCTTTGGAACAATAAAACAAGAAATAGGTATGTATAAATTAAATACAATAACTCCTTATTTATTAAATCAAATATTGCTAAAACTATATCAAAAAACTAGTACAAAAGAAGATAAGAAAAAAGTGACTGAAATGTATGAAAAGATAACAAATTTTCATTAAATTTAATTTGGTCGAATTCGATCAAATTAATTGTTAAACATTATAAAAAATAGTATAATATATTTAAGAAATTACTTATCAAATAATATTAAAGGAGGCAAAAGATGACTGATAAATTAATTGGAAATGAAAACAATATTTTATTTTATAATGATGAAGATGGAAATACACAGATTGAAGTATTACTTGAAAATGAAGATGTTTGGTTAAATACCGAAGCGTTATCAACACTTTTTAATATTGATAGAAGTGGTATTGTTAGACATATTAACAATATCTATAAAGATGAAGAATTAAGTGAAAATAGCACAAGTGCAAAAATTGCACATGTGGGTAATGATGGGAAACAAACTTATAATACCAAGTATTATAATCTTGATATGATTATTTCTATCGGTTTTAGAGTTAATTCAAAAAAAGCAATAAAATTTAGAACTTGGGCAAATAAAATAATAAAAGATTATATGGTTCAAGGCTTTGCTTTAAATGATGAAAGATTTATGAAGGCAAGAAAGTCAGATCAAGAATACTTTAAAAGATTACTTGAAAGGATTAAATTAATTCGTACAAGTGAAAGAATGTTTTATCAAAAAATTACTGATATATTTGCAGAATGTTCTATTGATTATGATAAAAATAGTGAAACCGCAATAACATTCTATAAAACAATTCAAAATAAATTTCATTTTGCTATTACTGGACAAACAGCATCTGAAATTATCTATAATAGAGTAGATGCAAAAAAAGATAATATGGGTCTTACTACTTGGGAAAATTCTCCTGATGGTAAGATATTAAAATCTGATGTAATTATTGCTAAAAATTATTTAGAAGAAAAAGAAATTAAAAATTTAAATAATTTAGTCAACTTATTTTTAGATATTGCAGAGAATAATGCCGAAAGAAATATTGCAATGTATATGGATGATTGGAAAAATGAAGTTGAAAATGCATTAAAAGTTTTTCATTATGAAGTATTAGATGGAAAAGGCAAAGTATCTCGCAAAATGGCAAAAGATAAAGCATTTAGTGAATATGAAAAATATAAAGTTATTCAAGATAACAACTATGTTTCAGATTTTGATAAGTTAATAATTGAAACTAAAAAGATAGGAGATAAGTAATCGCACATTTTATATAGTTTCAAAATATGATATACTTATACTAGTGAACGAATGATGGCAATGTCCACATTTTGTCCATAGTAGATAAATAATAATAGTACAGATAATACTATAAATACAATAAATACAGATGATACCTGATACTAGAATACAATAAAATACAGATAGTACTATAAATACTAATAATACTTATAATATAGGAATGTTCAGTTCTTGTAGTTCGAGCCGAAAATATAAGCAATGTTGCGGAAAGTAGCATAAAATAAGGGAAAAATTAATATTTAAAAATTAGTAAGTTGGTTCAAGTTTTATAACTTGTCCACGTGATATTAAAAAAGTGTAGTAAAATAAAGGTGTGAACAATAAATAATGTGTTGACATCTTTTAAAATCTAAAATAGAAGGTGGTAAAAATATTGAAAGAAGATTTAGTAACAGCAGAAATAATCGTTAAAGAAAATAAAGTTGGAATATTAAGGGTTGGAAATGTTAATTATATTTCATTAACTGATTTGGCAAAGTATTAAAATTCAAGTGATCCATCTTTTACAGTTAAAAACTGATTAAGAAGAATAAATACTATTGATTATATTGGCCTATGGGAAGAAATTCATAATCAAGATTTTAATTTGGTCGAATTCGACCAAATTAAAACTGAGTATGGTAGAAACTCATTTGCAATATCACCAACACAATGGATAAAAAGAACTAATACTATAGGCATTAGTTCAAAAGGTGGAAGATATAGTATTGGAACATATGCTCATCCAGATATTGCATTTGAATTTGCAAGTTGGTTAAGTCAGAGTTTAAACTATATTTAATAACAGAATTTGAAAGATTAAAAGCTAACGAAGCATATCAAGAAAAAATAGATTGGCAAGCAAATAGAATTCTTTCTAAGTTAAATTATGTAGTTCACACTGATGCAGTTAAAACTTATATAGTTCCAACACTTACAGAAGAACAAAAGAAATTTGTTTATATAGAAGAAGCAGATGTGTTAAATGTTGCACTATTTGATATGACAGCAAAAGAATGGAGAGAAAGTAAGCTATAACTTGCTAAAAATGGAAATATAAGAGATTACACTGATTTGCTTCATTTAGTAATATTAAAAACTTACAAAATACAAATACAGAGCTAATTGAAGAAAAAGTCCCACAAAGTGAAGATTAGTAAGACTTAATAATTCAGCAAGAAGACAAATGAAAGTATTAAAAGACAATAAGAATATAAAAGAATTAGAATTATTACAAAAACAAGTTAATGAAGAAAATAAATTGATAACTAACTAATATAAAGTATTAACAGTAATTGTTAATACTTTTTACACTGTTTACAAAGTATTTTGTTAATAGTCTGAGCTCATATTTATGAGCTTTTTACATTATTAAATTTATTTATTAAAATGATAAGAATGTATGATATAATAATAGTGGAGGATAGAGATAATATGGATAATATAATGAAGTTTGGTATTGAAGAAGCTAGAAGAACGATGAATGAAAATAAAGGCGGCCCTTTTGGAGCTGTTATTACTGATAAGGATGGTAAAGTTATTGCTATAGCTTCTAATTTAGTGCTAGAAAAGCACGATCCTACCGCTCATGCAGAAATTATGGCAATTAGAAAAGCTGGAGAAAAACTCGGTACTCATGATTTATCTGAATGTATATTATATGCTACTGGTTATCCTTGTCCAATGTGTTTATCCGCCATTATATGGGCCAATATTAAAAAAGTCTACTATGGGACCAATTTGGACGATGCTAAAGAAATTGGATTTAGAGATGATTTTATTTATAATTATATTAATAATAAAGATAATGAAACCTTACAATTAATTGAACTTAATCATGATGATTGTTTAAGTTTATTTAATGAGTATAGAGATAAGAAAAAAGAGATATATTAGGGAGGTATATATGGAAAAGGTATATATATTTGGTCACAGAAATCCCGATACAGATAGTGTTACTTCTGCTATTAGTTTATCTTATTTAAAGAATAAACTTGGAATGAATACTGTACCAGCAGTACTTAGTTCTATTAACTTAGAATCTAAGTTTGCTCTTCAGTATTTTAATACTAAAGAACCAATGTTTTTAAATGATGTTAATATCAAAATTAAGGATTTGCAATATACTAAAAATTATACGGTTAATGAAAATGACTCTATTTATGAAGCATATTTTAAAATGAATAAAGCTGGTATTAGTAAAATACCCGTAGTTGATAAAGATAAAAATTTACTTGGAATACTTAGTATGAAGGATATTGCAAAGGATCAATTTTCTTTTAATTATAGTTATATTGATGCTTCTTATGATAATATATGTGAAGTCATTAAGGGGAAAAAATTACTAAGATTTGATGATGATATAGAGGGTAATCTTATAGTAGCGGCTTATAAAAGTACTACTTTTATTGAAGAAATTAATTTAGGTAGTGATAATATTCTAATTGTGGGAGATAGACACAGTATAATCGAATATGCAGTTAATTCGGGAATTAAGCTTATTATTGTAACTGGTAGTGGTGAAATAAAAAAAGAATACCTTGATATAGCTCGAAAAAATAAAGTAAATATTATTGTAACTCCTTATAATACTTTAGAGACTACGAAAGTATTTAATTTATGTAATAATGTTACTACTATTTTAAATACAGAAAAAGTTTTATGTACATATGAAGATGATGATATTAATGATTTTATTAAATTAGCTAATAAAACCAGGTATAGTTATTATCCTGTGCTTACAAAGAAAAATAAATGTATGGGAATTATAAGGCTATCTGATGTTGGTTTTAATCATAAGAAAAAGGTTATTTTGGTTGATCATAATTCATATGAACAAAGTGCTATAGGTATTGAGGATGCTAATATTATTGAAATTATAGACCATCACAATATTGGTACTATTGGTACTAATATGCCTATTAGTTTTAGAAATATGCCAGTTGGAAGTACTAATACTATTATTTATCTTTTGTATAAAGAAAATAGGGTTTCAATTCCAAAAAATATAGCTGGGCTTATGCTTTCGGGAATTTTATCGGATACACTTATTCTTACTTCTCCTACTACAACAGATTATGATAAAGAGGCAGTTACATATTTAAGTAAAATAGCTAAAGTTAATTATAAAGAGTATGGATATAAAATGATTAAGGAAGGCTCTTCTCTTAAGGGAATGACGAAAGAGCAAGTTCTTTATAAGGATTATAAGAATTACAATCTTGAAGATGGTAGAATTGGGTTAGGTCAAATCATCACTGCTGATGTAAATGATATCATGAAAGAGAAAGATGAATATATTAAGCTTTTAAATACTGTAAGTGAAAGTAATAGTTATTTATTTGTATGTTTATTTATTACCAATATTTTAGAAAATGGTACATATGTTTTGTTTAGTGATAGAGCTAAAGAAGAATTAGAAGCTGCTTTTGGTATTGAAAATATTAAAGAAGGCGAATTTTTAAAAGGAATTGTTTCGAGGAAAAAGCAAATACTTCCAGTACTAATGAATAGTGCTAAACAGTAATAATATAATCTTGTTTATATAATCATATTGTGATATTATAATTTTACTAATTAAATTGTGAAAGGAAAATACTACTATGAATTATTTAAGTGAGTGCAATAAAAAAATTGAAAGATTAAAAATTCTTCTTGAAGGAGAAAATAATGAACTTGTGTTATTGCAAGAAGAATTTTTAAAGCTTAAAAGTAGTATATTTGAAATTAAAAACTCAATAAAGGAAATTAGTAACAACATTAACAGAGCTAAAAAAATAATTAAATTTTTATGTTATTTAATAGGAGGAATAGCCGTTGTTTCTGCTTTTACTTTAATGATTTTTAAAGAAGATATTATTACTAATATTATAATAGGAAATTCTTTTTCATTACTTTTGGTAGTAGAAATTGTTATAATAATTTATAGGTATGAATTAGAGACTAAAAAAGATCTTAATGAAAAAATAAAATTATTGAAAAAAATGGATGCTAGTAGTAAGAAGAAAGAAAAAGAATTGGCTGATAAAAAAAATAAATGTAGTTGTATTGAAAATAATATAAATAATCTTGAAAATGAAATTAAATTATTTATAGAACAAGAGGATAATTTGGAAAATGATTTTTTGAATTTTACATTAATAGATCAATCTAAAAATAGTGAGAAAACATATGATGATAAAAAAAATAATTTAGCTTTTGTAAAGCATAAATCAAGGAAATTAAATTATCCTGATTAATATAACTTTAATAGTAACTAAAAATAAAATATTCTTACTTTAAATAATAGAAAAAGAATATTTTATTTTTTTCTTTCTAAATAAGGAGAAATCTGCTATAATATTAGAAGAAAGAGGTGTTATTATGATTATATTAGCTGTAAATGCTGGTAGTTCTTCACTTAAATTTACTGGATTTGAGATGCCTAGTGAAGAAGTTCTTATCAGTGGTGTATTTGAAAGAATTGGTATTGATAATAGTTTTTATACTATTAAACTAAATGGAGAAAAAATTAAGAAGGAAGTAGCGCTTCCTAATCATAAAGTGGCTTTTGAAATATTAATAAAGGAACTTATTGATAATAAAATAGTTAATTCACTTGAGGAAATTAAGGGCGTAGGTCATAGAATTGTTCAAGGAGGAGCATATTTTAATAAAACTGAAATTGCAACAGATGATGTTGTGGCTAAGATTGATGAATTATCTAGCTTGGCTCCACTACATAATCCCGCTGCTATTGTTGGAATTAATGCCGCAAAAGAGGTAATGCCGAATGCTTTACAAACTGTTGTATTTGACACGGCATTTCATCAAACTATGGAACCAGAAGAATATATGTATGCTGTTCCATATGCTTGGTATAAAGAATATGGCATAAGGAAATATGGGGCACATGGTACTAGTCATAAGTATGTTTCTCAAAGAATGAATGAAATATTAGGTAGAACTGACACTAAACTTATTACTTGTCATATTGGTAATGGTGCTAGTATTTCAGCTGTAAAAAACGGTAAATGCATTGATACTTCAATGGGACTTACTCCTAATGCGGGTCTTATTATGGGTTCGAGATGTGGTGATATGGATGCAACTGTTGTTACTTATGCTATGGAAAAGACTGGTATGTCTCCTAAAGAAATGGATACTGTTTTAAATAAACAAAGCGGACTTTTAGGAATTTCTGGTATTAGTAGTGATTCAAGAGACATTGAAGAAGGTATTAAAAATGGTAATGAGAGATGTGTATTAGCTCAAAAAATGTATGTTAAGAGAATTGTAGAGTATATTGCTAAGTATTATGTTTTACTTGGTGGATGTGATGCTATTATATTTACTGCTGGTGTTGGAGAAAATTCTATTATGACAAGAAAACAAATTATTGATAAGCTTTCTGTTTTAGGAGTTAAGCTTGATGAAGAAGCTAACAATGTTAGAGGTATTGAACAAAAGATTACTTCTGATGATTCTACTATTCCAGCATATATTATTCCTACTAATGAAGAACTTATGATTGCTAAAGATACATATTCTTTAGTATTGCAGGGTTAAAGATGAATATTTATAAGCAAATATACAAACAAATAAAGAAATACGATATTATCGTAATAGCTAGACATATAGGAGCTGATCCCGATGCTCTCGGAGCACAATTTGCATTAAAAAACATTATAATAAATTTATTTCCTAATAAAAAAGTATATGCTGTAGGAAATCCTGCTAGTAGATTTAAGTTTTTTGGAAATAATGATAAAATTGACGATATAAATACTAGTAAAGCATTACTTATTGTTTTAGATACTCCAGATATTAAGAGAATTGATGGGGCTAATATTGAAAACTTTGAGTATGTTATAAAGATAGATCATCATCCTTTTATTGAGAAATATGCTAATATTGAATTAATTGATGATGCGGCTTGTAGCACTAGTCAAATGATTTTAGAATTTGTTTTCACTAATAAAATTATATTAAATAAGGAAATAGGTGAGAAATTGTACCTTGGAATTGTCGGAGATACAGACAGATTTTTACATGACTATACTTCTCCCAAAACATTTGAATTAGTCACCAGATTATTAAATGAGACTGAAATTGATTTTACAGCGCTTTATAAAATTTTATATCAAAGGCCACTAGTTGAGGTTAGATTTGAAGGATATATATATCAAAACTTAAATATTACTGAAAATGGAGTGGCATATATTAAGATTACAGATAAAACAATGAAAGAATATGGCGTTGATAGTGCTGCTGCTGGAAATATGATAAATGACTTAAAATTTGTAACTGAAATTATTGTATGGGTTTTTCTTTCAGAAGATATTAAGAGCAATTTAATTAGAGCTAATATAAGATCTGTGGGGCCTTATGTCAATGATATTGCTACTAAGTTTAATGGTGGAGGTCATAAGTATGCATCTGGGGCTAAACTTAAAACTTGGGAAGAGGCAGACAATCTTATTGAAGCTCTAGATAATCTTGCTAAGAAATATAAAAATTAGGTCAAACTATTGTTTGACTTTTCTTTATTATTATGATAGAATATCTAGCTGTTAATTGATTATGGAGGAATAATATGGATATTAGTTATATTGTTAAAGAGATTAAGAGTACTGATAATTTTGATTTAAATACTTATTACGCTATGATAAAAAAATATGGAAAAAGATTATGTAAAGATGCTTTTGATGAGATTTTGCAAAATAGTAATAATAGAGATAATACTTTTAATGATTTTTTTGATGCATATTTTTCTTTTGAAATTGATGATATGGAAATTAATAATGATTCTTATTTGCTATTAGCTCAAAAATATGGGGAAGATACTGTTAGTGATTATTTTAAGAGATTAATGGAAGTTAATGGTATTAATCATGCTTTGATTAAGGAAAAATTTGAAGATATATATCAATATGTAGACATTGATAATGAAAGATTTTGCATAAATGATGATTTTTACTCTAATGATTCTATAAAAATGTACATGAGTGAAATTGGTAAGTTTAAACCATTTAGTGTTAGTGAAGAAAAGAAGCAATTTAATATATTAAATGAAGCTAAAAAAAATATAGACATTGCCAATATTGATGATAATGGTTCATTATCTTTTAATAATATTACTAATATTATTTATTCTATATCTTGCGTAGAGCAAATTAAATTACTAAATAGAATTAGAAAATATTTAAATGGTAAAGATAAAGAAATCATAGATAAGTATATTAAGTTATGGAAAAAAGTTAATAAAGGTAGTAAAGAAAGAAATTCTTTGCCAAATATTGATACTATTGAAAACAATTCACTAAATAATAATACTATTGATAGTGATTATCTAATTAAGCAACTTGAATATATATTAATTTATAATGAGACGCGAGAACTTATTATCAATTCTAATCTTAGATTGGCTATTTATAATGCTAAAAAATATTTTAATAAAACTAATAATTTAAGTCCATTAGATTTAATTCAAGCTGGAAATTTAGGACTTATAAGAGCTATTGAAAAATTTGATATTAGTAAAGGATATAAATTTTCAACTTATGCAACATGGTGGATTAATCAGTCAATTATAAGAGATTTAGCGGAAAATTCTAGAAATATAAGAATTCCAGTCAATCTTCAAGAAAAAATAAGACAAATGGAAAAAGCTAAATCACAAGAAGAGAGAGAGATGTACAAACCCCATACATTAGATGAATTTAATATTGAATATGTTAAAGGTTTAATTCACGGTACCTCTTTTACTTCTTTGAATTCTCCTATGGGAGATGATAATAACTGTACGATTCAGGATGCTATTCCTTCTTCTGATAAATTACTAGATGAGGTTATTTTTGATATTGAACGTGATAATAAAGTAAGAGAAGCGTTAGATACTTTGACTGATAAAGAAAAATTTGTAATTATACATAGATTTGGTTTTTATGGTAATGATATTTTAACACTTGAAAGTATTGCTAAAAAGCTTGGTGTTACTAGGGAAAGAATTAGACAGATAGAGGCAAAAGCTATTAGAAGACTTAAAAGTCCATGTACGAAAAACAATTTAATTGACTTTTGTCAAAAACCTAATTCTAATCATAATACAACTGATTTAAATAGCATAAGAGCTGGTAAAACTAAGACTAAAAAGGTATAAGGTATACTTATACTTTTTTATTTTCAAATGTAAAGAAAAGTGTTATAATTATAAAGAAAAGAGGGATGGTATGTTACAAATTAAAAATTTAGATGTTTCTATTGATGAAAAAAAAATATTAAGTGATTTTAACTTAACTATTAATGATGGAGAAATTCATGCAATAATGGGTCCTAATGGGGTTGGTAAGAGTACTTTATCTAGAGTTATTATGGGAGATCCTAACTACAAAATTAATAATGGTGAAATTATTTTTGATAATGATAATTTGCTCCCTCTATCTACTGATGAAAGAGCTAAAAAAGGTATTTTTCTTGCTATGCAATACCCTATGGAAATTGAAGGTGTTTCTAATCAAGATTTTTTAAGAACCGCTATTTCTTCTATTAACAATAAAAGAATTGGATTATATGATTTTATATTAAAATGTGAAAAAGGAGCTGATGAACTTTCTATGAATAAAGAACTTATTCATAGAAGTCTCAATGTGGGCTTTTCTGGTGGTGAAAAAAAGAAAAATGAAGTTTTACAAATCAAATTATTTAACCCTAAATTAATTATTTTAGATGAACTAGATTCAGGACTTGATGTGGATAGTTTGAGAATTGTATCTGAAAATATAAAAAAATATAAGGATGAAAATCCTAATACTTCAATGATTATTATCACGCATCATCCAAAAATTTTAGAATATTTAAAGCCTAATTTTGTACATATTATAAATAAGGGAAAAATTATTAAGACAGGAGATTATAATTTAGCATTAAATATTGAAAAATGTGGATATAATGAATATAGTTATGATACAAATATTATGGCAAAAGAGGAAGAACATGAATAAAATAAAGGTAGTTAATAATAAAATTATTCCTTTTGATAATAATGGGGTTAATACTTTTGATAATAATATAATTTTTTTAGAAAATGGTAATTATTATATTGAATATATTGATTGTGATGATATAGATATTAACATTACTGTTAATGATAATATATGCATATCTTTATTTGAATTGTCCAGTGGTAACGATATTAAGACAAATATTAAATATAATATAAATAGAAATGCTTCTTTAATTTTAAGTAAATTTTATAATAATATTAATACTGAAGAAAAGATTAATATTTACTTAAATAAAGAGAATGCTGATATTAGATATAGTTTTTCTAGTATAAGTAGTGGCAATGAAAAATATTTATTTAATATTTATCATTTGGATAAAAAGACTAATTCTAATATTTTTAATAAAGTTATTGCTAAAGAGGGAAGTTTAAATAATTTTGATATCAACAGTTTTGTGGATAATGGAGTAAAAGACTGCTACTTAAAACAGGAGACAAAGATTGTAACTTTAGGAGAATCACAAAATAAGATTAATCCAAATATGTTTATAGGAGAAAATAGTACTACTGCTATACATTCTTCAGTTATTGGTAGTGTCGATAATGATAGTTTATTTTATCTCATGACTAGAGGAATTGACTATAAAACTTCTATTAATTTAATTATTAAGGGTATGGTACTATCTAATATTAATCCTGACATGGATACGAGAAAAATAATACTTGATCTTTTAGAAAAATTAGGGGGGTGAATTTATGAATAGAGAGGATTTTAAAATACTAGAAAATAATTTAATATATTTTGATAATGGGGCTACTACTTTAAAACCTAAATGTGTAAGAGAGGCTATTATTAATTACTATGACAAATATAGTGCTAATGCTCATAGGGGCGATTATAAAATAAGTGCCATTGTAGATAACTTATACGAAAACGTAAGGGAAAGAGTTAAAAACTTTATTAATGCCAAAGAAAAATCTGAAGTTGTCTTTACTAGTGGTACTACTAATGGGATGAATATGATTGTATTTGGCTATTTTAAAAATTATTTGAAGAAAGGAGACGAAGTGCTTATTACACTTAGTGAGCATGCTTCAAATATTATTCCGTGGTTTGTTTTACAAGAAGAAATTGGCATTAAAGTTAAGTATATAGAACTCGATGAAAAACATGAAGTTAGTATTAATAACGTTAAAAAGGCCATTACTAATAAAACTAAGGTTATATCACTCGCACATATTACTAATGTTATTGGTGATGAAAGACCAATTAAAGAAATTGCTAAATTAGCTCATGATAATGGTATACTACTTGTAGTAGATGCTGCTCAAAGCATAGCACATCAAAAAATGGATGTACAAGACTTAGATATAGACTTTATGGCTTTTTCAGGTCATAAAATGTATGGTCCTACTGGCATAGGAATTTTATATGGTAAATTTGATTTACTTGATAAAATGAAGCCACTTAATTATGGTGGTGGAATGAACGCTATTTTTACTAAAGAGGGATATGTAGAACTTAGAGAGATTCCAACGCGATTAGAAGGAGGGACACCTAATATTGAAGGAGTTATTGGTCTAGGAGAAGCTATATCTTATATAGAAAGTATTGGTATAGCAAAGATTAATGAATATGAAAAGAATCTTAGAAAATACTTAATCGATAAACTTAATAATCTTGATTTTATCGAAGTTTATAATAAAGATAATGATAGTAATATAGTAGCTTTTAATATTAAAGGTGTTTTTGCACAAGATACTGCTATATACTTAGATAAGTATAATATATGTGTAAGAGCGGGTAATCACTGTGCTAAAATGATTGATAATGTATTTAATATTAGTAATACAGTCAGAATAAGTCTTGCTTTTTATAATACTAAAGAAGAAATTGATTTACTTATTAATGTACTTAAGAATAGTGAAAATATATGGAAGGAAATACTGTAATGGATAGAGATATTAAAAGAAGTATTATCTTAGATAATTATCAAAATCCTAATAAGAAATATAGAAGTGGAGAAGATTATATCAAGATTAATACGAGAAATGTAAGTTGTATTGATAATTTAGATATTTATTTGAAAGTTAATAATAATATAATTGAGGATGTTACTTTTGAAGGAGAAGCTTGTGTTATTAGCATATCATCTACTAATATACTTATTAATTTACTCATTGGTAAGACTCGTGAAGAGGGTATATATATTATTGATAATTATTTAAAGATGATTAATGAAGAAGAATATGATAGAGAAGTACTTAAGGATCTATTAGTCTTTGATGATACTAGTAAACAGCCTTCTAGAATTAAATGTGCTACTTTAAGTGCTAATGGTATTAAAAATTATTTAGAGAAACAAGAAGATAATCACTCATAGTTGTATGGGTGATTATTTTTGTCTATCAACAATATATGTGGATAGACTAATTATTAATATAATATATTTTGTTATTTTTTTATTATACCGCAAATATAATCCATAGATATATTATATTTCTTACATATTTGATAGGCAAATGATGTTAATATTAGGGTTTTACCCTTTTCATAAGCGCATATTGTTGATGGTGTAGTATTTAAAAAAAATGCTAATTCTTTTTGAGTTATGTTATGTTCTTTTCTAAAGTTAACTATATTATTTCCTGATATTTCTTTATTTACTTTATAATCATATTCTTTAGCTTCTTTTCTTATATTCGATAAATTACATATATAGTCTAAACTTATATCAAAATATTTAGCAAATAATACTAGTTTTTTTAATGGTATTATTTCTACTTCTTTTTCCCATCTACAATATGTAGGTTGTGATACATTTAAAATATTTGCAATGGTTTTTTGACTTAATTCATTATTTTCTCTGATATTTTGTAATCTAAAATCCATAAGTATCACCATAATAATTGTCTCATTTTTTGTAAAATATTAATTTTTATATACGAAAATACGAATTATATGATATAATTAATAATGGAAGGAGGATGAGTATGAAGAAAGGGAAGAGTAATTATAGTATTACATTTAATACTGATATTTATACTATTAATAACTTAATATACAGTTATTTACAGAGTAGTGGATTTTCTATGTATGATAAAAAGGGAGAAAAATACTATAGAGCTGGAGATGCTATGTTGGGATATAGAGGTTTTAACTATAGTATAAACGGACAGACACTAACTATAGAAGCATGGCTTGATGGCGCTCTAGGAGATTTTCCTTTAGAACAAAATAGTCTTAATGTGACGGCTATGAATTATAGAAACTCACTTAATACTTTATTTCAAGAGATTGAAAAATTAAATAATGGAGGAGAGAATATGAATAATCAGACTAATAATCAAATGAACTTTGACTCTAATACAGGAGAGTCTATTAATAATCAGCAAACACAAGTAAATAATAATTTTACTAAAACTTTTCAAGATGAAAATATTAAGAAAAAAGAAAAAATGTGTGAAATTGGCTTTTGGCTATCTATCTTAGGATTAGTTTGTTCTTTCTTTGGTGTAGCATATGGAGTTATTATTTATATTATGGATTTCTATTTTGCATCACAGGGTTTAAAAACTAGAAAAAGAGGAAAAGCAATTACTACAATTATTTTATCTATTATTTCTATCTTAATTATAATTTTTTCTTTAATTATAGCTAATATTTAATATGGATATATATGATATTATTGGTTATTGGCTCAATAGTATATTGATAATAATAATTATACTACTACTGCTTTTGTTAAATATAATATAATTAAAAACAATAAGGTAATTAAGAAAAAGGTGCCTTTTAGGAATTATGCTTTTATAAAAAAAGGAAAAAGTAAGATTGCCTTTTATTCAAAAGATAAAGGAGAATTTAAAGTGAAGAAAGAAATTACAACTATTAAATATCCTCTTAGATATTTAGAACAAATTATAATAGTAGGATTAATTATTTATCTTGGTATTAATTATAAATTAACATTTGCTAATAGTGGTTATTCTTTAATATTTGCTATTTTATGTATAACTGAGCTGTTTTCTATTATTTATATGTTAAGAAATAAAACTTATTATTATATTGATAAAGCTGATTATAAATATTTAATTAAAAGAAAAGATTTAAATAGCAAAGAAGAGAGTGAAGATAGTGATGGGTTTGTTAGAAATCATATTAGATATGATGATATAGATATTGATATTTTAAATGGCATTGATTTGTTATTTTCATTACCTAATAATAATATTATAAGTAAAAGAATTAAAGAAAAGGCACTTAGTTATTCTAAATATCAAATAGATAATATTGTTAATATTAATATTTTTTTAGGTATTAATATATATAATGTTATGTTTAAGAATAATAAATCTAAAGTAATTATTACTTTTAATAAATTAATATGATGAATTAATTTAGAGGCTATGTTAGGCTCTAAATTACTATGAAAAGACATTAGGCTTTTCATGTAGTGAGAGACTACAGGCTCGAACTAAAATAATAATAAAACTTTGTAAAAAGAATGTAAAGATATTTAATTTACTTCTTTTTTTTAGTATAATATTAGATAGGAAGTTTAGGTGGTATTATGCAGGATAAAATGAAAAAATTATTAGATCAAATTGGTATGAATAATAAATATTTAGAAAAGGCTAGTATTGAAAAAATAATTGTTTATGATAAAACTAACTTATGGGAATTTATTATTAATAATGATAAAGTTTTACCTGTATATATATATGATGAACTATGTAATAAATTAAAAAGGACTTTTAAGAGTATTAATGATATTAAAGTAGTTATTAATACGCTTGATGATTCTAATGAGTATTTAGAAGATTATTTTGATAAGCTTATGAACAATTTGATAAATGAAAGTGTTAAATATAAAAGTTTTGAAGGTAGAAATGTAAGACTTCAAGATAGCAAATATATATTTGATACTTATAATAAAGCTGAATATTCTTATGTGATAGAAAAGAAAGAATATTTAAATAAATGGCTTAATAGATATGGATTTAAAAATAATGTGGAAATTATTTTAAATGAAAATAATGAAAAAGAAATTTTAAATGAAATTGAAAAAGAAAAAGTAGTAGAAATGCCAGCGATTACTCCTAAAAAGGAAGTTATTCAAGAAGTTAAAACTGAAGAAAAAAAATATTTTAGACCAAAGAAAGATACTACTGTTACGCCAATTAAAGATTTATTATACGAAGTAGATAATGTAACAATAGAGGGAATGATCTTTGGTATTGATATGTTTGAAGCTAAAAGTGGATATAAGATTATTACTCTTAAGGTTACAGATAATACGGATAGTATTTATGTTAAAATGTTTACTAAAGATAACGAGGAATATGCTAGAATCAAAGATTTACTAAAAGAAGGAGCTTGGTATAATTTTTATGGTAAAGTACAAATGGATAAGTATGCTAATGAACTTACTTTTACTACTAGGTATAAAGATGTAGAGAGAATAGAGGCTCCTATTGTAAATAAAATAGAGGATAATGAAGAAGTTAAGAGAGTTGAACTACATGCTCATACAATGATGAGTCAGATGGATGGTATTACCGGAATTGATCTAGGTAAACATACTTGTGAACTTGTAAGTAAAGCTATTGAAATGGGCTATAGAGGTGTTGCTATTACTGATCATAGTGGTTGTCAAGCTTTTCCTATTGCTTATGGCATTATATCTTCTTATAATAAAAAAATAGAGGATCCTAGTAAACATTTTAAAGGTTTATATGGTACAGAACTTACGTTAGTAGATGATACAGTTAATATTGTTATTAGGCCTACTGATGATTCTTTAATGGCATCTACTTATGTAGTATTTGATACAGAAACTACTGGTTTTAATGCCGGCGGAGAAGACTCAATGATTGAGATTGGTGCCGTTAAAATTAAAGAGGGAAATATTATTGATAGATTTGATGAATTAATTGATCCAAAAAGACCACTTCCACAAAAAATTACTGATCTTACATGTATTACTGATGAAATGCTTAAAGGTAAAGATGATGAAGAGACCGTTACGAAGAGATTTTTAGAGTGGGCTGGAGATTTACCGCTAGTGGCACATAATGCTAAATTTGATATTTCTTTTATATCTAGTGCCATGAAAAAATATAATCTTGGAGAATTTGATTATACAGTTATTGATACTTTAGAGCTATCTAGAGCACTTGATCAAGGCTTTGCTAGACATGGACTATCGGCCTTAGTTAAAAGATATAATGTTCCTTGGGACGAAGATGCTCATCACAGGGCTGATTATGATGCTGAAGGTACCGCGTTAGTATTTCATAAGATGCTTCAAAAACTTGTCATGCAAAACTTTAATAAGATTAGTGATTTAGAGAAGTTAATTTCTAAAGATGAAATATATAAATTTGGTAGAACTTATCACTTTAATGCTATAGCTATGAATAAGAAAGGTCTTAAGAATTTATTTAAAATTATATCACTTGCTAATACGACGTATTTATATAAAAGCCCTAGAATTCTTAGAAGTAAATTAAATGAACTTAGAGAAGGACTTTTAATTGGTAGTGGCTGCTACGAAAGTGAAGTATTTGTAGAAGCTAGAAGTAAAGAAGGGGAAGAGCTTACAAATATTATTAATTTTTATGACTATGTTGAAGTACAACCTCCAGAAGTTTATGGCCATTTAATTCAAACTAGTGATTTTAAAAATGAAGAAGAAATTAAAGAACATATTAGAAAGATAGTAGATGCTACCCATAGTGCTGGAAAGATAATAGTAGCTACGGGAGATGTACATCATTTTAGAAGAGAAGATAAAATATATCGTGAAATTATTGTAAACCAAAAGGTTCCTGGTGGAGGAAGGCATCCACTTGCTAAAAGTAGTATTACAAATATTCCTTCACAGCACTTTAGAACGACGAGAGAGATGCTTGATGACTTTGCTTTCTTAGGCAAAGAACTATCTTATGAAATTGTCGTTACGAATACGAATAAAATTTTAGATATGGTAGAGGAAATTGAAGTTATTATTGATACTGGTGGTATTCCTTTTTCACCTAGAGTTAAAAGTGATGATGGTAAATCTTATTTGGACTGTCCGAGAGTTGTTACGGATTTAGTATTTGAAAGAGCAAAAGAATGGTATGGCGATCCCTTGCCACATAATATTGAAGAAAGAATTTCAAAAGAATTATATGGAGATATTGTCTATAAATGTTGGGAGACTAAAATAAAAGAAGATAATCCTGATATAAATAATGAAGAATTAGAAAAGGAGATTTTTAATAATTTACATAATACTCTAGTAGCGGGTTTTGATAAGGTAAAGGAACTTATTCGTGAATATGTTCTAAAAAATTGGAAAGAAGAAGATGGAAAAGCTGATGATAAGGCTATAGAAAAGAGAATAAAAAAAGAACTAGGAGGTATTATTGGTGGAGGGTTTGATCCAATATATTTAATTGCTCAAAGACTGGTTAAACACTCTAATGATGAGGGTTACTTGGTTGGTTCAAGAGGTTCTGTTGGTTCTTCTTTTGTGGCAACAATGATGGGCATTACGGAGGTTAATCCTCTACCAGCACATTATAGATGTTTAAAATGTCAAACAAGTATTTTTAAAGATGAAGAAGGTAATGAACTCGGAGCTACTTATTCTAGCGGTTTTGATTTACCTGACAAGGTTTGTCCGAAATGTGGAGAAAAGATGTATAAAGATGGCCAAGATATGCCATTTGCAACATTTCTTGGCTTTAATGCTGATAAGGTTCCTGATATTGACCTTAACTTCTCGGATTTAAATCAAGCATCGGCACATGAATATACTAAAGTATTATTTGGTGTTGATAATGTTTATAGAGCAGGTACTATTGGTACGGTAGCAGAAAAGACCGCTTTTGGTTTTGTTAAAGGTTATTTTGAAGATAAAGGTATTACGAATAAAAGGTCTTGTGAAATAGAAAGACTAGCGATGGGATGCACAGGGGTTAAAAGGACAACTGGACAGCATCCTGGAGGAATAGTTGTTGTTCCAGATTATATGGATGTATCAGACTTTACACCTTTCCAATTTCCAGCAGAGGATCCTACTAGTGCATGGAGGACGACACACTTTGATTACCATGCTATCGATCAAGATTTACTAAAACTAGATATTTTAGGTCACTCTGATCCAACACAGCTTAGACTTATTCAAGATTTAACTGGTACTGATGTTTCTAAAGTACCACTTGATGATAAGGAGACAATGAGTATATTTACTTCTACAAAAGCACTTGGTGTTACTAATGAACAAATTATGTGTGAAACAGGTACACTTGGGATTCCAGAGTTTGGTACACCATTTACGATTAGCATGGTCGCAGAAACTAAGCCAACGACTTTTGCGGAACTTATTAAGATATCAGGTCTTTCTCATGGTACTGATGTATGGATTGGAAATGCAAGAGACCTCATTATTAATAATGTTGTTCCTTTTAAAGAAGTCATTGGATGTCGTGATGATATAATGGTATATTTGATGTATCATGGAGTTGAGCCTATCAAAGCATTTAAGATTATGGAATTTGTCCGTAAAGGTAAAGCTAGTAAAGATCCTGAAACTTGGGCTAAACATAAAGACACAATGGAAAAAGCCGGTATTGAACCTTGGTTTATTGATAGCTGCTTTAAGATTAAATACATGTTCCCTAAAGCTCATGCTGCTGCTTATGTTATTAGTGCTTTTAGAATTGCTTGGTATAAAGTTCATATGCCTGCTTACTTCTATGCTTCTTGGTATTCTACTAAAGCAACAGATTTTAATATTGAGGCTATGATTAAAGGATATGATGCTATTAAAAGTGCTCTTGTCGAAATTGAAAATAAAGGATATGAAGCTACTAATAAGGATGCTGGAGTATCTGAATGCTTGAAAGTGGCTCTTGAAATGGCCGCTAGAGGGATTAAGATAGCTAATTTTGATTTATATAAAAGTAAAGGACTTGTATTTACAGTAGAAGATGATAAAACGATTATTCCACCATTTAGTTCTATTGATGGACTAGGAGACGTCGTGGCTAAGAATATTGAGGCCGAAGCGTCTAAAGCGCCATTTATAAGTATTGAAGACTTTCAAACGAGATGTAAAGTATCACAAACTTTAATTGATAAGATGAGAGTTATGGGAGTATTTAAAGATATGCCTGAAACTAGTCAGCTTAGTTTATTTTAAATTTTCTATTATATTGATATTTTATAAAATAATATGTATATTAATGGGTGATTATATTGATTAAAGAATATTTATTAAAAATTGGATACAAGGAGAAAGACTATAAAAAGATTATGTCTACTCCTGGTGTTAAAGATCTCACTGATGAAGTATTACTGTATAATATTTGCTGGAACTTTGTGTCTTTGCTTAGTTTAGGTTATCCTAGAAGAAGCGTTATAAAGATGACCAAAAAATTATCTCAGCTTTTTGGTATTACATATAGTAATATTGAAAATAGGTTTAACGATTTAGTTAATCTTGGATACTCAAAGGATAGTGTTAGAAAGATGACTACAACGCTACCTCAGTTATATAGTATCAGCATGGAAGATAATATTTTACACAAAATTGATGATTTAAAGAAGCTTGGCTATACTTATGATGAAATTATTGCAATGACAAAGCTTCTTCCCCAATTATATAGTTTTAGTATCAATTGTATTAAGGAAAAGATTAGAAATTTAAAGAAACTTGGCTATGACGAGGAGACAGTGCTATTTTTAACTAAAGAATTACCAGCAATATACTCTATGTCTATCGAGAATATTACTGATAAAATTAATTTACTTAGAGATATTAATTTAGAGTTTGTGATTTTAAGTGAGCCAAAACAATTGATACAAAGTTCTAAACTAACATATGCTAGATTTGCTTTTTTTAGGGATAAGAATATTACTATTAATGAAGATAATTACAAGAGATTATTTTATGATAGTAAGGCTTTTAAAAAATCTTTTGGTATTTCTAATGATGAAATATTAAAACTATACCATTACGAAGAATACTTACAAGAAAGGAAAAAGAAAAATGGAGGAACTTTATAATATTGGTTTAGATGATGAAAATATCAACAATATAATAGAAACTAATAAAGATATTCTAAATATTAGTAGTGAGGTTATTGTTTCATTAATAAATATTTTGAAAGAATGTAACTGTAGTGAACGTATAATTAGAAATATAATTACTTCAAATCCTTTTTATTTGAATAGAGATATCATCGATATAATGAATCTAATAAATAAGCTTGATAGTATGAGTATTAGAAATTTGGATGTAGTCTTTGATACTAATCCTTGGCTACTTGATAAAGATGCAGATGATATTGACAGTTATATTAATGAAAGTGGAAAAGAATTTGACGATGTAATAAATGAAATTGAATCTGGTATTATATTTTAGTATTTAGTATAAAAAATATTTCCCAAGATTATTTCCCGGGAAATAATTTATAAATAGAAAATAATATATAAAGACTTTATTTTAAGTCTTTTTTTTAGTATAATTAGTATATAGAAAGACTTGGTGATAATATGAAAAAGATAGTTCTAGTAGATGGTAATAATTTATTATTTAGAAGTTATTATGCTACTGCTTATACGGGAAATATAATGAGAAATAAAGAAGGATTTCCCACTAATGCACTATACGGATTTGTCAATATGATTAATAAAATCATAGCAGAAGAAAATCCTGAATATATGATGGTAGCTTTTGATATTGGTAAAACTTTTAGACATGAAAAATATGATGAATATAAAGGTGGTAGAAAAGAGACACCAGAAGATTTGAAAGTACAATTTCCGGTAGCTAAGAAAATACTTACGGCAATGGGTATTAAATATTTAGAATGTGCTGGATATGAAGCTGATGATATTATTGGTACAATAGCTCTATGGTGTGAAAAAGATCCAGAATATGAAGCACTTATTGTAAGTAGTGATAAAGATTTACTGCAACTTATAAGTGATGAAACAACAGTAAAACTTCTTAAAACTAAAGATTATATCATGATGGATAAAAAGACTTTTATAGAAACTTATGGTTTTGAACCAATAAAAATGATTGATTTAAAAGCTTTAATGGGAGATGCTTCCGATAATATTCCTGGTGTTAAAGGTATTGGAGAAAAGGGGGCTATTAAGCTTCTATGTGAATACGGATCTTTAGATGGTATCTATAATAATATTGATAAGATTAGTGGTGCTACTAAAATAAAACTCGAAGAGGGAAAAAAGGATGCTTATTATAGTAAGGAACTTGTTACAATCTATAGAGAGGTACCACTAGAGAATATTTCTTTTGATGATCTTAAATACAAAGGAGAAAATGCTGATGAACTTATCGATATTTTTAATGATCTAGGGTTTTATTCATTACTTAAGAAGATGGATACTCCTAAAAAAGAAGAAGTTAGTGTAGATAGTTTTAAAATTATTAGTAATATTGATGATGTAATTATAGATGAAGATACTGCTATATATTTAGATACTACTAATGAAAATTATCATGATGCTAAAATACTAGGAATTGCTCTATATAATAGTAAACTATCTTGTTATATTCCTTATGGAATATTAAAAGATAATACTAGTTTACTTGATACTTCTTTTGATAAATATACTTATGATTTAAAGAAGATGCTCGTAATGTTTAAAAGATATGGTATTAAAGTTAGTAATGTTATTTTTGATACGATGATTAGCGCTTACTTACTAAACTACGAAGTTAAAGATGATATAGCTTATCTAGCGAGTGCAATGAACTATAATATTCCTGTATTTAATAAAAAAGAAGAGGTAAGTGATAAAGAAAAAGCAAATAGAGCTATTCTTAAGGCTAAGTTTATATATGAAACTAAAGATAAATTATGTAATGAAATGGATAAAGAAAAGATGTCAAGTTTGTTTTATGACATTGAAATGCCTCTTGCTAGTGTGCTTGCAGATATGGAAAGTGAAGGTATTAGAGTAGATAAACACATACTAGAGGAAATGGGTGAAGAAATTAAAATTAAACTTGAACTTATTACTAAAGATATTTATAATTATGCTGGATGTGAATTTAATATTAATTCTCCTAAACAGTTAGGTGAAATATTATTTGATAAACTTAAACTACCTGGAGCTAAAAAGAACAAGACAGGGTATACAACAGACGTAGATGTTCTAAAGAAACTTTCAGATTATCCGATTGTCAGTAAAATACTAGAATATAGAGCTTTAGCTAAGCTTTATTCTACTTATATTGAAGGAATTATTAATACGATAAGAGATGATGGAAAGATTCATACTATTTATACACAAACACTTACGAGAACAGGAAGACTTTCTTCAATAGAACCAAATCTACAAAATATTCCTATGCGAAGTGAATATGGAAGACTTATAAGAAAAGCTTTTTTACCAGAAGAAAATAGCGTAATACTATCATCAGATTATTCACAAATTGAGCTTAGAGTATTTGCTCATTTATCTGGAGTTAAAGATTTAATAGATGCTTTTAAGAATGATATTGATATTCATACTAAAACAGCAATGGATATATTTAATGTCCCTGAAGAAGGTGTTACTAGTAATATGAGAAGACAGGCTAAAGCTGTTAACTTTGGTATTTTATATGGTATTAGTAGTTTTGGTTTATCAGAAGACTTAGGTATTCCAGTTAGAGAAGCTAAAGAATTTATTAATAGATATTTTGAAACTTATCCTGGAGTAAAAGATTATATGAATAAGGAAATTGAAGAAGCTAAAACAAAAGGATATGTTAAGACAATAATGAATAGAAAGAGAGTTATTAGTGAGTTAGCTAGTTCTAATTATAATGTTAAAGCGATGGGAGAGAGAATGGCTTTAAATACTCCTATTCAAGGATCTGCTTCAGATATTTTGAAGAAAGCGATGGTAGAAATTGATAAATTATTTAAAGAGAATAATATTAAAAGTAAGATGCTTCTTCAAGTACATGACGAACTTATCTTTAATGTATATAATGATGAAATTGATAAAGTTAAAGATATTGTGTATAATACGATGACTCATGTATTTACTCTTGATGTACCTCTTGACGTACATATAGAAGTTGGTAATAATTGGTACGAAGCTAAGTAATGATATATTAAATTATTTCCCGGGAAATATTTTGGGAAATAATTTTTTATATATTGATATGAACTATTAAAATATTATTTATACTTAATATAATTGTAATAGATTAGTAAAAATAATTAATAGTATGAAAAACAACTTTATTTTAGATTTATTTTTTGGTACAATAGTTAATACAAAGAGGTGATGTTTATGCCAGAACTACCTGAGGTCGAAACTGTTAAAGAAGAACTTAAACTTAGATTAGTTGGTAAAAAATTTAAAAGTGTTAATGTTTTATGGGATAATATTATTGCTTATCCTAGTAAAGAAGAATTTATTCATGAAATTAGCGATAAAACTATAGTAGATATTAAAAGAAGAGGAAAATTTTTAATGTTTGATCTAGATGATTATTATCTCTTATCACATCTTAGAATGGAAGGTAAGTACTTTTTTAAAAATCATAATGATGAAATTAATAAACACGAGCATGTTATCTTTGATTTAGGTAATAGTGAAGAGTTAAGATATATGGATACGAGAAAATTTGGTAAGATGTATTTACTTAAAAAAGAGGAAATTAATAGTATAGGACCTCTTAAGGATTTAGGACTAGAACCTTGGGATGATAATCTTACTAGTAAGTATTTGTTAGATAAATATAAAAATAAAAAGTTACCTATTAAAACAGTTCTTCTAGATCAAAGTATTATTGTTGGTATTGGAAATATTTATGCTGATGAAATTTTATTTTTAGCAAAGATTAATCCTTTAAAGAGATGTAATTTACTTAATGAAGAAGAATGTACAAATATTATTAAGTATACTAAAGAAGTGCTAGAAAAGGCAATAAAAAAGGGAGGAACGACAATTAGAACATATAGTTCAGTAGATGGTGTACATGGATTATTTCAAAATGAACTATTAGTGCATGGTAAAGATAAGGGTAATTGTCCTAATTGTAATGAGAAAATTGATAAAATAAGAGTAGGAGGAAGAGGAACTTATTATTGTCCTAAGTGTCAGAAATAATATTAAACATAATTAATGTAGCTAAATAAGTTACATTTTCTTTTTTTTATTGACTTTGCTATTAATCGTATGATATTTTTAGTCTAGGTGATTCGTTATGAATGATGAGATGTTTAGACTTTCATTAATTGAGCTTATGAATAGTGATTTACTTAATGATTTTGTTAATTCAATATTTGACTATAATCTTAAAGAAGATGAATATATTTATATACAGTATAAGATTATAAAAAATAATATTGTTCTCAATTTTTTTGATAATGGAAAAGAAAATAGATTTAAAGCCTATATTTTTTCTTTAAATGATTTTAGTAATGATGATGAAAGTGTAATTTATGTAAATATTAATAACTGCCACTACGAATATAGGGATAAGGGTGTTAATAATGTTAGTAAATTATCTTTATTAGGAGCTCTTCTTAAAACAGATAAGGATTATGAAAAAAAAGAGATTATTGACTATCTCTTTAAAAATAATATGAATAAGATATTTATAGATAATTTTATTTTATAATTGGTTTCTTTTGATATTCTCTTTTTATTAATTCTTTATCTGTTACTAAAGAATATATCTTGGTTACTTCTAATTCTTTATCAAGTATCTTAGATATATTTTTTTTATATCCTGTTATAATTGGAACTTCGATGTCCTTTTTTATTTTATTTAAATAAGATTTACCTCTTTCGTTAAAGCCTAATATTCTTATATAGTCTAGTTCTATATTTTGAGCTTCTTCTTTAGTAAAACTTGTTAAAATGTGAAGAAGCATACGAGATATTTTATTATAAGTATATCTTTTACTTTTAATATTATTTATTAACTCTTCATAACTATATGAGTCATTTATTTTATTTACAAGACAATTTTCTATTCCTTCATCGACAGTTTGATAGATATTAATTTTTTTATCTTCAGATATTATTTTATATTTTAAGTATGGAAAGAAATTATTCATATTTATTTTATAGAGAACATTAGAATCATATGGGATTAAATTACTAATGTCTTTATCTTGATTATATAATAATCTTATATGTGAAGCTGAAGTTATGTTATTAGCCATTTCTATTCCATGATAAGAGGTAGTTCTTTTTATATTTACTATGTTAATATTCTTCTTGCTAGTTTTTATTTGTTTAATATATGAAAGAGCAAGTAAATCATTAGGACTATCTATTTTTATTCCTGTTAATTCTAAAATAGCCTTATTAGTCGCAGTTGGATAATTTATTCCTTCTCTTAAATATTTTTTAACTAAATTATTGTAATCTTTATTATTTAGTTGTAAATCTGCGACTTTTTTTATATCTTCAATATTTTCTCTTTCGGTCCCAAAGACTAGAGTATCAATATTAAGATGTTCTAATATTTTAATAGCTCCTTTGGCAAAAAGGTCAGAACTTTGAGTAGCATAAACAAAGGGAAGTTCTACTACTAAATCTATATTGTTATTTAAAGCTATTTTAGTTTTATCCCATTTATTTAGTATTGAAACATCTCCTCTTTGGGTAAATGAGGAAGAGACTACCGCGATTAAGATGCTATTAGGAAACATTTCTTTTATTTTATTTATTTGATATAAATGGCCATTATGAAAGGGATTATATTCCACTATTAAACCTATTATATGCATAATTATCACCGGTTATATAATAACATAAATAAAATAAACATACAATATTTTATAGAATAAAGAAAGAGAAGAAAGTTATTTTTCTTCTCTATATACCTTTATCTTTATTTAAATTGATCTGTCTAAAATAATCATATTTCAAAGTTAAATCATTTTTTCTTATTAAATAGTTTATGTAATAATTTTTGTCTTCTAATGATACTGAATCAATATACTTTCCATTAGTAACAGTTCCTCCATCAACATAGACATTTCCATCATACCACGAATAATCATTAAAGAAGACAAAACCATTATAACTAGGATTTAAAGCATCTTCGCCAATATAATAATTTGGATGATATTCTAGACCAAATAAATTTACTAATGTCGGTAAAATATTTAATTGTGAGGTTACTTCAGTTATTTTTTTACTTTCTATATCTTTACTCCAAATAAAGAATGGTGTGTGATTG
This sequence comes from Bacilli bacterium, assembly GCA_051872635.1. GTDB lineage: Bacteria > Bacillota_I > Bacilli_A > RF39 > UBA660 > CAG-302. Next base: position 34,605 of record JBJEEA010000003.1, read on the forward strand.
ATAAGATTATTATTTGTTTCTTTATATTTACTTAATACAGATTGATCGGATAGAGTATATAAATAATGATCGGTAAATACCACAATAACTGTATCATCTAATAAATCTTTCTCTTCTAGTTTTTGTTTTAAAAGGCTTATCATATAATCTGTTTCCTTGACTTGACGTCTAGCACATTCTTCCTCTGTAAGTACTGGTATTGAATAATCTTCTGGTAATTCTTCTACATTGTTTTCTTTTAAATAATCTTCTTCAACTAATTTTTTACATACACCTTTTTCAGTACTAAATGGTAAATGAGAAGAATAGGTAATAATATAATTTAAAAATTTTTCAGAACTAAACATCTTTTCTGCAAAGGTTTCATTTAAAATCAATTCACGATCTAAAGTATATGAATCATCTTTATATGTGTCTAAGTCTTTTAGTCCATAGTAATTATCATATCCCCAATTTTTATAATTTGTTCCTCTTGAATAATACTCACTGGTATTCATATGGAAGGCATTAACTGTATATCCAGCATTTTTAAAAAGATTTGCCATTGAATATGGAAAGCTATTCTTATTAAATGTATAAGCATTTTGAGTATATGATAGAGGAGTAATAAAACCAGTATTGACGGCAAATTCTGAATTAAATGTCGAACCACCTCCATTATAGTAAGAATAATGATTAGTAAAGTTTATTCCTTCATTCATCATTTGATATAAATTCGGTGTATCCTCTTTATTAAGAAGCCAATCATCTATTCCTTCTAACTGAATAATTAGAAGATTTTTATCTTTAAAAAGGGAGGTATATTTATTATAATAATTTTCTTCTTCAATATTATAAGTTTCATTTAAAAATTTTAAATCTTCTTCATTGCTACTTTTTTTTGCTTTAATAAAAGTAATGTAAAAATTTCTTAAACTATATTCATATAAGCCTGCGACAGTCATACTCTTATTATTATCGTTAAAATTAATATATATATTTCTTGGATTACGCCAAGTGCTCCATGTTAACTCTTTATCTGGACTACCTAATAATAATGGTATTAGAGTGTGAATAATTAAAAAGGCAAAAAATACTTTTATGATCTTTTTTAAATTTGTTTTGTTTCTTTTGGGAAAGTATTTTAAAGCAACAATAAAAGTTAATATTATGATAATACTCAAGATGTATACTAATATGTTACAATTTAAAATAGCATCTAATATATATGAAGAACCTTCTCCTGCTAGAAGAAGAAGACTAAAATCAAAAAAAGTATTAGTCATGGAATAATAAATATTATTTAATAAAAACAAAATAAAAGATATAATAAAAAAAATTATATATGTTATTTTTCCTTTTTTATTATCTAAGAAAATGCTAATTCCTATCATTAAAAAAATCCAAATAAAGGTAAATAAACTTGGTACTATGTTAAATAGACCAAAAAAATTAATTTTTATTCCAAAGATTCTTGTTATAATATCCATTAGAATAAAAGGAATGGATAAAGTAATAATATAATAGTATTTTTTTATAAATTTTTTGATATTAATTATTATTTTTGAATTTTTTATTTTTGTTATTGCTTGGTTATTTTTTGCTTTTTTAACTTCTTTTTTCACAGAAATCACCACTACTTCTGATTATACTATATATTTATTTGTTTGTAAATAGAAGGGTTTTAATTATTTTTTACGTTTTTTATATCTTTTTTTTTAGTTTTTTGATATAATTTAATTATAATTTAAGAATAGAGAGAAGGTGTTGTATGTTTAAAGAGATTATATCCATTACTAAGAATTATGCAATTGTAAAAATTGATAATATTATTAATGATGATTTGCTAAATCTAAATGTCGTATTTGAAGAAGATAACAAAAAAATTCTAGGAGAAATTGAAGAAGTTAATCTAGATGAAGTTAAAATTAACTTTCTAGGAGAATTTCATGATAATAAATTTTTTGACGGTATTATTAGAAAACCTAGTATAAAAGCTAATATTAGAATTATTAATTCCTCTGAACTTGCTGAACTTACTGGTTATAATGATCCTAATGCAATGCTTCTTGGTTATTCGCCACTTTATAATAATAGCCCTATTAAAATTAATATCGATGATATGTGGAGTAATCATACTGCTATTTTTGGTAACACTGGTTCTGGTAAAACTTATGGGGTGGCAAGACTTGTCCAAAATTTGTTTACAATGAAGGATTTTATTCCTTTTAATAGTATTATTTTTATCTTTAATAATACTGATGAATATGATAATGCTTTTAACTCTATTGATACTTTTAATTTTAATTTTAATTATAAATTATTTTCAACTGATGTAAGTAAGGAAAACAATATTTTAAAGATTCCTTTATGGTTAATGTCAGTTGACGATTATGCTAATTTACTTGATGTTTCTGATTATTCACAAATTATGATTATTGAAAAAATGCTTTCTTATGTTTCTTTATTTGCTAAAAATGATGAAGAATCTAATAGATACAAAAATCATTTAATTGCTAAAGCCATTGTTTCAGTGTTATATTCTAATCAAGTATCTGCAAGAATTAGAGATCAAATATTTTCAATATTAACTGACTGTCATACTAATGAACTTAATTTAGATGTTGAAGTTCCAGGAGTTGGATATACAAGAGAATTTAGAAAATGTTTTGAAATAGATAGTCAAGGTCAGTTTGCCGAAAGAGTACTTATTACAGAATATATTAATAAATTTATTGATAATGATACTAAATGGAATGAAGAATATGTTCCTACTTATTTTACAATTGACGATTTAGAAGTTGCTCTTAATTTTACACTAATTTCTGAAGGACTTCTACTTAATGAAAAATCATATAGTGAAGCTACCGCTATGAAGGTTAAACTTCATACTATTGCTAATAGTACGCAGAGAAAATTTTTTGAATATGATAAATTTATTACTATAAATGATTTTATTTCTAGCTTGATACTTGTAGGAAATAATAAAAGAGCACAAATTATTAATTTTGTACTAGAAAATATCGATGATAGATTTGCAAAAGCTCTTGTTAAGATTTATTCGAGAATATTATTTAATTTTGCTAAAAATCTTCCTTCACGAGGCAGTATGCCTATGCATATTATGCTTGAAGAGGCGCATAGGTATGTTCAAAAAGATAGTGATAATGTCATATTAGGATATAATATTTTTGAAAGAATTGCTAAAGAAGGTAGAAAATTTGGAGTTGTTTTGGATTTGATTACACAAAGACCTACAGAATTATCAGAAACAGTTATTTCACAATGTAGTAATTTTTTAATATTTAAAATTAATCATCCTAGTGATTTAGAGTATATTGAAAAAATGGTACCTAATATAAGTAGTGATGTTATTGAAAAGCAAAAATCCCTTCAAGCAGGTACTTGTGTTGCTTTTGGAAAGATGATGAAAATTCCTATGATAGTAAAAATGGATATTCCAAATCCTCCTCCACATAGTTCAAATGCTAATGTATTTGACAAATGGATGATACAGTGGAAAAATAATTAATATAAAGCCTTATAAAATAAGGCTTTATATTTTTATCAACAATATCAACATGTCTGTGGAAAAGTAAATTTACACATGTTAATAAATTATTTTGTTTAAATTTGTTAACAATTATTTAAAATACTTATTTTATATGTTATTATATTGTTGAAAAACTGTTTATATATTGTTATTTTAACTGTTAATAAATGTAAAATATTAATTTTAACTTATTTTTCATATTAACAGTCTTGTTTATTTAAAAAAATTTAAACTTAGTTAAAAAAATTACTAGACAAAATTTATTTTTGATATATAATAAAGTTAACGGGATTTTTGATATAAGGAGGTTTTGAAATGGATACAGAGATGTTATGGAATAAATTTCTCGAAAAAATTAAAGAACGTGTATCTCCTTTATCATATGATACTTGGTTTAAAGACACAAGACTTTATAAAATTGATAAAAATATTGCTTTTGTAATCGTACCAATGTCGCTTCATAAAAAGCATTTAGAGGAAAATTATAAAGATGAAATTGAAGAAGTTTTTAATTCTATAACTGGAACTAATTTTAATTTTCAATTTAAATTAGAAAGTGAAATTACGGAAGAATTTAAAACCGAAAAAGAATTATATAATGATAATCAGAAAAATGATATTTTGCATCAAAGTAGTGATAGTGCTAATTTAAAAAGAGAATATACATTTGATAATTTCATTGTAGGAGATTCAAATAGATTTGCATATACTGCGGCGAGGGCAGTAGCAGAAAAACCTGGAAAAGCTTATAATCCTTTGTTTTTATATGGAAAAAGTGGTCTTGGTAAAACACATCTTATGCATTCAATAGGAAATTATATAATAGAAAATTCTAATAAAAAAGTTTTATATGTGTCTAGTGAACAATTTGTAAATGATTACATATATGCTGTTAGAAATAATGATAAATCAGGGTTTGATAAAATTGATTCTTTTAAGAATAAATATCGTAATATTGATGTACTTATTATTGATGATATTCAATTTTTAGGAACCGCTACTAAAGGACAAGAAGAATTTTTTCATACCTTTAATCAACTGCATGATTCAAATAAACAAATAATTATTGCCTCAGATAGGTCAGTTGATGACTTAAAAATGCTAGAAAATAGGTTAATTACTAGATTTAATTGGGGTCTTACGGCTAATATTACGCCTCCTGATTTTAATCTTCGGGTAAATATTATAAAGAAGAAAATATCACATCAAGAAGCAGCAGAAGATATTCCTATGGAAGTTATTGAATATATAGCTAATATTAATGATTCAGATGTCAGACAGTTAGAAGGTGCTATAACTAGAGTTTTTGCTTATGCTCTTATGATGAATAAAGGAAAAATTACTTTAGATGTTGCTATTGATGCCCTTAAAGATAGAGTTAGTGACAGAAGTGTTTATAAAAATGATGTACATCGTATTCAAAGAATTGTTTGTGAATATTTTAAAATTGATATTGAAGATTTAAAAGGAAAGAAGAGAAGCAAAGATGTTAATTATCCAAGACAAATTGCCATATATTTATGTAGAATTATGACTAATGAATCTTTTCCAAAACTTGGAACATACTTTGGAGGAAGAGATCATTCTACTATTATAAGTGCTTGTCAAAAAATTGAAAAGGATTTAAAAACAAATTCACAGTTAAAAACAGTAATAGATGAACTTAAAAAGAGAATATAGTTGATAAATATAATTATATCAACAATAGTTGTGGAAAGATAAAACTAGAAGATACAATGATTTATAGAAGTTTTTTACAGTTTCAACAGTATAATAATAATAATAAAATAAAAGAAAGAAGATGGTAAATATGAAATTTAAAGTAAAGAAAGAAATATTGTTAGAAAGTTTAAATAATACAGCAAGAGCTATATCTACTAAAAATTTAATTCCTATTTTAACAGGTATTAAATTTGAACTTAGAAGTGAAGGCTTATATTTATATGCAAGTGATACTGATGTATCTATTAGAACTTTTATAAAAAAAGAAGATTTAACTAGTATAGAAGAACTTGGTAGTATTGTTATAGGTGGTAAATATATTGTTGAAATAATTAGAAAACTTCCCAATACTGATATATTAATAGAAGTTATTGACGGTTATAAATTAATTATTAGTACAGATAATACTGAATTTAATTTAAATGGAGTAAATCCTAATGAATTTCCTAATTTAGATTTAGATGAAACTAAAGAACCAATAATTATAAAAAATAGTACTTTTAGAGAAATTATTAATCAAACTGTTTTTGCTACTTCACAAAGTGAAACAAGGCCACTTCTTACGGGAATTAATTTTAGAATTAGTGGTGATACACTAGAAGTTTTAGCTACTGATTCTTATAGACTAGCTAGAAAAATGGTTAAGATTGATGAATTTCAAGAAAATGATATTAATATAGTCATTCCTGGTAAAAATTTGGTTGAACTTATAAAAATGTTTGATGATGATGCTTCAAATTTGGAAATTCATTTGTTTAGTAATAAAGTTTTATTTAAATATAAAAATGTTGTTTTCTTATCTAGACTTTTGAGTGGTACTTATCCAACTACATCTAATATAATTCCAAAAGATTTTAATATTGAACTTGAATGTTTATTTGATGATTTATTTAATATGATTGACAGGGCTTCGCTTCTTACTTCTGATCGTGAAAAAAATACTATTAAATTATCACTTAATAAGAAAGAATTAATGATTTCTTCAAATTCTCCAGAAATTGGTAAAGTTGAAGAAAAAATAGAAGTAGATTCTGATAAGGTTATTAGTATTTCATTTAGTTCAAAATTTATGCTTGATGCTATAAAAAGTTTTAATAAAGAAAAAGTTATTCTTTGTATGAATAATGACAGTTCACCCATAATTATTAAAAATAAAGAAGATGATTCTTTAATACAACTTGTATTACCTATTAAAACATGTTAATAAGAGTTCTTAATTTAGAATTCTTTTTTTTTTGTATATATCGACAAAATTTTACAAATTTCGACATTTAATTATGCTTTAATATATTTCACATATTTTTATATGTGGAAAGGGGGATTTTGAATGAAAAATTATATTTTAAATAGTGATGTTTTGTGTTTTACTCAAGATGTTGATGATGAAAAAAATATTTTAATTATGGAAAAAAATAGAAAAGTTATTATTGAAATGAATTGTTTGAAGTTTTTAAAGAAATGTTGTAAAGTGTATGGATATTCTTATGATATACAAAGACAATTTATTATTGATAAATTTAATTATTATATCAAGACTCCTATATTGGTTTCACAATATGATAAACTTATTTTTTTTCCTACTTCTTCACCAACTTCAAAAAACTGTATTTGGATTTCATATAATAACGTTGATAGATATGTAAAAGAAAACGATTATACTAAAATATATTTTAAAGGTGGAAAAGTTTTTAATATAAGTGCTTCTTTTACTACTATTGACAGTCAAATAACTAAATGTATTAAAATAGAAAAGTATATCGATAGTATTTTTGAAAAAAGAAATTAATTATATAGTTATTTTTATACACTATATTGCTATTAAAAAAGTAATAATAATGAGAGAAAAATGTGTATTTCTCTTTTTTTTAGTTATATTTTATGATATAATTATAGATGTATAGGAGTACATAAAAAAGAAAAAGGTGAAAAAATGAGTCAAAAAATAGGTTAAATGAAAATTAAAAAAATTGAACTATTGAATTATCGTAATTATGATAATTTGAAATTAGAATTTAATGATAACTTAAATATTATAATTGGTGATAATGCACAAGGAAAGACAAATTTACTGGAAGCTATTTATGTACTTGCTGTTACAAAATCTTTTTTGTCAATTAACGATAAGAGTTTAATTAAGTTTAATAACAAATTTTCTTTTATTAAGGGGAAAATAATTAGAAATAATATTAGTGATGATTTAATGATTATTTTAGGTGAAAATGGTAAAACAGTTAAGATAAATGATAAAGAAATAAAAAAGTTAAGTGATTATATAACTAAAATGAATGTGGTTATTTTTAGCTCTGATGCTATTAGAATGATAAAAGAAAGTCCATCTTCAAGAAGAAAATACCTTAATATTCAGATAAGTCAAATAAATAAAAAATATTTAAAAATTCTCAATGATTACAATACAGTTTTGAGACAGCGAAATGAATTTTTAAAAATATTAAATCTAAATAAAAAAAGTGATTTAGATTATTTAAATATAATTAATGATAAATATGTTGATTTATCTATTCTTATTTATAATTATAGAAAAAAATATATAGAGGGAATTAATAATTATATTGATAAAGTTTTTTTTTCGATTACTTCTTTAAAAAATCTTAAATTGTGTTATTCTTCAAATATTGAAGTTAATGGTCAAGTTAATAAGGATTTATTAGTTAGAAAAATTGAAAAAAATATTGATAAAGAAATTCAATATAAAATGACTTTAATTGGTCCTAATCGCGATGATTTTTATTTTCTATTAAATGATAAAAATTTGTCAATTTATGGATCACAAGGGCAAATTAGAAGTGCAATATTATCTCTTAAATTTGCTGAAGTAAAATTATTTACTGATATAGTTGGAGATAGTCCTATACTTCTTTTAGATGATATTTTTAGTGAACTTGATATAGATAAGCGTAATAGTATTTTAAAATATTTAGATCAAAAAATACAGACAATTATAACTACTACTGATGTAGAAAATATAAATGAAAAAATAAGAAAAAAAGCTAATGTTTATAGAATAGAAAATGGAAAAATTATTTCCCGGGAAATAATTTCTGACAGGAAGGGTGATATATATGAATAATAATGAACATTATGATGCTTCTGATATTCAAGTTTTGGAAGGACTTGAAGCAGTTCGGAAGAGACCAGGTATGTATATTGGTACTACAAGTTCTAGGGGACTTCATCATTTAGTTTGGGAAATAGTAGATAATGCTATTGATGAAGCTTTAGCAGGTTATTGTGATGATATTGAAATTATTGTTAATAAAGATGGATCAGTAACCGTTAAAGATGATGGTAGAGGTATTCCAGTAGAAGTACATCCTAAAACAGGGTTATCTACAGTAGAAACTGTATATACAGTATTGCATGCTGGCGGTAAATTTGGAGGTGGCGGATACAAAGTATCTGGTGGTTTACATGGTGTTGGTGCCTCAGTTGTTAATGCTCTTAGTAAATGGGTTGAGGTAACTGTCTATAAAGAAGGAAAAGTTCATTATATCAAGTTTATTAATGGTGGTCATACTGTTGAACCATTAAAGGTAATTGGTGAATGTAGTGAAGATAGAACTGGTACGACAGTTACTTTTATGCCAGACAATCAAATATTTCAAGAGACAACGACTTTTGATTATGAGACATTAAAAATGAGAGTTAGGGAACTTGCTTTCTTAAATAAAGGTCTTAAGATTACTTTAATGGATGATAGAGATGGTAAGAAAGACTCTTTTGTCTATGAAGGTGGTATTAAAGAATTTGTTGAATATTTAAATAAAAATAGGACACCAATTCACGATGATATTGTATATGTAGAAGGTATGGAAAACGATATTTCTATCGAAGTGGCTTTGCAATATAATGACGGTTATAATGCTACTGTATATTCTTTTGTTAATAATATTATTACACCTGAAGGTGGTACTCATGAGGATGGTGTAAAACTTGCTTTAACGAGAATTATTAATAATTATGCTAAGAATGCTAAAATACTTAAAGATAACGATGAACCTTTAAGTGGTGATGATGTTAGAGAGGGTATTACGATGATAATATCGGCGAAGGTGCCTGAGCCACAATTTGAAGGTCAAACTAAGACTAAACTTGGTAATAGTGAAGTTAGAAAGGTAGCGGCTAGTGTTTTTGCTAAGGATTTTGAAAGATTTTTGATGGAACATCCAAACGATGCTAGAATAATTATTGAAAAAGCAATGACTGCGGCGAGAGCGAGAGTGGCTGCCAAAAGAGCTAGGGAATTAACGAGAAGAAAAGGTGGGTTAGAAATAACTAATTATTGGGGAAAACTTACTGATTGTTCTTCAAAAGATGCTACTATTTCGGAGATGTTTATTGTTGAGGGTGATAGTGCTGCTGGTAGTGCAAAAATGGGAAGAGATCCAATAACACAAGCAATACTTCCTATTCGTGGTAAAATACTTAATGTTGAAAAGGCTAGATTAGATAGAATTTTAGCTAATGAAGAGATTAGGACAATGATTACAGCTTTGGGAACTGGTATAGGTGACGAGTTTGATATTAGTAAACTTAGATATTATAAGATTATCATTATGACTGATGCCGATGTTGATGGAGCACATATTAGAACACTTCTTTTAACGTTATTTTATAGGTATTTTAGACCACTTATCGAGAACGGGCATATATACGCTGCTCAACCACCTTTATATTCAATTAAACATGGAAAAATCATTAAGTATGTACTTGATGAGGAAGAGAGAGATAAATATTTGGCTACACTATCATCAAATACTAAGTATGAAATTGGTAGAATGAAAGGATTAGGAGAAATGGATCCTGAAGAACTTAGAGAGACAACAATGGGAATTGATAATAGAATATTAAAACAAATTACGATGGATGATGCTATTACAGCAGACGAAACTTTCCAATTACTTATGGGTGAGGAAGTAGAACCTAGAAGAAAATTTATTGAAGATAATGCTCTATTTGTAGAAAATTTGGATATATAGGAGGTTAAGGTATGGAAGATGAATTAAAAGTAGAAAGAGATAGAAAAGTCTCTGTTAATATTGTTGGAGAAATGAGAAAGTCTTTTCTCGATTATTCAATGAGTGTTATTGTTGCTAGAGCTATACCTGATGTTAGAGATGGCTTGAAACCCGTTCATAGAAGAATTTTATATACTTTATATGAAGAGGGTATGACTCCTGATAAAAAGTATCAGAAAAGTGCTAATGCGGTCGGTGCTGTTATGGGACATTATCATCCTCATGGTGATGCTGCAATTTATGATTCAATGGTTCGTATGGCGCAAGACTTTACCTATAGACATGCTTTAGTCGATGGTCATGGTAATTTTGGTTCGATAGATGGTGACGGTGCTGCAGCTTCACGTTATACAGAGGCAAGGTTAGCTAAAATATCTATGGAACTTTTAAGGGATTTAAATAAGGATACTGTTGATTTTTCAGAAAACTATGATGGTCAAAGAAAAGAACCTGTTGTATTACCTAGTAGATTTCCTAATATATTGGTTAATGGTAATATGGGTATTGCGGTCGGTATGGCGACAAATATTCCACCACATAATTTAGGGGAAGTTATTGATGGCTGTATTGCTTATATTGATAATCCTGATATTAGTGTTACAGAATTAATGCAATATATTAAGGGGCCGGATTTTCCAACTGCTGGTATTATTCTTGGTAATGCAGGCATTAAAAGGGCTTATGAGACTGGTAGAGGGGCTATTACTATTAGGGGAATGGCCAATGTTGAAGAGCATCATGGTAAAGAGAGAATTGTTATTACTGAAATTCCTTATCAAATTAATAAGAAGGCTCTAATTACAAGAATTGGAGAACTTGTTAGAGATAAAGTAATTGATGGTATTTCTAATTTGAGTGATGAATCTGCTCTTGAAGGTATTAAAATAGTTATTGATGTTAAGAAGGAAGCCAATGCTAATGTTGTTTTAAATAATTTATATAAGCATACGCCACTTCAAACTTCATATGGTATAAATTTTTTGATGCTTGTTGATGGAAGCCCTAGAACTTTAGGTTTAAAGGAGATACTAGAAAAATATATTGATCATCAGAAACATGTTATTTATAGAAGATGTCAATTTGATTTAAAAAAATATAAGGATCGTTTACATGTATTGGATGGTTTAAAGATAGCTCTTGATAATATTGATGAGGTTATTAAGATTATTAAAGAGTCACAAGATGATGAGGAAGCACAAGTTGGGTTGATGAATAATTTTGGATTGTCGGAAGTTCAAGCTCAAGCAATTCTCGATATGAGACTTAAACGTTTGACAGGACTTGAAAAATCTAAGATTGAAGAGGAAATAGAGGAACTTGAAAAACTTGTTAAAGAGTTAGAAGAAATACTTGCTAGTGAAGAAAAGATTCTAGGAGTTATTAAGAAAGAAATGCTTGAAATTAAAGAAAAATATGCTGATGAGAGAAGAACACATATTGATATGACAGCGGTTGATTTTATTGAAGATGAATCTTTAATTCCTGTTGAAAATATTATTATTACCTTGACAAATAAAGGTTATATTAAGAGACTTAATTCTGATACTTATAAATCTCAAAATAGGGGTGGTATGGGTATTAAAGGAATGTCTACTAATGAGGAGGATTTTGTTGAACATTTAATTAATTCTACAACGCATGATTATATATTAATGTTTACTAATAAAGGTAAGGTATATCGTATTAAAGGTTATGAAATCCCTGAATTTAGTAGGCAATCTAAGGGGTTACCTATTGTCAATTTACTTAATCTTGAAAAGAATGAAAAAATTACCTCACTTTTAAATGTTTCTTCAGATGATGATAGTAAATATTTGATATTTGCAACTAAGTTTGGTTTAATTAAGCGTACTAATATTTCAGAGTTTGAAAGTATAAGAAATAATGGTAAAAAATTTATAACTCTTAAAGATGGTGATGAACTTGTATCTGTTAAGAAAACCAGTGGAAACGATGAAATTTTAATGGCTTCTTCTAATGGTCGTATGGTTCGTTTTAATGAAACTGCTATTAGAGTTATGGGAAGAAGTGCTGCTGGTGTTAGGGGAATTAATTTAGACGGTGGTACTTTAGTAGGCATGGAAATAGCGTCTAATGATCAATTTATTTTAGTTGTCACTGAAAAAGGATACGGCAAGAAAACACCTATAGATGAATATAGAATTACCAATCGTGGCGGAAAGGGTGTTAAAACTGTTAATGTAACTGATAAAAATGGTTCTATTGTATCATTTAAATCTGTTGATAATAGTAAAGATGTAATGATTATTACTGATTCTGGAATTGTTATTAGACTTAATGTTGATAAAATTTCAACGATGAGTAGAGTTACTCAAGGTGTTAAGCTTATTAATTTAAAAGAAAATAGTTTTGTAAGTTCAGTATCAATTGTTGATAAAGAGGAAAATGATGATAATGTTGATACTGACTCTTTGGTAAATGATAGTAATAATACTGAAGTGGCTGTTGATACAATAGTAGAAGAAAATACGAACAATGAAAGTGATTCTGAATAAGATCACTTTTTTTATTAGTGTTGCGTTTGTTGATTTTCTTTATATTTTTGTCTGTATTTAGGTGTTAGTAGTGTTATTGTATGAAAAATTATTTCCCGGGAAATAATTTTAATAAATGCAAACATTTGTTTGCATTTATTAAAATATTTGAAATATAAAGTAAAAAGTGATATTATGTTGTTGATACAACATTAATTGGTGGAACCAAGTCAGGATCGGAAGATAGCAGCTTTAACACTTTATTAATGTGTGTATCTTTTTTTGTTATTTTTATATAAAATTGTGATAGAGTAAAATTTATTTAATGTTCCACGTGGAACATGTAATTATCAACGATTTTAGTCGATATTGATTTTAATTATTTAAATATCGTTAAATTTGTATTTTATTAGTTATGATTTTTATAAAATATATATTTATACAATAAAATGTTTTAAAAATAGTAAAATAACTATAATATAATATATATTTAAGTAATTTTATATTCATGTTTCACGTGGAACATTGAAATATTAACAATTAAAGTGGAATAATTAATTTGATGTATTAGTAAAAAGATTTTATTTTAATTTACAAATTTGCTGATGATTAATTAAAAATTATGTTCCACGTGAAACATAATTTTTTTATCAACAGGTTTGTAAATTAATTTATTAATATGTTTAATAATTTTAGATTGTATTATATTATTTGTTTAATCAGTTGTTTATTATAAATTAAACTATTATTAAATTTTTGTGATAAAAATAAAATATTTTACTAATTTTTAAATAAAACATGTTATGTTTCATGTGGAATATGAAATTATATAAATTGAATTGTGATATTGTAAATGAATATTTTATATGGTAATATGTTTATGTTTCATGTGAAACATGGAGTCGGTGAGTAATATGAATGATAATGATAAATTATTAATGGCTTTAGATGAAGCTAAAAAAGCGTATGAATTGGATGAAATACCCGTTGGGTGTGTTATTTTTAGAGAAGATGAAATAGTAGGCTGTGGATACAACAGAAAAGAGAGTGAATCTAATGCTATTTTGCATGCTGAGATTATTGCTATTGATGAAGCTTGTAGGAAACTTGGTACTTGGAGGCTAGAAGAGTGCTGTTTATATGTTACTTTAAAGCCTTGTATGATGTGTATGGGGGCTATTATGGAGAGTAGAATAAAAAAAGTATATTATGGAACTGAAAATAATAGCGAACAAATGTATGATTTAAATAAAGTTTCTAGGCTTATAAGTCTTTATAATCTTGAAAATAATGATTGCTCTAGGATTTTGTCTGATTTTTTTAAAAAGAAGCGAAAAAAATAAAAAATTCATTTCTTTTTATGTTATAATAGTACCGATAGGAGGCATATGGTGAGTTATTTGGCTTTATATAGAAAATATCGACCTGTAGATTTTGATAGTGTTTATGGTCAAGAAGAAGTTGTTACTGTGATTAAAAATGCAATTATTAATAATAAGGTCTCTCATGCTTATTTATTTAGTGGTCCAAGAGGCACAGGTAAAACTACTATTGCTAAGATTATTGCAAGACTTGTTAATTGTGAGAATCTTGTTGATGGCAAGCCTTGTGGAAAATGTTACAATTGTGTAAATTTTAATAACAGTAATGATGTTGTAGAAATTGATGCTGCTTCTAATAATGGCGTTGATGAAATTAGAGAGTTAAGAGATAAGATTAATTTGGTTCCATCAAATGCCAAATATAAGGTTTATATTATTGATGAAGTGCACATGCTTACTAATCAAGCTTTTAATGCATTATTAAAAACATTGGAGGAGCCTCCGGCACATGTTATATTTATTCTTGCTACTACTGAACCACATAAAATTCCTTTAACTATTTCCTCTAGATGTCAAAAATTTAGTTTTTCAAAGATAGATGATTTAAAAATTGTTGATAGAATAAAAGAAATTGCTAATCTTGAAAAATTGGATGTTGAAGAAGATGCTTTTTTTGAAATTGCTAGAATGGCTGATGGAGGAATGCGAGATGCTATTAATATTTTAGATCAATTAGTGGCATATTCTAATGGTAAGGTTACGCTTGATGATGTTTATAAAGTAGTTGGTACTGTTTCTTATATTGATTTATGTAATTTGTTAGATAATATTAAAAATAATAATAAAGAAAAAATTATTGAATTTGTCGATTATTTGGATAAATCTGGTAAAGAAACTAACAGGTTTATTGGTGAATTAATTATTTTTTTGAAAGATATTATTATTTATAAAAATACAAAAAATTTGAGTAATATAAGAACTAAGAATGTTGCTATTAAATCTATTTGTAATTTATTAGATAGTAATGATATTTATAAGCTAATAGAAATTCTTAATAAAATACAAAATGACATTAAATTTTCATCACATAGTTATATTATACTTATGACATCATTACTTAAATTTTCTGATGATATTTCTAATAGCGTTTCTTCACCTGAATTTAAGTCTGTTGAAAATAATAATGATGGGGAAAAAAGTAAAAAAATTATTTCCCGGGAAATAATTTCGGAAAAGAAGAAGATAAATTATTTGTCAGAAGAGGAAATTGAAATTAGAATTAACAATGCTTTAGCTCTTGCTAATAAAAATGTCTTAAATATGATGAAAGAAAAGTGGAATGAAATTGATAATTATATGTATGATAGTGGTTTATCGTTAGTGTCGGGTTTATTAAAAGACACTATGGTTGTAGTTGCTTCTGAAAAATATGTTATTGTTGCTAGTAAATCTGCTTCTGTTGTTGATAGAATTAATGAAAATATAAAAGAGGTTGAAAAATTGTTTTCTAAAATGTTTGGTTTTAATGTTAAAGTTGTAGCGATTACTTTAGCAAAATGGCAAAAGAAAAAGGAAGAATATATTTTAAATACAAAAAACGGAATTAAATATAGTGTAAAGAATGATTTAGATTATTTAGAAAATGATAATGTAAATAGTAAAACTCCTGTTGATGAATTAATTGAATTAGTAGGAGATAATATGATAGAATATAAGTGAAGGAGAATGATATTATGAATATGCAAAATATAATGATGCAAGCAAAAAAAATGCAGAAAGATATTGAAAAAATACAAAGCGATTTGGAATCTCAAGTTTATGAAGGAAATTCACAGTTGGTAACTGCTATTATTAATGGTAAAAATAAACTTATGTCTATTAAAATAAATGATGCTGATTTGTCTTCTGATGACATGGAAGTTCTTGAAGATATGGTTGTAGTAGCGGTTAATAATGCTATTGAAAAAATGGAAGCAGATAAAGCACAAAAACTTGGAAAGTATAGTCAATTTTTAAATGGTATGATGTAGTATGTATCCAGAATGTTTAAAAAAAGTTATCGATTGTTTAAAAGATTTACCTGGAATAGGTGAAAAGACTGCTGAACGTTTGGCTTTTTCATTAATAAATTTTAATAAAGAAAAACTAACTAATTTTTCAGATGCTCTTATTGATATTAGAGATAAACTTTCTAATTGTAAAATATGTGGAAATATTACTGAAAATGATGTTTGTAATATTTGTTCTGATTCTAGTCGTAATGGAAAAATTGTTTTTGTTGTGGAAAAGTCAAAAGATATTGGAGTTTTTGAAAAAATTAATGTTTATAATGCAAAGTATCATGTTCTTGGTGGACTTATTTCTCCACTTGATGGAGTAGGACCAGATGATATAAATATAAATTCTCTTATTTTACGAATAAAAAGTGAATCAATAGAGGAACTTATTCTTGCTTTAAAGCCTTCCATTGAAGGTGAAACTACTATGCAGTATATTAAAAAGGTACTTGAAAATACAGGCGTTAGAGTTACTAGGATTGCTACTGGAATTCCTATGGGTACGGATATTGAATATATTGATTCTATGACACTTGAGTTTGCTTTAGATGGAAGAAAGGACATATAAGTTTTAATTATTCATATATTTTACTGAGGTGAATGTATGTTTAATAAAATTTTTCGAATATTAAAAAAAGTTATATTTGGATTTTTGTTTCTTTATGCTTATAATTCTTTTATGTTTTCTTTAGGATTTAATATTCCTATTAATGTATTTACTGTAGCTTTTGTTACTATTTTGGGTTTTCCTGGATTAGTTGGACTTTGCTTTCTTTCATTATTTGTCTTTTAGTGGGGTGATATTATGCTTGATAAGTATAAGGTTGGACAACCTATTGCTTATAACATTTTAAAAAATGCTATTTTGAATGATAAGCTTTCACATGCATATTTATTTGATTCTAATAATAATTCTGATTCTTTTGATATAGTCATGTCTTTTGTTAAGGAAATTGTTTGTAATGATGAAAATGTTAATAGTGATGTTATTTGCAAAAGAATTGATGATGGTAATTATTTAGATGTTAAAGTTATAGATACAGATGGTATTTGGATAAAAAAAGATCAACTTATTTCTTTGCAAAGTGAGTTTAGTAAGAAGCCTATTGAAGGAAAAAGGAAAATATATATTATTAAATCTGCCGAGAAAATGAATCTTCAATCTTCTAATTCTATTTTGAAGTTTTTGGAGGAACCTGTTGATAATATTATTGCTATTTTAATTGTTAATAATATTAATCTACTTCTTCCTACTATTATATCTAGATGTCAAGTTATTAAGCTTAATAGAAATAGTTTTTTTGATAGTTATTTAGAAAATTTTTCTAATTTAATTAAAGATTCTAAATATGATGTCTATTCAGACAATGATAAAAATATTTTTATTAATAATGTTATTAATTTTATACTAAAATTTGAAGAAAATAAAATTGATACACTTATTTATACTAAAAAGTTATGGCATAATAATTTTGATGATCGTGATATTTGTATTTTAGCTGCGGATGTTATGATTTATTTTTATTATGATGTTATTAAATATAAGTCTAAATTGAATATTGATTTTTTTGTGGACAAGCTCGATATTATTATTAAGGTTGCAAATTTAAATGATATTGAGTCCATAACTGAAAAATTGTTATGTTTAGATGATTTTAGAACAAATATAAAGAGAAATTTGAATATTAACTTACTTGTTGATAGATTAATTATAGATATGTGTGGTGATTATAGTGAATACTGTTGGTGTTAAAATAAATGAAAACGGCAAAGTTTGCTATTTTAATGCAAATCATTTGCCTCTTAAAGTTAACTTAACTGTAATAGTGGAAACAGAGAAGGGTCCTCAATTTGCTAAAGTGGTAGAACTTTTAGAAAAAGATGATATTTCTAATTCTCCTAAAGTTGTTAGAATTGCTACTAAAAAAGATTATATGCAGTATTTGAAAAATGTCAGTGATGCTGAAAAGGCTTTAATTAAATGTCGTGAACTTGCCTTAAAAAATAATCTTAATATGACTGTTATTGATGCTGTTTATAATTTTGATAAGAGTCAATTGGTTTTTAGATTTTTATCTGATGAAAGAGTTGATTTTAGGCAACTTGCTAAAGAACTTGGATCTAAGTTTAAGACAAGAATTGAACTTAGACAAATTGGTGTTAGGGATAAGGCTAAAGAAATAGGGGGTATTGGTCCTTGTGGCAGATTTTTATGTTGTAATACTTTTCTTACTTCTTTTGATACTGTGTCTATTAATATGGCTAAAAATCAAGGTCTAGCTTTAAATCCTAATAAAATTAATGGCGTTTGTGGTAGGCTTTTGTGCTGTCTTAATTATGAAAATGAAGCATATGCTGTGGCAAAGAAAAATATTCCTGAAGTTGGAAAGAATATTACCATTAATGGTAGTGATGGTAAGGTTATATCTTCTGAACCTTTATTAGGTAAATATAAAGTTTTAGTAGATGATGAAATAGTTGAAGTTGATGTGAATGATAGTAAAAAATAATCTTTTAAATTATAAAAATGCTTATATTTATCAAGATACTGATTATTTTAAGATGTCTCTTGATTCTATGCTTCTTGCTAATTTTGTGACGATTAATTTAAGTGATAAAAAGATTCTTGATATTGCTACTGGTAATGCTCCGATACCTATGCTTTTGACATATAGAACTAATGCTAAAATATACGGAGTAGAAATTCAAAAAGAAATATTTGAATTGGGTAAATTATCTGTTAAAGAAAATAATATGGATAATCAGATTGAACTTATTAATGATGATGCTAATAATTTAATTAATTCTTTTTCTAGTGATACTTTTGATGTTATTACTTGTAATCCGCCGTATTTTAAAACAAGCAATGAAAAATTTGAAAATGAAAATAAAGTTAAATCTCTTGCTAGACATGAGAAAACTCTTAATTTAGAAGATGTTTTTATTATAAGTAGTAAGCTTCTTAAAAATAATGGAAGGCTATCTATGGTTCATAGGACTGAGAGATTTATCGAAATTATTTCTATAGCTAAAAAGTATAATTTTGAACTGAAAAAGGTTAGATTTGTTTACCCTAAAAAGAGTAAGAACAGTGATCTTGTTTTACTTTTATTTTCCCTTAATGGAAAACCAGGACTAAAGATGCTTTCACCATTATTTATTTATGATGATAATGGTAATTATTCAGAAGAAGTTAGTAATATGTTTGGAGAGTGATAATATGGTACAAAATAGTTATGATGGTAGCGCTACTTTATATTTAGTACCTACTCCAATAGGTAATTTGGAAGATATTACTTATAGAGCAGTAAGAATATTAGAAGATGTGGATGTTATTTTTTCTGAAGATACAAGAGTAACTCTTAATCTACTTAATAATTTAAACATTAAAAATAGGTTGATTTCTTTGCACGAGCATAATGAAGATATTGTAAAGAATAAAGTTCTTGAATATTTAAAAGATGGTAGATCAGTAGCTCTTGTAACTGATAGAGGTACTCCAATAATTAGTGATCCTGGGTATAAGACGGTAAGATATGTAAGTGAAAATGGTTTTAATGTTGTATCACTTCCTGGTGCTACTGCTTTAATTCCTGCGGTTACAATGTCTGGTATTAAGTCGCAACCTTTTATATTTTATGGCTTTTTGGATAGTAAAGACAGTAAAAGGAGACATGAACTTGAAAATTTAAAAGATTTTGAATACACGATGATTTTTTATGAAGCACCTCATCGAATTATTAAAACGCTTAATTTAATGTTAGAAGTATTAGGGGATAGATATATTAGTATATCTAGGGAAATTACAAAGAAATTTGAGACGATATATCGCGGAAAGATAAGTGAAATTATTCCTAATATTCCGGATAAAGGAGAATTTGTAATTGTTGTGTCTGGTATTGAAAATAGAGAAATTGATAATACTTTGACAGTAAGAGAAGCAGTTAATTTATATATTAAAGCTGGTTTTGATGTCATGACTTCAATTAAGAAAGTAGCAAAAGATAGAGGAACAGCTAAAGGTGAAATATATAAACTATATCATCAGGAGGATAAAGAATGAAATTAATTATTGGACTTGGTAATCCAGGAAATGAATATATAAATACTAGACATAATATAGGTTTTGGACTATTAGATTTTATAGCACATAAAAATAATTTTGAATTTAAAATTGATAAAAAGTTTAATGCCTCTTCTTGTTATTTAAGTATTAGAGGCGAAAAGGTTATTTTAGTTAAACCATTGTCATTTATGAATTTATCTGGTAATGTTGTTAGTAAATATGCTAATTTTTATGATGTTAATTCTAGGGATATTCTTGTTATTCAAGATGATTTGGATATGACCTTTGGCAAAGTTAGAATACTATATGGTAGTTCTAGTGGAGGACATAACGGTATTAAGAGTATTATTGATGGTATTGGGACTAAGGAGTTTGTTAGACTTAAGATTGGTATATCTAATAATAAGTTAATTAATACTAAAGATTATGTTCTTGGTAAATTTAATAAAGAAGAAATAGAAAAAATTGATGATATATATTTAAAACTAGAGAATATAATTAATGATTTTGTTTTATTAGATGTGGATAAATTAAAACAAAAGTATAATAATATTAATAATAGTTAGATACATATGTAGGAATATGTATCTTTTAGCGTTGATAGGAAGGAGGAATATAATATGGATTTTTTTGATGAATTATTACATGTTGATAATGGGTCTAATTATTCAGTAAGTGGTTTGAATAAAGAGCTTAATTCTATATATATTTATGAATATTTTATAAAAAATTCAAAGAATCTTTTAGTTGTTATTAATTCTTTATATGAAGCTAATGATGTTTATAATAGAATTAGTAATTATACTGATAGAGTTCTTTTCTTTCCTATGGATGATTTTATTGCGAGTGAAGCTACTGCTATTAGTCCTGAATTTATGATTGAAAGACTTAATACGCTTAATAAACTTATTTCGGGTGGAAATTATATAGTTATTACTAATTTAATGGGTATACTTAGATATTTACCTAGTAAAGTGCTTTATAAGGATAAAATAATTAATTTAAAATGTAATAGTGATATTGATAGAGATGATTTTATTTCTTCTTTATATGATCTTGGCTATGAGAAAGTACCTATTGTTACTAGAACCGGTGAAATGGCTGTTAGAGGATATGTTATAGATGTTTTTCCAATATGTTTTGATAATCCAGTTAGAATTGAATTTTGGGGAGATACGATAGATAGTATTAAATATTTTGATTTGGAAAGTCAGATTTCTAGTAATAGTATAAGTGATATTTATATTTATCCTTTTACAGAATTTTTAATAAGAGATAAAAATGGGATAGATGATAAATATAAAAAACAGAAATATTTACTTAATTATTCTAGAGAAGCATCAGGATTATGGAATTATATTGATAATGGCACTATTATGTATTACGATTATAATCAGATTGTTACTAGTTATAGACTACTTAGAGAGACTATATTTAGTTATGACAGTGAAGTAAGAGATAGTATTAAGACTAATTATATGTGGGATATTAAAGATATTACTATAAAAGATGATATTTATATCATGGAAATTGATAATTTATTAAATATTAAGCTTAGAAAAAATTATAATTATGTATCTTTCAATATTGATAATTATGGTGGTAATTTTGAAAAAATTAAGACTGATTTAGATAAGTATCTTTTAAAGGGAAAGACTGTTATTTTTTGTATTGACAATAAGTTTGTAGTTAAGAGAGTTATAAGTTATTTAGAGATACTTGATGATGTTATTATTACTGATGAAAAGAATATTATTAAGGGAAAAATTAATATTATTAATAAGTATATTATAAGTGGTTTTATATATGAAGATTATGTAGTGATATCTTCAAATGATATGTTTGGAAAAATTGAAGATAAGAAAAAGGTAAAAAATAAATACAAAGTTGGTACTAGGATTAGTAATATTAATAATCTTGAAAAAGGTGATTATGTTGTTCATATTGATCATGGTATAGGTCAATATGATGAAATTGCTACTCTTACTAAAAATGGTCTTAAGAAGGATTATATTAAACTTATTTATGCTGATGGCGATGTACTTTATTTACCTGTAGAAAAGATTGATAAGATAAGTAAATTTTCGGGTAATGAAGGTGCTTTTGTTCGACTTGATAAACTTGGCAGTGATAATTGGGCTAAGAAAAAAGCTAGAGTTAGAAAAAGACTTGAATCGATAGCAGGTGATTTAATTAAAGTTTCGGCAGAAAGAGAGGCTACTAAGGGATATGCTTTTAGTGCTGATGATGAGAATCAATTATTATTTGAAAGTAAATTTAAATATGAGGCAACTTCAGATCAACTTAGAGCTTCTGAAATGATAAAGAAGGAAATGGAAAGAGATAAGCCAATGGACATGCTTTTGTGTGGAGATGTTGGTTATGGTAAGACAGAAGTGGCTTTTAGAGCTATATTTAAAGCTGTTAATGATGGTAAGCAAGCCTGTTACTTATGCCCGACGACTATTTTATCTAGTCAGCAATATAATTCGGCGTTAGAGAGATTTGCTGATTTTCCTATTAATATAGCTCTTCTTAATAGATTTACTTCACAAAAGGATATAAAGAGTATTTTAGAGAGATTAAAAGAGGGAAAGATTGATATTTTATTTGGAACACATAAATTACTTAATGATGCGGTAGAATTTAAAGATTTGGGATTACTAGTTATCGATGAGGAACAGCGATTTGGTGTTGTTCATAAAGAAAAAATTAAAAAGTATAAGACAAGTGTCGATGTTCTTACTCTATCGGCAACACCTATTCCAAGAACACTTCAAATGTCGATGTCTGGGATTAGAGGACTGGCTTTAATAGAGACACCGCCAGAAAAGAGAAGACCGATTCAAACTTATGTTATGCCTGAGAATAAGAATATTATTAAAGACGCTATTTATAAAGAGTTATCAAGAGAAGGACAAGTATTTATGCTCTATAATAGCGTTGAAAGACTAGATAGTAAATTAGATGAAATACAAAGACTAGTGCCAGAAGCTAGTATCAGATATGCTCATGGTAGGATGAGTAAGATAGAACTTGAAAACATTATGAATGATTTTAATAATCATGAATTTGATATACTACTTTGCACGACGATTATTGAAACTGGTATTGATATTCCTAATGTTAATACATTAATTATTATTGATGCCGATCATTTTGGCTTATCACAACTTTATCAAATTAGGGGTAGAATTGGTCGAAGTGATAGAATTGGCTATGCATATCTTATGTATAATAATAAGAAAGAACTTACTGATTTAGCTGTTAAAAGACTTAATACTATTAAGGAATTTACAGAACTTGGAAGTGGATTTAAGATTGCTATGAGAGATTTGTCTATTCGTGGTGCCGGAGATATATTAGGTAGTGAACAATCTGGATTTATTGATACTATTGGTATTGATTTATATTTGAAGATGCTTAAAGAAGAAGTGGATAAGTTAAAAGGTATTAAAGTCGAAGAAGACAGGCCAGAGGATAATAAACCTTTAATCGAAGTTGAGACACATATATCTTCTGATTATGTTCCTGATGATGAGATTAAGATTGATATTCATAAGATGATTAATGATATTAATAGTTATGATGATATTAATAGGCTTAAGGAAACTCTTGAAAATAGATTTGGTAAGGTTACTGATGAAATGGTAATATATATGCATGAAGAATGGTTTGAAAAACAGGCTAAAAAACTTGGTGTTACAGATACTAAACAAAATAAAAACTTTGTTGAAGTTGTTTTACCAGTACTTACCTCAATGAAGATAGATGGGGATAAGTTATTCTTTACGGCTTATGATATTTCGAAGTATTTTAGATTTTCTTATAAAGATAGACAAATCCATATTATGCTCGATACTGTTAAATTAGATAAGCATTTTATATATTATCTTAATGAGCTGTTTGAAAAGATTATGGAGATGGTAGGAGAATAGTTACTTTTTGATATTTTATTGATTATAATAATTTTTTAAAGAAATTATTTTGTGGGGAAAAATGGGATTCTTATTTATGAAAACACGTAGGATTTAAACCTGTTAAGGTGTATGATAGGCCAGTAGTGGGAAAGATTAATTCTTTCTTAGATTATCAAGCTTCTGAAGATAGATATGAGGTGCGTGGGATTATGCCCTCTTCAAAAAATAAAACACTAGTTGGTGAAAGTGAAAAAGTTAAGAAAAGGGTTAGAAAAATTGAAGATTAAATAGTGATCTTCAATTTTTTACTTGTTAACTATGTGTTTATATTATAGCATAGTTGTCGATTAATTTTTATTATGTAGAATATTTTCTCTTTTTTTATTTAATATATGATATTTTTTGTATGGTGGATGTTATGAAGTTTAGAAGTTTTTTAATATTATTTTTGTCATTGCTATTGTTTCCTAGTGTGGTTTTGGCTACTAAAGGGTGTTGCTCCAGTCATGGTGGAGTAGCGGGATGTAGTTCTTCTGGAAAGCAGATATGTAATGATGGTACATTGAGTCCTAGTTGTACTTGTACGCCAACAGTAACTTATGTTTATGGTTGTACTGATAAAGATGCTAAGAATTACAATAGTTCTGTAAATAAAGATGATGGAAGTTGTACATATTATAAATATGGTTGTACCGATGTAGAAGCATCTAATTATGATGAAAGTGCTGAAAGAGATGATGGAAGTTGCACATACTATAAATATGGATGTACAGATTCTAAAGCATTAAATTATGATATAGAAGCAAATGAAGATGATGGAAGTTGTAAGTATGTAACTGCAACTTTTGATGAAGAAAAGTTAGATGATAAAGAGATTATTGGCGACAATGGTGATAATGATGATTCTAGTGGAGGTACATTTTTAGGTTTATTGGTGCTTGGCACTAGTGGTTACGGAGTGTATAAATTAGTTAAGAATATAAAAAATTAAGTTAAAGATTAGAAAAGTCTTTAATTTTTTTCTTTACTGTATAAATATTTAGTTATTAGGTAAAATATTAAAGAGAAAGTATGGTGACTAAATGAAAACAACAGGAGTTATTAGAAGAATAGATGAACTTGGTAGAATTGTTATACCTAAAGAGATTAGAAAAAACTTGAGAATTAAAAATGGGGAAAGTTTAGAAATATTTGTAGAGGGAGACAGTGTAATACTTAAAAAGTTTTCACAGATTGAGAGTTTAGAGAACGTTTCTGTTAATTATGTTGAAGCTTTTAATCAGATTATTAAGCATAATATTATTGTAACTGATAGAGATAAAGTAGTAGCTGTAGCTGGGCCTTTAAAGAAGAAATACTTAGGTAAAGAGATTAATGACTTTACTGAGAGATCTATTGAGAGGAGAGATTCTTTTTCGGAAAAACAAAAGAAACAATTTAGTATTGTTAAAGAAGAAGAAGAAAATGGGTATTATACTTTTGCTTCAATAGTTAATAATGGCGATGCAATAGGTTCTGTTATTCTTATATCTACGGATGTACCTATTACGGATGTTGAAGATAAAATGTGTATTATT
Source organism: Bacilli bacterium (assembly GCA_051872635.1). GTDB lineage: Bacteria > Bacillota_I > Bacilli_A > RF39 > UBA660 > CAG-302. The sequence goes on from JBJEEA010000003.1 coordinate 60,332, forward strand.
TTATCTAAGTTACTTAGTAATAGTTTACCAGAATAAAATGTCATAGATTATTTCTATGATTTTTTGATGTTAATTATTTCCTTATGCTATAAATAAATAATATATTAAAAATGTAATATATTTTGTCTATATTATTTATTAAAATAAAAAAATGATTTTAAATTATAAATCATTTTTTTCATATGCTATTTTATAGCTTCTGCCATTTTTCTTGCTTGTTTTTCTATTCTTTCATCATCATATTTTTCAATTTGATTATTTAGTATATTTTTAAATTCGTTAGGTTTGTCTATATAATCAAAGTTAAATACTGTTGAAGCAGTTGTAATAGAAATAGTTCCATAATTGAACATTTTGCCAAATAATCCTTGTTTAACTTGAATGCCATTTATTTTGTTTAATGGACTATCAAGTTCATTTGTGTTAATAAGACCTGTTTTACCATTTACTCTTTTGTTGGTAATAATTAACTTTGTAGTAAAAAATTTTATTAGATCTCTTATTAACCATATAAGTCCAATAAGTATGCACATAGCTAATATATCAACTATAATTCTAATGATTAATGTTGCTATTGATATTTTACCTTCTTTTACAATTTTTTCCATAATAAAACTCCTTTCTTTATTCATTATATCATAAAATCTCCTGGCAGGCGACATATTTTTTTATTTTTTTGTGAAATAATAATATTTGTTAGGAGATGATTTACATCTATGGGAAGATATTCTAAGCATAATTTATCTATACAAGTGAGAAAAAATATTAGAAAGTATCGTATAATTAGGGGATATACTCTTCAAGAACTTGCAGATAGAGCAGACTTAACTCATGGATATGTTAGAGATTTAGAGTGCTTAACTATAGATAAGACTCCTACTTTAGAGGCTATTGGCAAGTTTGCTGATGCTTTGGAAATAGATATAAGACAACTTTTTGATGATGTTGAAATTAACTACGAACACAAAAAATAGTAAAAATTACAAGAATATACTGGTAAAAGTATGTGGAGAAATAACATAGTTATTTCGGAAAGTGTAGCGAATGAACAAAAAATCAACAAAAATTGTTGATAAAAATAAAAATATATGATAAAATCTCTTTGTAAAGCGCTGAAGGAAAGAGTAATAGAAGAGTATTTTAAAGAGAGTCTATGATGGTGGAAAATAGATAGAGAAAAACTATTATAAATGGTTCTGGAGCAGTTATATCTAATAGGTATAAACGGTGGTTACGTTATAACTTAATGAGTGTATGTATTTATAAAATAAGGTGGTACCGCGGATATTTTGTTCGTCCTTTGGGCTAGCTTATTTTTTTATTGGAGGAGATGATAATAATGGATAAGAAAAAGTTTTATATTAGTACGGCGATTGCGTATACTAGTTCGAAGCCACATATTGGTAATACTTATGAGATAGTATTAGCGGATGCTATTGCTAGATATAAGAGATTAGAGGGATATGATGTTTATTTTCAGACTGGTACTGATGAACATGGTCAGAAGATAGAGGATAAGGCTATTGAAGCTGGTATTAGTCCGCAGGAATATGTTGATAAAGTGGCAGGGGAAATTAAGTCTATTTGGGATTTAATGGATACTAGTTATGATAGATTTGTGAGAACTACTGATAAAGAACATGAAGAAAAGGTGCAAAGGATATTTAAGCGATTATATGATCAAGGTGATATTTATAAGGGAGAATATAAAGGTTTATATTGTACACCTTGTGAATCTTTTTGGACAGAGAGTCAGCTAGTAGATGGTAAATGTCCTGACTGTGGTAGAAATGTTAATGAAGCAACTGAAGAAGCATATTTTCTTAGAACTAGTAAGTATTCTAAATGGCTTGAAGAATATATTGAAAGTCATCCTAATTTTATTGAACCTGAATCAAGAAAGAATGAAATTATGAATAATTTTATTAAGCCTGGTCTTCAAGATTTATGCGTATCTAGAACATCGTTTAAGTGGGGAGTTCCCGTATCTTTTGATGATAAACATGTTATTTATGTATGGATAGATGCACTATCTAACTATATTACTTTTTTGGGTTATGATGTCGATGGTAATTATACTCCTGAATTTGAGAAGTACTGGCCTTGTAATGTGCATTTAATTGGTAAGGATATTCTTAGATTTCATACGATATATTGGCCAATTATGCTTCATCTACTTGATTTGCCTCTACCAGAGAAGATATTTGGACATCCATGGCTTTTATTTGGTAGCGATAAGATGAGTAAGAGTAAGGGTAACATCGTCTATGCTGACGATTTGGTTCATGAGTTTGGTGTCGATGCTATTAGGTTCTATATGTTACATGAGATTCCTTTTGCTTCAGATGGTAATTTTACGAGGGAACTTCTTATCGACTCTATTAATGGTAATCTTGCTAATGTACTAGGTAATTTAGTTAATAGGACAATTGGTATGGCTAATAAGTATTTTGATGGTATTATTGAAAATAAGAATGTGAGTGAAGATATTGATACCGAGTTTAAGGAATATATTATTAGTAGAAAGGCCATTATCGATGAGAAGATAGATGATCTTAGAGTAGCGGATGCTCTTGAGGAAGTTATTAATATTTATAGAAGATGTAATAAATATATTGATGAAACTACTCCTTGGGTACTTGCAAAAGATAATAATAAGAAAGATAGACTTGCAACAGTACTTTATAATCTAACTGAAGGTATTAGAATTGGTACAGTACTTCTTAGAGCATTTATGCCATCGACTAGTGAAAAAATATTTTATCAAATAAATACTGAGTTAAAAGATTTTGATAGTATACAAGAATTTGGTGGATATAAGAGTGGTACTAAGGTTAATGAACCGGAAGTTTTATTTAAGAGAATTGAGAACTAAGCAATTAGTTCTTTTTGCTTTATAAGTGTAAAAAAATGTAAAATTGGTTAAAAAGTATTTTACTATATAAAAAAATTATGTTATATTTTTAGTGTAGTGTTGCAGTATTTTGGGAAAAGGAGATAGAGGGCAATGCTTAAAACTAAAAATCAAGGCTATATTCTAAGAATATTATTACTTATATTTTTTATAGTAACTGTAGTTTTAGTTTTAATATATAAAAATATTATTGATTTGGTATATTTTGGAATATTATTTTTGTTATTTTTTATATTTTTGTTAGAAAGATATGTAAGATAAATTATACTATTATTAGTATGATTTTTTATTAGGAGGATTTATTATGTTTATTGATACTCATGCCCATGTTTTTAAAAGTTATTATGATGATATAGATAGTATTATAGAAAAATGTAAGAAATGTAATATAGGTAGAATTATTGTAAGTGGTTGTGATATGAAGTCTAATATGGAAGTGTTAGAAATTATTAAAAAGTATGATATTGTCTATGGGACAATTGGTTTTCATCCAACAGAACTTAAGGATTTTAAAGATGAATTTTATTCTTTTTTAGAAGAACATGTAAGTGATAATAAGATAGTCGGAATAGGAGAAATAGGCCTTGATTATCATTATGAAGATACTGATAAGTTAAAACAACAAAATGTATTTAGGAAACAGCTTGAAATTGCTGAAAAGTATAATAAACCAGTAGTAATACATAGTAGAGATTCTATTCAAGATACATATAATATATTAAAAGATTATAAATTAAAGGGAAGTATTCATTGCTTTAGTGGTTCTAAAGAAATGGCAATAGAATTTATTAAAATTGGTTTTAAAATAGGTGTTGGAGGAATAATTACATATAAAAATGCTAAAACTATTAAGGAAGTAGTAAAAGGAATAGATATGTCATATATATTATTGGAGACTGATTCACCTTATTTGTCTCCAGAGCCATATAGAGGTATGACAAATGATCCTTCTAATGTGTTAGTTATAGCAAGTGCTATTGCACAGATTAAAAACCTTTCAATTCAAGATGTTATGAGGATTACTACTTCTAATAGTGAAGGTATATTTGACTTTTCTTTAAAATGATGTTACAATTAATATGCTTTTAAAATATTAATGAGGTGGGAAAAAATGAAAAAAATAGCTACTAAGATAATAACTATTTTTTCACAAGTTGGAATAGTTAGTTTATTTTTAGTATTATTGTTTTCGAATACAAAGGGAAATGATGAAGTTATTACTATTAGTAATAATAACTTTAATAAAATGGCTGATTCTGTTTCTTTTCTTTTTAAGAGAGAAGAACAAATGTTAGATACTTCTTCTGATGTTATTACTCCTCTTGATGATAGTAGTTCAAATACTGATGATTCAAAAGTTACAGATGAGAATACTAAAAAAGAAGAAAATAAAAAAGAAGAAGTTATTTCTAATGTCGAGGGAAAAAATGCTAGTGATAATAGAGTTTCTTTAGACTATGATGTAATTGAGACTTATATTGGTAGTTTAACTGGGTATGGACCTGATTGTTATAAATGCTCTGGTAAGACTAAAAGTGGATATAATTTAAATGAATCTATTTATTACGATGATGATGAGTTTGGAACAGTTAGAATTTTAGCAGGTGATCCTAGTTTTGGTAAAAATGCTATTTTTAGAGTTAGCAATGTTCCAGGAATGGATTCTTTTATTGCTATTGTTTTAGATACTGGTAGTAATGTTGGCTTTGATAGGGGAACTTTATTTGATTTGGCTTTTGCCACTGAAAAAGATCCTAATATTATAGGGCTTACTCAAAATGTTAAATTTGAACTTTTAAGAAGAGGAGAAAGTTGGTAATTCTTCCTCTTTTTTTATGTCTTTCGACATTTTTTTTAATTTGTATATCATATAATTTTTAATGAAAAGAAGTGATATATGATATATGAAAAAAATATTATTTATAACTTTGTTTGTTATATTTATTCCTTTCTTTATAGTAAGTTTTTTTAATGTAGATAAAAAAGAGGAAATAGAATTGACTTATATGTCTAATACTATAATTAGAGTAAAGAGACTCTCTACTGGTGATATTGAGTATTTACCTTTTGAAGAATATATAGTTGGTGTTTTAGCAGGAGAGATGCCAATATATTTTGAAAAAGAGGCATTAAAAGCACAAGCTGTGGCTGCTAGAAGTTATGCTTTAAAGAGAATTTCATATAATAAGGATAATGATTATGATGTTGTTGATTCTATTTTGAATCAAGTTTATTTAGATAATTCTTATTTAAAGGAAGCTTGGGGAGATAATTATATTACTAATATTAATAAGCTTAGGGAAGTAGTTAATGAGACTAGCCTTGAGTATTTGGATTATAATGGTGAAGTAATTGATGCATTATTTTTTTCGACAAGTAATGGTTATACAGAGGCGGCTTCGCTGGTATTTAATGTAGATTTACCTTATCTTAAAAGTGTTAAATCTGATTGGGATTCTAAAACAAGTTCTGCATTTAAATCTACTACTTCAATTACTTTAGAGGAATTTTATCAAAAAATAGGTATTGAATATGCTGATAAATTAGAAGTTAATGTACTTAAAAGAAGTTCTACTAATCGTATTATTTCGATAGAAATTAATGGAAATGTTTTTTCAGGAAGACAATTGTATGAAAAACTTGGTTTAAAATCAACTGATTTTTCTTTGGTTCAAGATGGTAAAAATGTTATTATTAATACAGTAGGATATGGTCATGGTGTTGGGATGAGTCAATATGGAGCTGAGGGAATGGCAGAAGAAGGATATAGCTATGTAGAAATTTTAAAGTATTATTATAATGGAACATCAATAAAAAAAATGGAAAATTAGGGTATATATTTTTGATTTTAGGAAAGAATTATACTAGAGGTGAAAATATGAATAGTAGAAGACTTAAACCATTTGTGATGCCAGCTTTATATGGAGGATTAGTTCTTGTTCTTTTGCTTAGCATGTATTTTGCAAAGGAAATAGTAAGTAATTTTAAGGATAAGGGAAATTACGAGTATGTTGATGGCGAAATTACTGAAGACAATAATAGTGAGATTCCGGTAGTTAGTACTTCAGCTAAAATTACACGTCCATATTTAGATAGTTCGGTAACTATTTCTAAAACTTTTTATGATTATGAAGCTGATGCTAGTGAGCAGGAGAAATCAATAATTTTTTATGAAGATACTTATATTCAAAACTCTGGTGTAGATTATACAAGTCAAAATGTCTTTGATATTATTAGTGTTCTTGACGGAACAGTAATTTCGGTTGAAGAAAATGATATTTTGGGAACAACCGTTGAAATTAGACATAGTAATGATTTGATATCTGTATATCAAAGTTTATCTGATGTTATTGTAAAAAAAGATGATGCCGTTATTCAGGGACAAATAATTGCTAAAAGCGGTTTATCCAATATTAATAAAGATTTAGGAAATCATTTGCATTTTGAGTTATATTATAAAGGTAAAATTGTTAATCCTGAAGAATTCTATAATAGATTTGTAGATGAATTACAATAGGCGGTAAAATGCCTTTTTTTACATAATGCTTGTTTATTATTAATATAATATTTTGGGTGGAGATATGAACAGAAATATATATAATAGAGTTCTTCTAGAGGCTAAATATATTATAGATAATAATAAAACAATAAGAGGCACTTCAAATGTATTTGGGGTTTCAAAAAGTACCGTTCACAAAGATATTGGTGAAAGGTTATTGGGTATTGACAAAAATATGTATAAGAAAGTGTCAAGTATTTTAAAATATAATGCTGATATTAAACATATTAGAGGTGGAGAAGCAACAAAGAGGAAATTTTTGGATAAAAAAGCTAATTAAAACTGTAAAATTCATTGGAAATGTGATAAAATGGAAATAGGGATGGTGATACCAGTGTTTAATAAAGATATTGGAATTGATTTGGGAACTGCAAATGTACTTATATATATTAAAGGACAGGGTATTGTACTTAATGAGCCATCTGTTGTTGCTATTGATGCTGAGACAAAAAAACCCCTAGCAGTTGGTAGTGAGGCTAGGGAGATGCTTGGAAGAACTCCTGGAAAAGTAAAGGCTATTAAGCCTATGAAAGATGGAGTTATTGCTGATTATGATACAACTGAAGTTATGCTTAATTATTTTATAAAGAAAGTTAATGGAAAGAGTTTCTTTTCGAGACCGAGAATACTTATATGTTGTCCTTCAAATATAACCCAAGTTGAAAAGAATGCTATTAAGGAAGCTGCTGAAAGGACAGGGGCTAAAAAGGTATATTTAGAGGAGGAACCGAAGGTTGCTTCCATAGGAGCAGGTATGGATATATCCAAACCTAGTGGTAATATGGTTATTGATATTGGTGGAGGAACTACGGATATTGCAATTCTTTCTCTTGGTGGCATAGTAAATAGTTCTTCTATTAGAATTGCTGGAAATGCTTTTGATAATGATATTGTTAAATATATTAAAGATAAGTATAAGTTACTTGTAGGAGAGAGGACTGCTGAAGATATTAAGATAAGTATTGGTACTGTTTTCCCTGGCTCTAGAAGCGAGAAGATGGAAGTTAGAGGAAGAGATTTAGTTACTGGTTTACCACATACTATAACTCTCACTTCTGAAGAAGTTGAAGAGGCCTTAAGAGAAAGTGTGTATACTATTATTCATGCTGTTAAGGGAATATTAGAGCAGACACCACCTGAGTTATCTGCAGATATTATAGATAAGGGTATTGTTCTTACTGGTGGAGGTGCTATGGTAGATGGTTTTCCGCAAATACTTAGTCAAGAACTTAAAGTACCAGTGTTTATAGCGGAGTCTCCACTTACTTGCGTGGCTGAAGGTACTGGAGTACTTTTGGATAATTTATATATGTTAGAAAGGCAATAATTTTAAGTTGTCTTTTTATTGTGTGTAAAAATTATGTAAAAAAATATAGTTAGTATTTTAATTACTTCTTTTTTTTGATACAATTATTTTGGGAAAGAAGGATGATATTATGACAATAGGTTTAGCTAGTGATCACCGTGGATATAAAGCTAAAAAATTTTTAAAAGATGGTTTGTATAATTATGATGTAATTGATTATGGGACAGATACTGAGGATTCTGTTGATTTTCCAGTGTATGCTGAAAAACTTGGTAGGGCGCTTCAAAGTGGAGAAATAGATTTAGGTATAGCTATTTGTGGTACTGGAATTGGCATGAGTATAGCACTTAATAAGATGAAAGGAATATACTGTGCTAAAGTTTCTAATGTCAGTGAGGCAATGCTTTCTAAATCACATAATGATGCTAATGCTATTGCTATGTCTGAAGATTTAAGTGAAGAAGATATGTTAGAAATAGTTAAGAAATTTATTGAGACGCCTTTTTCTAATGTTAATAAGTATGTAAGAAGAAATGAAATGATCAAGGAAATAGAAAATGGTTAAATTTATTTTATATTTAATTGTTGTCCCACTTGTTATTTTTGTAATGGACAGTATAAATATTAATGTTATATTTAAAAAAAATAAAGTATATCAAGCTAGAATTTTATATATATTATTAGTATTTAGTCTTTCATATTTAGTTACTAATTTTTTATATGATTTTATTTATTGTTTGAAGTAAGAGCAAAATGATTTAGAAATATATTTTTATAAAAAGAAAAAATTAAGTAAGAATAACTTAACTTTTTCTTTTGCTTTAATTATTAATGTGATAAAATACTTACATGTAGGTGATTATATGTTTAAAATAGGTAATATTCAGGTAAAAAATAATATTGTTCTTGCTCCGATGGCTGGAGTATGTAATAGTGCTTTTAGAAAAATTATTAAAGAGATGGGATGTGGGTTGTTATGTGCTGAAATGGTTAGTGATAAAGGACTTATTTATGATAGTAAGAAAACTAAAGATATGCTTTATTTCGAGGAGTGTGAAAGGCCAATATCACAGCAAATATTTGGAAGTAATAAGGATACTTTTGTAGAAGCTGCTAAAATGGTTTATAATATTATGAAGCCAGATATTATTGATATTAATATGGGATGTCCTGTACCTAAAGTTGCTGTTAAATCACAGGCAGGTGCGGCTCTTCTTAAATCTCCAGAGAAGATTAGAGAAATTGTATCAGCGGTAGTCAAAGCGGTACCTGTGCCTGTCACAGTGAAAATTAGAAGCGGTTGGGATATTAATAGTATTAATGCTTGTGAGGTAGCTAAAATATGTGAAGAGGCAGGGGCTAGTGCAATTACTGTTCATGGTAGGACACGTAGTCAAGGTTATTCTGGGAGTGTGGATTTGGATATTATAAAAAGGGTTAAAGAAAGTGTATCTATACCTGTTATTGGTAATGGAGATATTAATAGTATAGAAAGTGCTGAGCAAATGATTAATTATACGGGATGTGATGCTATTATGATTGGAAGGGCAGCTCTTGGTAATCCTTGGCTTATTAGGAAGTTAGTTACTTATTTTGAGACGGGAGAAATTATAAATGAACCGACATATAAAGAAAAAATAGATATGTGCTTTCATCATATGGATTATTTATTTAAACTTAAAGGAGAAAAAGTGGCAGTATTAGAAATGAGAAGTCATATAGCATGGTATTTGAAAGGAATGCCAAGAAATCAAGAAATTAAAAATGACGTATTTAAGGCTAAAACGAGAGAAGAAATAACAAAAATTTTAAATAACTATTTAAAAGAACTTGAAAATAGTATATAATATTAAGTAGGTGATGGAGAATGAAAGCAAATTTTTTAAAAAGGTTAGGCGCTTTTCTGATTGATTATTTTATAGTGACTTTTTTATTGTCACTTATAACAATTGGATTTAAAACAGATAGTGGTTTAACAAAAGAGGCTAATGATTTAGTAAACAGTTATGCAAAAGAGGAAATAAGTATAGATGAATACAATGAGAAAGTAGTGGATATTAATTATAGACTTCAAAAAGGAAATGTATGGGTTAATGGTATTTCTTGTGCTTTATATATTGGATATTTTGTTGTGTTTGGTTATTTGAATAAGGGACAGACTTTAGGTAAAAAATTATTTAAGATTAAAGTTGTTAAAGGTGAAAATGAGAGAGTGGACTTAAAAGGCATGATACTTAGAAGCTTATTTATATATGGTATTATTAGTACTTTTTATGCTTCTATTTTTGTTAACTTATTAGATGCTAATAAATTTAATATTGGCGGTACAATAATATCTTATATTGAGTATTTCTTTATTATGATAAGCTTTTTTATGGCGTTATATAGAAAAGATAAGAGGGGTTTACATGATATAATAGCTAATACAAGTGTTGTAAGTGAGGTGAAATAATGGAGAGAAGTGAGCAGGAACTAGTTAGAATAGAAAAAGTTAATAAGATTAGGGAATTCTGTAATCCTTATCCTGAAAAATATGAAAAGACACATTCATTGAAAGAGGCTAAAACTCTCGATGATGGTGTTTCTTCTGTTAGAATAGCTGGAAGAATAGTCTTTATGAGAAAGATGGGTAAACTTAGTTTTGTACGTATTCGTGATATTGAAGGGGACATGCAGCTTGAAATTAAAGTAGATATGGTTGGAGAAGAAAAATATGATTTCTTTAAAAAATTAATTGATATTGGAGATTTTATTGGAGCTGAAGGTGAGATATTTACGACGCAAACAGGTGAGAAGACTCTAAGAGTACATTCTTTTGAGTTTTTGGGAAAAGCCCTTAGACCTTTACCTGAAAAGTTTCATGGTCTTACTGATACGGAAACTAAATATCGTGAAAGATATGTTGATCTTATTACAAATGAAGAAGCAAGAAAAGTGTTTTTGGGTAGAAGTAAATTATATGCTTATATTCATAAATTCTTAGGAGAAAATGGTTTCTTAGAAGTTGAAACACCAATTCTTCAAAATGCGGTATGTGGAGCTTCTGCTAAACCTTTTTATACTCATCATAATGCTCTTGATATGGATTGTAATCTTAGAATTGCTCCGGAGACTTATTTGAAACAGTGTGTGGCAGGTGGGTTTGACAGAGTATATGAAGTTGCTAAGTGTTTTCGAAATGAAGGAATGGATACTGAGCATTTGCAAGAGTTTACACAGGTTGAATGGTATGCTTCTTATTGGAATTTTGAAGATAATATTAAATTTTATCAGAAGTTTATTAAAGGACTTCTTATGGAACTTATAGGAACTACTACGATTGAATATCAAGGTAATGTAATTGATTTTGGTAAAGAAAATTGGAAGAGAATTAATTATGTCGAGGAAATGAGAGAAAAATTTGGCTTTGACTTTTTGGAAATAGAAGACCCTAAGTTGCTAAAAGATAGAATAGTTGAAAATGGTTTATTTAGTTATGAAGAATTAGAAGATTATAAGTCTCTTAGTCAAGTGATTGATTTTTGTTATAAAAAATTAGTAAGGGCTAATATTATAGAGCCAACGATTATATATAACTATCCAGCGGTAATGATTCCTCTTGCAAGAAGAAATGATAATGATAATAGGATTATTGATGTGTTCCAAGTACTTGTATGTGGTACGGAACTTTGTAAAGCTTATTCAGAGCTTGTAAATCCAGTTACGCAGAGAGAAGCTTTTGAGGAACAATTAAAAGCTAAAGCACAAGGTGATGATGAGACTATGGATATGGATGAGAGTTTTTTGGCTGCTATGGAACAAGGTATGCCTCCTATATCTGGTCTTGGTTTTGGAATTGATAGACTTATGATGATTATATTTAATCAACCTTCAATTAGGGATGTTGTTTTGTTTCCACAGATGAAGGATAAAAAATAATTTGAGTTATTGTTACTATCTTAGATACTTAATTATTGATATTTTAAGAGGGAGAAAAAGGTAATTTTTTATCTTTTTTCTTTACTTTTAGAACTTTTGTGATATAATTAGGGATAGAGGAGGTTATTATGAAAAAACATAGTTTATTTAAAACAATTTTGATTGTCTTGGGTTGTTTGGTTGGTGTAAGTTTTATTCTTGCAATTTTGGGATATTTTATTCCAAGCCTAGAAGGTAAATTTAGTTTTATTGCCCTTTTTGATGTTGGACTTAACTATGTACAGTCATTTTATTATTTCTTTGATACTGTTGTTTACTTGCTAGTAATTGGTGCTTTTTATGAAGTTTTAAATTTAGTACCAGCATATAAGAAATTAATTGACAATATTGCTTTAAAGCTTAAGGCCAATAGTAAGTTGTTTGTATTTTTAATGATTGTACTTTTTGCTGCTTTTACATCATTGACTGGACTTACCAATGTACTTTTGATTTTTGTACCTTTTGTCATATCAATTATTTTAATTCTTGGATATGATAAATTAGTTGCAGTTAGTTCAACTATAGTTGCAATGTTTGTTGGTTTTATTGGTGGAATATTTGTAACTTTTAGAGATCCTAATAGTTATTATGGTTATTCTTCAACAACACTTGAAAAATTAGTAGGTGTTTCTAGCAATACAACTTTATGGCCTAAACTAATTTTGTTAGTTTTGGGAATAGCTTTACTTATTTTCTTTGTAAATAGACATATAAAAAATGTTCAAGATAAGAAAGTAAAGTATGAGCTTAATGATAGTAATGAAGTGACTGTATCAGAGGTTAAAGGAGATTATAAGAACATTAAGACATGGCCAATGATTATCATGCTAGTATTAATATTTGTAGTATTAGTTATGGGTTATTTCCCTTGGAACAGTTTATTTGGCATTGAATGTTTTGATAAATTTAATGAATGGTTACTTGGCTTAAAAATACATGATTTTGCAGTATTTTCTAATATTATTTCAGGAAATATATATGCTTTTGGTAATTGGGGTAGTTTAGGCTCATATATGGCCATTGTCATTACTTTAATTACGTTTACTTTAATTATTAAGGTAATATATAAAGTTAAGTTTGATGAGGTTCTTTCTAATTTTGTAGATGGCGCTAAAAGAATGGTTCCTATTGTATTATTAGTAGTTCTTACTTATACTATTCTTGTATGTGCATATAATACTGGTTTTGTATCTACTATTATAACTTGGATTTCTGAAAGTAAGATTGGACTTAATGTTGTAACATCATCAATTATTACGGCTTTAGGAACACTTTTACATTCTGATTTGTATTATACTGTTGCTGGTGCATTTATGCCAATGATTTCAGCAGTAGCAGATGAATCAATGTATGGTGTTTATGCAATGACATTTCAGAGTATTTATGGATTAATATCTATAATTGGACCTACAAGTCTTCTACTTATTGTTGTTTTGAAATATTTTGATATTCCATATACTTCTTGGGTTAAGTACATATGGAGATTTGTATTAATGTTATTGTTAATTATAATATTAGTGTTATTTATTCTTGCATTAATATAATGTATGAAAGATATCTTAATAATAAGATGTCTTTTTTTTGTGTTTAAAATTAGAAAATTAGGGACATTATATTCATAGAATAAATTAGAAAGGGGAAAAATATGATTGGCAATTTTAGTGAAGAAGCTCAAAGAATACTTATGAATGCTAAGAGAGAGATGATAAGTTTGGGACATCCTTATATTGGAACTGAACATTTACTTCTTTCAATTTTAAATAGTGATACTAATATCTCAAATAGACTTAGTTCTTATGGGCTTTCGTATGATTCTTTTAGAAGTGAATTATGTAAAGTTGTTGGTACTACTTCTAAAAAGTCTGAGCTGTTTTTATATACTCCACTTTTAAAGAAAGTTATTGAGTCTGCAATTATGGATAGTAAAGAAAATAATGATGGTGAAGTAACTACAGAACATCTATTTTTTTCTATGTTAGAAGAGGGTGAAGGAATAGCTATTAGAGTTATTATTGGAATGGGAATTGATATAGAATCTATGTATGATGATTTTTCTTCTAGCTTAATTAAGAAGGCTAGAAAGAATACAAAGAAAAAACTAATGATATTTGACCTTGGTATAGATATTACTGATAAAGCAAAAAGGGGAGAATTAGATCCTGTCATTGGAAGAGAGAAGGAAGTAAAAAGGGTTATGGAAATACTATGCCGAAGAACTAAGAATAATCCCATTTTAATAGGTGAGGCTGGTGTTGGTAAAACTGCAATTGTCGAAGAATTAGCTAGGCTTATTGCTAATGAGGAAGTTCCTTATCATCTTATTGGTAAAAAAATTATTTCTTTAGACATGGCTACTATGGTAGCTGGTACGAAGTACCGTGGTGAATTTGAGGAGAGAATGAAAAAATTATTAAAAGAAGTAGAAGATAATACTGATATTATTTTGTTTATTGATGAAATACATACTTTAGTTGGAGCCGGTGGTGCTGAGGGGGCTATTGATGCTTCAAATATATTAAAACCGGCTTTAGCTAGAGGTAAAATTAGATGTATTGGAGCTACTACTACTGATGAATATAAAAAGTTTATTGAAAAGGATTCTGCATTGGAAAGAAGATTTCAAAAGATAAGTGTTAGTGAACCTAGTATTGATCAGACAAAGGATATTCTTTTTAAAATTAAATCGATATATGAAAATTATCATAAAGTTAAAATATCTGATGAAATGATTGATTTAATTGTACAGCTTTCTGAAAAATATATTTTTGATAGGAATAGACCTGATAAGGAAATTGATATTTTAGATGAGGTTTGTTCAAGAGTTAGTATGAAGGAATCTAAGATGTTTACTGAACTTAAAAATGTTAAAAAAGAGATTAAAAAGGTCAATATAGAAAAAAATAGTTTTATCATTGATAATAATATTGATATGGCATATAATCTTCGAAAGAAGGAAACTGAACTTACTTCATTTTTAAATAAGATGGAAGTTACAAATGAAAATATGAAGAATGAGGTTACTACTAATGATATTGCTGATGTTATCAGTAGTAGATCATCGGTTCCTATATATGAAATTATTAATAATAATATGAGTGAGATTGATAGAATAAAAGCTAATCTTAGTAATAATATTATAGGGCAAGAAAAGGTTATAAATAGTCTTTTAGATATTACTAAAATGATTAGAAAAGGATATAGAAAGGGTGCGTGTTCTTGCTTGTTTGTGGGTCCTAGTGGTGTAGGTAAAAGTAAATTAGCTCAAATTTATGCTGAAAATTTAGTATCTTCAGATAATTTTATTAGACTTGATATGAGTGAATTTTCCGATAGTACTGCGGTAAATAAAATTATTGGTTCATCTCCTGGATATATTGGATACAGCGATAATAAAAATGTACTTGAAGAGGTTAGGAACAAACCTAATTCAGTTATTCTTTTAGATGAAATTGATAAAGCCCATCCTGCTGTTATTAATTTGTTTTATCAAATATTGGATGAAGGGAAAATTAAAAATTCTAATGGAACTATTGTTAGATTTGATAATGCTATAATTTTAATGACTTCAAATATAGGATTTGAAAAAAATAATATTGGATTTAATAAAGTAAAGGATAATAATATTTGTGCGTCTTTGAAGAACAGATTTAGTGTTTCATTTATTAATAGAATTGATAATATTTTAATATTTAATAGGCTTACTCTTGATAATATTAGAGAAATAATTAGAAATAGTTTGGATAAAATAGGAGATAATTATAAAATAAAATTTAGTTATTCAGATAATGTTATTGAAGAAATTGTAGAGGAATCAGATTATTTCGATTTTGGCGCTCGTAAGATATCTAAAATTATATCTAAGAGTGTTGAAAATATTGTGATTGATGCTATTATTAATAATAATGATTCGGTATTTATTTCTTCTATTAAGAGAGAGCAAGAAAAAAATATCACTTTATAATTAGTGATATTTTTTTATGGAATTAATCCCCAACCTGTTACTACATATCTTCCACCTTGTTTTTTTGCTAAGTAGTTAGGGGAATTTACTAATTTATTATCTATTACTAATGATGTTGACTGACCTCCATCTAGGTTAGCAGCATTATAAGCTCCATATTTTTCGAGAACATCTATGACATCTTTTAGGCTTGCTCCGTCGATGTAGCTTTCTCCTTCAGTGACTAGAAACATAGTAACACCGTCTTTTGTTTGTGCTATGACACATTTATTTGCTACGCCATATGGCATTCCTTTAATTTCAACTGATTTACCATTTACAATTAGAAATGGACCAAATTCAATACCATACTTTATTCCAGCATTTATAGCTTCATTTCCGGAGGCATTATTCATAAGTTTAAGTTTTCCTTCACTTGTTATTCCTATAATGTCTCCTCTTATGTTATCATAGTCTCCTTGAGTGGGCCATACTACTTGACCGTTATCAATAACATATCCTTGAGGAATATCTGAACCATTATCTAGGCCATTGGCAAAGCCACCACCATTTATACAAACTGTTCCGCCATAACGTTTACACATATCAATAACTCTTTCACCATATGTTCCAGCATTAAATTTTGATGTTCTTAGTAATTTTACCTTTTCGGGTTTATATATGGCTACTAAATATCCTTTAGCATTTCCCACTTTAACATCTATTACTTTGTATAAGTCGTTACCTGGCTCTCTTGTTAGTAATTCTTTTTCATATTCGTCTTTATAGGTTGTTTTCTCTTTAGTGTTGATTTTTATTTCATCTAAATTTCCATCTTCATTTATTGTTATAAGATAGTTATTATTTTGTATTTCATTTATTTTTTTATCACTGTAGAAAACTTTAGCTAAGTATTTGTGATTCATAGTTTGCATTGCAGTTGTCACATATAAATTTCTTATATAGCTCCATGGACCATACATAATGAAGAAACATATAGCTACAATTATATCTAAGATGATAAATACTATAGTTGTTTTATATATTTTTTTCTTTTTTCTTTTTCTCATACTATACCTCACTATACCTCAAAAGGGCTATCAAGTGTTCCATTTCCTTTTTTTAGTAATTCTTTTTCTATTTCAATAGTGGGAACTATTTTTAGATTGCTTGTTCCATTTTTAGTATAAACTTTGAAGCTATTAGATATGACGTATATTAAGTTATCATTTTGGGAAATTCCTGTTGATGTATAGTAATTTGTAAGTTTAGGATTTATAATTACATCGCCAATACTTAGTGGTGCAATTTTTGTTGGAACTGTAGTACTTAGTACTTTTTTATAGTCAAAGTTTGTTGTATTTCCGTATAGTCCATTAGCAAATTGAGATTCTTCTATAATACTTTTGTAGCTTAGTTTATTTAAATAATTATTATTTAGATAATAAGCCAGTGAGGGAGCTTTTGTATCATTGTGGTAGTAATTATTGTTTGAATACTTATATGTTACTTCTTCCTCGTTTACTTTAATATATGAATTTAATGACAGTTTAATATTGCTTTCATCAACATTTATTACTCTCCAAATATCATTTCCTAATTTTACGTAACTGCCAAATAAACTATTCTCACTTTCTATTTTGTATGGATTGTTAATACTACCATCGCCACCTTGATTTGGGACAGTTCTTTTTAGTGTTATTACTGGTTTGACACCAATAATATCGCTTTTATCAGATGTACCTATTTTTCCTTCGTCATTAACATACCAAATTTTGTTATCTTTAGTATAATTTATTAAATAAAAATATTCTTCATTATTCATGAAACTTTTGGCTCCACCAGTATTTATATAGTCGTTTAGTGATGGAACTGTTATGTATACATCATTAGTGGTATTTTTACAAGTAATTGCTTTTGTATCATTAATAATATCATTACAAGTTTTGGTATTTACTAGATATGTTTCTTTGCTATTGAGATTGTTTTCTAGTATTCCAGTATAATTTTTATCTTGTGAATTTAACCAGCTATTTAAGTATGAATCTTCAAATTTAGAAGAAGATCCTGCTGCTATAGAGGTAATACTATTATCTAATATTAATGTTAATGTATTATCCTCGTTTATGTACATTATACGCCATAGTAAATTTGAATAGCTTAGATAATTGTTTTCTTCGTTAGAGCTAAAATAGTATTTACCATTTATATTTTTGAAATTTTTATTTTCTTTGTTATTATTTATTATATCTTTAGCAAGTTCTTTTACTTCTGTATTTTTATTGTTTTCACTATATAATTTTATAAATCTAGTTCCATAAAATATACAGCAAGCAAGTATAAATGTTGCACTTACTAGGTTAAATATTTTCTGAATACTTAGTTTTCTTCTCTTTTTAGGTTTACTTTTTTGATTATTATTTTTTACTTCATTATTATTCACTTCATCATCCCTTCTATCTTTTTTATTATAACAAATGATAATCTTTTTTACAAGGTCTTATAAAAAACTATTACATTTAATTTACTAAAATAGAAATAAATGGTATAATTGAAATATGGAAGTGGTATGATTGGAATATAATTTGAATGATTTTGTTATCATGAAAAAGAAACATCCATGTGGCTTTAATGAGTTTGAAATTATTAGATTGGGAGCGGATATTAAAATTAAATGTACTAACTGTGGTAGAGTTATAATGCTTCCAAGGATAGAATTTAATAAAAGGATAAAAAAGGTGATTAAAAATGAAAAAAAAGAAATTTAGGCTTCATCCAGCTCTATTGTTTTTAATACTTACTCTAGTTATTATGATTATAAGTAGCATTGGTAATATTTTAAATTTGGAAGCTAGTTATTATGTTGTAAATGAGTCTACTGGTGATCTTACCACTCAGGTTGTTACGATTAATAATTTGTTTAATAGGACTGGTCTTCAATATTTGATAAGTAATATGCTTGATAACTTTTTAAATTTTGCTCCTTTAGGAAATTTAATTGTTGGTCTTTTAGGAGTGGGAGTTGCTTATAAATCTGGTTTTTTGAACTCTTTATTTAAAATGATAGGAGAAAAGGTTTCAAGAAAATTTTTAACTTTTGCTACTGTATTACTTGGAATAATATTTTCGATGTTTTATGAAGCTGGTTATGTTATATTAATACCTCTTTCCGCTATTATGTTTATGAATTTAGGTAGACATCCTTCAGCGGGAATATGTGCTTCTTTTGCAGGAATTACTTTTGGATATGGTGCTAATTTTATTGTAAATAGATTAGATAGTATTTTAGTAGAATATGCTAATAAAGCTGCTACTATATTGGATTCTTCTTATAATGTTAATTTATATGGGAATATTATTTTTACTTTAGTTAGTACAATTTTACTTGCTTATGTTGGAATGATGGTTACTGAACGATATATTATTCCTAAACTTGGTAAATATTATTTTGATGAAGAAGAACCTTCTCAAGATAAGGAGGTTAGTAAAAAGGAACGCAAGGGCGTTATTATAGCTTTGCTTGCCACTTTAGTTGCCACTTTAATTTTAGTTTATTGCATTATTAAAGGTCTTCCTTTTTCGGGATTACTTCTTGATCTTAGTAAATCATCATATGTTGATATGTTGTTTGGTGAAGGGTCTTATTTTTATAAAGGTTCCGTTACAATATTTTCATTTATGTTAATATTTAGTGCTGTAATATATGGTATTCGTGTAAAGTCAATTGATGATAATAGAGATTTGGTTGATGGAATGAGTTACTATTTAAAGGATGTAGCTTCTCTATTAGTTTTAATATTTTTTGCAGCACAGTTTTGTTTAATATTTAAAGAAACTAATATAGGAATATTTATTGTGGCATCGTTGTCAGAACTTTTAAATGGTATGCAATTATCTGGATTATCACTTGTCGTTATAACTTTTATAGTAGTTGCTATTTCTACATTTTTTGTTCCTATGGCATCGACAAAATGGGCAATGTTATCTCCTGTAATTGTTCCAATGTTTATGCAGAGTTCAATGACTCCAGAATTTGCAGAGGCAGTATTTAGAGCTGCTGATAGTAGTATAAAGGGTCTTACACCAATGTTTAGTTATTTTGTTATATTAATTGGATTTTTACATATTTATAATAAACGAAAAAATGATGTTATTACAATAACTGATGCAATGAGTTTGATGGTACCTTATACAATTGCTTTTACTATTTTGTGGTTTATTATTATACTTGCTTTTTATATAATTGGAATTCCGATAGGATTTAAAACAGGTGTAATGTTATAGGAGGTGAAATTAAAATGCTAATTTTAAGTACTTCAGATATTCCTACTTGTCAGTTGCCGATGGTATTACAAGTTATTTATTTTGGTAAATTAATTTTTAATATACTTGCGGTTCTTTTGCCAATAGCTTTGATTTTGTTAATAATGATTGATTTTACAAAGTGTTTGGTTTCTAGTGATGAAAGTAATCAAAAAAGGGTTGCTAATTTGGCTTTTAAGAGAATATTTTATACTGTAATTGTTTTTGCGGTTCCTTATATTGTTAGCTTTGTTATGGGAATTTTGACTTCTTTGGTACCTGATTATAATTTATGTCTTACTAATGCTACTCCTGAAAATATTGATGTATTTACTAAAGAGTATGAAAAAGAAGTTGAGCTTGAAGAACAAGAGCGTTTAGCTGCAATTAAAGAAAATTCAAAAAAGAATATAAGTAATAAAATTAGTAATAATATTGGTAATTTTGATTTAAATAATTTTGAAAATTTGAGTCAATTTGATAGTAGATGGAAAGATTATCCTTTGTGTGTTAAATCTGCCGCTGGGAGTAAAACAATTAGTCAGGCTGGATGCGGTTTTGTTTCATATACTATGGTACTTAGAAGTTACGGATATACTGATATTTATCCCAATGATGTTTTAGCTGTTACATGTGATAAGTTGAATATGGGAAAAAGTGGCCATGCGGTACCCGCTGATTATTTTAAACTTAGTGAATATTATGGATTCAAGGCACAATCAATAGGAAAAACAGATTATTCTTCAATGGAAAAGGCTTTGCATGAAGGAAAAAGATTAATAGTTAATATTCCTGGACATTATATTTCTATTTTAGGTATTAGAGATGACAATACTGTTATTATTGGAGATTCTTCTAGAGATTATGCAAGGACAGGCCCTTATACTATGAAGTCACTTGCTGGTAGATCGGGTACTTTTTTTAATGTTACTGCTGTATGGAAGGATTAATAGGAGGATTAGATGAAAAAGATTATATTTTTGATTATGATTTTGTTTCTTTCTGGTTGTACTGTTAATTATGATTTGTATATTGGAGAAAAATTTACAGATGATTTAATTTTGCTTGAGGATAATGAAAAGTTAGAAAATATTGATTACTATGATATGACAAAGAATGATACTTTTAATATTGATAATTTATCTTATCAGTTGACTGTTTTTGAAGGTAATTTTGGTTATGAAAGAGAAGAAATTACTAAAGCAGATACATCTGGATATCGTTATAAGTATACTTATAATATTGATAAAATGAAAGAAAAATCAATGATTTATGATTGCTATGATGAAATTAATGTTGTTTCAGAAAAGAAAAAGATTATTATTAATACTAGTAATGAGTTTAAATGTTTTGAAAAGTACGATCTTTTGGATGAGGTTGTAGTTAATATTCATTATGGAGGAGAGCTTATTGATACTAATGCAGATAGTTATAAAGATGGTGTTTATACATGGAAAGTAAATAAAGAGAGCTATAAAAATGAAAAGATTTATTTAGAACTTAAAAGGAAAAATAAAAATTATACTTTTAATATTATTGGTGGGGCTATTTTTGGCATATTAACGATAGTTTCAATAATAGTAATTTTACGAAAAAATAAAATGCCTACTTAAAGATGTATTGTGGTTCTTTGTCAAATAGTGTTGGTAGACAATAAATTTGATAAATGAATTGATTAT
>JBJEEA010000004.1:5000-80718 GCA_051872635.1 Bacilli bacterium
ATATTTGCTGATTATAGGGTTGACTTTGAAGACTTTGGTAAAAATACTATTATATATGGACATAATATGAATAATAAAACCATGTTTGGATCCATTCCTTGGATTTTAAATGATAGTTACTTAAAAAATAGTAATAATTACTTTATAAAAATTTCTACTCCTACTACTAATACTGTTTGGAAAGTTTTTTCGGCTTACACCATAGAACCTGAAGTATATTATTTAAAAACTAATTTTAATTCAGAACCATATGATAAGTTTTTAAATACTATTAAAAATAGAAGCATATATAATTTTGGAATTGATGTTAGTACTGATGATAAAATTCTTACCCTTTCTACTTGTGATAATACTGGTACTAAACGTGTAGCAATTCACGCTAAAATGATAAATATTGAATATAAATAGACTTTACAAATAAAAAAATATATGTTATTATTTATTTGTAAATTTTTAGGGGATTAGTTAAATGGTATAATAATGGTCTCCAAAACCACTGTTGGGAGTTCGATTCTCTCATCCCCTGCCATTGAGATTTAGTCGAACCAATGTGTTCGTTAATATGAAACTTGGTACGAAAGTATCAAGTTTTTTATAAAAATTAGGAGGAAGTATATGGAATTTAGGGAATATGGTAATCCAGAAGAAAGAGACTATGACATTAAAAGTGGTTTGAACGATAATTACTCATCTAGTTCACAAAATATTCAAGAAGTTAATAAATATTCCATGCAATTATTTAATTTAATTGGAATATTAGAAGATTTTGACGAAACTGAACTAATTGAAAATTATGGCATTACTGTGCAAGAATATTTAAGACCAACTGCTGAAACGATACAAAAAGTTTCTGAAAAATTAAATTCTAAACAAAATGGAAGAAGTAGATAATAAAGAAAGGTGTAAAAATAAGAAATTGGAAATTGCCTTTAAAATCCTGCCATTTGGATGTTGCTTCAACTTTTGGAGTTAAATATATAGAAAAAGCTTGATTTTAAACGGAAATTGGGCGTTTTTTTTTGATTTATAAAAAAATAAATGAAATATAAAGAGGTTACAAATTCTTGTTATTAAGGTGGACTATCAAAAATTATGTTATAATAAAATTATAGGTTGTGATAATATGGATGATGCGAAAATGCTATATAATGAAGGAAAATTATTGGTTAGAGCAATGGATTGGCCACAATTAAAAAATGGGATTAATGGGTTAGAATATGATTGTACAACTTGGGCTAATGAATTTTGTATGTTAATGAATGAAGGACTATCAAGTGCTTCATCAACCCTTATAGTCCCTGATGTAGGAGTGTCTACATACAAAAATATTGGTTTTTTGATCAATTCTGATTTAGCTAATTGTTTTCATATTTCAAAATCGGATAGTGGTAGTAGTGGTGATATCAATAATGAAGACTTTTTTGCTAATAGGTCTGACTTTAAAACAATTAAGGAATTGGCAAATTATATTAAAGTTAGTGATGACACAACTATGAATGAAGTAAATATAATTTCATCAATTGATTCTATTGTTGGTTTATTTATAAACCAATGTCCAAGGCAAGATGAATTGTTACAAAGAATTTATGTAATAAAAAAGTGCTTATTTAATATAACGGGTATCGATTATCCAATATATTTATATAATTTAAAAGAAGGAAAACTTAATAAAATAGAATTAACAAATGAATTGGAACAACAAATAATTCAAAAACTTAAAACTACACAAGTATTTTATTGGCCAGATGAATATGATGAGCCTATTATAGGTGACATAGAAGATATACATAAGTATACAAGATAATATATTTAATTTTAAAAATATAATAGAAAGGTGTAAAAATAATAGTTGTAAATTTCCTATAAAATCCTGCTATATGTGAATAAAGCTCAAATTGCTATTTGGATTTTTATATATTTTAAACTACTAATAGTTTAATTACTTCTTATCAATTTTTTTGTGAAAGGTTTGGTATGCGATGAATACTAGTATAAAAGCTTATGATCTTTTTTGGTCCTTATATAATAATAATGATAGTTTTAAAAAATTAATTGATGTTAATTTGAACAATGGAAATGTGAGATTTTTTGATGATACAGAGTGGAATAAAATATATTCACAAAACTTTATGTCTATAATTCCTGAAATGAAAGAGTTTATTGATATGTTTCTTTTAGGATATAATATTGGAAACTGTGTTGGAGCTACCAGACAGTTAAGTTATTCTTATAATGATGTCGATATAGTATCTGGTATACTTCCCATTTTAAAAGGAAGTTTAAATGCTACAAAAGAAGGTGGACACTGCTGGCTCGAAACGTCAAATGAAATTATTGATACTTCACTTATGTTAGTTATTAATAAAAGTTTAAAAGAGAAATTTGGATATATTGAAGAGCAAAGAGTAACATCTTATCAACTTTCTGCTATGCCATATTATCAAGAAAGAAAAAAATTTGTAAATGATACTAGTTTAAAAAAAAAGAAATAATTAAATTAATGAAGGGAAAAAATAAACATGAATAATGAAAAAGAAGTAAATATTTTATATACTAATTGGAGAGGTATAACTAGGTGGAGAAAAATTATTCCCCTCAATATTGAATTTAAAGCAACTAATTGGCATAAAGAAAAACAATGGATTTTGAATGCTATAGATACTGAAAAAATGAGGAAAGAGGATTTGCTATTGTTGATATTAAGGAATGGAAAATAAAATAGGCATATTAAAATAAATAAATATGTCTATTTTTTGGGAACAGGATCATAAATATATACTTTTTTAGTAAATGGACTACATTTGAGTAATCTTTTAATTCCTAAATATAGGCCTTTAAATAAACCATGTATTTCTAAAGCTTCAATCATATAGTTAGAACAAGTAGGAATGAACTTACAACTATCATGGCTTTTAAAAGGTATTTGTTGGTATTTTTTTATTAATTTTATTAGTATTTTTTTCATTGATATCACAAAAATATTTTAACATACTATTATTTATTTAGCAACATTAGTTGAATTTGAAAGGTTAGTAATCTTATTTAATCTTTTTAAAGATACAATAAAACTACGATAATCTGCTGTTATTGTTCCTAGTACTTCAAAGTTAGCGATTATCTTATCATAATAACTATATATTAGAAGTATTGTACCTATTTCAATACTTCCTTTACCTACTAAATAGACAGAATAGAAAATTATCATATATCTTGTTACTTCTACTATTCCTAGCACAAAATATATTATTCCTTGAATAATAACATTATATTTATAATTAGCACGTAAATAGGATTTATTATCTTTATTAAAAAGATTAGTTACACTATTTATATCACTCTTATTATTTGTGATAGCAGAATATAATTTATGAAGCATTATAGTTTTTTTATCTAAGGATACTTTTCTTTTTAAGTTTAATTCTTGTACTGTTTTTCCTGATTTCCAATATATAATTAGCATTATTATTGATACAATAATAGTGATGGAAAAAATAATAAAATTAAAACTTAAAAAATAGGCGTAGATAACAAAAAACTCTATTACTTGAAATATTCTTGTGACTAAATTGACTAAGAAATTACATATGATATCAATATCATTATTTAAAATATTAGTATACTCTCCTAAATTGATACTATTTATGTTTTTAGTTTCCGACATAGTTAAATATGTATACTCAGTATATAATTTATTATAAAATTTGAACCAAGTTTTTTGATTTAGATAAGACCATAAGTAATAAAAAATGGATAATAAAAGGGTTATTATTATAAGATAGTAACCTATTTTGTAATTACCATCTGTTACTTCAGTTATAGTATTACTCCAAAATACAGGTATAATCAATGCTAACCCTTGAATAAAAAGAGAAGTAATTGTTTTATAAATTACTTCTCTTTTTGAATTTTTTATTATTTTTTTGGTCTCATCAAACATGTTATTCCTCCCTTAGGATTGCTACACTTCCATTTTTTATGTCATTATTAAGAGCATCATCCTTATTAATATGAAGAGCAGTACTATAGTTATCACTAATCTTAATATGGATATTATTTAATATCTTTTGACCAATTTCTACGGATACTATTTGATCTTCTTTAAATTTGTTTTTATCTCTAGTATTAATATGGATGTGTCGATTAGCTATTATACATACATTTTTTTTATGTATTTGTCCTTTTGGTCCAATAATAGTAATGTCTTCACTTCCTTCTAGATCATTAGAATTTCTAACGGGAGGATTTATTCCAAAATAATCTTTATCAATATCTAAAAGTTCTACTTGAGTATAAGTCCTAGGCGGTCCGACAATTCGTACATACTCTTTAGTATTTTTGACAGTTTTTAATGTAACTGTTTCAATAGCAGCAAACTGACCCGGTTGATCTAAATAATTTCTTGGAGTTAACTGATAGTTAAAGCCAAATAATATATCTAAATCTTCTTTGGTTAAATGAACATGTCTATTTGACACTCCTACTTTTATTTCCATTACTTATCACCAATCTTATTATAATTTTATTTTTTATTGATGTAAATGAAAGAGAATATAATTTGACATTTTTTTTAGTTATACTGTAAAAAATACTTCATATATTTAAATGAAAGGATGATATTATGAATAATGGTTATTATCAAAATCCAGTTTTTCCAGGTGTAGGTTTAAATAACAATACTGTTCCAAATCAACAATCAGTACCAAGTTATGAACAAACGCAAACATCAATAGCTCCTACTACGATGGAGCAATCTTATATAGAAAATATTTTAAGATTAAATAAAGGTAAAAAAGCAAAATTCCATGTAACTGTTCCTGGTTCGGTTGAATGGCAAGATAGAGTTTTTGAAGGAATTATCGAGCAGTCTGGGAGAGACCATATTATTGTCTCTAATCCTACTACTGGCGAATGGTATTTAATTTTAATGATATACTTAGATTTTGTTACATTTGAAGAACCTATTAATTTTATAAAAGAATTTAGTTAAAAAAATAATACTTTTTAAGTATTATTTTTTTCTAATCTCTCTTGAACAATATCTTTTAATTCATCAGTATTTTCTATTATATCAATAAAGCCCTCTTTTTTTAACTTATCAATATCATGTTTTTTGTCTACTATTAAATATGTATCAATATTGAAAGTAGATATTTTTTTTAGTTTTTCAAAAACTACTATACCATTTATCATGGGTAAATCTTCTTTTATGAAAATTAAATCATATATTTCTCCACCTCTAATTTTATTTAGACAATCAATGCCCATATTTAAAATTTCTAAATTGATATTGTAATTTGATAGTTCCTTTTTTATTTTATCATTT
Organism: Bacilli bacterium; assembly: GCA_051872635.1. Classification (GTDB taxonomy): domain Bacteria; phylum Bacillota_I; class Bacilli_A; order RF39; family UBA660; genus CAG-302. The sequence continues at coordinate 10,324 of JBJEEA010000004.1, forward strand.
TCCTTATTATCATTATTTACTACTAATGCTTTTAAAGCTCCAAGATAAGTTTTAGCGGCTTCTTTTAGTTTTCCATCATTTTCGTCCACCAATCTTTGTTCGACGATAATAGTTATTTTACTACCTTGACCGATCTTAGTATTTATAAGTAGTGTACCGCCAATAGCTTCGAGAATTTTTTTGGCTCTAGTTAGATTTTCATTATCAGGATTACCTTGATATACTTTATCTAATTTATTTATGGTTATTCCTTCTCCAGAATCTTCTACTATTACAGTTAATCTACAGATATCATCTTTTATCATATAATTGGTGTCTATTGAAATATATCCCTCTTTAGTATGTTTAATAGAATTATTTACAACAATATTTATAACTTCTTTTAATGCTCCTGAATCACCATATAAGTATGTTGGTAGCATTGGACTGGTATTTATAACTAATTTGACTGGTGAATTAGCAAGTTCTTTTTGATAAGTTTTGGTTATTATTTCTATTAATAATTTTACATTATATTTTGTCTTATATACCTTTATCTTACTCTTATCAATTGAGTCTAAGTTTAGTGTTTTATCTATAGTTATCTGAAGATCATTACTTATGGACCAAATTTCTTTCATTATTTCTTCTGATTCTTTAGGATTATCTTCAATTAAGTTAATAGCAGCAGTACTAAGCCTTTGAATTTCTTCTAGTGGATACTTGGTCTTTTGGCAAACATTATATTGAAACATATCTTTTTCACTCATCATCTTAGTCATATTTTCACTGGCTTCATCAAATTCCTTAATAACCATAATATCCGGATTTTCAAGTGTAAAATACATGAGAAAAGTTATAAAGGCTTCTAGTGGTGTTATTAAAAGTAGACCTGGAACTCTTAAAGTAATATAAATAGTAATAATGCCAAGAATAATAAAGGTAATTAGGGGTAGAAATTTTTTAATACCAATATTTTTAATATTTTTAAAAAGATAATAAATATTTAATACTATTAAGATCAATGAGTAAATGTATATAATATTTACTGTGGCTCCTCCAATATAATAATCACCAGAAATATTTTTTAAGTAATCCATAGGCAGTATAAATACAAGATATGTTAAAATAAGTAATACTATCAAAAAGAATATAATATATTTTTTGACTTTTGATATTTTATTTATATCATTCTTGGTACAACTGGCATAGGTATAGATAGTAAATGCACTTATCCAAAATCCTAATGATGCTGTGTACATTCTTAGAACTAGATTATTAAATGTTTCATAAGATACTAGTAATTTGGCAAACAATGATGTTATAAGAAATAAAATGATACTTATAATCGTTGTAATCATAATTCCAATATAAATTTTATTTTCAATTATAGAAACTCTTTTTTTATAAAAATATACTACTATTAATAATATAGTATAACATAAACTTGATAAAGTTATAAAAGCACTATTATTCATATTTTCTCCTTCTCTATTTACACTATAATTATAACAAAAAAAACAGAAATGTAACAGTTTTTTTGCTATCTTTCTGTTTTTCTATTTAATTTCTAGTTAAAATTTTTCTAAGGGCTTTTTTATCTGGTTTACCAGAATTATTAAGTGGCATTTTATCTATTACTTCAAAAACATCTGGTGTGAAATAGTCATATGTTAAATTTTTAGCACATAACTCTTTAATTTCACTAATTAATCTTTCTCTATCTATAGATGTATCTTTTAATACGATAAAGGCTGCTGGAATACTACGAAACTTAGAATCATCAATGCCTATTACTTTGCATGACTGAACCATAGGGTGCATTAATATTACATTTTCAACGGTATTTGGAGATATTTTAAAGCCAGCTTTGAAAATTATTTCTGAGTAACGACCATTATTATGAACAAATCCTTCATCATCAATATAGCCAATATCTTCAGTATGAAGCCATTTACTACCATCATCATGCATGATTATTTTTTGATTTGTTTTTTCTTCGTCATTTTCGTATCCTAGCATTACAGAGCTATTAGGATTTATTTTTATACATATTTCCCCAGGTTCATTTGTTTTGCATTCTTCAAAACTTTTTTCTTTAAAGATAGTAACATCATTATCAGGAAATGGAAACCATACTACTTCTTTTTTACCACGATTTCTATCAGGATTGATACCAATAACACCGCATCCTTCAGTAAGACCATAACCATTTGTTATATCAACATAGCAATTATGTTTCCTTAAAACTCTTGTTGTTTCTTCCAATAACTCATGAGATAATACATCCCCACCAGAAATTATGTGTTTAATGAATGATAGGTCGCCTAAATCTTCTTTTTTTATTAATTTTGTTAATTTTTCTTTAATATCATCTTTATCACTATTTAATATGATAATTAATTTTTCTTTTAAATCAACTAAATCTCTGTTTTTAATTATTTTTTGTAAATCTTCTTTAATATTGTTACTAGTTAATATTTGAGTTAAATAAACGATTAAATTATCTTTTTTTACTAATTGTTCTAAGTGAATAGGCCCAAGAATTAAATTATTTGGTTTTAAATCTTTTAATACACTAGGAAAGTTTTCAAGTACTAAAGCAGGCATAACATAAGTTTTTAATCCTAAACACTGCATAGCATGAAAAGTACCAAGCCAATAAGCAATTGATGGGAGAAGTAAATCTAAAATAGTATCTCCCTTTTGATAATCTAATTCTACTTTAATGTGCTCGAGGGCTACATAGTTGACATTTTTATCTGATAACATTACGCCTTTTGGAATTCCAGTGGTACCACTAGTGGATTCAATAATAGCCACTTTATTGCTTTCGTATGCGCTTGTTATTTTTCCCCTATATTTTTTACCAAGTGCTATAAACGATTTCCAGTCAGTTACCATTCTTGTTTTTTCAATTACTACTTTTTCAGGTAGTTTCTCGTGATTTCGATATAATTTGTAAGCTTCTTTTAATAATCTTACTTTGGAAAAACATTCGATAGCACCGGCAGTAATGACTTTTTTTGAAGCTAGAGCTTCTTCATAGCCTTTATATAAATCTTCAAAACATAATATTAAATCAGCATCTTTAGTCATTTCTTTTAATGCTTCAGGATTAGTTCTCGGATCAATAGGATGAATAGTAGCTCCTACTAGAGAGCAGGCATAAATTAAAGCACGTACTTCTGGAGTATTGGGCATAATTGAAACGACATGGCTTCCTTTTTTTATACCAGATTGTTTTAAACTTTTAGCAACCTTGTAAACTAATTTTATCATATCACGATTAGTAAATTTTTCACCTAAATACTCGATGAAAGTTTCATCTAAACGGTCGCTTACACAATCTACATAAAATTCAAACATAGATTTATCAATATTATAACTACTATAATCCTTTTCTAAATTATATATCTTCTTTTTATGAAAAGGATAATCTTTACTTGGATAACCAGTTAAATAATCAAATTCATGACTTTTATCTCGATCTATTTTATATGTTTTTCCACTATTTTCCATAAGAATTCCTCCAATTTCGAGGTTATAGTATCACAAAAATGTAAATATGTCAATTTATCTTGAAAAAGAGAGGCAATTTTGATATAATTTATCTAGGATGTGAAATGTATGGAAATTCTTATGATTATCATTTTAATTATTATTATTGTTATTTGTTTAATTACTGTTTTTTATGCAATAACATATAATAGATTCCAAGATTATATTATTAGAATTAATGAAGTTGAAAGTATGATTGATACCAACTTAAGAAATAAATATGATTTAATTAATAGAGCTATTCCTATTGTTAAGAGTAATATTGATGAAGACAGTAAAATATTTGAAGAAATTATTAAACTTAGAAGTAGAAAAATTGGAAATTTTGAATTATATAGAATACTTACCAATGCCTCAATTGAACTTAACTCTCTAAAAGAAAAATTTCCTACAATTGATAAAAGTGAAGAAATTAAAAAGATAAAGAAACAGATTGATGATATTGATATTAAAGTAGATAATTCTATAGATTACTACAATGATAATATTACTACTTATAATACAATGATAAAGAAATTTCCTTCAAATATCGTGGCTACTTTTTGTAAATATAAAGAAAAACTTTTCTTTGATAGAAAAGATATGAGTGACGAAGATTATAATGATTTTAAATTATAATCTTTTTTTATTTTGTTATTATGGTAACCGTAATGTCTAAAAGAAATATTAAAGTAAAAAAATAAGTCATTTCTTTAGGAATTATTTTTATAATCTTATCAAAATAAGGCTTTAAGACATAAGTTATAAGAACTCCTAGTAAGCCCCATATAGGAGCATAATATAAGCACATATATTTGCCAATATTATATGGTTTATTTTGATAATTCCACATATCAACATCAAATATTATTTTACAAAGGTAACCAGATATTCCTTCAATTAAAGTCAAAATAATAGTAAAAATAATAAAGGATAGAAAAATTTTGAGATATTTATTTATGTTTAGTTTTTTTAATATATATTTATCAATTAAAATTATGGCAAGACCTCCTAGTCCATAAACAATGGTAATAGGACCATTTAAAACACCACTAGTTCTAATTGCTTCAGTATTTTTAAAAAGAGTACTCTCCATAATGAAACCTAAAATAGAGTATAATAAAAAAGAATTTAAGTAATACATGCTATCACCAATTATAGCTTAACCTACTTAAATTCTTTTATACTATTTTACCGTAAAGTCAATAGGATCTAAATCGTTATTTATTAAATATAAATTGGTTTTAGAAAAAGGTCTACTGCCAAAGAAACTATAATTACAAGAAAATGGAGATGGATGAGATGCTGTTAAGACAAGATGCTTGGGATTAGTTATTAAGGCACTTTTACTTTTAGCAAAATTCCCCCATAAAATGAAGACTACAGGAGTATCTTTCTCATTTACTTTTTTTATTATGGCATCGGTAAACTTTTCCCAACCTAAATCTTTGTGGGAAGCAGGTCGATCCTTTTCTACTGTTAGAACGGAGTTTAAAAGTAGTACGCCTTCTTTAGCCCAACAGGTTAGGTCGCCATTTTGAGAAATGGGTATTCCTAAATCGTTTTTTAATTCTTTATAGATATTCTGAAGTGAAGGTGGTAATTTTACACCATTATTGACAGAGAAGGCTAGTCCATTGGCTTCGCCGACACCATGATAAGGATCTTGTCCTAATATTACAACTTTTACATCATCATAATCAGTAAGTTTAAGGGCTCTTAAGATATCATTTTTAGGAGGAAAGATTGGTCTTTCCCTATATGCTTTGTTAATAAACAATACAATCTTTTTAAAATAATCTTTTTGATATTCTTCTTCTAGGACTTCATCCCATTTATTTCCTACTAAGTTCATTATTTCATCCTCCATACTCTTCTGTCTTTGGGCAAGGCGTTCCACTATTTGACTCTATTTTATATGTTACTTTAGTATTTTCAATTCCATTAGAATCTGTAATTTCTTCAACATTTTTTTTAATTATAATTATACAATTACTTAAATCTTCATCAGTTCTTGGGTCTTTTACGACTTTTTTATCTTTATTATTTTCATCCTCTTCAACATCTGAAACAGTTAAAAAACCAGTATTAGCAAGGGTTCCGAGATTAGTCTCTATATAGTTATATGTATAGCTGTTACCTTCTTCATCTGTACAAGTTTGAGTATTAATAGTACAAATATTATCAGATAAATCACCATATTCACATTCTTGGTAATAGTTTTCAGAAGCTGTGACAATATTTTTAACAAGCATATTGTATGAAGCATTTTTAGAGGCATCTACAGTAGAAAGCATGCTTGGAACTACAATTACAGAAATGATAGCTATTAGTACAATGACTGCAAGAAGTTCAATTAAGGTAAAACCTTTTTTATTCATCTTACCACATCCTATAATTATTATATAATAAATAAAGTTTTTATACAAGATGTTTTATTTTTGAATTAATCCTTTTTGTCTATATACTTATCGTTTACGAGAATGATATCGTCACCTATTTTAGATATTTGTTTCCAGTCTAATTCGTACTCTTCTTTGCTAGCAAATTTTTTACTTCTTTTAGTCTCTAAAATAAGTGATTTTATTGTTCCCGAAGAATCAATAATTACATCTATGATAAGTCCTAATCTTTTTCCTGTTGTTATATTTATTATCTCTTTGGTTTGTAAATCTGATAAACGCATATTATCACCTATTAAATTATATGTTTACAATTAGAAAAAGAGCCTATTTTTTTAAGACTCTTTGATATTTTTTATAACTAGTTGAAATATAATTATTTATATAATCTAATTTTTCTTCAATATCTTCAACTAGTTTTAGTTGATTACGAACTCTATCTAAGTTATGGCTTTCATAGTCTACTTTAAAATAAGTATCTCCATTAATATAGTCATTTAAGAATCTAATAGCCAGTTCTAAAGTTATTACTCTTATCGACTCTCCCATTAAAGAAAGCTCTTCTTCGGTTAAGTATGGAGCCATTTCACTTAGATAACCATCAGTATATGCTTTAAAAAGATCAAGATTAATATAAACTTTACTTAAATCTTTTTCATCTTCTTTGGCATTTGATGAAGTTGATCTAATACCATCACCATAGTCATATAGCATACTTCCAGGCATTACGGTATCTAAATCAATTACAGCAAGATAGTCACCAGTATCTTTATTCATCATGACATTATTTACTTTAGTGTCGTTATGGGTTACGCGAAGAGGAATTTCTTTGCCTAGTCTACTTGTTATTAATGAACAAACGTCTTCTCTTTTTAAGATAAAGACTATCTCTCTGGCTACATCCATAACACGATTATTGGAATCTATTTTGATATCTTCCATAAGCGTTTGATATCTCTTTTCAGTATTATGAAAGTCTTTAATAGTCTCTTCTAGCTTCGGCATGGGATAATCTGCTAGCAATCTTTGAAAAGCACCAAAAGCTCTACCGGTATTATAGACAATATTTCTATCTGTAGAGCAATCATACGATACAGAGTTTTCAATAAATTCATATACACGATAATATTCTTTACTACCAGTATCACTGACTATTGTACAAAGAGGTTTTCCTTTTTTTGTCTTAATAATTTCAAGAACTTTATGCTCAGTATCGTTTTCTTTTAGAGTTTTCTTTTTTAGATGACTAGTTACGCCTTCAATATTCTTCATGAGTTTGTATGGTTCGGTGAAAACAGCGGTGTTTATCCTTTGAATAAGATATTTTCTCTGACTACCATCAGGCATTTTAAATACTGCTACATAGGTTTTATTAATATTACCTGAATTATTTTTTTCAACTTCAATTAGTTCACCATTAATATCAAACTCTTTAATTATTTTTTCAATCATTTTACCACCCTACTACCATTATACTATAACTATTCCACTATTTTATATATTTTTTGATATTATTTATAGCATTTTTTTCAATTCTAGATATTTGAGCTTGTGAAATTCCTAATTCTTCTGCTATTTCCATTTGTGTTTTACCTATTATAAAGCGCTCTTTTAAAATATTGACCTCTCTGTCTTTAAGATTTTTCATGGCTCTATCTAGAGCCAGCTTGCTATCTAATCCATATTCTTCTTCTTTATTGGCAAGTTGATCATATAAATAGATAGTATCACCACCATCATTATATATTGGTTCATACATACTTACTGGCTCTCTTAAAGATTCAAGAGCGGAGGTTATTTCATATTCAGTGACGCCTAGAGCTTTGGCTATTTCATTATTTGATGGTTCTCTTCCTAATACTGTCATTTCTTCCTTTAGTTTTAAACTTTTATAAGCTAAATCTCTAATGCTTCGAGATACTCTGATAGGACTATTATCCCGTAAATATCTTTTTATTTCACCTTCAATCATCGGACAGGCATAAGTTGATAGTTTTACATCATAAGAAGTATCAAAATTATCAATAGCCTTAACAAGACCTAAACAACCAACTTGAAATAAGTCATCTAGGTTGTCTACTTTGCCAGAAAATTTTCTTAAAATGCTTAAAACTAATTTTAAATTACCATTGATAAGGTCTTCTCTAGCAAAGGAATCGCCTTCTTTCATTTTATTAAATAGTTCTAGCATTTCTTCATTAGTTAAAACTTTTATATTCGCAGTATTCACACCAGTTAATTCTACTTTATGGCGTGACATAAATAAAAAATCTCCTTTCATATTCATTATGAATTAAAAGGAAGATTTTTATACAAAATTACTCTTCTTTATATAATTTTAATATTTCCATAAACCTTTTAGGAGGTTCTTTAGTAAAACTCAAATATTCCTTAGTGATAGGATGGACAAAACTTATTTTTTCAGCATGTAACATCTGACCAAAATTAGGATCTATTAATTTTTTATGACCGTAGACTGGATCATTGATAATGGGATGACCGATATAATTTAGATGTACTCTGATTTGATGGGTTCGGCCGGTCTCTAGCTTACATCTTATTAGAGTAGCATTTTTATATCTTTCTATAACCGTTAAATGGGTGATAGCATCCTTACTATTTTCACTAGTTACGCACATTTTTTTGCGATTTTTAGGATCTCTACCTATTGGAGCGTCAATAGTGGCACTATCTTCTTTAATAACTCCAGAAACTAAAGCAATATATTCTCTTACTACTTCTTTTTTTTGAATAGCTTCAGCTAGAATGTTATGAACGTGATCATTTTTAGCTACCAAGAGAAGTCCTGAAGTATCGGCATCAATTCTATGAACAATGCCCGGTCTAATACTGGTATTTACAGTACTTAAATGATTAGTATGATACATTAAAGCATTTACGAGTGTTCCTTTGTAGTTTCCTGGAGCAGGATGAACGACCATACCACTTTCTTTGTTGACGACAATTAAATAATCATCTTCGTATAAAATATCTAAGGGGATGTTTTCAGGTAGAATATCAATATCTTCAACATAATCTGTTAAAGAGATATTATCATTTTCTTTTAAAATATAACTAGGTTTGACTTTTTTACCGTTTACGAGAATACTTTCATTATCAATCATTTTTTTTATTTTACTTCTTGTATAGTCAGTTGTCTCTCCTAAATATTTATCAAGTCTTTGACCTATATATGTACTATCTATTATCATTACCTTTCTCCTTCCTTAGACTAAATAATATTAAAATAAATATACCAATGGTAATAAAGGTATCAGCTAAATTAAAAATAGGAAAGTCATAGCCAAAGATTTTAACATCAATGAAATCAATAACATAACCTCTTAAAATACGATCAATTAGATTACCTAAAGAACCTCCAATAACAAGAGAAAAGGCTATTTTACTTAAGCTATTGTTAGGAGTATTCTTTTTAAGATAATAAATAATAGCCGCTATTATAATGATAGCAATTATAACTAAAAAGATGCGCTTTCCTGTTAAAATACTAAAGGCTGCTCCTTTGTTATGGGTATATGTTAAATAGAAAAAGTTTTTGATTACTTCGATTGAATGATTTACATTTAAAGCTTTAATAACAATAAACTTGGATAACTGATCGATAATAGTTAATACTATAGATAAAATAATAATAAAAGTCATGATTCCTTTACCTCTTCCCAAGAACAGGTGTTGATAATATAACATTTACTAGAATCTTCACTAGATTCACTACAATTGTTTTCTTTTTTAAAGGCATTTTTAAAGGCATCGGTTAAACAAGTTAGTGCATCTAACTCTACTTTATGGCAGTATACAAAGTCTTCATCTCGGTATACTTCTACTTGAGCTTTTGGATCACAAGATACATCTTTATTTCCCGGATTAATATAGTCATTTGAGGTAATAATACCACTATTAATAATATCTTCGATTTTTACATTAGCCTTATAAGCAATCATTTCAATATAAGTATTTGAGCTATTAAAAGTAGGATTAGTAGGATTTTCTTTTTTTATTTTTATTGGAGTATTACTAAAATTTAATCCTCCAGTTGTAGTATTAAGGGATATGTAGCCTTCAATAGAATCAGATAATCTATCTACAAATATTTCTTCAGTTTTTAACTTACTATTTTTATAGGCGTCAGTAATATTAGGGACAGTAAATACTAAAACAAGTCCTAAAATAACTATTACTGCAAGTAATTCAATTAGAGTAAAACCTTTTCTATTCATTCTATTTCCTCCATTTATATATTAACATAAATACCATCTTTTATCAATAATGACTTGCCTTTTTATTTTTTTATTTATATAATTATTTTATGGTGATATAATGAAGCTTTTATATAACAATAAAGAAATTAATCTTAAGAAATGTACTAGTTTCTATAGTAGATTAAAAGGGTTTATGTTTACGAAAAATATTGATTATGCTCTTTTATTTGAAAAATGTAATAGTATTCACACTTTCTTTATGAAAGAGAAAATTGATGTGATAATGTGTGATAATGATAATAATATCTTATTTTACTATAGAGATTTAGGTAAAGGAAAAATTATATGGCCAAAAAGAAGAGTAAAAAAAGTATTTGAGACGCCCAGTGGCTTTTTTGATATTGAAATAGGAAAGAAGATGGTTATTAATGAATATTAGTATTTTAGGTACTGGAGCTTATGGAATGGCTCTTGCTAGTATTTTTTATTATAATAGATGTAAAATTAAAATGTGGACTAATAGTGAAGATGAAAAAAAATTGCTACTAGAAAGCGGGAAAAGTAATAAGATAGACTATGTTATTCCAAAGGATATTACTATTAGTACCGATTTAAGAGAAGTTATTTTTGACGCTAATATTATTGTAATTGCTATACCAACAGCTTTTGTAGAAGATATCAGTAGAGAAATTAAAACGTGTTTTAAAAAAGAACAAGTTATAGTAATAGCTTCGAAAGGAATAGAACAAAATAGTTGTATGTTTTTATATGATATTGTTAGAAATAATATTAAAACTAGTAACATTGCGATAATTTCCGGTGGAACATTTGCTGCAGATATTGTAAAGAAAGTCCCTATTGGTCTTAGTCTAGCTACGAGAAGTGATTATACTAAAAACCTTATTATCAAAGCTATGGAAAATGATTATGTTAAATTAAGATATACAAGAGATATTATAGGAACCGAAATATGTGGAGCAATTAAGAATGTTATTGCAATAGCAGCTGGAATGATAGATGGAATGGGATACCCTGATTCTACTAGTGCGATGTTTATTACTGAGTCTTTACATGATATTAAAAATCTTATTAAAGCTTTAGGCGGAAATAAGAATACGATTCTTTCTTTTGCTGGATTTGGAGATTTACTGCTTACTTGTACTTCTGATAAGAGTAGAAATTATACTTTAGGAAAAATTATTGGAGAAAATAGACCGAGAAAAGAAATTGATGATTATATAAAAAGTACCACTATTGAAGGGTTGTATACTTTAAAATCAATTAAGAAACTTCTTAAAAATAGGAGAATAAAAATGCCAATTATCGATCTTATCTATAATATTATTATAAATGAAAAAGATCCCCAATTATTGGTTAAATTTTTAATAGAAAAAGAATAAAAGTAAGTTACTTACTGTCAATGTAAGTACTTACTTTTTCTATAGTATTATTAAAATTATTAAAGTCAACTTCAAACCAAGTAAGTGGTATTTGATGATTAAAGAAAGTATACTGTCTTTTGGCATAATGCCTTGAATTTTGTTTTATTTTAGAGACAGCTTCTTCATAAGAACATTTTCCATCTAAATAATTATATAGTTCTTTATAGCCAATAGCACTAAGAAGTACTTTAGTTCGAATGTTTTTTTTATGAAAGCTTTGAACTTCTTCAAGGAGTCCGTCTTCAAGCATCTTATCAACTCTATTATTAATGCGATTATATAGGATATTTCTATCGCAGGTAAGACCAATAAAGATAGCATCATATAAAAGTTTATTAGTCTTATTATCTGCTATTGATGCATTATTTTCTAGATAATAATTTATAGCTCTAATTAGTCTTCGGCGGTTGTTTTTATCAATTATGATATCCTTGTCTAACTCTAATAGTTTTTTATATAATTCATCATTGGTTAAATTATCATAGGTTTTATTTTCTTTTTCCTCTGATAGTTTATAATCATAAAGAGCTGCTTTAATATAAAGACCAGTTCCTCCTACTAATATGGGGGTTTTACCTCTACTTATTATATCATCAATTACATTTCTAGCATCTTTCTGATAATGATAAATAGTATATTCTTCATTTACTTCTTTGATATCAAATAAATGATGAGATATTCCTTCTTTTTCTTCTTCGGTTATTTTAGCAGAGCCAATATCTATACCACGATATACTTGGACAGCATCAGCGTTTATTATTTCACCATTATATTTCTTGGCTAGTTCTACTCCTAATTTGGTCTTACCAACTCCAGTTGGTCCTGCTATAACGATTATTTTATTCATATTTATACTCCTCTTTAAAGAAAAGAAGATTATCTAATCTTCTTTTTAGAATTTCCAAGGCTAGCAAATGAATAGTTATCTATGCTTCTTATTCCAAGTTCTATTTCTTTTAATTCATTGGCTTTAGCTAATTCTAGTGCTAGATTTTTAATTATTTCCATATTTTGATTAAACTCTTTTATGCTATATTTCAATCCATCTGCTTGTCTTAAAGCACTTGTTAAATTTCTCATTATATCAGTTTCGTATGACATTTTTTCACCTCGTAGATGTTATACTAGCATAAATAGATATTTATGTCAAATAAAGTAGTTTTTTAAGGTCTTCTGCTTCTTATCTTATCTCTTATACCACTACTTGGAATTCCATTCCTTTTCATCTGAATTTCTGTTAATTCATTTGAAATTTCAAGTTCATTGGCTATTCTATTTAATGAAATACTAATTTCTTTTAATATTTCTAATCTATCATTACTATCTTCAGATAAATTACTTTTAATTAATAATTCAATGATTTTATATAATTCTTCTTTCGTCATAATTTTCACTTTTCCTGATACTTATAATATAGCATAAAAAATATTACCAAACAATAGTTATAAGCTTCTTTTAAACATTTTTTCTATTTCATATATTGTAAAATGAATGATAGTAGGTCTTCCATGAGGACAGTTAAATGGGTTATTACATTTTCTTAACTTATTAATTATTTCTTCTTGTGCTTCTCTGGTAATTCTAGTATTGGCTTTAATGCTCATCTTACAGCTTATTAATTTAGCTAAATTATCATTAAACTTGCCTAAATTAAAATCTTTGCCTTTACTTATAATTTCTTCAAATATCTTTTTTATTATTTCTTCCTCTCTTCCTTTAGGAAACCAAGTAGGATGGCTTACGACTCTAAAGGAATTAATACCAAACTCTTCAATCTGAATATTTAATGAAGAGAGAATATCTTTTTTTTCTTTAATAATAATAAACTCACTAACAGGAAGGGTAATAATAATTGGGACAAGAGAAGAAATAGTATCATTAGTGGGATGAGATAAGAGATAATAATTTTTTTCGTAATTTATTCGCTCTTCAGCGGCATGCTGATCGATTAGATAGATTCCTTTTTCATTTTCACATACTATATATGTACCTAAAGCTAGTCCAATTGGATATAATTCGGGCAGTTTTTCAGTGGGAAGCTCTTCAATATATGTATCATCTGTTATTTCTTCATTATCTAACTCATTGTTAGCTTCGTAGTTAAAGTTTACAAGATTTGTTAAACGAGCCTTATCTTCTCTAGTATCTATATCTGAAATAATATTTCTCTCTAAATCTAATGCTATATTTTCATATTTTGGTTCTTCTATTTTAGGAATTTCAATTTTGGGTATTAATAATTTAGTTTTAATGGTATCGATAATAGCACTACTAATAAGATTTTTTAAATCTTCAAAGTTACTAAATTTGATATCTTGTTTAGATGGATGAATATTAACATCTATTAAAGATGGATCAGTATTTATTTTTAATACGACGATTGGATATCTTGTATCTTCTTTAAATGAAGAGTATGAATCATTAATTACCTTATTTAAAACTTGATTTCTAACAACTCTTCCATTTACTAAAACAGTCATATGATTTCTGCTAGAGCGGTTTACTTCAGGAAGGGAGATATAACCAGATACCTCGTAGTCATCATTAGAAATATTTATCTCTAGCATTTTTTTGGCTACATCTAGACCATATATGGATTTAATTACTTTAAGTAAATTGCCACTTCCATCAGTATTTAGTATTTCTCTTTCATCATTAGTAAGTACAAATTTAATATTAGGATATGATAAAGACATTTTGTTTACATATTCAGTTACATTTGCTAGTTCTGAATAGGGACTTGATAAGTGTTTTAATCTAGCTGGCGTATTAAAAAAGAGATTAGTAACTTTGATTTTAGTTCCTTTTCGCGCCTCACTACTTTTATTTTCTAGTACTTTTCCACCTTTAATATGAATAAATGTACCAGCTTCACCAAAACAGGTTTTTAACTCGACATCGGAAACAGCGGCAATTGAAGGAAGGGCTTCACCACGAAAGCCTAGTGAATTTATAGTAAATAGATCATCATCAGTATATAATTTACTAGTTGCATGTCTTTGAAAGGCAAGAAGAGCATCATCTTTATCCATACCGATACCATCATCAGTTACTACTATTTCACGAAGTCCAGCTTCTTTTAAGTCAATTTTAATGCTTGTCGAAGAGGCATCAACGGAATTTTCTACTAATTCTTTTACTATTGATACTACTTTTTCTACAACTTCACCAGCTGCTATTTTATTGGATAATAGCTCACTCATTACTCTTATTTTACTCACTTTACACCTCAATCATTTTATATGGTTTTACTTTACCATTATCTGTCTTTTGGTAAATTGCTATTTCTTTACCATCTTTATCTACAAGAAGAGACATTTCTTCTTTAAAAAAACTATCTAATACTTGACCATTTTTTACTTTTGAAATAAGCACATCATCAATCATAGTTACTTCAATACCTTTTAGTGCATCTTTTATAGAAATTAATTTATAATTATTGTTCTCAATATCTTCAATGGTATAAGAATCTTCAATATAAAAATTCCCCTGTCTGGTTCTAATTAGACTTTTCATAGTTCCATATGTACCTAATTTATAGGCAATATCACGTATTAGGCTTCTAATATAAGTTCCTTTGCTCACTTCACATTTTATAGTAAACTCAATAGTACTTTTATTATATATTAAGTCACTTATTAATTCAAGGGCGTATATTTCTATTTCTTTACTAGGAGGGGTTATTGTTATATTATTTCTAGCATATTCGTATAGTTTTTTACCGTTTACTTTAACAGCTGAATACATTGGTACTTGCTGATACTGTTTTCCAATAAACACTTTTAATACTTTTTTTAGTTCATTTTCCGTTACAAATGGTTTGTCTCTTTTTGTCTCTTTACCAGTAATATCTAACATATCTGTCTCATATCCTAAGATAACTTCTGCAATATATTCTTTGGTTTTAGCAGTTAATAATTCGGATACTTTTAAAGCTCTACCAATAGGAATTACTAAAACTCCAGTAGCTATGGGATCTAAAGTACCTGTGTGTCCTACTTTTTTAGTATTTATTTTTTTCGATACTATATTGACAATATCACGACTAGTATATCCTTGTGGTTTATTTACTACTAATATTCCATTCATTTATCTCTTTCCTTGTCTCTTCTATTAATTTTTTCTTTAATGTTTGATAATCTATTTCTGTCGTTATACCAGAAGCATTTATATGACCACCACCACCAAAAATACTAGCAATTTTATTTACATCAATGTTAGTACTACGTAATGATACTCTCGTGTTTTCGTCATATATTCTTACAAAAATGGATACTTCTACACTAGATATTTCCATTGGAATATTTACTAAAATATCACACTCTTCACGAGTAGCCCCAACACTATTTATATCATTATCTGTTATATATGAAAAAGCTATTTTATCATTTTCATATAATTCTAAATTATCTAGGGCTATTCTCTTTAATTCAAACTGACTTTTTGTAATAGTTTGAAGTACTTTTTTATAGATGTCGGAAATATTTATAATCTTACTTAACTGAGAGGCTACTAGAAAGGTATTTGAAGTGACATCTTGATGAGCAAAGCCTCCAGTATCAGTAAGTAAGCCAGTACAAATAGCGGTAGCTACACTCTTATTTATCTTTATATTCATATTCTTAATTAAACTATATATAATTTCGCAGCAGGCTGGAGCTTTTGCAATATAGTTTATATTACCGTATTTAGTATTGCTCATATGATGGTCGATGACAATTAATGTCTTTACTTTTTCTAAATTAAATGAAGAGCCAATTCGATCTTTATTGGCTGTATCCACTACTATTCCTAAATCATATTTTTTATTTGTCCCTGTTTTTATATCTTCGTAGCCATTAATGAAAGAAAATCTCGGCGGTGGATTGTCAACTACCATATCGACATCTTTATTTAACTCTTTTAAAGTGTGGTATAGAGCAAGTACACTTCCGATAGCATCACCATCGGGATTTTGATGGCAAAGCAAAATGATATTATTGCTCTTTTTTATGGTGTCAATAATATCATTCATACTCATCTATCCTCTCCGTTTATATTATCAATTATTTTTTCGATTTTTTTGCCATATTCAATTGACTCATCATAAATAAAAGTTAATTCAGGCATTTTTCTTATCTCAACACGGTCAAATAACTTTCCTCTTATGAAACCACTTGCTTTATTTAAAGCTTTTGTTACTTTTTCTCTATCTTTGTCTATAAGATTGGTAAAATAAACTTTAGCATATGATAAATCACTTGATATATCAACTGCTGTTATAGTAACAAAATTTATATCTTCATCTTTTACTTCTTCACTAATTATTTTTGATATTTCTTCAGTAAAAATATGGCCTAATCTATCTAACTTTATACTCATGGAATATCCTCCTTATTTTTATCTTTTATAGTGATTTTTATTTAAACTATCTAATTTATCTTGCAAGCTAATTACAACTTCATTTCTATAAACTTGATTAGAATTTATGATGCTTAGCAAATGATCTTCAATAGCCTTTTGGTAACCTTCCATATAACTAGTATTTTTAGATAGTATGCTAGGACTAGCTATACCGAAATAAGTATAATCATTATAACCAATTAATCTTATTTCTTCATCAGAAAGGTTTTTACTACTTATATAAGCATTTAGTTTACGATTTCCAAATTCGCCAAGTAAACCATAATTTAGGGATTTTAATGAATATAAATTTGACTCATTTGCAATAATTTCTAAAAGCTTATTACGAAGAATTTTTTCTTCTTCACTACTAGGTGATGCATGAAATAATAATCTATAATCGGAACTTATCTTTACATATTTACCATTGCCAATTTCTTCTAAACGGGCTTTTTTACTTTCTTCTTCTTGTTTGGTTTTTATATCATTATAAATTTTTGAAGTGTTAAACTCTTTAGCATAGTTTATGCCAGATGATTTATATGTTCTACCTTCACTTCTACTTTGCTCATAATATTCACTCATTTTATTTTTTTCTCCTATATATTCGATACTAAAATTTTTTAAATATTGTAAATGTTATCTACTTTTCTTATTGCTTTTTTCTATTGCTGCTGATAAGTATCCCAATGCATATGAAGTGTTTTTCTTAACTTTTTCAGGCAATGATGACATTTTTATTCCCGAAATATGATCATTATATCCAATGGATGTTAGCTCTTCTTCTGATAACATTTCTAATTTACCTAAAATTTCTCTATTTCCATGTTCAAAAAAGCCTTCATGATATGCTCCTTGACTTTGCTTATTTGAATATTTATTAGGATTATAAGGAACTGATAGTAATCTATCTCTTGATCCTTCTAATATTATACTACCAGTAAATTCATTATTACCTACTTTTTGATTTCGCTCAGCCATTCTTTGAAGTGCGGCATCGGTATTGTTATTGCTCTCCCATATTATATCTTTTTGTTTTTGTATTTCATTTCTTTTCATTTTATTTATTGGTCCTCTGTTTAATTCTGGATTAGAATGATATTTTTTCAACATATAATTACCTACTTTCTTATTTCCACCATTTCATATGCTTCAATAATATCTTTTTCTTTGATATCATTAAAGTTTTCGATAGTTATTCCACATTCTAAGCCTTGCTTTACTTCTTTTACTTGATCTTTTTCTCTAGCAAGAGATGCTATTATACTATCGTTTATGATGACGCCATCTCTTATAACTCTGGCTTTAGCATTTCTTTTGATAATACCAGACGTTACATATGAACCGGCTATGGTTCCAACTTTGGAGAATTTAAATATTTTTCTTACTTCTGCTTCTCCTAGCACTTTCTCTTCGTATTCTGGCTCTAATTTTCCTTTTAAAGCAGCTTCCATCTCTTCAACTACTTTGTAGATAATATCATATAATCTAATATCTACACCTTTATCTTTAGCTATTTCTACTATTTTATGATCAGGCCTAATATTAAAACCAATTATGATAGCATTAGAGGCATCTGCTAATGAAATATCGCTTTCAGATATGGCACCTATACCACTTCTTATGACATTTATTTTTATTCCTTCAACATCTAATTTAAGAAGAGAATTTTTAACAGCTTCCTCACTACCTTTGACATCAGCTTTTAAAATAATATTTATTTCTTTTTCTCCCTCTTTTACTCTACTAAATAAGTCGTCTAAAGTGACAGCGGCTTTTGGTTTATTTTTATTCTCTTTAGCTTTTTCTCTTCTTTGATCGGCTACCCATTTAGCTTTCTTTTCACTTTCAAAAGCCATAAACTTGTCTCCAGCAGAGGGACTTTCTGATAGTCCAGTTATCGAAACGGGCATTGAAGGAAAAGCTTCAACTAGATTTTCACCTTTATCATTTTTTAAAGTTCTTACTTTACCAGAGGTTGTTCCAACAACGATAGGATCTCCTAGTCTTAAGGTACCATTTTGTATAAGAATATTGGCTATTACACCTGAATTTTTATCTAATTTAGACTCTATTACTGTACCACTTGCATATCTGTTAGGGTTGGCTTTTAACTCACTTACTTCACTTAATAATATTATTCGCTCTAATAAATCATCAATACCTTCTCCTGTCATGGCAGAAATATTTACAAACATAACATCTCCGCCCCACTCTTCAGGTTGAATACCATTATTAGACATTTCAGTCAAAACTCTTTCTATATTGGCATTAGGTTTATCTATTTTGTTCACTGCTACTATTATTGGAACTCCAGCAGCTTTAGCATGATCAATAGCTTCTTTAGTTTGGGGCATAACACCGTCATCTGCAGCGACAATAATGATGACAATATCTGTTATTGAAGCTCCTCTAGCACGCATTTCGGTAAAAGCGGCATGTCCTGGTGTATCGATAAAAGTTATTTTTTTACCTTTATATTCAATTTGATAAGCACCAATAGCTTGCGTAATTCCGCCTGCTTCACCTGAAGCGACATTAGTCTTTCTAATAGTATCTAAAAGGGTTGTTTTACCATGGTCAACATGTCCCATTATAGTTACAACAGGTGGTCTTGGTGATAAATCTTCTTCATTATCTATTATTTCTAGTCCTTCAAAATTTACTTCATCTCTAGTGCTATCTCTTTTTAATGTTTTATTATAATCAAGCGCAATTATTTCAGCAGTATCAAAGTCTAGGGAAGCGTTTATCGTTACCATCATTCCCAAAGTCATAATCTTTTTAATAATTTGAGTAGGATTTATTGCAAGAGCAGAAGCTAGCTCTGCTACAGTCATATTATCAGTATAGAAAATAACATCAGCGCTTTCTTCAGTTATATTAGACTGAAGTTTTTCTTTATGCTTGTACATTTCTTTTCTTTTTTCTTTATAATCATTTTTACGTTCTTCATTTTTAACTGATTTTCTTTTTTTTGCAGATCTTTCTTCTTTTATATCTCCTAATTCTTCATATTCTTCTTCAAGTTCTTCTTCAGTTTCTTCAACTTCTTCACTTTCATTTTCTTCTTCATATGAAGCGATTTCATTATCTAACATTATAATATCATCATCAGATAATAAATAACTTTCGTCATTAGCAGGTATTTCTAATTTTTTGCACAAGTTTAAAATTTCTTTAACGCTCATACCTACATCATTTGCATATTCTGATACACTCATCATATGTATCACCTCCTAATTATTATTTATTATATTTTCTATTTCATTATATAATTCATCTTCAATTTTAACTTCTAAAACCTTTTCTATTACTTTTTTCTTTTTAGCTATGGCTAATACCTCAAGATCTTTTTTTATGTATGCTCCTCTTCCATTAGCTTTACCTGTTAAATCTATAAAAACTTCACCATCTTTATTTTTTACTATTCTAAGAAGATCACTTTTAGGTAGTTGCTCTCTTGTGACAACGCATCTTCTAAGTGGTATTTTCTTCATATTATCACCTTATTTTTCTATTCAATCTCTGAAGTAGTGCTATTTTCTTCCTCATTCATAGCTGATTCACTTTTTACCTCAATCTTATAATGAGTAAGGCGTGAAGCTAATTTAACATTTTGACCTTTTCTTCCAATAGCTAAGGATAGATTACTATCATTTACTAATGCTAATGCTTCCTTCTTTTCTTCATCTTTAATCGTCACCTTAACATCTTTGGCAGGGCTTAAAGCGTTAGCTATAAATTTGACAGGATCTTTATCATAGAGAATAACATCTATTTTTTCACCATGTAGTTCTTTTAAAACATTAGCTATTCTTCTTCCTTTTTCACCAATAATGGCACCAATCGGATCAACATTATTATATTCGGTATAAACGGCTATTTTGCTTCGGCTTCCAGCTTCTCTTGCTACGGAATACAGCATAACGGTACCATCTGATAATTCTGGTATTTCTATTTCTAATAATCTCTTTAAGAAACCATAATGACTACGAGAGAGCATAATAAATGGTCCTTTTGGTCCTATCTCAAGTTTTGATACGTATACTTTTATCGATGATCCCATCTCTAACTTTTCACCTGGGATAATTTGATCTTTTGGAAGGATACCACTGCATCTTCCTAAGTCAACAAAATAGTTATGTTGGTCTTCTCTAGATAATGTTCCGACCATTAATTCGCCATCTTTGTCTTTAAATTCTTCGGAAATACTTTCTTTTTCAGCTTCTTTTATTCTTTGAACGACAATTTGTTTAGCTGTTCCTGCTGCTACACGTCCAAAATCTTTAAGTGGAAGTTCTTTATCTATGATTGTCTCTCCTACTTCTATACCTTCTACTTCCTTTTGAGCGTCTTCTAATGATATTTCAAGGTCAGGATTATTTACCTCTTCAACAACGGTTTTATAAGAATATATTCTAATATCTCCTGTTACATCATCAACTTTAGCTTGAACGTTTGGTATCCCCTCATTTTTCTTATATGCCGCAGCCATAGCCTGTTCCATAGCTTCGACAATTATCTTTTTGTCAATTTTCTTCTCTTCGACGATAGCATCTAATGCCTTCATGAATTCTTTCATCTGTTTTTGATTCATCTTTATCTTCCCTTCTCCTTTGTAGATATATCTAGAATGTATGATTCTTCAATTAAATCGGCTTTATCAAGTAATGGATTTACAAGATTGGTAACTTCAACACAAGTATCAATATCAATTGTTTCTTCTCTATCGATTACGATTCTAAGAAAAAGGTTTCCTCCTTCTTTTTCTAATTTAACTGAATCAATAGTTACTCCTAGCTTTTCTACTTCCTTTTCTAATAAGTCTTTTACCTTATCTTCAGTTTTCATAAGTTCCTCCTAAATATATATAAAAGAGTGGATTTTTATGCCACTCTTTCTCAAGACAGTTATATTATAACACAGTTTTAGTTATTAATACAAGTGTTTTTTTTATATTATTTGCTATCTATCTTCTTTTTTAGTTTGATAATCCTACTAAAAAGTAAAGTACATATTTTATTTATTCTTCTATCAGTCATTTTGGTAATTGGTTGATATTTATGTAATAAATCATCAAATTCCTCACATATTCCATCTAATTTATTTAAATCATATTTTTTTAAATCTTTAATACAATCAAGTATATCATCAAAATTATTAATATTGTAAAAGAATCTTCCTTCTCCGTTAATTATTACTTCTTCATCACTATAATCTATTATATTTAAAGATTCTCCAGTATCAAATATTGGTGCAGTACCAATCCAATCTAATGTTTCAACATTTCTAATAATACCAAAATTATTAAGATGTCTATCTTCATTTAACATAATATAATCTAAGATAAACATATTTTCTAAAGAACTTCTAGCATCTTTTATTCCTTTTTTTTCAAGTAAATCAATATATGTTTCATATGCATTATCTTTATCACAATTATTATATAGTATTTGATATGCTGAAACTAGCTCAGTATTCTTATTTATAAAACATTCACATTTTGATACTACTTTATCTTTAACTATCTCTAAGGTATATGATACATAATTAAATCCTAGACGTTTACTAATCATTGAGGCTAATACTTCATTAAATGGTTGTAATACTTCATTTTTATATCCGCCCTTTAATAAGTATCTTTTATTATCATCAATTATCCAGGTTTTCTTTAATCTACCATCAGTTGTATTATTTGGAGAAATTAAACTTATTGTTGTACTAGTCTCTGTATTATTAGAAAAAGTTGCATCTATAAACTCAGTATCTTTAAAATCATGTTCAAAAAAATTAATATCTTTATATTCTATTCTAGAATCATATGGCTTAATCCAATATTGATCTGATAGTGATAATCCAAATGCCTTATCTAATAATTCAGTAGGAGCAGAAATATTTAATTTGGTAAGTAATAAATCCAAATCATCTCTCCATAAAGGAATACCTCTACCTTTAAACCAGTTAGATAGTATTACTTTTAAATTTTCTTCTTTGTTATAAATATTTTTTAAAATTACTGGAGCAAAGTCTATATCATAGATATCATAAACATCAGTAAATACTCCTAGCGAAGAATGATATTCTGCTGATAAAACTTTTGTATTTTTATTCATAAGTATACACTTCATACTATCTTCACCTCTTGATATTATTCTATCATACTATTTATTTTTTATCTATTACTTTTTCTAAAAACTCTTTATCTTTAAATGCTCTTCTTTTATTGTTTTTTATGTGGGCAATATTAATTATTTATTCTAGTGTAGTATGTTCCAATTTTCCTAATGGTTTTATTACCTCAAGAATAAACGATAGTTCTTCTATTCTATTACTACCACCAGAATCTAATACCTCATTATATTCTTCATATAACTTTTTTCTAGTTCTTCTTTGTACTCTTTATCTGATAATATTTTAGTAAGGTTATTCATCTTTTTCTTTTATTATGTTTGGAATATTATTCTCTTACTAATTTATGGTATATTCTTTCCATGTTATTCATTTTTCCAATTTTCCTACATGCTATTTTTTGGGTTTTATTTCATCCTTTTCATATTGTTGCTGAGCAAATTCCATAGAATGTTCTATAAGATCTAAATATGTCTTTTTTAATGCTAATTCTCCGCTTGATAAAATAAATTTCATACTTCCATATAGTTTTAATAATGTTTGATAATTTTTTAATTCTATCTTTTCTTGTGATTTTTCTGATTTTTTATATTCACCATTCAAATTATTCCTATCATTATAATTTGAATAAATTATAGGCTTTCTATACCTTGAAAAGCAGTAGCTCATATTTGATAATGCCAAAGATAATTCACTTTCATTTAGATTATTTAAATAATTTGATACTTTTCTTGGAAAATTTATACATAAATATGCTAAATAATCTGCTCCTACTGATGTATTACAAATATTATTTATCTTTAAAAAGTCTAATGTTGTATTACCTTTTTCATCATAAAATGTTTTTAGCATAGGAAACTTTTGTATATATTGTGGTTTTTTAGAAATAATATCATTTAAGTGTGCTACATCATAAAAAGAGGTTTTTGAAAAAGTTTTTGTAGTAGCATCAGTTTTTTCATATTCAAATCTTCTGTTAGCTGTACCTTGGCTATTTAATTGTGATTTTTTGCATAATTCTTCCCTTAACTTACTATTTTGTATAACATCTGAATAAAACTTTTGGCAAACATCCCAACCTTTTTCTGTAGCATCAACTTCTATATCATCTGAATCATGATTTTCAGCATAATCTTTTAATTCGTTATCTAGGATGACTCGTTTTAACATCATATAACCTTCACTATTAAATGTACTTTTTCTTGACATATGCGTCTGATATTGATGTGAGAACTCGTGATATGCCACTATCATCAAAAATGTGAAATCTGTTCCTTTTTTTACATATGTTTTGTCTATGTCATTTATGCTTTTAAAATTTATATGTTTAAAAATTTCTCTATTCATATAAACATGTGATTGGCGATGTGATACACCTGGACCTTTAACATTTTTATCATCTGCAACTATTCTAGAATTCATCGGATTGAATCCATTTTCTCTAGGATAGAATTTAGGTATAAATGATAAAATTGCATCTAGCACATATTCACTACATTCTAATTTAGAATTAGATTTTGTTAAATTATTAAATATATATTCAATTAATTTTTTATGATACTGATTATTAGGATCACGATTAAATGCATATACATCGCAAATTTTGTTTAATTCCTGCTGTGTTATTTGCTCATTTCTTGAAATCTTTTCATTAATTACTTTAATACTATTTATCTTTTCATTTGTACTCTGATTTATTTTATTATAAACTTCACTACCTAGCATTTGTATTAGTTCTTCTCTTGTAAAGCAATGAAAAAAACAGCTTTGAAAAAAGTATCCGGTATTTAAGTTTATTGATTCTTTTAGATGCTCTATATAATTTTTAAATTCAGTTGTTTTTATAAATTCAGGATTTTTTTTTATTCTTTTAACTACATAATTATTTAATGATTCTTGAAATAATATTAATGACCCATCCACCTTTTTATCTTGTTCATATCTATGTTTGTAATTTACTGCTAAACCATTTAACAATTTAGGATCTAATAAAAACTTTAAATAAGATTGTTCTGGATAGTCATTTACATATTTTTCATTATACTCCATATTTCTCATCTCCTATTTTAATTTTATCATTTATTAAGTTATAATTCTATCTTTTATTTAATAGTATGTAAAATCTGTAAATGGTAAAATAATTTAATAATAAACTATTAAATTAATAGACCTTAGGCTATTAATTTCTTTTTGAAGACCTTAGGCTTCAAAAAAAGTGAGGAGACTACAGGCTCTGAACTTAACAAAACATTTGCTTTTTTATAAAATATGTAGTATAATTTAATGCAGTGGTTATTCTTTTTAATTTTACATTTTTGTAGTTTTATTTTTTTAACGAAAAAATTTAGAGAAAGGAGAATTTAATGAATACAAAAATAATCCCTCTTGGGGGACTTGGTGAAGTCGGTAAAAACATGTATGTAGTAATGCATGATTCGGAAATTATTATTGTCGACTCTGGTGTTATGTTTCCAGATGATGAACTACTTGGAATCGACTATGTTATTCCCGACTATACCTTTTTAAAAGAAAATGAAAGTAAAATTAAGGCACTTTTTATTACGCATGGACACGAAGATCATATTGGAAGTATTCCCTTTTTACTTCAAAGTGTGAATATTCCTAAAATTTATGCTCCAGCGAACGCTAAAGAGCTTATTGAAAAGAAATTAGATGAAAGAAATATTATATATAAAAATTTAATTGTTTACGATGAAAACACTATTGTTAAAACGAAATACTTTAATGTAGAATTTTTTAGAACAACTCACTCTATTCCTGATTCTCATGGTCTTGCAATTGGTACTCCTGATGGTACTATTGTCATGACTGGAGATTTTAAGTTTGATATGACTCCTATTGGACCAATGGCTAATTTACATAAGATGGCTAGATTAGGTGAAAAAGGGGTAGCAGTACTTATGAGTGATTCTACTAATGCTCTGTCTCCTGGAACTTCGCTTAGTGAATCTGTAGTTGATGAAAATTTAGGAGAGATTTTTGCTACTTGTAAATACAATAGAATTATTCTCGCTACGTTTGCTTCAAATGTATATAGAATTAAACATATTATTGAAACTTGTAAAAAGAATAATAGAAAGATTGCTCTATTTGGAAGAAGTATGGAGAATACTGTTGATATTGCCCTTAAATGTGGATATTTTAAAGATAAGAGTATTATTGTTACAGCGGAAGAAGCTAATCATATGAAGCCTAGTGAAGTATGTCTTTTATGTACAGGTAGTCAAGGTGAACCACTCGCAGCACTATCACGTATTGCCAGTGGTACGCATAGACAAATTACACTAATGCCTAATGATGTTGTTATATTCTCTTCTTCTCCTATCCCAGGAAATACGGCTTCAGTATCAAGAACGATTAATAAACTATACAAGAAAGGCGTTAAAGTATTTACTAATTCTACTGTAGATATTCACTCATCAGGACATGCTAATCAAGAAGAACTTAAGCTCATGATAAGATTATTTAAACCTAAATACTTTGTTCCTTATCATGGTGAATTTAGAATGCTTAAAACTCATGCTGACCTTGGAGTGATGTGTGGTGTAGATAAAGAAAATACTTTTGTCTTAGAAAACGGCGATGTTTTGGATTTATGTAAAGGTACTCTAAAAAAGGGTGGAAAAGTTCAAGCAGGTGAAGTTTATGTCGATGGATCGCGTATTGGAGATGTAGGAAGTGCCGTTATTAAGGATAGAATTCTGATGAGTAATAATGGTATTTTGGTTATCATTGCCAATATTGATCTTCAAAATAAAGTACTTTTGAGTAGTCCTGCTATTACTACTAGAGGATATATTTTGGTAAATGAAAATGCTGAACTTATTCGAGAAGTGCAAAATAAGGCAGAAGAGATTATTCGAAACGAACTTGCTAAAAAAATATTTAATTTTAATGACATGAAGACGGAAATGATTAATGGTCTTATGCCAATATTATCGGATAAAACGGGAAGAGTTCCAATTATCTTGCCGATTGTTATGGATGTTAAGACAAATAAAGTAGAGATCAAGTAAAAGAAGAAAAGACAGTTTATTTTTATAATAGATTGTCTTTTTTATAAAACAATATATTAGTTCCACTACAGAAAATTTTAAAATAAACTCAAGATTTAGTTTGCTTTGTTTTATATTTATGTTATAATTTAAGTGTGATAATTATGAATATATTGGTGACTATAAATAGAAATTATTTGAAACAACTATTAATTTTATTAAAATCTTTACAAAAAAGTAATGATAATGTATTATTTGATGTTTTTGTTATGGCTAAAGATATAACTGATTTAGATATTAAAAATATTCAAGAAAATTTATCAAAAAAAATTACTATACATTTAATAAATATTCCTGATAGTGAAATTGATAATTTCCCAGTTGTAGAAAAAAGATATCCTATTGAAATATATTTTAGATTATTTGCAACTAAATATTTACCACAAGATATTGATAAAATATTATATTTAGATACAGATATAGTTGTTATTAATTCCTTACAAAAACTTTATGATATGGATTTTCAAAATAATTATTTTATTGCCACTACGCATGTTCGAAAATTTATTCATAAGTTTCATGAAGTTAGATTAAATATGAACAGTAGTAATGTTTATGTTAATACAGGGGTTTTATTGATGAATTTAAAGGCTTTAAGAAAAACCAATATTGAAAGAGACGTTATTAACTTTGTAGATAAAAATAAGTATAAATTGATGTTACCTGATCAAGATATATTAAGTGCTTTATATGGTGATAAAGTCATGTTGGTTGATGCCCTAATTTATAATTTAGGTGAGAGAGGATATAATTTATATAACTTAAATAATAAAAATAAAATAGATTTGAATTGGGTAAGAAAAAACAGTGTTATTATTCATTATTATGGACGTAATAAACCTTGGGCTAAAAATTATCGTGGTGAATTAAATGTTTTTTACAATGAAATAGTTGATGAAAGGGAAGTTATACACAAGAATGTATAACTTTCTTTAGTATTATTTATAATATTTTCCTTTTATATAGATTAGAAGTGTAAAAAAACATCTAATTTAATAATTACATATACCAATATGACCAATAAGGATATAATAGTAAAAGAAAAAGTTATAAAAGCTAGTTATGGAGAAGTTAATTTAATCAAAAAATATATAATCACCTATAAATATTAGTTAAATAAAAGATAAAAATAAATACTAGTATATTAAAAGTAAAAAGCTATAGATACTCTTTAAAAATATCTATAGTTTTTTCTTGAAATTGTAAAAACTCTTTAGCTAGTTCCAAATCTTTATCGGATGCTTCCTTTTCATAATCTTTAATTTTCTTTTCCATGTCGATAGTTCCCATCGATACACCTTTAATAAGAAGGTCCGCTATAGCAGAATCACTATTATCGTGTTTGACTTCTTTGCTGATGCCCATTTTTGCCATCATTTTCTCAAATATACCAGTTTCGGATATTTCAGCTTTTTCTTTTTTTAAATACTTTTTAGTCTTACTCTTCCATTCTTCATACTCTTTAAGAACATCTTCAAGTACTTGTTTAATTTTATTATCTTTGTCTTTTAAATCTTCAAGAAGTTTAGTTAGTGTATAAGAAGCCATCTCGGCATCTTGATAAATATGTAATACTAGTTCATTATTTTCTTTCATAGAAGTCTCCTTTCACATATATTATTAACACTTTGATATAAAATATAATTGTTATTTTCATACATAATCTAACTTTATAAATGACCGCTAGTACATTAGAAATTAAAAATATAATAATAAATTAATTGAATAATATCTATTAGGAAAAAATTAAATGGAAAAAAAGCAATAGCGAAATCTATTCATAATATTACTAAATTTGTTTTAGAAACTAAGATATTTATTTAATTTACTTCTTAAAATATACATGTTATAATATTTCAAAAGGAAGTGCTGTAATGAAAAGAATATATGTAATTGCCAATACAAATTTTAATATTGAAAATAAGGACTATAATAATATTTTAATAGAAAATTGGAATAGTATTGTAAATAAAGAAGATATAGTATATCATTTGGGTAATTTTGGGATAGGAACTTTAGAGGAATTAAAGTCATTATATGATAAGTTAAATGGTATTAAATATCTAATACTAGGGGAAGAAGATATGCGTTATGATAAAGATTTTTTTGATGAAATAGGTTTTAAAGAAGTATATGAACATGAAATAGTAATCGGTAAGTACGTTCTTACGTATTATCCTAAAGATGTTCTAAATGGCATGATAAATATTTATGGTAAAGATAATTGTGAAGATATAGTTAGTAATTTTAAAAATAAGAATTATGTATGTGTATCGGCAGAGAATATAAATAGTAGACCTATTCTATTAAAGGAAGAAGAATAGCTAAATATTAAAATAAAAAGACAGTAGCATTTTTACTACTGTTTTATTTTGTAGTTATTGAACTATTAGAATCTGACCGATACTAAGTAGATTAGAAGATAGGTTATTGAGCTCTTTTAATTTATCAACTGTTGTATTATATTTTCGAGCTATAGAGTAGAGACTATCACCACTTTTAACGGTATAGGTAGTTTCCAAACTAGCTTCTTTTGGTATTTTTAACACTTGGCCGATACTTAACAAGTTGGATTGCAAGTTATTTTCACTTTTAATAGCATCAACAGTTGTGTTATATTCCCTAGCAATGGAATATAAGGAATCTCCACTTTTTACCGTATAAGTAATTGTTGTGGTAGTTTCACTAGCAGTAGGTAATTTTAGTACTTGACCGATGGATAAAATATTACTAGTAAGATTATTTGCTTCTTTTAAGGCATCAACAGTTGTGTTGAATTTTTTAGAAATTGAATAGAGAGAATCGCCTTTTTGAACAGTATATGTTTCTTCTGGAATTAAAGGGCTTTGCAATTTAAGTAACTGTCCAATTTGAAGAGTATTGCTAGTGAGATTATTTAATTCTTTTATAGTATCAACAGTTGTATTGTTGTCTCTAGCTATGGAATATAAAGTATCTCCGGCTTTTACGATATAAATATTTTCTTCTCCCTCATAGACTTCTTCAGTAGGTATTTTTAGTACTTGACCGATACTGAGTGATGAACTAGTTAAATTATTTAATTTAGTTAGCTCTTGTACTGTAGTTCCAAGTTTATTGGCAATGCTATATAGGGTATCACCCTTTTGGACGATATAGGTATTAGATGTTATTCCTTCAGGAGAAGTGTATGGGACACCAGCATAATTTGCTACTGCTGAAATTACAGCCTCTGCTAGTTGTTGGTAGTTATTATTTAGAAAATTTACATCTTTGGCATT
Source organism: Bacilli bacterium (assembly GCA_051872635.1). GTDB lineage: Bacteria > Bacillota_I > Bacilli_A > RF39 > UBA660 > CAG-302. The sequence goes on from JBJEEA010000004.1 coordinate 40,757, forward strand.
ATCAATAAAACCATATTCGACAATTATTGGTTGAGTATTACCAGTATTTCTATGTATAAAGTAGTAATCTTTAGAAGTATCACTAGGAAGTCTTCTCTGATAGTATTTTCTGGTAGTCTGTCCTGTAGCGCCAATATTGTTTAGGACGTTTTTGGCGAGGGTATCTGAATTTCTAAGGGCATAGATTACTTCAGCACCTTCGCCACCTCCGGAGTTTAGTTACCGCTGTTAATTATTTACTTTTGTTCCACATTGTTCCGTTTGCGGTATAAAAGTAATTCTTATATCATTATATTGCATCTAAACAATTCGTTAATTACATGTTTTATTTTATCATCATCTACTCCATAATACTTAAGTTGCATAATATATATAACATATTCTAAATAAATTAAATCAAGTAAAGATAATCCTATAAATTCTTGATCTATGTCTCCGTGTGCAAAATGATTTCTTTGCGTTGATAATCTATTTCCCATTTTAGTATAATTTAGTTTTTCACCATTTAAACTATATAAGTGATTACCAAATATATCAGAAATATCACTATAATCTTTCCCATATTGAACTATACTAGATTTTAAACTATCTGTTTTTATTAATTTTTTCAAAAACTTAAATATTTCTTTCGTCTTTCCAGAATTATTATTTATTAAATTTTCAATTTTGTTTGTTACATTTTGTTCAGCTATTATCGTTTTTTCACTTTTTTTAATACCGTTAGGATAATTTCTTTTAAATTCCCATTCAAATCCAGCTGTTATCATCACAAATCTTCCTGCATTAATTCTTCTTCCAGATTCATATGTATCTGGGATATGTTCAAAATAAATACTTTTACTGTTTATGTCATTCATAATATTACCCATAGCACCTTTTATATATTCATATTTTATAAATTTACCTTTTTCTAATGGATACAATTCTACATCACTTTCGTTATCTTCGCTTTTATACAACGTTGCAAAATGTTGATGTAACCCATTATCGGCCGGAGCAGATATTTCAACACTCGTAAAAATAATATTTCTTCTATAACACAAATATTGTACAAATTTCTTTGTTAATTCCAGTAATTTAATAATAAATTCATAATTATTAGTAGGTTCAAACTCTAAATATAAAGTAGAATTCATATTTAAAGGGGCTTCTCCTATTTTATAACTACTAGATATAGAAATACCGAAATACATATAAATTTCCGTATCATCTATTTTAAACATTTCTTTATCAGTTGTAGTTTCTCTAAATGGGCGCGTATCAACACCTAAAGTTCCATCTTCTCCCCACTTTAATTTATTTAATGCTATAGTCGTTGGATATATATAATTTATTTCTGGTCCTTTGATAGCAATTCTGTCTATTGTTTCTTTTCTTAATTTATTTATTATAAAATATTTCACATTAACTATCAGTACAGAATTTATTCTTCCAACATCGTATGTATCTGGAATAAAAATAATATTGTTTCCAGTTTCATTACATGTCCCAACTAAAGTTTCCTCAATATACAAAGGTTCACCTAAAGTGTATATACCTGTTTCTAATTTCTTCATAAACCATCGTTCAATCGTTTCTTTTTCTTCTTTTGGCGGTATTAATTTCAATTTTTTCTTATCAAACACAAAAGTAAAATCTATATCTCTATATTTTAAACTTCCAGTATAAATTTCTAATTCTTTCATATAATTTCTCCTTATGGCTAATTATTATAACATTAATCTTTCTTTTTGCCAATTCTTCCATAATGATTTCTAACTAAATTCCTATTTTCATATATAAAATTAATTTTTGGTATTACATTATACTTAAACATAATGGTTATATTTCTATTTTCATCAATTACTATTTTATCTATTAATGTATTAATTAATTCTTTTTTAGTTTTCTTTAAATCTAACAGCTCTTTTATCTTTTTAGTATAATCTGGTAGTATATTTGTTTTATTCTTTATATTTTGTTTTTTTAATTTTTCTTCTTCTATTATGCTATTAATTTTTTTGAGTTTAATTTCTGATTCTGTAGATAATTCTTTATATAATTGAGTCGAAATAACATTATTATATCTATCATTATATAATGTTGATAATTTATTCATGATTTGTTCTTTTTCTTTTAATAAATCATTTATTTTTTTATCTATATCTTCTGTTTCTCTATGAACATTTTTTTGTACTTCTTTATTTAATTCTTCTACATCTAACTCTTTTATAAATGTTGATACTGAATTATTAAATTGTTCTAGTATTTGTTCTTCTAAATAATCATATGGATAAAAATGTGAACTACATCTTCCTCTCTTTGGATCTCTAGAATATTTATTACAATTAATTGACCAGTAATCAAGTTTCTTTCTGTAATAAACAGATAATCTATTACCACACTCTTTACAAAATATTTTACCTTCTAAAATTCTTTTTGGTCTTTCTGTTTTTAAACTATAATTTCTAGTTTTTCTTTTTCCTAAAGATTTAATATATTTAAAAGTTTCTTTATCCACTAAAGGTTCATGAGTATCTTCAACTATTACCCATAAACTTTCATCTAAAGTTATTTTCTTCTTTGATTTATAATTTACTTTTGTTTGAGTGTGCTGAACCATATCGCCAGTATAAATTCTATTACTTAAAATTTTCTTTACTGTTGATATATTCCAACTATCTCTATCAATCAATCTAGAAGAATAATTAGTTTTCTTATATCCTGCTGGTGTAGGTGCATTCATATCATTTAATCTTGTTGCTATTTCTGTTGGTCCTATTCCCTCTGCTCTCCAATTAAATATTTTTTTTACAATTGGTGCAGTTTCTAGATTAGGTATTAAATGTCCTTTATCTAATGGATCTCTCATATAACCATAACATGGCTGACTTCCTATAAATTTACCATTCTTTCTTTTATCATTTAATACATTTCTTATCTTTATAGAATTTTGTTTACTATAATAATCATTACAAGCAATTATAAATGTTGAAGAATCATTACTAGCTTGATTTTTAAAACTATCATATGATTCAAGTATAGATATAAATCTTATATTATTCTCAGGAAAAAATGTTTCAATATAATACCCTGTCATAACATGATCTCTACCAAATCTAGATAAATCTTTAACAACTACGCAATTAATCTTTTTTTGTTTTATATCTTCTAACATTTTTTGAAATCCAGGTCTATCAAAATTAGTTCCAGAATATCCATCATCTATATATTCTCCACACAGATTAAAATTATTATTTTTAACATAACTTCTTAGTAATTCTTTTTGATTAATAACACTTTCACTATCAGATTCATATTTTTTATCTTTATCTTCTTGAGATAATCTTATATAGATTCCAACATTGAAATCCATTTCAGTTAAGTAAGTATTATACATTCAATCCTCCTTTTCTTCTTACTTGACTGAGTATTAAGACAATTTAATAATACCGCATTATTAAAAAAATTACAGCGCATTATTTTCTTTTTCTATCTCTTCGATAAGATATTTTAAAATAAGATCTTTAAAAGTTATATTATTTTCATTCATAGCAACACCTACTTAAAGTTATGTTGTTTTTATTTATTTTATTATTGTTTAAATCCATTTTATATTCCCCCTTTTATTCAATAAAAAAATCCCTATATTATTTTGATATAAGGATTATTCTTCGTTTATAACTGAATCAATATTTTTTATAATATATTCTATTAATAAAGTTTCCATTATAGATTGTATTGTAACTTTTTTGTTTTCTATCACTCTTTTAAGAGCCATTTTTTTATGGTCGTCAATTCTAAATTTAACTTGATTATTTTTTGCTAAAGCCATTTTTCACTCTCCTCTCTAAAAAATTGGTCCCAAAGTATGCACGTTAATTTTTAAACACTATTTTAAGAAAAGGATTTTGATAAAGCAGGATAAACCTGTTTACAAACAACTCACCAGTGGTGAGTTTTACCTTATTTTATAAGTATTTATAAAATTAATTAGTGTTTACACTTTTAATATTTGTTATACAATTGTATACTTTTGATTCCTTATATTATAAGGTATGTTATACAATCGTACACATTTTTTAAAATAACTTACTAAGGTTTTTGGTACTAAAAAAATATAAAAATACAATTAACACTTAGTACCAAACTTTTTATATTGAATTTAAAGGGGGATTTTTGAATATGAAAAAAAAGCACTGACCTTTTCTGTAAGATCAATGCCATAAATACATCTAATTGCATTATTATTTCATATTCTACTATATTGTATCACATGATTGTTGAAAGTCAATTAGTAATTAATGTCGTATCTATATGGATAAAAATGTTGTACAAAATCTTTCTAAACACTTATAAATACTACATTTCAGTAAATAGATACTTTAATAGTTTTTATATTATCGACACATATATATAAATTTTTTAATTATTTTTTAAATACAAGTTCCCTATGATAATATAAATATGCTTCACGCCCCTCGGTAGGAAGCATTCTTATTTTTTTGCCATTAAATATATCGAGTCTTTTTTGATTCATCGGTGAAATCCAAGGGGATACTAACATAGTTCCATCATTTTCAAAAGATATAAAACCTCTATCAAATAATTTATCATATGTTGGAGTTAACATAAATCCATTTTTTGGATCCGTCTTTTCAAAATTAGTAGATTTAGCCCACGGTTTTATATGAGATGCTATTAATAATCTTTCATCATTTACCATTGTTATTGGACAATAAGGACATTCATCTAATAATTTTTCTCTATATTTTCCTTGTCCAACACGAGATTTAATAATACTTTCTCTTTCTGATGTAGTAATGTTTTCATCTTCTTCAATTTCAGCAATTTCTTCTTCATACAATAATTCTTTATTATATTCTACAAAAGGTCTAAAATAATATAATAACTCTTCATCCTTCTGTAATTTTAAAATAGCCACATAAGAGATGTTAGGCAAAGAAATTTCTCTAATTAAATCATATGCAAGAGAGCGTGAATTAATATAAATTCTAGGTGGTTTAACGTCTACCCTATAAATATTAAAATATAAAAAATCTTCCTCAAGATTATAAATTTTGTCATAATGATTAGAGAAAATTTGAGGCATATTCGCTTTGTTTCTATATTCTTGATCAGGTCTTTTATATTCGTTTTCACTATCCATTAAATAACTAATTAAATCCTCTTTTTTTATAACACATTTTCCATCAAAATTTTCAAAGAAATCTAAAGTAGAACCATCTGTAGTTTGACCGACATAAAGTTTTGCTTCTCCATGGCCTGTACCGATTTTATTTGAATCTTTTACAAAACAATCAGGAATAGTAATACATTCTTTAGCGTCCAACACATTATATTCTGCTCCATCAATAATTATTTTATTATTCATTTTCTTCACCACCAAACATTGAAAGATCTAATTGTTTTAGTATCTCAATGAAATTATTAGATACAATACTATTACCAGCTTGTTTATACATCTGTGTATCACTAACAACAATTTTAAATCTATCATCAAACCCCATTAATCTTAAGCACTCCCTAGGAGTCAACTTTCTAATTCTATTGTCTTTAGATATATAGTTATCAACACCTGCTCGATGCATTTTTCCCATTGTAGATAATAATGGTCTAGCTATATCTAAATCTATTTCGGGTTTAGAATAAAAATTTTTAGTCCCAGTTTTCATCACATACTCTGTAACCTTATCTGATAAAAAATATTTATTATCAACTTCTTTTGGTCCTTCACAAATAAAATCACCATGCCAATTAAATTGTTGATTTGCTTTTTCACATAAAGCAATATCTCCATTAATTTGAGTAAATCTTTTTTGTAAATTTTTTTGATTTGTAACAAATGCTATCCCCTTATCATTCAAATAATATTTGGAATCTGGATTATCTTCTAATAAATCCTTCATAGTAATATCTAATTTCATAGGTTTAGGGAACGAAAATTTCACAGAATGATCCTTAAATCCTATAACAAATAATCTTTCTCTATTTTGAGGTATACCATAATCTTTAGAATTCATTATTTGCTTATGTATTTTATATCCAAGTTTTTCAAATTCTTTTTGTATTTTCTCCCAAGTTTTACCACCATCATGATTTAATAGACCTTTTACATTCTCATATATAAACACTTTTGGTTTAATTTCATCTACTAATCTACAAAATTGAAATATAAGTAATCCTCTAGCATCTTCTAGTCCTTTTCTCTTTCCAACCATAGAAAAAGATTGACATGGGCTACCACCAACAAATAAATCAACTTTATCTTTATAATCTGTACCATCTAGTAATTTTATATCTAAATGAAAATCATCTTCATTTAGATCATAATTTGCCATATAACTTTTTTTTACATAATTTTGCTTTGAACTTTGTGATGAATATAATTCATCTACATACTTTTTTTTCTCTAGTTTAGATTTCATTTTCTTTATTTTATTTAATTCTTTTTCTTCATCATATTCAACAGGAATATCCCCATTATCACAAGCAAATACAATTTGATGTGGAATTTCTAATCTATCTAAAGCATGTTCTATAGAACCAATGCCACTAAATACTGTTGCTACACGTATCATAATTACCTCCTTTTAAAACAACATAAATCTATGTTGATAACTGTATAACATAATTATAACATATAAAATTTTAAAAGTCTGGCATAAATCTAAATCTTTAGCAAAATTTTATAATTCTTTAGGACAATTAAATTTGTATTTAACATCATTAAATCCATATACCTTTTTGCAATCATGACAAATAACAGCTATAAAATCAGCACCATTAATTCTATGTCCATCTCCCTTTTGTATTAAAATATTTTTAGAATTACATTTAGGACAAAATACTTCTTTTCCCATCACTTCATTTTGACTATAAGCATCTCTTACTATTTCATAACCATTTCTATCATACTTAGGATAAAATTCGTCTTTATTAAATATTTTAATTCTTCCAAACATAAACTCTAATTTATCAATTTGTTTTTCAGTATGATAATGTCCACAATACCATTTATCATAATCTATAGATTGCTCTATTTTATCTAAAAACTTTTCCATACTTTTATCTACATGAGATTGATCAATACCTTTTATAAATACTTCGGTAGGTTCATACTTTAATGGACAAGTATGTGATAAAACAATATCGATATGTTGTCCTTTATATTTATTTAAAATATTATCAATTTCTTCTTTGCTAAGTTGTTCATCTTTAAACCATGGATGACCATATATTATTCTATAATTTTTATCAACGGAATAAGCACCACCAATTACTAATACTTTTTTATTATCTATATCATACAATTCGCCATTTTTAGCAAATATTAAATTCGGATATTCTTCTTCAATAAATACTTTACCACCAAACATATCAATTTCTTTATATGTTAATATATTTTCCGGTCTTTCTTCATGATTACCTTGAACACAAAATAATTTTATATCATAACTATTTAATTGTTCTTTTAACATTTTATCTCTTTCATCTAAATAGTAATTAATTCCGGCATCACCTAATATAATTAACATATTACTTTTATTTTTTTCTATATCACGTAATCTATAAAATTCTCTATGCGTATCTCCTGTAATATAAATCATTTTATCAACTCCTATAATACTATCTTTTATTACAATGATATATAAATAATATATTCCCAAAATTTATATATGTTTTTTTGATAATTCTTTTAATTTTTACAAAATATATTTTCATTAAAACTTTGGATTCAATTTTGTTTTTTAAATAACTTACAAAATTACATTTGGATATTTCAAGTATTCTATACTTCAAATTTCTATCAGCTAATCCTTCTCCGTAATCTTGAATTAAATTAGCATTATACCTATAAACTTTATCAGATTCTATTATTGCTATCCCTCTAAAATTAGGGATTAATATAGACTTTAATTCATCATTTATTCTAGTTCCAGTAACTTCTTCAATAGCAGTTCTTGAAATATTCATTTCAAACTTTAAAATGTTTTTTTCTTTATATACACAATAGTTCATGAATCCTTGATAATTTAACCTCAAAATATTTTTATACATTTTTAAAAAATCTAGTAAATATTTTATTGAATTACCATCTGATTTTTCCAAATAAACAATTTTATTTAAATTAATTTTTTTTAATTCAAATAATTTGATTAAAATTACTTCATTAATTATGGACAAATTATTATTTTTTTTAGAATACATTAACTTTATTAAAAAATAGTTCAATAAAATGTCATTTTTATCAAATGTTGACATATCCCATATTTTATTAAATATTTTATAGTTTGGCAATCTTGAAAAATATATATTTACAACATTTTTATAAACTTTTTCTAATTCATTATCCTCCAATAGATATTTATAAAATTTACCTGATTTTCTTCCTATGTTAGGATTTAAATCATTTACTATATATTTTTTTAAAATCAATTTCGCTTTAGTTGGAGAAATTTCTAATGCTTTTTCGTAAATTTCATCATAATACATGTTTGAAACATTTCCCAAACTTTTATAGTATATGCCCACTAAAAGTTCAACTACAAGGTCACTATTTAAACTATTGTAATTAAAATTATTCCTATTTAAAATATTGTAAATATAATTTAATTCATATGAATTTTCAATTTTTATGAAAGAATCATATATTATCTGTGGATTATCTAACTTTTTTAAATTTTCTATAAAATTTTCATATTCTATAGACCTACAATCTACATGACTTTCATTAATATCATTTATCATTTCAACAAATGAGTTATATTTTAAAGAATTAGTATAATATTTTTCTGAATCATAAGTATTTAAATTAGATGGTTTTTCAATATATTTTAATATGGTTTTTTTCTTTTTAAAATTTTCTTCTATTATATTATAATTCAAATTACTATGATTAGTTTTCAAAGTTTCTAAAACATTATTTTTAATAAAGGCATACTCTCTTTTATTAGAAAATTTTATACATGCTTTCAAAGGAGTTTGATTATCAGAAAATTGATATTCAACATTCATATTCATGAATTTCCAATAATTATATATTACTTTTAATTTTCTACTTTCTTTAGTATTTATATTATCATATAAACTATAAAATAATTCATCACAATCCCTAATATAAAAATCCAACATTTCTAATGAACTAAAAAATACATTCATCGCATCAATAGCCGACACTTTTTCAGAGTATATTTTTATTAATTCATTAGGTATAAACCATACATCTTTTGCTCTATCCATTCTATCTATCGCATTATATGCAATAATAACTAATTGCATAAATTTATCCAAACTTATTTGATTTGATGAAATTAATTTATATAAAATATCCTTTAATTCCCAAATTTGAATATCTCTATAACTTCCATAACTAAACATGCAATTTATTATATTATCAAAATAAATCTCAAAATTGTAACCGGAAATTAAACCCAAAATATAATTAGTTAAGTTATTCTCAAATTCTGATATATTACTCTGTTGATATTCAGTAGTTATTAATAAAGACTTTAAACAAGTTTCTGATAAAATTACTGAATACTGTTTAACATTACTGATTATTTGTGAATAAATAGTACCTAATAGAGAAACAATTCCATCATGATAGTTTTTTCCATTTCTTTCATTTAATATTTTTTGTTTAAAATGCATAAATTCTTCTATGATAAAATCTTTATTCTTACTTAAAACTATTAATCTACCAAGAAAATTTAATTCATCATTACTATATGCAGTGATATACCCTTCAAAATTCAATTTGTCAAAATTATAATTATTAAAAATTTTAATAAAATCTTCATCATTAGAATCATCTTTAATTAATAACTGTATAAACTCACATATAAACTTATATACCAATGGTGCTCCTGAAAAATAATCATTCCAAGAAGAAATTATTGTATCTATAGTTTCTAAATCATTATTAAAAACATAGTTAATAAGTAATAATAAATTTTTGGTGGAAGAAATATATATTTCTTCAGTTATTATGTTATTTAATTCTTCTGTACTATATTTTTTTGTTATAGGAATAAGTATATTTTTTTCATAAAATATTTTAATAAAGTTATCACTTTTTCTTTTTAATAAATCATCTACAATTTTATATATTTTAGAATTAACATCCATGTTATTATTCGTTGATGATAAATCTAATATATTTTTATATTTCAAATATTCAAAAATAAGTATAATGCTATCTGGTGAATTTATAACATTTAACCTATTAATTTTTAATATTTTATTTTTTTCATAACTATTAAAATACTGATTGATAATTTCTTCATAATTCATTTCAAACTTGTTTCTTAAAAGAAAAACAATTATTTTTTGCATATATTCCCACTGTTGTTCAAAATTAGAATATTTAGAAAATCTTTTACTATAAATTAATTTTCTTATCAAATCATATTTTCCCAAATAAAATAACATATATATATAATTTTCAAATATATTTATATCAAAGTCATAGATGAAGGTACTATAAATATCATGAAAATGTTCAAAATAATATAGCATTTGAAAATCTTGCTTTATTTGATAAATTTTATAATTATTTGATATAAAAGTATATACTTCATTTTCAGAATAACCATTATTTATAATTGCTAACTTAATTTTTTCATAATCAAAATATTCATTATATTCTTCAATTTTATTTTTTTCTAATACTAATGAAGGATAATAATTAAATTTTTTTGGATTCATATACAAATCTTTTACTTTAAACCATCTCAAAACGTCATTTAATAGTTTATCTATATTTACTTTTTCAAATTCTAAAATATATCTTCTTAAACTTTCATGGAAAATAATATATTCATCTTTTTCATTCTTTAATAAGACATTTATAATACACTTAAATTCTTTTTCTATTTCACTCTTTGAAACAGATGATATTTCATGTAATTCATTTATTGAAATTGGAAATTTAATAAGCGAAAAGTATAAATAAATATGAAATTGTTGTCCTTTAAAAATTAAATCATAATACTCATTTAAATTTGTAATATTTTTTTCAAATACATTACCATTTATTATATAGTCAATTAACATATATTTTAATAATAATGGATTCCCACTACTTTTTTCAAAAAAATCAATTTTATCTAAATCATCCAAATCGAAATTATAATTTTCAGAATATAATTTTACAAGTTCCTGAACTTGTAATTTATTTAAGTTACCTAATTCATATTTATTTTTTATGGGCATATTGTCTAATACTTGTGACAAAACAACAATTTTTATTTGTGGATTATTATTAGAAAACATTATTATCTCATTTAATAATTCGTTAAGTTGAATATTGCTTGTTGATCTCTCACGCACAATATGATCTAATCCATCAATTATTATATAATGTTCATGTTTATCATCAATTAAGGTCAAATCACTCATTTTAAGATTAAATAAATTTATATTATAACCATGAAGCTTTTGTAAATTATAATTAAATGTAGTTATAAAACAATATTTATTTAATCTAGTTTCAGCATATTCATCATCTAAATTAAAATAAAAATAATATGAACTGTTTTTTATATTTATACTTTCTAAATATTCTGAAAACTCTTTGGAAAACCAACTTTTTCCAACACCAGGCGCACCATAAACATGAAGTAAATTATTATCTTTTAACATTTCTAAAATATTTTCAATGTCTTGTTTTCTAGAAATATATTTATCTTTATCAATAATTAATTCATTATTAATTGGTATTGTATAATTAAATAATTTTATATTATTTAACCATTTTTCAGCTATTTCAGCAATTTTAATCTTCTTATAATCATCTTCCGCTCTATATTCTCTAATTGTTTCTAACATATCTTTATAGATTACAGTTACAGGAATATTTGATATATCTCCAATGGCATTTTCTATTTGCTCTATTACCACTTCTTTAATACTATTATCAACAACAGAATTACTGGTTATCTCAAAAGTAAAATTTTCTAAAAAATGTCTAATATCTTCTTTAGACAAATCTGAATAATCAATTTTTGAGTTTGGATTTTTTGATATCCTTTTTTCAAAAAAAAGTTCTATCATTTCTTTATTAATATTAAATTTATATCTATTAGAATCTTTAAAAAATGATTCATCCTCAATTTTTGTAATCCATTTAGAAAGTTCATCCGATATATTCATTTCTTTCAAACTAATAATAAGACATAATTCACTATCTTTATTATTTTTGTGACTTTTAACAAATTGATAAATGCTAAAATCTCCACTATAATTTGAAAAGTCATTCAAGTCTAATATTGTTTTCATTTCCCTATATTTTATCTGAATTTCCTTAATATTGTCATTATTAATTATTTTCAAATCATCGAATTTATCAAAATTATTTTTCTTTTTATCTAGCACAACTTCCGTTAATACTTCATTACCACATAATAATTTATAAATTTCTCTAAATATAATATAAGACGTAAATGCATCTTGAAATATATATCCTCTTTCTTTATAATTCATAAACAATCACCACTACTTCTAAAAAAGAGCAATATTAACCCTAAATCCAAGATTAAATACTGCTCATCTCTTTTATAATTATAACATATATTCCCACTGTTTTTTAATTTTATCTATATTTTATAAACAAAACTTAAATTTACTCATCTTAATACCCAATCAAATCTTTGTAGTGGTAACTGAACTCCCCACCTCCGGAGTTTACGTGATTAGATATTACTATCACATCACTAGAGTTACCAAACTTTGATAAGATACTATTTACCCTATCTGTGGGAGATAAAGTTATATCTTCTTCTCTTGTTATAGCAACTGGCACGCCTAGTTCTTTAAATCTATCATACATATATTTTGATATTAATAAATTATAATCTTTTTCTAGCATGTTATTACCTACTGCTCCTGAATCAGTTCCACCATGTCCTGGATCTATAACTACTTTTTTTGTTGCTCTATCTTCATTATTATTCATAATAATCACCTTCAAAGTAGTATATGTAATTATTAGAATTTGGTTAATTTAACTAAGTATATTTATCTCAATATTGTTTTCTAAGATGTTTTTAATACATCATATATAATTTTTCTAATTTCTTCAATTCTATTATCAAATTCTGGATGTTCTTTAAACCATTTAATATTTAATGGTGATGGATGAGGTAGTACTATAGTTAATTTATCATTTATGTAATTATTTTTAAATATTAACTCATTAAAATTTTCTTTAGGAAAGAATACTTTAGCAACCTTAGCCCCAATTATAATATATAATTCATTATTTATATATTGTAATTCTTTTTTTAGCTATTTTTCATAGCATATTTTAGGAGGTATTCTGTCATTACCTTTTTCATCTTTACCTGGGTAACAATGTGAAAGGGCCGCTATATAAAAGTTGTTAGGATTATAAAAGATATCATCAGTTATCTTATACCACTCATATTTTAATTTTTTACCACTTTGATCAGTAAATGGTTTTAATGTTTCATGTACTGTTTTTGATGGTGCCTGACTAATTTGAACTATTTTAGAATTGATATTTCCTAAAAATATGGGATGTGGTTTAAAGCCAAATTTATCTTGACAAATAGTACAATTTTGAATTTTATGTATTAATTTTTTAAAGTCTTTATTCATATAAGTTACCATTTTATAATCCTTATATATTACCTTTCTTCCTCCACTTTGGATAATCATAATATATTTTATTTAAATAATTTATAATGATATTTTTTTCTTTACTATTGATTTCAAAGTATTGATCTAAATTTTTTAATATGGACTCTTTAGCTCTTGATTTTGATTCTTGTAGTTGATAAATATAATCGCAAACTATTAATTCAAATATTTCTTCTTCTTTATTTAAATCTAAATCATAATGTTTTAATAAATAGTCATATAGGATTTCATAAGATTTTAAGTTTTTTAAGTATCTTCTATTAAAGACATCAAAATAGAATTCTTTAGGATATATTTTATATTCACCAGCTATATTATTTATATATTCTTCTGCTTCTATTTCATCTAAAATCATTGTTGTTACATAATTAATGTCATTCACTCTTATTGTATCATTTTATACAAGAAATATAAAACTATCTTATCCTATATTGGCATTTTTGGTCAACCGTTTTTATCTTGTTTTATTATTAGAATTATTTTCTTTTTTTTCTTCTTTATTATCCAATAAATTTATATATTCTTTAAAATAGTCTTTTAGCTTTATATTATATTTATATAGTTCTAATAATTTTTCTTTTTTACTATCAACTAGTGTATTATTTTCCTTATCATTTTGTATTAAATTTTTATTTAACTCTGGGTCTTCATATAGTTTAATATTAATTTCTTGAAGGTGAATATAATTATCTAATTGTTTTGAAATTTCTTTAATTAACTTTTTTTCATAATTAATAGAATAATCTATGCTATTTTGCTTATTATATCTGTATTCATTAAATATTTTTATATTATACTTTATATTATCACTATATCTTTCTAATTTTAGTATTCTTCCGGTAGTTTTTTCAGTTATCATACTAATTGGATATTCTATTCCTTCTTTTGTCCAACTGGTAATATATTCATAGTAATTTGTAGAGCATATTGTTTCACAGTAATGATAATGTTCAAATGGAATTAAGCTATTATTTTCATATTTACTAATTCTTTCTTTTTCTTCTTTCGAAGAGGCAAAACCAATTAAGCTTATATTCTCTGGAGTATTAATTTTTTCTTTGAGTATCATATTTTTATAGTTTTCTTCTTTATTATCCATTTGTCTAAAATAATATCTATCTTCAGGTGGAAAGTTTATTAATGATTTAATTAATGATATATAATCATTAGTTATATTATTGTTTGATTCTTTTACATTATCTTCATTTAATATTTTATCGCTCTGTTTATCTAATTTTTCTCTTTCTTTTTTAGAATATGAAACTAGAAATAAATCTGATTTCTTTTCTGTACGTAGTTCTTCTGTTTCTTTTTGTGAATTTTTAAATTCTGGGTTTGGTTGATAGTCTACGATAATGCTGTTTAGATTTTCAAATAATGAAAAGTTATAAAAACTTATATTTTTTGTTAATAATTTGTCAAATTCAATTAATGGATATGAATATCCAAAATTATTTTTGAACTTTTCTTTAAGATTATTATCCTCATCCAATTTTATTTTTGAATTTTCTACATATTCATCTAATATATGTCGTAAAGTTTTATCTTTTGTGGAAATATTTTGATCTTCAATTATGGCTATCTTATCTTCTTGTTTGATTTGATTTATTACACTTTTTCTTGTGTTTTTGCTATTTAGTTTTTTTAAAAGTATTTCATTACGAATATATTCATATATAAAATCATTCACTTTTTCATTTTCTTTTATTAATTTGCTAATATTATTTGGATTTGAATAAAACTCTATAGTTTGACTTTTTGGAGCCATATTTGATATTTCATTTAATATTTTTTCTTCTTCAGTTAATTTTCTTTTTAAATCTTGCTCTGTTTTATATCTCCATGTTATCAACTTAATATAATTTTCTTTACTATAATCAAGTTTAAATACAGTTTTAAATCTTCTGCAAAATTCATTTATCTGTTTTGGATTATTTGTATTATCCCAATTTATTTCTTTTAATATATCATTTATTTTTTGATTAATAATTGTTTTTTTATAAAAAGCATATAATGATCCTTTTTCACTTGTTAAGCCTAAAAGGTGCGATAAATTACTTTTATTTATACTTAATACTTCAGTAATATTTTTGTGTAGCCCATTATTTATTGTTTGGGAAAAATCTATTCCATCAAATTCTTCATCATATATCTTTTTATTTGAATATATTAATGTCATTAAATACTCTAATTGTTCATTTGAAGGTAAAAAATTTCTACTATGTATTTTACTCTTTATTTCATCTGGAATAGTAATTTCTTTTAAGTTACTTCCATTTATTAAATAATTATAAAGTGATAAATATGTTTGAATTACAACGTCCTTCGTCTTTTCACCCATTGTTTTATTTGACAAGGCTATAGCTACAGACTTAATTAAGAATTCTATTCTACTATCATAATCTGACATTATACTCTCATATGACTTATCTTGCTTTTCATACGAATTGATTATGCTATATAGATTTTTAAATGAATTTAATAATTTTGTGTTATACCTTTTTATATTATTATTAGTATTTATAATATTTAATATTTTATAATTTTTAAAGAATTCATTTGTATTCATCTTTTACCTCCAATTTAATTATAACATAAGTTATTTGTTTTTTTCTCTATAATCATCATAATTACCTATATATTTAGTTATCTTTTTATTCTTTATTTCTAATATACTAGTGGCTATTTTATTTATAAAATATCTATCATGAGATACAAAAAGAATTGTACCACTATAATCTTTTAGTGATTCTTCAAGCATTTCTCTAGTATCTATATCAATATGATTAGTTGGTTCATCTAAGATTAAGAAGTTATATGAATTTTGTATTAGACAAAATATTTTTAATCTTACTTTTTCCCCACCAGATAAATACTTTATTTTCTTATAGATATTTTCTCCTGCAAAAAGATATTTAAATAAGGCACTTCTCAAATTTTGTTCTGGTCCTATGAAATATTTTTTTGCTTCTTCTAATATTGTTATGTTATTATCATCAAATTCTATTTCTTGAGGTATATACCCTATTTTTATATTACTACCTATTTTAATACTACTATTTCCTTTTAATATTTCTTTTATTAAAGTAGATTTACCTACTCCATTCTCTCCGACTAGACAAGATTTATCTTGATATTTTATACTTAAATTTAAATCATTAAATATTTCTTTATTGGTAAATGATAAATTTAAATTAGTTATAGTCAGAACATCTTTACCTGATCTATCATTATTATCAAAAGTTATGTTTAATTTTTTATTTTCTTCTGGTTTATCTAATTTATTTAATTTATCTAGTCTTTTTTGAATACTTGCTGCTCTTCTATAAAATATTTCACCACCACTAGGCCCACATAATCTTCCATATTCTTGCAGTTTTTTAATACTATTTTGCATAGCTTTTATTTGTTTTTGTTGATCTTTATAATTTTTTATTTCTAATAAAATCCTATTTTCACTTTCTTTAACATAGTAACTATAATTTCCATGATATATTTCTATACCTCTTTTGGTTAATAAATATGTTTTATTTATAACATTATCCATAAAGTATCTATCATGAGATACTAGTATTACTGTACCTTTATAATTATTTAATGTTTTTTCTAACCAAACCATCTTATTTATATCTAAGTGATTAGTTGGTTCATCTAATAATAGTACATCTGGTTCTTGTAATAATAGTTTTATTAATGATATGATTGTCTTTTCTCCTCCTGAGAGATTATTGAAATTTCTATTTAACATTTCTTCAGTTATATTAAATATGGGAAGTATTTTTTCTATTTTGCTTTCATATTCATATCCTCCTATACTCATAAATTTTTCTTGAAGATTTGTATATTTGGTTATTGTTTTATAATCATCTGTTAATAATTCATTTTCATATCTTGTTAGTTTTTCTTTTAGTTGTAATATTTCTTTAAAGGCACTATTTATATAATCCTTTACTTTTATATTATGATCTTCTGGTATTTGACTTAAGTAGCCTATGCTAATATCTTTTCTTATAGATAGCAAGCCGGAGTCAACGGTTTCTTTACCTGATATTATTTTTAGAAGTGTACTTTTACCACACCCGTTTGGACCTATTAACCCTACTTTTTCACCTTTTTGCACAGTTATATCTATATTATTTAAAACCATATCAAATCCAAAAGACTTACATACTTTACTTATATTTATATCTATCATAATTGTTTCCTCCCATTAAAAAAGTTATATGAACATGCATCCATATAACTTTTATTTATATATAGATGCAGGCACGACAAAAATTCACACCTACATCTCAATTTTTTACTTTTTAATGAGAATAAGGTGTGATATTTATAGTGAACATGATTACATTACCTATATGTCTATACATAAATATCCCTCCATTAGTAATATATTATAATTTTTTATTTTTGTCAAATATTATTTAATTATTTCTTTGCTTAATATAAAATAGTATTATTACTTTATGGTTAATATTTCTATTTCTTTTTCTAATAAATTTATGTGGACTACTATTGTATTTATTTGAGTACATTTTTTAAGCCAGTTATAAATATTTATATCAAATAAATTTACTATAAAGAATAAAGCATATATGTTTTTTTATCAACAACATTTGTAGATAAAAGAAAAACTATAGATATTATCTATAGTTTATACTTTAATTTTAAAGACTAAAGGCTTTAAAATTCTTTTTGAAGACAAGGAATAATATATTATCTACTTCTTCCCTTTTTATTTTCAATGTGTTCTTCTCTTAATTCTTTGATATATTCTATTATATTAACATATTTATTTTCTTCTTCACTAAAGTACCAAATAGATGTTAAATCTTCTAAAGGGATAGCTCCCATTTGACCTTCTATTACTTTATCTGCTGGTGCTTGTAAGACTGGTCTTTTATTGTAATAAAATAATTTATCTCCTCCTCTAGACCAGAATAATTCTTTTTTATGGCTTCCTTTTACTTTTTCTTTGGCTCTTACATATCCTGTATTTATAATATCTTCTATTTGGAGCATACCTGTTACTCTATATACAGAAGTATCTTTTGTTTTTAAGGAATTTGGATTATCTTTACCAAAGGCTAGTTCTTGAGTAAAAACTCTATTTCTAGTACTTTCTATTCTATCATCAATATTTTCTTCTGACATGATATTCTCCTTTCTTATCTTTTGTTATTCTTTATCTATTATGGTTCTACCACTAATTCTTCCTTCATCATCTTTTATCCAAACATAGTATTTTTTATATTTAAAGTAAGGTACTTCTACTCTATTGTTTTCTATTTTATTCCAACATAATGCATTATTATCAGGTATACTTTTAGTAGTCTTCATACAATATGCTATGGGTTCTCCAATTGTTGTTATTACTATTTTATCATTATTCTTTTCTATTTTATCTATTCTAGCAGTCATTTCTTCAGTTGGCTTAGAATAATATTTATCATTATCATTATTTGGTAAAATATTCTTGACTACAATAAAACTGAATACTGCTAGTACAAATACTCCTGTTGTTATAATAAATGTACTACTATTACTTTTCATTTTTAACCTCCCTGTAATCTTTAAATAATTTAGTATATATTGGTTTTACTAATTCTCCTAATACTAGCATAAGTAGGCATGAACATATTGTTATTATTATATATTTTAGTTCTATATTTGGTACTATAAAGAATTTTCTAATAGGAGTTACTAATACTAATATTTGAATTAATATTATTGAAAATACTCCTAGTGTTAATTTTTTATTTGAGAAGATATTTTTATTTAATACTGATTTCTTAATATTACGACATGAGAATGAGAATAATAATTCATGAACAATTAAGAAGATAAATAATAGTGAACCTGCAGTATTTAGATCAAGAGTCTTTGCAAAAAATATATATAATCCTAACATTACTACTGATTTTATAATGGCTCCTATTGCTATTTTAGCAGTTAGTAGTGGAGTAAAGAAACTTTCATTATATTTATTTGATAAATTATTTTCCATTTGATCTTCTGTTTTCTTTTCAAAGGCTAACATAATAGCAGGTATTGAATCAGTTACTAGATTTAACCATAATAATTGTAATGTTGTAAACATTTCCATATTTAAAATCATAGATACGAATACTAATATTACTTCAACTATATTTCCTGCTAGTAAGTATAATATTATTTTCTTTATATTAGCAGTTATTCTTCTTCCTTCTTCGACACCATCTACGATCGTTGAAAAACTATCATCTACAAGAATACAATCTGCTACTTTCTTTACTACTTCGGTTCCTGTTACTCCCATACCGATCCCAATATCGGCTTTTTGAATAGCAGGAGCATCATTGACACCATCTCCAGTCATTGCTACGACATAACTATTACTTTGAAGGGCTTCAACAATTCTTAATTTCGTACTTGGTGATATTCTAGCATAAACATTATACTCTTTGACTGCTTCTTTTAATTCATCATCAGTCATTTTATCTACTACTTTACCTGTAGTAGCTTTATCTTCACTGTCTATAATACCAACACTTTTAGCAATGGCAGTGGCGGTACTTATGCTATCTCCAGTTATCATAACTATTTTTATACCAGAATTTTTACAAATATTTATGGCATTTGGTACTGATGCTCTCGGTGGATCCATCATTCCTATTAATCCAATAAATATCATATTTTTTTCTGGATTGTCTAGATTTTCTGTTTTATATGCTAAAGCAAGTAATCGAAGTGATTTTTTGGACTCTTCTTCTTCTATTTTGAATATTTTTTCTTTATATTCTGATGTTATATTATATAATTTTCCATCTTCTAAATAATAAGCACAATTAGATATTACTGAATCTAAACTACCTTTAGTAAATGAATACTCACTACCATTTATTTTATTTATAGTACTCATCATCTTTCGATCTGAGTCAAAAGGGTATTCTTTTATTCTTGGAATATTTGTTATAAGATTATTTGTTTCTTCAAGATATTTATATATAGCTACTTCTGTTTCATCTCCAAGATATTTGTCATTATTCTTGGTTACATTTTGACAAGCTGATAGACAATAGTTATGTATATTTATATTTGTAATATTATCTTTTTCACTATATAGTTTGTTATTTACATAGATGCTCTTTACTTGCATTTTATTTTCAGTTATTGTTCCTGTCTTATCAGAACAAATAATATCAGTTGAGCCTAATGTTTCAACAGAAGACATCTTTCTTATAATTACATTTCTTTTAGCCATTTCGGACATTCCTAGTGAAAGAATAATTGTTATAACAGATGACATTCCTTCAGGAATAGCTGCTACTGCAAGTGATATTGAAAGCATTAAGATATCAAAGAAATCATTTTTCTTAATAAGTCCTACAATCATCATAACTATTATTATTCCGAGTATAATATATGTTAACACTTTACTTATTTGATTTACTTTCTTCTGAAGAGGAGTTAGTTCATTTTTGTTATTCATAAGGCTAGCTCCTATTTTACCTAATTCAGTATTCATAGCGGTACTACATACTAAAACTAAGGCATGTCCATTTGTTACATTGCAGCCAGCATAAACCATATTTTTTCTTTCATATAATTCTTTTTCTTCATTTATATCTTGAGCATCTTTCTTAATACTTTTTGATTCTCCAGTTAGAGTTGATTCATTTACTTCAAGAGACTCTGATGTTATTATTCTACAGTCAGCTGATACATAATCTCCTGCTTCTAGTTCGATAATATCTCCAGGTACGACTTTTCTTACATCGATATTTTGTTTAATACCTTCTCTTATGACATTGTTATTAGTAATAAACATTTTATTTAACTCTTCAATAGCTTTATCAGCTTTCTTTTCTTCTATAAAACTTAGAGTGGCATTTATAACTACTATTACTAATATTATAATTGAGTCAACATATGATTCTTTTTGAATATATGATACTACAGCTGAGAATATGGAAGCAAATATTAATAGAATTATCATTAAATCATTGAACTGACTTATAAATATTATGAAATTTGATTTTTTCTTTCTTTCTGTTAATTTATTTTCTCCATACTTTTCTAATCTAATATGAGCTTCTTCTTCAGTTAAACCATTGATACTTGTATTTAATTCTTTATATAATTCTTCTAATTTTTTATTATAGTATTTATTTTCTTCTTTCATCTTCTTACTCCTTTTTATATAAAATATGAAACTATAAACATTATAATCATAATGATAAATATTATAATTAGTAATATTTTACTTATATTAATTAAGATATTTTGATATGATTTTAGTATTCTGGTTCCACAATTACGACAATATTTGTCGGTAGTTCTTATTACTTTATGACAATTTAGGCATTCTTTCATTACTATAACCTTTCCTTTATTACTTTTATTATTTCTAGGGTACTTTTATTAGAATTTTCTTCATGTAAATAATAGTCATGTATAGCTTCAGCAATTACTTCATCATAAATGATATTACCATTGCTACTCTTATGTCCGGCATATCCTGAGATGTTACTCGAGAATTCAAATATATTTAAATTAGTATTATATTTCTTGTTATAATTTTGCATTGACAGTTCTACTAATTGTTTAGAATATATTTCTTCATTTAAAATATTTAATACTTTCTGGTATTCATTATAATTATCTTTGGTTACTAGTGTTATATCACTAATATTATTTGTTTTTAATAATGATACAAAGGTTATATAATGACCTAATTCATGTGCTATTAATGATTCGTAGGAGGCTCCTATTGGATACCAGTTTTCTTTAGTTATATTATTTGTTCCTTTATTTAGAATATCTTTGTTTAAAAAATAATAACTATTTAGTAATATTTGAGTTTTATTAACTTTGTTATAATCATCTATACTATTATTTGTGTTTACAAAGGTATATATTGGTTCGAAACAGGCTATATAATCTTCGCCAACTTTAGCATTGGTTATTGTTATATTTGTTAAGTACCCTTTAATACTTGGAAACATACTATATACTTTGTCTATGACATTCTTTATTTTAGTGGATGTTTCTTCATCTACATCACATAAGCTAACACTTGGAATGTTGTAGTTTTCGCTTATTTCTTTTTCTATTATTGAGATATTAATATTTCTTTTACATTGCCATGATTCTTTGGTTATATCCTTTTTTATTAACTCTAGTGCTTCTTTATTGGTATTTACTACTACACCTGTATACTGATTATCAGTATTGATAAGGGATATTTTATAGCCATATTTTAAACTATATATTTGTTTTTTTATTTCTATGTATGGTCTAAATAAATCTTTACCGCTTATTAGTGTCATAATGGTAAAAACTACTATTAATAGGGCTACTAATGTAAATATAGATCCTAAATTGCTTTCTCTATATTTTATTTCATTTGGTTTATTTTTTAAACTTAGATATCCATGAGGAGTTAATTCTCCACACTTTGGGCAAAAATTATCATCATTTTCTAACTCTTCATCACATTTTGTGCAATTCATAATAATCTCCTCACTACTTTATATAATTATATCACATTTTGTCGTATTTGTTTGTAAAAAAATAATATTTTTGCTTTTAATGGGAAAATTATATTGGGTGTTAGATATGAACTTTCAAAGATTGGTAGAAACAAGGGAAGATTTTAACCTTAAGCAAAAAGACATTGCTAATATTTTGAATATTACTCAGCAATCTTATTCTTTATGGGAAAATGGTACTAAGATTATTCCTTTAAAGCATCTTAACTCTTTATGTAATTATTATAATGTTAGTATGGATTATATGTTAGGACTATCTAATACTAGGCATTATGATGTTATTAATATTGATATTGATAAATCTCTTATTGGTAAACGATTAAGAGAGTTTAGAATAGAAAATAATATAACACAAACGGAACTTGCTAAATTACTTAATACTACTCATTCGACAATTAGTGCTTACGAAAGTGGAAAAACTACTATTCTTACTGCATTTGCTTATGAAATATGTAACAAATATAATATTTCTATGGATTATTTATGTGGAAGAACAAACGCTAAAAACTAGAATATTTATGTATTCTAGTATGCATAACTTTTCTATTTAGAAATATAATAATAGTACAATAATACCTTGACTTTTATTGATAGTTATTGTATTATTGTATTACCGGAGAGAAATCTTGTCAGGTCGATAGCTCAATGTTGATTTTTTTAAATTAAGTGTACTTTTGAGTACACCACTTGAGTTGGGAGGAGACTTATGTCTCCTTTCTTTTTTATGGAAAAAATATTTTATAATCTATAAAATCTAAGTTATTACTTATATTATTTTTATTTTCGATATTATCTTTTACCTTTCTTCTTGTTGTACCTGCAATTAAGTCGGCAGCTTGTACTAGATAACTTTTTCCCGAATCTTGGTATGACAATACTATTTCTAATTTACCATATAAAACTTTATTATAAAAAGTATCATAATTAAAATTTGATATGCCATGTAATAATTCTTCAATTAAACCATCTTTCAAATTATAATAACCGTTACTCTTAGTAGATTGTTCATCTATATTTATTATTAATCTTACATTTTTATGTGGGTCTATTTTTTTGTTTTTTATTAACTCTTGTACTACACTTTTTATCAATCTTCTTATTGTATAGTCTATGTATCTTCCTTTAGAAGCTTTATTATTTATTATATAATCATATACTTTATTATTATCTATAATTAGTGCTATACTAAAGTATGATTTTATATAATTCATTATTCGTCTTTTATGTTTTGGTTTAATATTGGTATTTTTTATTTCTGTGCATTTTTTGTTACATTTTTCTACTTTGCAGTAATGACACTTTATTTCATTTATTATTTTACGATATTGAGTTATAAACTTATCTTTTTCTTCTTTTGATAAAAATACTAGACCAGCATATACTGCCACTTTTTCTTTCCTTGTCAATTTTCCTGAATCGTCTAGATTTATATATATTTCTTGGTACTCTTCTTTTTTATTCATGTAATGACTCCCTTCAAGTATTTAATGCTTATTATAACACTTGCATTTATAGTTGTCATTATTTTTTATTTATTAAATTAACAATTTTTGTGGATAAAAGAAAAAACTATAGATATTATCTATAGCTTATACTTTAATTTTAAAGACTAAAGGCTTTAAAATTCTTTTTGAAGACCTTAGACTTCAAAAACCCAGAGAAACCGAAGGGTTCGAAGGGAATACTAATTTATACTAAAATATTTAGCTAAGTCTTTAAATACTCTTTTATGATAGAATATTAAGAGTATTATTAAGCTTAGTAATCCTACTCCTCCTAATACTATAATAGGCCAGTTTAATTTTACTACTTTAGTTAAAGCTAATATGCAGAATATTATAGCCCCAATAGCAGTAAAAAATAATGGTATAAATTTTTTTCTTTGTAATTTAAATTCTGATAAGAATAATACTAACTGAAATATTATTATACTAAAGAGAATTATGTTTATAATAAAATATGAAAAACTAGTTTTTTCTATTATATCTATCATGTATAGATAAGCACATATTATCATTACTACAATAGTTATTCTTCTTATTAGGGTATTATCTATTAATGGTTTATTTAAGAAAGCAAAATAGAATATTATTTCTCCTCCAATAACATAGAACATCCATTTTTTACCTCCGACTGATAGATTTACTATTGTACAAGTAATAATTGATATTAGAAATATTATTAACATTATTCTTCTAAAGATAAGGAATTTATTTACTTCTTTTTTTATTTTAGGATAATTATTTTTTATTGTCATAGTTCTCACTTCCATATACTTTTACTTTTATATTATTTTGTACTAATAGATTATATAGATTATTTTCTACTGATGTATTTAAAGTATATTTACTTATTGATAATGTTAATATATTATTACATGTTATAACAGAAAATAGTAATTTATTTGTAATAGTGGTTCCTAAAACAAAGTCCATCTTTTCTACTTCTTTTTGCATATTATTTGGAAGATTTATATTACCAAGATTAGATAATACTGTAGTAAATGATTTATCTCCAGCATATCCATAGATTATTTTTGCTACTGGTTTCTTTATGAATAGTGGAATAAATCTTAGATACTTTATTAATTTATTTGTATATTCTAATATTCCATTTAAATTATCGATATTATTCTTTTCATGTAACTGTCTTTTTACTTCGATTAATACATTATCTAAATCCGTTATTTCTTCTCTTGGTATATTTATTGTTACATATAATGAGAAGTTTCTTAATGTTTTAGATGGATAGTACTTTCGCATATTTACTGGTACTTGAATTTTAATTGGCCCTTCTTTAGAAGTTGAATATGATATAGATATAAATAATAGACTTAATATTATTTCTGTAATAGTGGCATTTTTATTTTTAGATAATTCTTTTATATCTTTTAAATCAATATCGAAATGTAATATTTGACATGGTCTTACATTAGATCTTTTTCCATCTATTTGAACTGCCTTACCTTCAATAAGACTCTGCGATTTTACATTTGGTGTTTTATCTTTAAATTCATCTTTTGATTCTGCTTCTTTTGGTTTTTCATTTATATCTAAAACAGTATCGTTAGTACTTATTTCTTTTCCTAATAGTTTTAGATAAGTAGCCACTAGTGTAGAAAGAAAGATAGTAGCACTTGTTCCGTCCGCTAGAATATGGAAGTATTCAATACTTATTCTATTTTTATAATATACTGCTTTAAATGACTGTTTACCTATATTAGATACATTTATATATGAACATGGTAGTTTTTTATCTTCATAGATATGGAATCTTTTCTTGATACCATCAATATAATGCCAAAAGAATCCTTTTCTTACTGATGTCCTAAAGGTAGGAAATCTTTTCATAGTAAAAAGAAGAGCTATTTGAAATATTTCTGGTACTATATCTTCTTTTAGATAACATGATACTCTATATACACTCATCCAATTTTCTCTCATTGATAATGGATATATTTTAGCAGCATTATCGAGTGGATACCAATTTTCTGGTTCTTTTTGATAGATATCTCCTAGATTATCTATAGATAGTATCTTTAATGTTTCTTTAAGATTTTTTCCTTGTTTTAGGTAATAGTTTATTGCTTTTTCAAAATCTTCATTTAGTTTAATAGTCTCTTTTTTTGTTAAAGATATATTATTATTTAGATTATTAAAATATTCTTTTATTATTTCTACTTCTTTTATATTAAACTTTTTATAAAATGGATTTTTCTTTTTCAATATACCACTTCCGTATTTATTTTACCAACTTTCTGACGAAAAGTCACTAGTTTCAAATTAAAAAATATTGCAAAAGAAAAAGTGTTTGCTTATTGTATATCATTATTTTTGTTTATTCAAGTAGTTTGAATATATTTTTTAAAGACTTTAGCTTAAAAACCTCTTAAGACTATAGGCTTAAGAGGAATACTTAAATTAATTATATTTAATTTCTGTGATATATGGTTTAGCTGCGATTAGTCCCATTTTAGGGATGATATGGATTTCAGCGCTTTTTTGATTTTCATTTAAGATTATATTTTGTACTACATCTTTTTCAGTAGATTTAAATATAATTTCATGTGTTCCAAATGGTAAGTTACAAGACAGACTACTATTATTTTTAAGAGTGCCAAGCTTGCTATCATCAACATATACTTCAAAAGAAATAGCAAAGCCCATTGTTTTCTTTTCTCTAATAACTGTTAATTTTCCAACACTATTTTCATCGGATAGTTTAGTTGGAGATCCACAATAAGGACAAAATTTTGAGCCAAGATCAATTTTATAACCACAATTTAAACATATCATAATTAATCACTTCCTCTACTTATAGAGTATCATATTTTTATATTTTTAGCAATTTACTTATATACAATTTTTAATTTATGCTGTATAATTAAAATAGGTGAAGAATAGATATGGGGAATAATGTATTAGGAAAAATTATTGCTATTAATGATAGTATTGTGTCTGTTAGATTAGATGTTAATATATATGATTTTGATGGTTTGATTGGTAAGAATGTTGTTTTTAGAGATGTAGATTTTTCTAATATTGGTGAAGTTATAGCCATTGGAAATGGTATTATGCAAGTATCACTAGTTGGAGAAGTACGTGGTAATAAGTTTTTATTTGGAGATATTACTAAACCTTCTTTTAAAGCATTATGTTATTTAATTGATGACAATACTTTAAATATTATTCTTAATAGTGATGCTCCTAATACAATTACACTTGGTAAATCCTATATTTATCCTAATTATGATATTAAATTAGACGTCGGTAATTTTTTCTCGAATCATTTTGCTATTTTAGGTAACTCTGGTAGTGGTAAATCTTATTCAGTAGCTAAGATATTGCAAAGTGTCTTCTACCAATGTAAGAGTCTTCCCTTTTATTCTAATATCTTTTTATTTGATGCATATGGTGAATATCAGAGGGCTTTCTCAAGAATTCACGAAGTAAATGAAAATATTAACTACAAAGTATATACAACGGACTTAAATAGTACAGAATTTGAAATTTTAAGTTATCCTTTTTGGCTTCTAGGAGTAGATGATTTATGTTTACTTATGGGTGTTACTTCTAAAGAACAAATTCCAATAGTTGAAAAGGCTCTTAAGTTAGTTAGTTACTTTTCAAGAAAAGAAGATGAAGTTATTAATCAAAAAAACGATATTATTGCTAGGTGTTTACTTGATGTTTTATTTTCGGGTAAGAGTCCTAGTATGATTAGAAATAAGATTGTATCTATTTTGACTAAGTTTAATACCTCTAATCTTAATTTGGAAATAAAACTTGAAAAAGGTGGATGGACAAGAACGATTAGACAGTGTTTATTCGTCGAACAAGGTGGAGAATTTGCAGATGTAGAACTAGTTATTGAATACCTAGAGAGTTTATGTCTTGATAATTTTGAACTATCACTTCCTAATGGTGAATATATGTATTCAATGAAAGATTTTTCCGTAGCCCTAGAATTTGCTTTGATATCAGAAGGAGCATTAAATAGTGATACTACTTTTGAACTAGCTAATACTCTTAAAGTTAGATTTAATAATCTTATGAATAGTGATTATGCTAGATATTTTGATTATAATGGTTATGTTAATAGAGAAGGATATATTAATTTACTTCTTACTTGTAATAATGGTAGAAAAGCGCAAATTGTAAACTTTAATATTAATTATGTCGACGATAGATTTGCTAAAAATCTTGTTAAAATATATTCAAAATTATTATTTGATTATATTGTATCTTTAAATCAAAGAGCTTCAATGCCATTTCATATTGTACTTGAAGAAGCACATAGATATGTTCAAAATGATAGTGATGTAGAAATATTAGGATATAATATATTTGAAAGAATTACTAAAGAGGGTAGAAAATATGGATTACTTCTCGGTATAGTATCGCAAAGACCATCAGAACTATCTGAAACTACGATATCTCAATGTAGTAATTTCTTAGTATTTAAAATGTTTCATCCAAAAGATTTACAGTTTATTAAAGATATTATATCTAGTGCCGATATTACAGTGACAAATAAAATTAAGACACTACATCCTGGTACTTGTATTATGTTTGGTACAGCTTTTAAAATGCCAACGATTGCAATACTAGATAAACCTAATCCTGAACCTCTTAGTCAGAGTTGTGATATTAATAAAACTTGGTATATACATAGTTAATTGATATATATAATAAAAAGATAATTCTTTATTTGGAATTATCTTTATTTTATTCTTCTTAAGCCTATGGTCTTAAGAAGTAAATTAGAGCCTAAGGTCTCTAATTTAATACTTTTTTCTTTTTAATTTCTTTTTCAACTAAATCTTCTCTAAATATATTTATGTTTTTTAATATTTTATTTAATGATTCTTGATCTAATTTTATATCTATTATTTTTAGAGCATCCTCAAGTGATATGTCTTTCATTATTTCTTTATTTAATTTTTTTATTTTTTCCAAGAAACTAGGATCTTTCTTATATTCTATATAATTGTATATAGACATTAGTCCTATTCCATAAAATAACACTGTAAAAATAATATCTTTATTGTTGTTTATTTTTGTATTGAATTTTTTTAGGAGGTCATCATAATCTTTATCTTCTTTATATAAAAATTTATAGTTTTCTTTTGATACTTCTCCAAGTAAAAAGTACAACAGTGCTATTTTTACTATATAGTAACCTTTTTTGATAAAACTATGAAGATTTTTATATTCTTCTATTTTAAACATCTTTGCTTCTTTAGCATAGCCTATTTGTTCTAAATAATCTGCATAAATAAATTCTTCAGTAAAGGATAATAATTCGGTTAAAATATCGTTTACGCCATCTCTTTTTTCTGGAGGTTGATTTTTATAATGGGATATTTCATGAACCCATATTATTGAATCTGTTATTAGAGTATTATTGTAGACATTTATGGTCTTGTGAATTCCTTCGTATATGATTATCTTCTCTTTTGTTTTAGGGTCTTCAAAGTACTCTGTTATTACATAATAGTTATTATTTCCTGTGTATAGTTCATAATTAGATGCTTCTTTGGGATTATTGGTTCTTATTATATTAAATGTTCCATCTTTAATTATTTCATTAAATTTAAAATCAATACCTATATTTTTATAGAAGTCATCTATTATTTTTTCTACTTCAACAATACTTGTTCTTTGACCTTGTCTTAAATTTTGCTCCTCAACATCTAGTTCTTGCATATTATAGTATAGAAAAGCTATTAAATTATATATATTTTGCATATTATCAAATAGTAATATATTGTCATTATAATTTTCATCATAGAATTCCTTTAAAAATGAATTTACTGAATGTTCATTATTAATTATTTCATCCATATAATTCTCCTTGCGCTATATTATAGCAGAATATTTTGAAAAAACAAGTTTTATTTCATTTCTACCTCTTTTTCTTTTATATATTCATAGTTTAAATAATTATCTTTGGTTACTACTGACTCTCCTAGATTTTTTTCGATGTCTTCTCTAGCTACTTTGGCAACATGACCACCCATTCTAGCTGCTTTTTTATTTTGACTTAATCCTTGGGGTCTATGTTTTTTAGAAATCCATTCTTCATCATAGTCTTTTGCTCTATAAGTATCAATCGCTCTTTGTACTGTTAATGATGGGTCAAATGCTTTATCTATTCTTTGACTACCTAATTTTGCTAACCACTGTTTAATAGGCCAGCATTCTTACTAGGTATTGACTCTATAATTCTAAGCATTCCTTCAATATCAACAACATCAGTCATACGATATTTTCCATCTTTGGCTTTTAGTTTCAACTGGTCACAATTTGTGACCGTTTCATTTACTTCTTTTTTTAGTCTTGATTTTAAAGCGTTCCAATAGTGTCTTGGATCTTTGCTTTCAGTTAAAATTTTAACTACATCTACTACACTAATATAGTACTTTTCACTTTCTTTGTCCTATATTGTTCTAATTGTTTCGTTATTGAATATTTTCCTTATTAAATGCATTTTATTTTCTTCCATAATCTATACCCTCATTGCTTCCATTTCAATATACTATACATGTATTTCAATGTCAGTCTCATATATTTATTTGCTTACTTTATAAACAAAACAACTTAATTTTAAAGACAATCTGGGCTTTAAAATTATTTTTTGAAGACTACAGGCTTCAAAAAACCTCATTAAACTTTAGGTTAATGAGGCATATAATTATTTATTATTTTTTAATATATCTTTTAAAAACTGTCCAGTATAAGATTCTTTTACTTCGGATACTTCTTCAGGTGTCCCTGTAGCTACGACAGTACCACCACCTGAACCTCCTTCTGGTCCTAAGTCAATTATATAGTCCGCTACTTTGATAACATCTAAATTATGTTCAATGATAATAACAGTATCTCCATTATCGACTATTCTTTCTAGAATAACTAATAGTTTTTTGATATCATCTTGATGAAGACCAGTAGTAGGTTCATCTAAAATGAATACTGTTTTACCAGTAGGTTTCTTTTGAAGTTCTTTAGCTAATTTTACTCTAGCAGCTTCACCACCAGACAGTGTTGGAGCAGGCTGACCTAGTTTGACATAACCAAGTCCAACATCATGTAATACTTGTAATTTATTTAAGACTTTAGGATGATTAGCAAAGAAGTCCATTGCTTCATCGACTCTTAAATTTAAAACATCATAAATACTTTTATCTTTATATTTTATCTCAAGTGTCTCTCTATTATATCTTGTACCACCACATACTTCACATGGAACATAAACATCTGGTAAGAAGTGCATTTCTATTTTCTTAACGCCATCTCCCCAACATGCTTCACATCTTCCACCCTTGACATTGAAGCTAAATCTTCCTTTATCATAACCTCTAATTTTAGCCTCTTTAGTTTCGGCAAAAATATCTCTAATATCATCAAAGACACCAGTATAAGTTGCTGGATTACTTCTCGGTGTTCTACCAATTGGACTTTGAGTTATTTGAACGACTTTATCGACATTCTCAAGGCCTTTTATTTCTTTATGTTTACCAGGTTTTAATTTAGAACCATAGACATTAACGGCGAGAGCTTTGTATAATATTTCATTTATAAGAGTAGACTTACCAGATCCTGATACACCTGTTACTAAAGTCATTGTTCCAAGAGGCAATCTTACATTTATGTTTTTTAAGTTATTTTCTTTAGCCCCTTTAATTTCTAAATATTTTTTATTTCCCTTTCTTCTTTTTGATGGAATTTCTATTTTTTCAGTACCTTTTAAATATTTTCCAGTTATACTGTTTTCGTTATTCATAACTTCCTCGGGAGTGCCTTTAGCAACGACATAACCACCATTTTCTCCTGCTCCTGGTCCAATATCTATAAGGTAATCGGCTGCTAGCATAGTATCAGTATCATGTTCTACGACGATTAATGAATTTCCTAGGTCACGCATTTCAAGTAATGAATTTATTAATTTTTGATTATCTCTTTGATGAAGACCAATACTAGGTTCATCTAGAACATAGAGGACACCTGTTAATCTTGAACCTATTTGCGTAGCAAGTCTTATTCTTTGACTTTCTCCACCAGACAATGTTCCTGCCTCTCTAGAAAGGGTCAAATAGCCTAATCCAACATTACTTAAAAAGTTTAAGCGTGATAATATTTCCTTAACAATCGTACTAGATATTTCTTCTTTTTCTTTACTTAGTTTTAACTTAGATATAAATTCTTTTAGTTCTTCAATGGACATACATGTTACTTCATAAATGTTTTTCTTATTTACTAATACATTTAGAACAGATGATTTTAATCTTGAACCATGACAAGTTGGACACTCTAATTCAGTCATGTATCCTTCTATCCATTCTCTTATCCAAGTACTCTTTGTTTCAACATAACGTCTTTCTAAGTTAGTTATTATACCTTCATAGTAATTAGTAGCTTTTCTGGTATTACCATTTTTTGATTCATAGTTAAAAGTTATTTGATCTTTAGAACCATATAGAATAATATCTAATTCTTCTTTAGTCAAATCTTTTACTTTTTTAGTTAAATCGATATTGTAATATTTGGCAACAGAAGTTAGTTCAGTATAAGTAATACTTGACTCTTCATCAATATTTATTACTTTGATAGCACCATCTAAAATGGATTTGTTTTTATCAGGTATGACTAGATCAATATCGATTTTATATTTTACACCAAGTCCTTTACAATCTTCACAAGAACCATATGGAGCATTAAATGAGAAGATACGTGGTTCTAATTCTTCAAGAGAATAATCACAATAAGGGCAAGCATAATCTTCCGACATTAAAATAGCCTCTCCACCAATGACATCTATTACTACTTTGCCATGACCTAAGCTAGTAGCGGTTTCTATCGATGAATATAGTCTACTTCTTATACCTTCTTTTATAACTAGTCTATCTATTACTACTTCAATATTGTGTTTCTTATTTTTTTCTAATTCTAGCTCTTCAGATAAGTCTTTTAATTCACCATCGACCTTTACTCTTATGTAACCTTCTTTGCGAAGCTTTTCAAAAAGATCTTTCTGCGTTCCTTTCTCTCCTCTTACTACGGGAGAAGTAACCATTATTTTGGTATTTGCTTCTAACTCAAGAACTCTATTTACCATTTCTTCAATTGACTGAGATGTTATGGGTATATTGTGATTAGGGCAATAAGGAGTTCCAACCCTAGCAAAGAGAAGTCTTAAATAATCATATATTTCGGTTACTGTTCCTACAGTACTACGCGGATTTTTATTAGTAGTCTTTTGATCTATTGATATACTAGGAGATAAGCCCTCTATTGAATCAACATCAGGTTTATTTGAGTTATCTAAAAACTGCCTAGCATAAGCTGATAAACTCTCTACATATCTTCTTTGGCCTTCAGCATATATGGTATCAAAAGCTAGTGATGATTTACCACTACCAGAAACACCTGTCATTACAACTAATTTATTCTTAGGTATTTCAATATTAATATTTTTTAAATTATTTTCTCTAGCTCCTCTTATTATTATTTTATCCATTTATATCACCTTCGTTTTTTCTTTGGTTATTATAACATAAACTTACTATTTTTATACGTTAAATTATAGTTTATTTGCCACTACTAACAAGTGGAAACTAATATGATTATATATCATCAAAGGGGAAATGTCAATATTATTTTAGTACATATGTTTGCTTTTTAGCTTATATAAAAAATGCTAATTATAGCATTTCTTGATTATTATACATACTTCCTGGTGCTACTACTTTGGCATCAGGGAAATTATTTTTAGGTGGTCCTAAGACTTTTTTCTTTGTTAAAGTTTCTTCTTCTACTCTATTTTTAATTGGTTGATCTACTACATTAGGATTATTTTTTCTATTTAATACATCTTCTGCTACTTTTGAAATATCTTCTGGGTCATATATTCTAGTTTTAGCTAGAGAAGCATAAATATCATTATTAGGAGATGCCTCTGTTGGCTCTGATATAGGCTCTATTGAACTATCAATATCTGGAATATCAGCATTGGGAAAATAGCTTTTAATAGCTTCAATAATACCCGCTAAACCTTTATTATTTACTATTGTCTGAATTAATGAAAGTCTTTGTTCTGCTGTTAATTCTATATTTAAATTTTTTTCTTTTTCATTCATAAGTACTTCCTCCTAACAAGTTTAGTATAAAATAAAATTTTTAAAATGTAAATAATTTTAGACAATTATCATCTAATTTGACATTATATTGGATACTTTATTTTGAATTCTCTTAATAATATTATAGACGGTTTTTAAATTATTATCAGTTATTTCAGATATTTCTCTACTAGTGTAGTTTTGTTCTTTTAAAGTAAATACTAACTCTTCTTTCCAAGTTAATTTATCTATAATTTTCTTTCTTAAAGTATGATAATCATAATCCATAAATAATAATTCTTCAGGATTATATTTCTTATCTTTAAATACCACTGTCATATCATTTTTTTCATCATTAATTGAAATGGCTTCGTTTAATAGTTTATTTTTATTCCTACTTAATGACTTTCTATAATTTAACAAAGCATTATCTAGGCATTTGTTTAGATATGTAGAAAAGGAAGTACTATCTTTATAGTTTTGGATGGCTTCATATAATGATAGTTTAGCTTCATTTAGATAATCTTCTAAAGTTAAATCTGAACTACTATATTTAAATGCTTTCATATATAATAGTTTTTGATATTTACTATATAAGATATCTATAGCTTCTTCGTTATTTTCTTTTGCTAAATACAATAGTTCATAGTCATTATACATTTTAATTCCCCCTTGATCTTACTATTTCCGATAAAAATATACCACAGGCAACGGAAGCGTTTAAACTATTTACAGTACCTTTCATTGGTATTTTAGCTAAATAATCACAGTTCTCACTTACTAGTCTACTTATGCCTTTACCTTCGTTACCAATGACAATAGCTATTTTGGTCTTATAATCTATTTGGGTATAGTTGGTTCCTTCCATATCTGTTCCAACAATCCAATAGCCATATTCTTTTAATTTTTTTATAGTATTATTTAAATTAGTTACTTTTATTATTTTCATTTTGTCTATAGTTCCTACTGAAACTTTGACTACAGTACTAGTTATGTCTACTGATCTATCACTTGGAATGATAATAGCATCGACGCCAAAAGCTTCACTACTTCTTATGATAGCTCCAAAATTATGTGGGTCTTCTAAATGGTCTAATATTACTATTAGAGGCATTTCTTTAGTGATATATGGAATTACTTCGTCAAAAGTATAAGTTTTTATATTTTCTACTTCGAGTATTATCCCTTGATGTAATCCTTTACACATCTTATCTAGTAATCTTGGTTCTAGTACTTCGGGAGTTATATTTCTTTTCTCGATTAACGCTAATATTTCCCGATCACTAAATTTATTGCTTAAGTATATTTTATTTATTTTATCAGAACTTTTTAATTTCTCTATTGCAACATTTCTACCATATATTTGCATTATTTCACCTCGATTAAATCTAATATTTGATTTAGTCTTTCTCTATTATTTAAGTATAAGTCTCCTAGTAGAGCTTCAAACCCTGTTGATAGCTTATATGTTACTATATCAGTATTCTTAGGATGGTTTGCTTTTTTATTGTTTCGACCTCTTTTTACAATACTTATTTCTTCTTCAGTTAAAATATTATTTTCGATTAAATTATTTAATATTTTACTTTGACTTTTAGCAGAGACATATTCAACTGATTTTTTTTGAATAATATTAGGATTATTTAAGCCTAATTTCAAAAGATTTTCTCTTATATAAAGTGAGAAAACAGCGTCTCCTAAAAGAGCTAAAGCTTGAATATTAATAGTTTTTGTATTCATAAATACCTCAATTCTTTTTCTGTTGTTATTATATATTATAGCAGTTTAAAAGTCAAGAAAAAAAGAGCTTTAAGCTGCTCTTTGAAAATCGTTTTGAATTTGACCAAACATAGTTGGACCTACATTGGGTGTCTGCATGTTTTGGCCTGATATTGGGATTGGATTTCCTCCAGAAGGTGCTGATGGGCCAAAAAAGGTATTACTAGTTACAGGTATTTCATTCTTAGGATTTTCGCTAATACCAAAATTATCAGTTGTTTGCATCATGCTAGAAGGATTATTGGAAATAGGTTCAAATATATTACCATTAAATGGTACTTCACTATTTGCTAGTGGCACATTGTTATTAGAAGATATATTATTATTTAGAGAAGGTTGTGAAATTACACTTGGATTAATAGAATCGTTATTATTATTAAGATTAGGTACATCTATCTTTGGTATATCAAATGAAGGAATTGGTTTTACCGAAGGCTCTCCCATGCTAATAGGAGGAATTTCCATGCTAGGAGGTGCTTGTCCTACTACTTCTTTTGATAATGATACTGTCTCCTCTTGGTTATATTTTTGATTTAATTCTCCTAAAGTTTTAGGAGTTGGGTTTTCTAATAAACTATTTGCTATATCTTCTAAGGCTTCTTTAGATAAATATTTCATATATGCCCCTCCTTATTATAAGTAAATTATAATATAAAAAAGAAAAAAAGTAAATAGAAATATCTACTTTTATATCAAATTATCTCTTTCATAAATATTTGTTTGATATAGTGAATAAATATCTATATCACATGCTTTAGTAAACTTTATAAAACATAAGTCTTCAATAACAACATCTTTATTATCGGATAGTTTAAAAGAATATTTATACTTGTCTTTAAGAGTATTATTACTTAAATTCATTTTAGTTATATTTAAGTTATTAGCTAAATAGATAGCAATATTATTATCACTATGATAATCTATTCTAATTAAATTATCAATAAGAAGTGAGCCACTTCCTTTTAACTGGTAACTTCTAGGTTTTATTTCTTTTTTAGGAGTAATTTTTTTTATTTCCTTAGGTGTTAAATAATTTAATAGACTATTCTTACTGATAAGTCCAGGAGTATCAATTATATTTAAAGCTCCTATCTGTATATCTATTTTATCTATAGTGGTAGAAGGATACATACTTGTCGTTACTTCTATATTACCATTATCGGAATAATTTTTAATTAGTTTATTTATTAATGTCGATTTACCAGAATTAGTCATACCAATAATATAAACTTCTTTTTGATTACTATATTTTTTTATTTTACTTATTAAGTTATCTAAATTATAATTTTTTATAGAGCTTATAACTTCAATATCTAAATAATTTGTAATTATACTAGATACATAGTTAATTAGTTTGTAATCTTTTACGGATTTTGGAAGGAGATCTTTTTTTGTCAAGACAATAATTACATTTTTGAAATCTTTTATATAATCAAAATTTAAGTTTAAAAGTGATGTTAAATAGACCACTAATGAATCTTTAGGAATATCCTTAATTATTTTTAGACAGTCATCATTATTAAGATCTACTTCTCTATATTCACCATAATTTCTTAGTCTAAAACATCTTTCACATATACTTTTATCTAAACTATCGATAAAGCCATCTTTATTTTGATCATTATTTTGAAGGATGGCACCACAACCCATACATTTTTTAGTCATAATATTTTCCTACCTCGAAAAGCCCTTGACGTGTCATCTTTTTTATTTTTTTCTTTTCAATAAAGCGGTGAATTTTAGTAAAAGGCATATCTATATCGGACATTGGATTAACTAAGATAGTCATTATTCCTACCTTATTTCCTCCATAAATATCTGTTACTAACTGATCTCCAATAATAGCAACCTCTGATAAATCATATTTATATAAATTAAGAACTTTTAAAAATTTACTTTTTCTAGGTTTACCTGCTTTAGCACAACAATCTACTCCGAGTTCTTTTTTAAATGGCTCTAATCTTTTTTTAGGTGAATTAGAAAAGATGATTACCTTAAAGCCTTTTTCTTCGAGATTATCAAAGAGATCTTTAAGTTTAGATGTTGGAATACGTTCAGTATATGGAACGCAGGTATTATCTAAATCAAATAGAAGACACTTAATACCGCATTCTTTTAACTTATCATAATTGATACTATAAATACTCTTTTGATAGCTATCTGGGAAAAAGTAATTCATGTTTCACCTCAAAATAATTATACTTTATTTTTAGAAAAAAAGAAAGATTATTGTTTATATATTTGTTATTTTGTAATAATTTGTTTTAGTGTGATATTATAAATATTAATGGAAAATGCTACCTAATTTTTTTATTATTAAATTTGTTTTGCATATTATTTATTAGGAGGTATTTATGCTTTTTAATCTTTTGAATTTTATTATTAATAACTTAACATTCTTTACTGGAGCATATTCAAATAATGTTTTTCCTGATCCACTTTCTAAAGAAGAGGAGGAAGAATGTATCGATAAAATGCTTAAGGGAGATAAAGAGTCTAGGGCTAAACTTATCGAACATAATCTTAGACTTGTAGCCCATATTGTTAAAAAGTTTGAATCTAATACTAATGATATTGATGATCTTATTGGAATTGGGACGGTAGGACTTATTAAAGGAATTGATAGTTTTTCTCCTGATAAAAAGGTCAGACTTACTACTTATATTGCTAAATGTGCAGAAAATGAGATTTTAATGTATTTTAGATCAGATAAAAAGAATTCAAAAAATATTAGTCTATATGATGGAATAAGTTATGATAAAGATGGTAATGAGGTTACTATTTTAGATGTTCTTAAAACTACTGAGCCTGATTTTGCTGAAGAAATATATAAAAATGATAATATTAAATTATTAAAAGAATATATGAATGTTTTAAGTCCTAGGGAAAGAAGTGTTCTCTCAAAGAGGTATGGGCTTAATAATAATGATGAACTTACGCAAAAAGAGATTGCTAAAGAACTTGGAATTTCGCGAAGTTATGTATCAAGAATTGAAAAAAGGGCTATTACTAAAATACTCAGAGAATTTATAAAAAAAGAGAACCATAGTAAATAAAATATTAAATAATTATTGACTAAAGGTCTTTTTTATGATAAAGTTAATATCGAACTGATGAGGAGGGAATGCGATGGAGAAAGTAACAACAAAAAAAACTAGATCTGTAAATAATAGACCTAATTGTTTAAAAATTACTAAAGGTACTCAAAAAGTTAATTTTACTACAGTTGTAGATAAAAATGGTAATAAAATTAAGACTAGTGTTAGAGAAGCTAGAACTATGAAAAAGAATAATAAGCTTGCAGCTTAAGCTTGGAGTATGTAAATAATTTTGTGTAAATAGAAAATCTTTCCATGATATAATGAATT
>JBJEEA010000005.1:0-80462 GCA_051872635.1 Bacilli bacterium
TGGGTTCAGAACGTCGTGAGACAGTTCGGTCCCTATCCGTCGTGGGCGCAGGAAAATTGAGGAGAGCTATCCTTAGTACGAGAGGACCGGGATGGACCTACCTCTGGTGTATCTGTTGTCACGCCAGTGGCAGTGCAGAGTAGCTATGTAGGGAAGGGATAAACGCTGAAAGCATCTAAGCGTGAAGCCCTCTCCAAGATGAGTTTTCCCATTGGAATAACCAAGTAAAATCCCAGATAGACTAACTGGTTGATAGGCTAGAAGTGGAAGTGTAGCGATACATTGAGCGGACTAGTACTAATAGATTGAGGATTTAATCCCTAAATTATTCAATTTGATTTAACCACATTATCATGTTTTCAGAGAACTATTAAAATAAATTTATTAAATTATATTGGTGATTATTGCGAAGTGGTTCACCTGTTCCCATCCCGAACACAGAAGTTAAACACTTCAGCGCCGAAGATAGTGGATTCTGCTAAAATAGGTCGTTGCCAATATTTTTTTTATTTTTAATTATTAAGAGAAAGTCATTTAACTTTTCTCTTTTTTTTGCTATAATATCGGTATTGGTGATAATATGGGAATAAATATACGAAGTAAATTTAGAGATCGTGAAAGATCATATAAGTTAAATATTAAAAGAAAAAAGTTAAACCAAGAAGAAAAAGAAAAAAAGCATGAAGAAAGTTTTATTAAAATACTTATCTTCTCACCATTAATTTTTGGTGACTTTATTAAAAAAATTATTGATTATTATAAAATATCCCAGCAAAAAGACATAAATTTAGATAAAAAAAATGAAAATAAAAATATTTTATTGTACCAGAATGATAAAAAAACACTAGTATCAAAGATAAATAAGCAATTTATTTCAAATATTGATCAATTAAAAGAACAATCCTATATACCAAATAGTAGTATTGAAAATACTAGTCAAATTAAAATAAGTAATAAAAATATTAAATTTAGAAAAAAAGCCTCAAAAGACATTTTTATGACTAATATTGAAAAATTTAATAATTATAATTATGAATTTAAAAGTAATGAAGATATTAATTTAGAAATTAAAATATTTTCAAAGCTTAAAAGAAAAATATTAACATTAAAAAATAATACAGACATTATAGAAAGTGAATTATATCTAATAAGTAAGTACACTAACGATCATCAAAATTTTAAAGAGTCTAAAAAAATAGCTAGAGAAATTTCTGCTTTATATGATAGACTAGAAGAAATAAATGAAAAATTTCTTCTAACAAGTAATAATAGTTTTATTGAAAATTCATTACTTTTAGATGATAATCTTCTAATAGATGACATAATTAGATATCGTGAAAAATTAAAAAATTTTGAATTAAGAGAAATACCAGATAAGTTAAAATTATTTGATGAATATCAAGATTTATACATAAAATTAGAAGAGTTAGAAAATAGTGTTTCAGAATTAAAACAAAAAAGTGAAAAAAGAAGTGAAGAACTAGCTAGTAGGGATAAAAATTATAAAACTGCTAAAGAAAAAATAATAAATTTAGATGAAGTAAATAAAACATGTAATGAGATTATCAATAAGTATAATAAATATTTAAATGAAATATTGAGTAAGAGCGGTAAAATTGAAGAAACAAAATTTGTAGAATATAAATTAAAAGGATTAAATGATTTACTTACATCATCACTTAAATATATAGGACTTTTATCATTAACACCACTTCGTGGATTAATTCCCGGAATAGCAGCAAGAACTTTTGCTACAAGAAAACTAGTAGGAAATATGATTCATAATATTCATTATGAAAAAGAAGAGAAAATAGTATATTCATTAAAAAACTATCAATCAGAAATAAATAATAAAATTTTCGATATAAATTCTTTAGATAAAAATATTGATTCTGCTTTATCTGAAATAACCATATTAAAAGAAGAATTTGAAGATTACTTTTTCAAATATAATTTAGAAGAATATGATGTTACATATAAAAAAATAGAAAAGATGGAAGAAGATATTATAAGAAACAAAGAAAAAATGAAAATTATTAAAGAAAGATTAATAAACAGTAGAGAAATAAATAAAAAGAATTTGTTAAAAGTCCGTAAGTTAAAAATTGACACTTAAAATTTACAAATTAATTTTTTTTAAAATATATCTTGTATAGGTAAAAAAAATGTGATATACTAACTTCAGAATAGATGATAATAACTATATCA
Source organism: Bacilli bacterium (assembly GCA_051872635.1). GTDB lineage: Bacteria > Bacillota_I > Bacilli_A > RF39 > UBA660 > CAG-302. Next base: position 2,209 of record JBJEEA010000005.1, read on the forward strand.
TATACGGGAGGATTTATTATGAATACAAGTTTTAATGTATTGGATAAAAAAAATAATGTACAAAAGACAGCTGATGTAATAGTAAAATTTAATTATGAAAATAAAGAATATTTAATTTATAGTATTGATGAGAACGATCAAAATAAGCAAATATTTATATCTAGACTTATCTCAAACTTGGAAGGAGAATACTTTGTTGAAAATATATTACCAGAAGAAAAAGGAAAATTAAGTAATATTGTTTACAATATTGTTATAGTTCTCCCTTCTTACTATCAAAAAGGCAAAGATGCTAAAGAATTGATTGATGAATTTTCAACTAAAAATTTAGTTAACCTTTCTAAAGATATACCAGAATTAAAAAATCAAGAATACTATAATAGTTGTTCAGTAGCAATAACAAGTAATGTATTAGTAAATAATGCTATTTCATTTTATTTAGAACATTTAGTAGGTGAAGAATCTTTACCAAGTAAAGATATTCCAACATGGACTATCCCTATTGAAGAATCATCACAAACTATAACACCTACTACCCCTAACATAGATACTAATCAGAATCTTAATCATGCTAATGCTATTTCTGATTTAAATATAACTACTGACAATAGTTTAAATAGTATGGTTGATCAAAATATAAATTTGGAACCTAACAGTATAAGTGAAGTATCTAATGATATGTTAAATACAGCTCAAAATTTTAGTAGTGAAGAAAATCTTCCTAATCCTCAAGCCGAAATATTAACTGCTGTTAATAATGACCCTAATTTGTCTAAAGCTACAGGTATTAGAACAGAGGTAACTATGCAACCAAATTTAGGTAAGGCCAAAAAAGCTGGTTTTGCTAATAGCAAATACATAATAATAGGAACAGTAAGCTTATTATTAGCAATAGTCGTTGTAATAGTAGCTTATATCCTTATAAAAAATAAATAATTACTGTGGTTTGGAATATATACATCCACAGTAATTTTGCCTATATAAATTATATTTTTGTGATAATAAGATGGACTTTTTATAGCCATCTTTCTTTTTAAAGTCAGAATATAACCACCTAATATTATAACTATTTTCTAATTCTTCACCTATTTTATTAATAAGTTCAGCATTTTTATATGGGCTAACAGAAAGAGTTGTACAAAAAAAATCATAATTATTAGCTTTTGCTATCATAGCTGTTTTTTCCATTCTCATTTTGTAGCAGATCTTACATCTACTTCCTCTTTCTGGTTCATTCTCTAAACCCCTCACTAATTCATTATATAAATTATTGTCATAATCACAATCCATTATATCAATTTTATTTACTGTATCCATTTCCTTTATAAGTCTTATTTGTTCTTCTTTTCTTTTTAAATACTCATTATAAGGATAAATATTAGGATTATAGTATAAAATAGTTATATCAAAATAATTAGTTAAATAACTTATTACATAACTACTACATGGTCCACAACAACTGTGGAGAAGTAGTTTTTTCTTATCTTTTATTTCATTTAAGATATTTTCACACATTAAGCTATAGTTTTCTTTCATTTACATTATCCTTCTTTCAAAAAACATCTATATTATATCATAATAAAAATAAATTTTCATATAATTTTCTTGAAAAAATATTTGTAAACTGATACAATGTTAATGGAGGTTATTTACTGTGGAAAAAGAAAAAAACATTCCTTTAAAAAATTACATTATTTTAGCAGCCATATTAATTTTAACAATTATCTTGGTTATTTATTTTTATATGTGGTATGAAAATTATGAAAGTACGAAATTAACTAGTCCAATAATGGATGAATATATGCAAGTTATAAACTATAATGAATTAAATGATTACTTAGTAGAAAATAAAAATTCAGTAATATATGTTTCAGTATTAGATAGTAAAGAAATAAGAAACTTTGAATTAAAATTCAAAAAATTTATAAGAGATAATTCATTAGATAATAGTATTTTATATCTAAATTTAACGGAAGAATTAAAAGATAATAAAATAGTTAAAGAATTAAAAAATAAATATAAATTAGATGATCTTGATATTACTAATGTACCAGCAATAATCATCTTCAAGGATGGCAATATCACTAGTATATATAATATTAAAGATGACGACTACAATATTGATAAATTAAAATCATACTTAGAAAAAGAGAGAGTAATAGAAGATGATTAATATTGTATTATATGAACCAGAGATACCAGAAAATACTGGGAATATTATGCGTACTTGTGCTGCTACAAATAGTAAACTTCATTTAATAGAACCACTAGGATTTATTTTAGATGAAAAAAGAATCAGAAGAAGTGGAGTCAATTACATTGATAAAGTCGATTATCAAACATATCTTGATTATGATGACTTTCTTTCAAAGAATAAGGGAGAATTTTACTATTTTACTAGATATGGAAAAAAAACACATAGTGATATTGATTTTACTGATAAAGATAAAAATATATATTTAATATTTGGTAAAGAGAGTACTGGAATTCCTAAAGAAATATTATCAAAAAATCTTGATAAATGTTATCGCATTCCAACTAGTGACAATGTTAGAGCACTAAATTTATCTAATTGTGTTGCTTTAGTTACTTATGAAGCTTTGAGACAACAAAATTATCCTAATTTACTTAGAAGTGATCCATTTAAAGGTGAAGATTATTTAGAAAAAGAATAGTTTTATTCATTGATAAAACCATTCTTTTTTAATTTATTAATAACTTTATCTGAAGATACATCTCCCTCAATTCTCGTAGCAGTTGTCTCTTCTTTACCTTCTTTAAAAAATATAGTAACAGGAGTAGCTCCATCAAAGCTAATATCATCTTTAAATTTATTATACTCATTTTCATCAAAAGTATTAACATCTGTATAATAAATCTTAACATCATATTCATTAGCGATCTTTTTTAATTTTGGTTTATAGTTTTGACAATGTGTACAGTCTGTTGCCGATACGCAAAGTATAAATGTATCGTTATTATTTACTTTTTCCATAACTTCATCATAACTAAGACTTATAAAATTATTTTTATAAAAAAATATGAAATATATAATACATAATATAATAATACATATTATAGTGGCCAATAAAATTATTTTTTTACTTATCTTCTTTTTCATTAATATCACCAATATAATGATACCATTTTTTATATAAAATTGCAAAAATGACTTTTAATTTATTAAAAAAAATGATATCATTATATATAGAATAGACTAGTGAAAGGAGTACATATGAAAAATATTAAATATTTAATAATATCTCTATTTCTCCTATGTTTAAATTTTACTTATGTAAAAGCTTCTTGCACTAGTGAAGAGTTATCTAGTTTAAAAGAAGAAATCAAAAAAATAAAAATAACCTATAAGCATTTAGGAGAAATAATTAATGATGATGGAAGTAAATCATATGATAAATTTTTAGTTACTGCTAAAAATATACCAGAAGGCGTTTACGTTCATTTAAGTCCAATGACAGAAGAAAATTTTGATGAAAGCACCGATGATTTAAAAATAAAATTAACCACAGGTACATGGTACTATAATATGTATTCATCAAAATGTGAAACAGTAGTAGATATCATTACTGTAAAATTACCGCGATTTAATATCTATTCCTTAGACCCACTATGCGAAGGTATTGACAGTGATGATTTCCAATTATGTAGTAAATACTATGAATATGAATTCAGTCGTGAAACATTTGAAAAAAAAGTTAATGCTTATCGAGAAGAAAATAACATAGGTAAAACTGATAATGATAATAATGAAGAAACAGAAAACAATAATATTTTAGAAGTAGTACTAGATTTTATAGAAACTTACAATTTATTCATAGTGGGAGGACTAACTATTGTCTTAATAATATTAATAGTTATAATAGTAATTTCTAAGAAAAAGAAAAGAAAAATTTTAGAGTAATAAAGAAGGAGGAACTAAATATGAAAAAAGTAAATCAATATAAATATATTTTAATTTTATTTATTTCACTTTTCATATTAATTCCTCAAATAAAAGCTGAAACAATAACTACAACGTATAATAATTATTATTTCTTTCTAGAACCATATAAAGTATGTTTTGGAAGCGGTGACGATTGTGATACCATTGTAAATGGGACCACTGCAAATTTAAATGGGAGCCAAAATGAAACTGGCTTTATTAGATTAATGTTAACTGCATTTGGAGGTAGTTATGAAAGAATAAATTTACTTGACAATAATCCAAATTCAGAGTGGAGCTTTGAAGATTTTTATATAAAACTAAAAGAAATTGAAGGTACAAATAAGCAAAACTATAGTTTTTCAGGATTATCATGTTCAACAAAATATATCGTAGAAAATAAAAGTGAAACAGAAGTAAATAGTTACTTTAGTCATGGCTGTTATAGAAGTGTTGGAGAAAATGATTGGAAAAATCAAATTGAAAATTGGAGTTATTCAAATTCAAATATATTAGCATGTGCTAGTGTAAATATCGATGTTAATGAAGCAGAAAGCAAATTTGAATATAAAAATTTTGATAATTCAAACGCCTATCTTTATAGCAAAATAGTAAGAAATCCAACTACAGTAAATAATATTCAGAATGCTGAATTCAATAATAATATAAATTCTAGCAATTGTGAAGGGAAAATATACCCTATTAAAAGTGAAGACGGAAAGTATAGAATATTTTCACCAGTATTATATAAATACACTTATACAACCACTTCTGAAGTATGTAAACCTAACTTAACAAAGCCAAATACTGGAAAATGTAATTCTAGTGAAAACACACTATCTAGTACTTGTGAAAAGGAAACAATAGAAACAAGTAATTCAAGAGCAGATGTCAAAATTGATCAGAATGGTACAGTATCTAATATTCTAACACCAGATAGTGTATATCAAGGTGGTGGATTTAAATTTGGTTTTGTCTACTATAATGAAATAAGCTGGGATTTCGCTGGAGATATATATACAACGCTTGGTAGTACAGATGCTGCAAAAGAAGAAATAACAGCAGCAATGAAGGAAAAAATACAAAATATTGAAGCCTTTAAAGAAAGTATAATATTAGATAATATAACCTTTGGAAATGAAACCATAGATAGTAGCCTTATTCAAAAAAGCTGCCAAAGGAGTGGTGAATTTAATCCAGGAGAAACCGTCACTACAATATGTACTTTCTATTTACCAAATTCCGTAGTAGAACCTTATACAGGAAAGATAACTTACAGTACATCAATAGGAACAAACTATGGTATAAATAATAAATATTATACTCCTTTAACCTATGAAGGAAAATATAATCTAAAAGCTACATTAAAAAACTTAAATGTCTTAATAAATGATGAAAACTGGGTTGGGAATTGGAGCCTAACATTTGATGGAAGTAAAGACAGTAGTTGCCAAATAGATGTAGTCAAACGTCTTTATGATAAAGTAGATGATAAATCCTATTCATTTGCCTTTATTTATAGGCCGATAGATTTAAATGACCCATTTCCAAATAGGAATGCAGGAGTAAATTGGTATGTTTGGTACAACCAAACTAGCAATAAAGAAAGACTAAAAGAAAGCTATTCAAATTTACAATATCAAGTTAAATTAGATAATAAAAAAACGTATGCTATTAAAAATTATAATAGTAAGAATGATTACTTAAATTGGGACAGTATAGACGAAAGTGAAGAAAGTTCATTTATTGATGAATATTTCGATATTTATCGAAAGAACATTGAAGGTGATAATCCATGAAATGGTCATTTGCCTCAGTAGGTTTAATCGTCTTTGGATTAATAGGTGTAACAATTATCATGTTGTTTGAAGAACTTACAACAACTAATGAAAATGATTACTATTTATTAAAAGAAGTAACTGAAGCTGCTATGATTGATTCTGTTGATATAAGTTACTACCGTGAAACAGGAGAACTTAAAATAGTTAGAGAAAAATTTGTTGAAAATTTCACAAGAAGATTTGCTGAATCAACACTTTTAACAGGAAGTGGTTATACTATTAGTTTCTTTGATATTATTGAAACACCACCCAAAGTATCCGTTACTATAAATACAGGGATAGGTGAATATACAATTTATGAAGATACAAGTAGCTATAATGTCAATAATCGTCTTGATGCTATCTTAGAGTATATAGGTGAAAATACTTATGAGTCCTCTAATAGTATCAGAGATCCATATACAGAAAAAACCTATAAGAAGACATATTATAATTTAGTAAGAGTTAAAGACAATAGGGCTACTGTTACTGAACCTGTAAATATTCCAGAAAAATTAAATCAAGGACATATTAAAAATGTCAAGATTAGGTCTATTTTAGGTGCTACTGTTGTTGAAGAAGAAAAAGATTTAATGCTTGGTATGCTTCAAAGAGAAATTGATTGGGCTAAAAGTACTGAAGATGATAATCGCACAGATTTTAATCCAGCATCAGCCAGTACAAGTATTAAAAATTATGCTTCGGAAATTGAGGTTAACATCTCATCTCCAGAGTGGTATAATTGTAGTGACAACTATAAAAGTAAAGAATGGATGAAAGGTACAGAAGTAGATTGTGGAAAATATGATTATTTCATTCATTGGACCGGAGATTTAAATAGTAGTAAAAGTTTTATAGCAGTTAAATATGAAGTAACATGGTCATATGAAGAATATGAATATAAATAAAAAGGAGGAAAATATGAATAATTTAAAAGCTTCGATGAAAAAGTTCTTTGGTAACAAAAATACTGTTACCATATTGGGGGTAATATTATGTTTAGTAATATTATATATTGGTTATAATTATCGTATCAACAAAGAAGTTGAATTAGTACAAATACCATATGCTAAAGAGACAATTCAGCCAAGAACATATATAACAAAAGACATGATTGGTACAATGGAAGTGCCTAAAGCGTTCTTAGAGGGAAATTACTATACGAGTGTAAACAGTATTGTTGGTAAGTATTCTAATTATAATACTGTTATAGCTAAAGGAAGTATTTTCTATACTGATTTAGTAGTATCAGAGGCAGATCTTCCTGATTCAGCTTTTCAAGATGTACCCGAAGGATATACAGTAATTAACTATCCAGTAAATATATCTAGTACTTATGCTAATTCAATGGCTCCAGGTAGCTATATAAATATTTATTATAAGTCACTTAATGATGCTGGTGAAGTAATGTTTGGCAAATTTATAAGCAATGTCAAAGTATTAGATGTCAAGGATTCTTCAGGAAGACATGTCTTTGAAAATAGTGAAGAGTCTAGAACTCCTGCTTATATGTTATTTGCTGTCCCAGAAGAGACGCACTTACTTTTAAGAAAAGCATTGTACTTAGATAAATATGATGTTGAATTATTATTAATACCAAATACAGCAACTTTAAGTGAAAAAGATAAAGTAACCGTAAGCAGTACCCAAATTGAAGAATTTATAAATTCTAAAACCGTATTTGTATCAGTAGATGATTTACCTAACATAGAAGATCAAGTAACTGAAGAAGAAAATAATACAAATGAAAATACAAATACCAATCAGTAATAAAAATAAGAAATAAAAAGGAGGTAAAAAATGGAAGCCGAATTTACTCAGGTCGATTTTGGCCCTCTAAAAGCCTTTTTAGATAATGATGATGTCACCGATATATCATATAGCAATGGTGGACAAGTCTGGTTAAAGACATTGTCTCAAGGCGTATACAGAGTAGAAAATACCGGTATTGATAATGCCCTAATGGAAAAAATAGCTTTTCAGTGTGCCAATTCAATGGGAAAATCTTTCAATATGGCTAATCCCTTCCTAGATGCCGAATCAGCAGAACTTCGTATGAATTTTGTTCATGACTCTATTGCTAAAAATGGAATAGCAGTCCTTATAAGAAAAACACCGGCTAAAATAAGATTACAAAAAGATAAAATAATTGCCGAAGATTATATTAGATTAAATATTCATGACTTTCTCTTAAAATGTGTTGAAGGACACTGTAATATTATTGTCAGTGGAGAAACTGGTTCAGGTAAAACAGAGTTCATAAAATATTTAGCAGCTCATACCAAAGAAAATGAAAAACTAATAACCATTGAAGACACACTAGAATTACACCTTGATAAAATATTTCCTCATCGTGATATCGTTGCTATGAAAACCAATAACATTGCTTCGTATTCTGATGTTTTGGTAACTTGTATGCGACAAAATCCTAGATGGATATTACTTTCCGAAGTAAGAAGTGCCGAAGCCGTAATGGCTGTTCGAAATTCTATTTCATCAGGTCATAATATTTTATCAACAATACACGCTGATAAAGCTGAATCAATTCCAAACAGAATGTATAGCCTACTTGAAACTAATCAAGATATAGGTCAGTTTCTAACTACTATCCATAGATATGTTCAACTAGGAGTTCATATTAAAGCTTACTATAGTCAAAAATATAAAAGATTCCATAGAGAAGTAGCTGAAGTTGTGGAATTCTACGTAACAGAAGATAATAAAGCCGAGTACAAAATATTATATAAGAAAACACCAGATGGTAAAGAAACAGTAGCTAATCCTTCTAAATACTTACTTAGTTATCTAGAAAGTCAAGGCGTGATAATGCCAAAAGATATTTTAGTAAAAGAAGAATTTACTGATGCTAGTAGCATATCTTTAGAAGAAAGTAAAATAGATGAAAATTCTTTTGTTATAGATAACAGTACTATAACTCAAAATATTCCAAATAACTATAGTACAAATAATACCATGAATAATAATATTCCAAATAATTATGCTTCAAGTAATATTGAGGAGAATCAAGCTCCAATTAATGTAGGAGCAAATATGTCTGTAAATGGTCTAAATAGCAACAATATTCCAAATCCATATGCTAGTGCAGTAATTCCAAATGCTGTTAATATTACTAGTATAAATAATAATGTCTAAATAAGGTAGGTGATAAAATTGGAAATACTTATAATAGGTCTAATAATAATATTTATTGTTTCATATAGAACTAAAAGAGGAGAGTCTATATATAAATTTATCTCTACTGAAGCAATAAATACCTATAAAAAAATAGAGCCTTACTCTTTTAAAGTAATGCGTGAAAAAGTAAAAGAATTAGGCCTTGAATATACTACAAGACAATACTTATTTCAAATAATTGCTTTTGCTGGGTTAGCCGGTGTTATAAGTTATTTATACTTTTACAATTTATTTATATCTGCTATATACATAATAGTAGCAGTATCATTTATTCCATATATAACCTACCTAAGATGTAAAAGACAGTATAGTGAATATATCTTCGAACAAGTTCAAGTATACTGTACTAATACCATTATGGAGTTTGCTACTACTCAAGCTTTTGTCAAATCATTAGAGGGAGTAGCAGAGTCAGGAGTACTAGAAGAACCACTTCTATCAGATGTTAAGACAATGATAGCCTTATCTTATGAAAAAGGCGATGTCTACGACTCTATTAAGTACATGGATACCAAATATCCTTATTATATGGTAAAAAATATGCACCAATTATTTTTACAAGTAACAAAGGAAGGTGCCAAAGATACTAGTGAGACATTTGAAAATATGCTATCAGATATAGATATTCTAGTAGAAGGTGTATATAGAGATAGAACAGATAGAGCAACCTTCCATAAACAGTTTTTAACTTTTGGTATAGCATTATATGGAATGGTAGCCTTAATTCAACTACTGATAGGTAAAGAAACTTATATATCTATGATTGATAATATCTTTATTAGAATAATAGTTCATGCTATCGTTATTATAAATAGTTGGTTTCTCCTTTCTGGAGAAAAATATTACAACGAGAATGTAGGTGCTGAATAATGATTGAAATGTTAATAGTAGCTATCATAGTAATATACATTTTTGTTGTAAATGGAAAAATAGATAAAGATAATATTTTTACTAATAACAACAAATTATGTAATTTATTAAAAGAAAAAGATTACGATTTTCTTCTAATAGCACGATATGGTGATAAAGTTTATAATCCTAATGAAGTATTCATGAAAAGAATAAAAAATGGTATACTAGTAGCAGCAGCGCTTATCTTCTTATTTCTATCACAAATGAGCTATATAACTGTAATAGCAGCATTAGTAGTAGGATATTTTGTGTCAAAAATTCAATATATAAGTTTAAAATTATGGTATAAAAGACATCTTAATTATATTGAATCATTATTACCATATTATTTAAAAAGTTTAGAAGTACTAGTTCATCATTATACAGTACCAGTAGCATTAGCTAAAAGTATCGACGATGCTCCTGAAGTATTCAAACCAGGACTAAAAAGATTAATAGACAAAATAGAAGCAGGTGACTCATCAATTGATCCATATATGGATTTTGCTAATGAATATCCAGTTAGAGATTCAATGCGTATGATGAGATTATTATATAGATTAGGACTTGGAGAACAAGAAAAAAAGCACCAACAGTTAGTTTCCTTCTCTAAGTCAGTATCTTCTCTTCAAGCAAAAGCCAGAGAACAAAAATATCAGGCCAGACTTGATACTATGGAGAGAAAGACCATGATTATGATGTGTGTAACCGGATTTGGTTCACTCGGATTACTATTGATTTCAATATTTATGTTAATGGGAACAGCAATGTAAATATTTGAAATATATAAGAAAAGAATAAAAAAAACATATATGAAAGAAGGTGAGAAATAATGAAAGAAGCAACAGGTGAAGTATCAATGACAGTAATTGTAATCCTTGCAATAGCAGTAATTGGTGGAATAGTAGTAGCACTTGGACCGACTCTGAAAGACACAATAATGACAAGATGGGGAAATTCAGATGCAGCAGCATGTAGCTCAGGTGGTGGTACATGGAACGAAACTGATTCTAAAACGGGCGAAGGATATTGTTCAATGCCAAAAAATAATTAATTAGAGAGTAGGTGATTAATAATGCGAGAAGCCTTTGGTGGAACATTTATGATAAAATTAATGTTAATCTTTATAGCCATATATATAGCCTTCATAGCGGTAGCTCTAAATTATGCTAAGGCATTTAGAGTAAAGAATGGTATTATTGATATCATTGAGCAAAATGAAGGAATAGATGACTATACTGATACTAGTGGTACATTAGGTGAAATAAATGAATATCTAAATAAAGTAAGTTATTATGTATCATTAGATAAAATAGATTCTTTAAATACAGATGGCAATTATTGTTCTGCAAGAGGCTATTGTATTAAAAGGATAGATGCAACATCGAAAGTAGATAATATTAATAGTTCATATTATAAAGTAACAACTTATATAAACATTAATTTTCCATTCTTTGGATTAAATTTTAGAATTCCAATAACTGGAGAAACACGTAAAATAGAAAGGATAAGTTAACATGGATACTGTAATAGCAAACAAATATAATGACATATTAAGCTCTTTAGATATTGAAGTATCAAAGAAACTAGAAGGAGAGTACGATGTTGAAGAGATAATTTCAACTTTTGGTAATTACTTTTTCAATAAAATGTTTTTAGATATTACCGCTATTAAAGATTATAAAGATTTTACCAATCTTAAAAAATTATCTATGAGTATAAATATGGATAAAGTAATATTACTTTTAGATAAAGATGATGCTATTAGTGATTCTAATGTCTTTTTATCAAAGCTTGTCGATATGGGAATATATAATTTTACTAAAGATGAAAATAGTCTTATGTATTTATATAATAATCCTAATATTTATCGTGATGTTGCTTATCTTCAAAATAGTACTCCTAGTGAAGAAGAAACTCCTAATGTAGCACCATTAGAAGTATCTAATAAGAAAATTATTGGAATAAAAAATATAACTGACTCTGCCGGATCCACTACTTTTACTTATTTATTAAAAAAAGTATTAAGCGATTACTATAGTGTCATGGCTCTTGAAATAGATAAAAGAGAGTTAACTTATTTCAAAGATAAAGACTGTCTTACAATTAAAGAAGATAATATTGATGATACTATAAATAAATATAATGGTGTAGATATATTTTTAATAGATTTAGGTAATTCAAAAAAAGAACATTTATGTGATGATGTTATATATTTAATTGAACCTAGTACTATTAAATTAAATAAATTAGTCTTAGTAAATCCAGGTATATTTAAAGAATTAGAAGGTAAAAAAGTTATTTTAAATAAGAGTTTATTAAGTGAAAATGATATAGCTAACTTTGAAGTAGAATCAGGTATAAGAATATTTTATAATATGCCTCCTATTAACGATAAAGAAGATAAGGATATAAATGATAAAATACTTCCTCTATTAGCAAAACTTGGCTATGTAAAAGAGTCTCCAGAAGAAGAAATACCTACCAAAAAATCAATATTTGACTTTTTAAAAAAAATAAACAATGAAAAAGGCAAATAAAATAATTGACTTTTGTGAATTTTTAGTGTAATATATAAGTATAATTTGAGGAGGAATAAAATATGTATTTTTTAGATGGATGTCCTGCTGGGTTGGAACCAATTTTAGGAATTGTTAATTATGTTATAAATGCTATTATGATAGGAGTTCCAATATTATTAATAATATTTGGTATGATTGATATAGGTAAAGCTGTTATTTCAAGTAAAGATGATGAAGTAAAAAAAGCTACTAAAGCATTTGGAAGAAGATTCCTTGCTGCCGTTGGAGTATTCGCAATAGTATGGCTTGTAACATTTGTATTTACTACAATAGCATCTGCTACAAATGATGCCGTTAATCCAGATGAAGCAAATTGGCAATCATGTTGGGCACAAATAAGAAAATCGTAATCTAAAAAATTCAGTTAAAAAACATGACTGAATTTTTTTATAGTAGGATTAGACAAAAATATAAATTAATAAAAAATAATTCTTTTATATATTTTGAAGTGTATAAAAGCCAAATCAAAATAGTGGAAGAGTATTTTATTGTGTCTAAGAGGAGTCGGATAAGCATATAGCCTATTAAGTCATGAAACAAAAGAAAATTTTTCTATTACAAAATAAACAAAACAATAGTTGAAAAAAATAGTTTGTTAAATACCCCGTTAAATACATTATATAGTAATATAGATATATTTTTGAAAGCCTTTTCAAATAAAATAAATAACAAATATAATAGTATTTTAAAATATTTAGAATAAAACAAAAAATTTCTCAAATTATTTTCTAAAATTGAAGAAAGTAACTTAAGACAAATGAGCAAAACTACCAAAAAAAAATAAAATTGAAAAAGGAATCATTTTTATTCAAAAAATGATTCCTTTTTTCTTACTAGTATGTTATAATTTAAATGTGATAGATTAACTTCCAAGGAGTAGATTATATATGAAAAAAAATAAAAAGCAAATATTATTGACAATTATAGTATTATCAATATCAACAATATTATTTACAAGTAGAGTAGATGCAGTAGTCATGTGGATGCAGTGTGTTCCCAGTCCTGAAGATGAAATGGATTGTGGAGGAGATTGCGATGATTATGGATTATATAACACTTTTGCATTGATACATTATGCGAGCGATGGCGTAAGAAATTTGGCATATAATCCAAACAATTTTTATAGTGGCCAATATCCAGTTTATATTATGGCAGAAAAAACTAATGGTAAACTTGTGGGTAATAGTTGTTGGTATGAAGAATATTTTGATGATATAGAGGAATGTGAAGATGAAAAAGAAAAAATGGTTCCTATTTCAAAGATGCTTGAAGGTGTTTGCCCAACAGGAGTGAGAAAAAATGATCACTACACTGCTGGTTTTATGAATGCTATTGGAGCTGGTTGGATATATAAAAAAGTAGTAAAAGATTTTATTGTAGTGTATGGTACTACTCCTGCTTATGAACGCGAAGTTTTAAATGAAAATATTTTTGTTATTTATGGTTTTCAAAAAAATAACGAAAAAGCAACTGACTATATAATTGAGGGATATAATTCTTCAGGCGAATATGGTTATGCAACAACATGGGAAGATGAAGAATCATTTAAGGATAATTTAAATTTGAAAGAAAATGATTCAGATTATGATTTAATAAACGAAGAAGAATATGCTACTAATCATATGACTTGGGCAGGTATGACACAAGCACGTAGAGTAGCCAATTTAGGTAGAAATTATTTTAAATTATTGGATACTGAGGACGCTTGGCTGATTAATACACAAGAAGATTCCAAATTCGTAAAGAAAGAATATGATGATAATAACAATTTAACAATATATCGCAGTGATGATAGCAATAAGAACTTTTATAGTTGGGTTTCTTCTTGGTATGAAAAATATGACGAGGTACTATCTAGCCAAATAAAAATAATAAAAGATTTAAAAGAAAAATCAAAATATGTAAAAGCACTAGAGGTAGCTAAAGAGATAAGTAATGCTGTTGATGAAGGAAAAGAATATCGATTTGATGAAGATTATGCTTCTGAAATGGTCCTTGTTATGGAAGAGGCTTATGATTTGTTAGTTCCTATTTTAGGTGATAATGATCCTATATATGATTCTTATGGAGAAGATTGCAAGGTAACTGGGAAAAAGGTCAATGATCCATCGGCGTCAATACTAACACAGTTTAATTGTGAAACATTTGGAAAGTCTTCAATAAGTAAACTTCCAAATAAAGTAAATGATGGAATGCTAAATTCAATGATTTCTTCAGCACTAAGTAATGCTGTTAATGAGTATAATAATTCTAGTGTTTCAATTGATAAAATACGTAGTACCGCTGAAGAATATGCTAAATATTATGCTATTGCTATTAAATATATTAAAAAATATAATTTGGCTACTGGTGATGCAGCAGCGATTATTGATGATCTTACTGACAATTATAATGAAATGACAAGAAGCTTTGGCGTTGAAACAATCGTTAGTTGTGATGACTTATTTAGTGATGACCTAAGAAACAAAATAGGTAGTTATCTTAATATAGTTAAAATAGCAGTACCGATAATATTAATTGGTTTTGGAATAATTGATTTTACAAAAGCAATTTTTGCCGGAGATGAAGAAAAAATGAAAAAGGCTCAAAAAGATTTTATTATGAGACTAGGAATTGCAATGTTGTTTTTCTTAGTTCCAACTATAGTAGATCTTTTGCTAAGATTAGCTAATAAGGTTTGGTATTTTATTGAGCCTGGATCTTGTGGTATATTTGATGCATAGAAACTTTAATTAAGGAGGTATATTATGATTTATTTCTTGTCTTTTTGGTCAGATGTTGGCTTTTCTATAAAACAAGCACTTAGAACTTTTTCTTGTAAAATTGCTTGTGTATTATATGATTTTATTGTTGACTTATATAATGTTTTTATGTATACTGCTAGAGCTGAAATATTAAGTAGTAGTTTTGTTCAGCAAATATATAATAAAGTGGGAATGCTTTTGGGTATCTTTATGGTTTTTAAATTATCCTTTTCTCTAATACAATCACTAGTTGATCCTAATAAATTTACAGATGAAAAAACTGGCTTTGGTGGAATTATAAAGAGAAGTGTTATTTCAATAGTACTTTTGGGAATCACGCCTTCACTTTTTCGTATGGCTTTTGATTTTCAAAACTTAATTATTGGTTCGGCAAATAATACTGATAATATTATTTATAAGATTATTGTTGGCTCAGCACCATATAATGATGCTGCGAGTTTTGGCAACATAATTGCTTCAGAGTTGTATTTTGGCTTTTATACTGAAAACTCTCCTTATAAATTAGATGAGGGAATCGATATTGAGTATCCTGATGGTGAAGCAAAAATAGTTACTAAAAACTATGCCAATCTGAAAAGTGAAATAGAAAATGGTGCTTCTTTTAATACCACTATTGATTATCTGTCTGTTACAAATAGTGGGCAGTATGTTATTAATTGGAATGGATTGTTTGCAATAGCAATGGCTGCTTTCATGATTTACATATTGGTTACATACTGTATACAGGTAGCAACACGTGTAATACAACTAGCTTATTTGCAATTAGTTGCTCCAGTTCCTATTTTATCATATATTTCAGATCCAGATGGAGCCTTTAAAAATTGGACAAGGCAATGTTTGACTACTTATTTAGATTTATTTATAAGATTAGCAATAATATACTTTATAATAACAGTTAGTACTCAAATATTACAAGCACTAAAAGATGCAGAAAGCATATTATATCAAAGCACCGGACTTGATCAGTTAAATGATGCCGATACAATGTGGTGGGTAGTAATATTTTTAATTATTGGTTTATTAATGTTTGGAAAAAGAGTACCAGATTTATTAAAAGATTTATTCCCTAATATGGGTGGTGGTGCCGCTACTATTGGATTTGGAATAAAAAGTCCAAAAAAAACACTTGCAGATATTCCTATAGTAGGAGGTCCTACAAATAAGGCATTAGGATATGCAGGAAACCTTGGGAAAAAAGCAGGAAAATTCGCATGGAGCCACACCGGCGGAGCAGCAGGCAAATTTGTTTGGGGCCATACCGGAGGTAAGATTAAGAATAACTATAACAGATGGAAAGACGATAGAACAGGATATAAAGAAGGATACAAAAAAGATAAAGAATCAGAAGATGCATGGAAAGAATATGGAAATGACTTTAATGTTGATCCTTCAGCATCTCCAGAAGAAAAATTGGTTGCATATAAAAAGGCATTTCATAGCAGCCGAGATAAAAATGGTGAATATGCAGCATCTTATGCACAATTAGAAAGAACTGGTGAGGCTTTGAAAAAATATAGAGGTGACACTAACTCAGCAGAGTATAGAAAACTTCTTGCAGACAAAGAAAAAGCACAAAAGAATCATGATGTAAATAGAGAAAAATATAAAGATCTTGCTAGAAGAGAAGATCAACTTAAAAGATATGCTAATAGGCATCCAGAAGTTAAAAAGAATACTTCTTCCGCATCAACTACCTCATCATCTTCTTCATCATCACCTTCAGCAACTTCTAATTCTTATCAAAGATCAAATTATAAAGGAACAAATCAACCAATTAATGAGCAAAACTCTATGTTTGCAAACATGAGTGATGAAGAATGGAAAGCTAGACGTAGTCAAAACGAGCAAGAAATAAGAGAAGAAAACTTAAGATTAAGAGAAGCCAATCGAAATGATCCTAATCAATATTTTGATAAAATGGATCAACAGTATGCAGATGAATATTTAAAGAATAATGGTGTATCCGATGATTTTGATATGCAGTATGAAACCAAAAGAGGCCAAATGGAAGATGCATATAAAAAATTAGGATGGAGTCAAGACAATGATGGAAAATGGACCAAAAATGGCAATGGTTCTTAATGCTATAAGGAGTGTGATACATAGTGAATGGATTTTTAGTACCAGCAAATGCTAAAAGAGGTACTCTTATATTAAATATATTTAGACCATTTGATTTAATTATGTTTGGAACAGGAGCACTAGTTACTTTATTATTACTTGTAATTGTTAATTCAAATGATACAGTAATGATATTACTATCCTGTCTTCCTGTTGCAATAACTGGGTTCCTAGTTGTTCCGGTACCTAACTATCATAATGTTCTATGTGCTATACAAAGTATATTTAAATTTTATTCAGAAAGAAGAAATTATATTTGGAAGGGTTGGTGTTTCTATGAAAAATTCGGAAGCGAAGAAGAAAAAAAGTAATTCAAAATATACAGAAGATTGGCTACCAATAAAAGCCATATCTAATGGATGTATTCTTTTGGATAATAAAATGAAAGTAACTGGTGTTAAGATAAGACCTAGAAATATTTTTATCTTAGATCAGATAACTCAAGACAATGTTATTATTGCTCTAAAGAATTTTTACAATACCATTGATTTTGAGTTTTGGCTAATATCTGCAGACCGTCCAGTTGATTTAAATAGTTATTTAGCAAGATTACAACTATTATATAATCAAACTCCAAATCCTGCAATTAGGAAACTTATAAATCAAGATATTGATAAAGCCAATAATTTTATGAATAATAATGTTACCGATACAGAGTATTATATATTATTCAAAGAAAAGAATGATGATTTAATCCAAAAAAATCTTCGTACATTAATAACAGGACTTGCTAATTCTGGACTTGAATCTACTCAAGTATCAAATGATGATTTAAGAATAATATTAGATAATTTCTTAAATAGTGGAATGACAACTAATTTTGGGACGGTGATTTCGTAATGAATTTAAAAAGTGAACTAGCTCCTAAGGGGTTACAATTTAATCCAGCTGATTTTGTTATTAGTGATAGATATGCTACCATTTTAACAGTAATATCATATCCTAGATTTATCGGAGCTGGATACCTGGCTAATTTAACTAATATGTCTGGTGTAAAATTAGTAATTAAACATATTCCTCTTCCGTTTTCAGTACTTGCTAAAATGTTAAATAAAGAAATAGCCGACTTAAAAAGTAAATATCAACAAGAAAGAGATAGAACTATTCAAGAAAGAATTAGGCAAGATGTAGATTCATTAGAGTACTTTATTCAGCAGTTTACTGCTTCCCAAGCTAAAACTTTTGATTTTCAAATGCATATTATGGTAACTGCTGATACTAAAGAAGAACTTGAAATGAAGAAAGTTAATCTTAAGAACTATTTAGATGCTATGGAACTTAGAGCTATACCATTAAGGTTTGAACAAGAAAGAGTTCTAAAATCGATTCTTCCTATTTTTGATAAGCAACCAATTGAAAGTAGAATAGGTACTCCTATGCCTTCTCCTACTATGGCAGCAATGTATCCATTTATTTTTGATAGTATTAAAGATGATGGCTTATCAACATTACTTGGCGTTGATTTTTCTGGTGGTGTAGTATTATTTAATCAATTCTTATATCAGTTAAAGAAAGAAAGCAATAGAAACAATGCTAATATGATTATTTTAGGTACATCTGGTAGTGGTAAATCCACAGCAGCTAAACTAATATTAAGAAGTCATATTCGAAATGGTTATCAAATAGTAGCAGTTGATCCCGAAGGCGAAATAAGTGAAATGACAAGAATGTATGGAGGAGATGTCATAGATCTTGGTAAAGGTGGAGAATATGGTATGGTAAATCCACTTGAAGTAGTAATGGATGCTGATGAAAATGAAATTAAAAATGGACTAGGATATACTGTATTAAATAAAACATTGCAGTCATTAAAAGCATTTATGAAATATTATTCACCTGATATTGAAGAGGATGTTCTTGCACTATTTAGTGAAGTAGTCCAAGATACATATGCCAGGTTTGGAATAACATTTACTTCAGATTTTTCAAAATTCACTTCAAATGATTATCCAACTTTTGGAGATGTATATATAACAGTAACTAGTAAGTTAACATCTATGACAGTAAAAACACATGAAAGAGATGTTATGGAAAGACTAGAATTAAAACTAAGACCATTAGTTAGAGAACTTAAATATTATTTTAATGGTCATACTTCAATTAATACAGAAAGTGATTTCCTCGTGTTCAATATAAAAGAACTTATGAATTCAGATGTAAATATAAGAAATGCTTTATTATTTAATGTTCTTAAGTTTGCTTGGGGATTATGCTTAAACCCCAATGTTAATACTGTTCTATCAGTTGATGAAGCACATGTTTTACTTGGCGCAAAAAATGAATTAGGTGCTGAATTTTTAGCCCAAGTTCAAAGAAGAGCAAGAAAATATAACACAGGTACAATAATAATTACTCAACAGCCATCAGACTTTGTCGCAGATGGAATATTAATGCATGGTAAAGCCATATTTGATAACTCTTCATATTATTTAGTTATGGGATTAAAGAAACAATCTGTAGAAGATTTATCAATGTTAATAGACTTAAACGATAATGAGAAAGAAGGAATAAAAAGATTTAGTCAAGGTGAAGCATTATTTGTATGTGGAAATAGAAGAATGCAAATTAATGTAGTTGTAACTGAAGATGAATTAGAGTCATTTGGCTCAGGTGGTGGATTATAGACCACAATTAGGTGGTGAGTTAAAATGAATGAAAAACAACAAGATAGTGAGAACAAGTTATCTAAAAAAGAAAAAGCTGAATCTGCTGGTAAAGATATAGCAGAAATTGGAGCAAAAGCATTAGGAACATATTATGGAGGAGAGGCAGGAGGAGCAATAGTAGATGAAGCTCTAAATACTAAAGCCGGTCAAAAAGCAGCAACTAAAGCAGGTAAACGACTAGCTAAAAATCCAATAGCCAAAAGAGCCCTTGTTAAAGCCGAACCGACGATTTCTCAAAACAAAGAAAATATAAATAGAGCTTTAGGAATGTCATTAGCTAGCAGCACCAGTAGTAGTAGTTCAGCAACCAATAGTACAGTAACAACTAGTGATGGGAATGCAGAAGAAAATTCCTCAAGTAATTTGATGACTTCAAACAATTTATCTAGTAATGACAATACAGATACTAAAGAAAAAAATAATAAAATAAGTGGTAGTGTAAAGGGAATCTTTAAAAATAAAAGTATAAAATTTAAGTTAATTACTATAGGTATTATAGCTGGATTAGTATTTACTATGATTTTTATAGTTGTTTTAATATCACCACTAATGTCTTTAGGAATAATCGATATTGGTGGTGCAAGTTATGGAAATGGTTCACTATCATATGCAGATTATTCAAGCATTGGATCAAGTACTAGTTATTGGTGGCCGATTGGCGGAAGCAATATATCTATAGTAGATGGTAAAGAGTTTGCTACTGATTCGCCAACTTGTACTACTATTACCTCTAATTTTGGCTTAAGACAATTAGATGGTAGTAATAATGATCATACCGGTATAGATATAGCTTGTCAACATCCAAGCAATCAAGACATTGTTATAGCAGCACTTGATGGAACAGTAATCAATGTAGTTAATGGATACGCTGATGGTAGAAATAAATCTGCTGGTTATGGTAATTATGTAAAAATTCAGCATAATAATGGTGATATAACAATATATGGTCACATGTACATTAATAGTATAACCGTAAGTATTGGAGATCATGTAAGTCAAGGACAAGTTATTGGTAAGATGGGAAGCAGTGGTAACAGTAAAGGGACTCATTTACATTTTGAAATTAGAGAAAATGGTACAGCAATTGATCCAGCTAATCTTATATCATCTAGTAATCCAAGACCTACATCAAGTACAGGTAATTATATTAATGCTAACTCTAATAAAGAATCTATTTGCTTGAGTTTAAAAGCAAATGGCTTTACAGAAAATGCTACAATTGCTTCACTAACTAATATATACCACGAAAGTGGATTCAAAACAGATGCAGTAGGAGATGGTGGGGCAAGCTATGGAATATGTCAGTGGTATAACAGTAGAAATATGAATTTAAGAAACGCTTTTCCAAATAATTATGATACTCTAGAAGCACAAATTCAATTTTTAATATATGAACTTGAAAATAATTATAATAATCTTTACAACAATCTTACTACTAGTAGTTTAAGTGCTAATGAGTTAACTTATAAATTTTGTATAATTTTTGAAAGCCCAGCTGACACTGAAAATACATGCCGCAAAAGAGCGAGCAATTCTGTTAATTTTACAGATTATGTAAAAAATGGTTGCAAATAAAGGAGATATTTATGAATAGATTTACTAAAGATGATTTAAAAACTTTAATCGTAGTAATATTAGTATGTACTATATTTGCATCAATAGTTTTAGTAGTTAATATAAAAAGTAATAGCGAAAAGTTAGAAGCAGTAAATGAATACAACACTTTTTTTTCAACAACTAAATATGTAAATTCCTATTTAAATTATCTATCGAATGGAGATAGCCAAGCTGTTTATAATTTACTTTTTGATAAATATATAGAAAAATATAACATTACTGAAGATAATGTCTTATCTAAATTAAATAAATATCCTAAAGATATTTCTATTAGAGTAAAACAAATGGAATATGTTAAAGTAAAAGATAATTATATATACTATATAAATGGAAAAATTATCGAAAATGGCTATGATTATGAAAAAGTAATAGATGAAAATTTTGAAATAATTGTAATTAATGATTTTAATAATTTATCAGTAGCTTTATATCCTATAAATGATACCAATTATAAAAAGATAATAGATAATATAAAGGAAATAAACATAGTTCAAAATAATACCAATCATATTGTTAAATCAGACCTTATAACTAAAGAACAGATTTGTATTATGTATTTATCTGATTACTTAAATGAAATTAAAACTAACATTGACTATTCATATGAAATTCTTAGTCAAAGTATGAAAAAGAAATATACCACTCTAGATTCTTACAAGAAATATATTAATAGTCAAATTAATAATCTTACCACAGTTGCAGATAAATGCAAAGAGGAAGAAATTGATAAAAAGAGAGTCTATACAGTTGTAGATAAAAATGAAAATGTTTATTCTTTTACTGAAGAATCTATAATGAATTATAAAGTTGATTTATATTTTAAAGAAGATAAAAATGAACAATAAATATAGATGTTAAGTATTGTAATATCTATATTTTTTCTTTTCCAATTCATATTTCAATTCAAAAATTTATATGTTTACAATTCAAGGTATTAATGCTATAATATTGTTAGTTATTCGGAGGAAAATATATGAAAATAAAAGTAGAAAAAAAAGATTTAATAATATTTATAGCTTTTTGCGTTTTCCTATTATATTTATGCGCTATTGGAGTTTTAAATGCCTCAAGCATAGCAAGTGAAGGTAAATTTTATGGATTTTTACCATTTAAAGCTTTTACTTCTAAATATATTGGTATGACACTATTACTTTTTTTAGCATCAATTATTGGTATTTTTTTAGCAGTAAAGTCTTATATTTTCGATCATGAAAAGGGATTTGGACTTTCAATTGGCTCTAAAAAAGAAAAAGGATATTCTAGATGGGCCACTGATAACGAATTTAAAAAAGGATTAGATATAGTTAATATTAAAGATGAAAAAATTCCAGCAGCAGGTATTGCTTTATATAGTAAAAAAGGAAAAATGTGGGTTGATAATGGTGAAGACCACTATTTAGTCATGGGTGCTACTGGTTCTGGTAAAACTGTTATTGTAGCAAAGCCAATGATAAAATTACTTGCCAAACATGACGAATCAATGATTTTAACAGATCCTAAGGGTGAATTATATGAAGAAACCGCCGAAATGTTAAAAGCAGAAGGATATAATATAATTACCTTAAATTTTAGAGATCCAGGTCATGGTAATGCTTGGAACCCTATGAGCTTACCTTATCAATTATATAAAGATGGAAATCAAGATAAAGCAATTGAACTCTTAGATGACTTAGCATTAAATATACTATATGATGAAAAAACAACTGGTGATCCCTTTTGGGAAAAAACCGCGGCAGATTATTTTACTGGTTTGGCTTTAGGACTATTTGAAGATGGTACAGAAGCTCAAATAAACTTAAATAGTTTAAATTTAATGTGTAGCTTAGGTGAAGAAAGATTTGGTGGACCAAATAATAATTATATAAAAGAGTACTTTAATAGCAAAGATCCATCAAAACCAGCATATATAAATGCATCTGGTACCGTATTTACTGCCGATGAAACAAAGCAAGGTATTATTGCAACTTTTAAACAAAAAATAAAGCTATTTTCATCACGTGAAAACTTATCAGAAATGCTTGCTTATAGTGACTTTGATATGCGTGAGATAGGACGAAAGAAAACAGCGGTATTTTTAATCGTTCAAGATGAAAAGAAAACACTTCATCCACTTGCCACTATTTTCATTAAACAGTGTTATGAAACACTTATAGATGTGGCACAGGAATGTGGTGGAAAACTGCCGTTTAGAACTAACTTTATTCTAGATGAATTTGCCAATATGCCACCACTTAAAGATGTAACAACAATGGTAACTGCTGCTAGAAGTAGATTAATTAGGTTCACTTTTATAATACAGAATTTTGCCCAACTTACTAAAGTTTATGGAAAAGAAGATGGGGATACCATACGAGGAAACTGTAATTTATTATATTTAATAAGTAGTGAAATAGCAGCCTTGGAAGAAATAAGCAAAATGTGTGGGGAAGTAAAGTCAAAAGAAAAAGAAAAAACCGCTTCAACCCCACTAGTTACAGTAAGTGATTTACAGAGATTAAATAAATTTGAAATAATCGTTTTAAGAAGAAGAATGTTCCCATTCAAAACTAGATTTCAGACAGATTTTGAAGTTGACTGGGGTAGAACTTATCCAAAAGCCACACCACCATCTAGAGAAAGAAGAGAACTAGAACTATTTGATATAAGAGAATTTGTAAAAGCTAAAAAGCAAGAGAAAATGCAACAAATGACAAATAATATGGGTAGTAGTCCTTTTATGAATAGTCCTTTTGGAGGATCTGTATCTCCATTTGGAGTTTCAAATCCATTTATTCAACCTAGTCCATTTAGTTCTTCTTCTCCAGAGTTTATGGGAGGTCCTAAATCTTCTAACAATAGTGAAAATGAAACTTTTAATATTGATGAATTAGTCAAGAAAATAGATGCTAAAATAGCAGAAATAGAAAAAGAAGAAGCCGAAGAAAATCAGAAAAACAGTCTTTCATTTAATGAATTAATAAAACCACAAAACAATGAAAAAGAAAACATTGCTTTTGATGAAAAATCAAATGATAATACTGTTGTGATTAATAATCAAGTCGAAGAAACTTTATCTAATAAAGAAAATGAAGAAGATAAAAATAGTAGCTCTTTATATGAAGATGATACTGATGATGACGCCTTCTTTGATGATTTCTTTAGTGATGATTAATAAATATAAAGATATAGTAAAAAAATTTTACTATATCTTTTACTTTATATTATTTGATAAAAAAACAAAACATATAAATTAAAAAATATTATAATCAATTATACAATATAAACTAAATGTAGTACTTCCTTTAAATATAACATTTTTATTATAGGACAATAGTTTAAAATATTATTAAAATATAAAGACTTATTGTGTTTATTAACTTTTCACATTTAAAATAAATGTATATATTATAGTGAGGTGTAATTATGAATACAATTAGTTTTGAAAGTTTAAAAAAAATAACTAATCCTATTATAATTGATATTAGAGATAATTATTCATACAATATTTCTCATGTCAAAGGTTCAATAAATATACCTTACTATAATCTATTAAATAATTATTCACATTATCTAAATAAAAATAATGTTTATTATCTATATTGTGAAGAAGGAAAACAATCTTATGAAATAAGTAAAAGACTTAATTCATTTGGATATAAAACTAAATCAATTGAAGGTGGATATTTAGCTATTAAATAATTCAACTAAATCATTTATTAAACATATATTTTAATATGAAGATGAACTTGAGACCTCGAAAAAGGAAAACAAATAAAATATTTAAAATCATCATTATAATAACTACCTTATTGATTATTATGATTATGGTGTTTATAAATTATTATTCTAAGAAATCATTACCCGTTCTTGTTTCTTATGCCGAATCTGAAGCAAAGAAATTAACAATATTGATAATTAATAAAGCTGTTACTAAACAAATATCTAGCATGGAAACCGATGATCTATTTGACATTATCTATAGCAGTGATGGTGAAATTCAAATGATAGATTTTAATTCTAAAAATGCAACTAAAATTTTAAGCACTATGACAAGTTTGGTAGAATTAAATTTAAGAGCTGTCGAAGAAGGCAAAATTGATATGTTAGAACTTCCTGAAAATAGTTTAAGCGATTATGATATGGATTTATTAGAAAAAGGTATAATATTTGAAATACCACTAGGAATTACTACTGGATCTAATCTTTTGTATAATATTGGCCCTAAAATTCCAGTAAGACTATCTTTAGTAGGAGATGTATCGACATGCTTTAAAACCGAAATAGAAGAGTATGGTATAAATAGTGCACTTTTGAAATTAATGATTAATATTAAAGTAACTACAAAAGTAATTCTTCCTATTGTAACAGATGAAGTAATTATTGATTGCAATATACCAATAGCAATGAAGATAATCCAAGGAAAAATACCCGATTATTATATGAACGGATTCACAACTAAATCAAATATAGTAGAGGGAAATTAACTGTCTAGCATTTTGTAAATAGATAGTTTTTTTCTTTACATCTAAAGCCTTTTCATATATAATATGATTATAAAAGGTGATAACATGAAGCTAACAAAAGAAGTAGTAAGAAGAATATCAACTATTAAAAAAGAACCAAAATGGATGTTAGATTTTAGATTAACATCTTTAGATGCTTTTAATAAAAGTAGTAATCCAAATTTTGGACCAAAACTAGATATAGATTATGATAGTATAAACTATTATAAAGAAAGAGAAAATAATTTAACAGATAATTGGAATAATATATCTTGTAACGTAAGAAATTTATTTGATGATTTAGGAGTCATTTCCGCTGAAAAAAAATACCTAGATGGTATGGGAGCACAGTATGATAGTGAAGTAATATACCATAATATGAATAAAGAATTAAAAGAAAAAAATATTATTTTCCTAGATACTGATACGGCTTTAAAAGAGCATCCTGAAATATTTAAAAAATATTTTAATAAATTAGTAAAATATAATGAAAATAAATTTACAGCTTTAAATGGTGCAGTTTGGTCGGGTGGAACATTTATATATATACCACCCAATACTAAATTAGATCGTCCTTTACAAAGCTATTTTCGTATAAACAGTAAAAATATGGGACAATTTGAAAGAACTCTAATTATTGTTGATGATAACAGCAGTCTTCACTATATTGAAGGATGCACTGCTCCAACATATACCGAAGATTCACTACATGCAGCAGTAGTAGAAATATTTGTTGGTAAAAATGCTACTTGCAGATATACTACAATCCAAAATTGGTCTACTGATGTTTATAATTTAGTTACCAAAAGAGCCATTGTTGAAGAAAACGGTTTAATGGAATGGATAGATGGTAATATTGGATCTAAAACTAATATGAAATATCCTTGCTGTATATTAAAAGGAGATGGTGCTAGAGGAAGTTGCATAACCGTCGCAGCAGCTGGTAAAGATCAAATTCAAGATAGCGGCGCTAAAATGATTCATATTGGAAAAAATACTAAAAGTAATATAGTATCAAAATCAATTGCTTCAAATGGTGGCAATGCCACATATCGTGGAGAAGTAAAAATAACAAGAAATGCTACTGGATCAAAAGCCTCAGTCAAATGTGACACTTTAATATTAGATTCTATTTCTAAAAGTGATACAATACCCACTAATAGTGTAAATAACTTATCATCATTTCTAGAACACGAAGCAACTGTATCAAAAATATCCGAAGATAAATTATTTTATCTTATGTCAAAAGGAATAAGTGAAGAAAAAGCCAAAGAATTAATAATAATGGGATTTATTGGCGCTTTTAGAGAAGAATTACCAATGGAATATGCAGTTGAATTAAATAGACTATTAGCATTAAATATAGGAGAAAATAAATGAAAAAAATAATTATAACATTTATATTATTACTTATAATTACATTATTAGGATATTTTACCTATGTTAATTATATAAAAGATAAAATTTCTAAAATAAAACCTGAAGATGAAGTAGTAGATATTACAGAATATTATATTTATGGCAATCATCTGAATATTAAAGGAAACATTAAACTTTCAAATAAAAATTATCAGAGCATTGTCCTTAATATGCATGGTATAGAAGATAAAGATATTGAACTAAAAATAGAAGAAGAAAGTTCCAAAATAAATTTCTATGTTTCTGAAACTTTAAATGAAGGAATTTATTTGGACGATTTGCCAAGAGGCATATATTATCTCTTTCTAAAAATTACATATGAAAATAGTGAAAACCCCGAAAAAGAATTAGTAAAGTACTATACTTTAAAAAATAATACAGACTACAAAGAAACTAGTTATTATACTTTGTCTAAATATAATAATAAAATAATAATAAATTCAGACAATGAATATAATACAATGGCATTAAATATCAAAGAAAATAAAGATTCAAAAGAGATTGCTGATATAACTCTAGATCCAGGTCATGGAGGTATGGATGGCGGAGGAACCGCAAATAATTATAAAGAAACTGACTTTACTTTAGACATATGTGAAAAAATTAAAGATAATTTAGAAAAGTCTGGATTAAAAGTAAAACTTACACACAAAAAGGAAGATTTAAGTAGTGGTGAAGTACTTGATGAATATAATACCAATGGCAGAGCTGTAATTCCAAATGAAGTAATGTCAAAATACACTTTTTCTATTCATATAAATACAAATAATTCTAGCTCAGTAAATGGATTAGAAATATATACCGCGAGTGATATAAATTATGATTTAGCTAAGTCATTAGCAGATAGTATTACTTCTTATACGGGCATAAATTATTCAACTAATAAATTATATAAAATGTATGATGGAGTATATACCCATAATTTTACTGAGAGTGAAGTAACATCAGCTCTAGAAAAGTATAAACAAAAAAATTATAAACCATATAATGTTACAACAAAATCAAATTTTTTATATATGATAAGAGAAACAGGTGGCTTTATGACAGGAGCTTATATTGATGATAGTAATCCTGAAAAAGTAGGAGTAAACCCTTATTATAATAGCAATATTGGTAATGAATCTTATTTATTAGAAATAGCATATCTATCAAACAAGAATGATCTAAATATACTAATAGATAAACAAGATAAATTTGCCGAAGCAATTGCAGACTCAATAAAAAAAGAATTAGGTATATAATAAATGTGTCAAATTTGTGTCAACTAAAAAAAATATTAAAAATAGATTTTTAATTAAATAAAATGAGGAAAAAGAATTTTTTGATATTTAAAAATTCTTTTTTTATATAAAATAACAATCAAATAAACAATTTTGACTATTTGTCATAGTACTTTAAACTATGATATATTTCATAGCGAAAGGAGGTATTATGGTTAATCAAATAGTTTTAGTTGGAAGAATAGCTAGAGCTCCAGAAACAAAGGTAACAGAGAATGGTAAGAAATATGCTACGCTTACTTTAGCCGTACCTAGAAATTACAAAAATAGTAATGGTGAATATGAAACCGATTTCTTAGAATGTACACTTTGGGCCGCTGTTGCCGAATCAACTAGTGAGTATTGTCAAGCTGGAGATATGATCGGTGTAAAGGGACGTGTTCAATCGAGAATTATTGAATCACCAGAAGGTATAAGAAAAAAGAAAACCGAAATAATCGCTGAAAAAGTAACGTTTTTAACATCAAATTCTTCTCATAAAAGAAAAGATGAAGTAGTTAAAGAAACAGAAGCAGGTAATTAAAACTGCTTCTTTATTTATCTTTTTAATAAAAATATATTTAATTATCATATATATAGTTTAAAACTATGTACATAAATTATCTTATTTAAAGTAATACTAATTAATAAATAACTAATAAACTATTCACAGCATAAATTTTGTTTAAAAAAAATAGTTAACAAATAGTTAATTATCTATACATTTTTAAATTTTTGTTATACAATAACATTAACAAGGAGATAACTAAATCTATAAGGCAGGTATATATTATGATAGGAAAACGTGTAAGAGAATTGAGAATAGAAAAGGGCTTTTCACAGCAAGAACTTGGCTCTGCTATAGGAGTTACTAAAGTATCAATTTGTGGATATGAAAATGGTACGAGAATTCCAAGTCTAGAAAATTTAGTTAAGATTGCAGAAGCATTAGAGACAACTACAGATTATTTACTAGGAAGAGAAGTGCCAATTATAAATGAAGAAAATCGTTCATACATAGCTTCTATTTCATATGAAGATGTCTGTTTAATATTAGAATTAAGACATTATCCCAATTTATATAACAAATTACTTAAAGATACTAAGAGATCTGCAAGTATAATTAATAAAAGATTACTAAAGTGAAAGAAGGAAATATAATGCTAGATGTAAAAGATTTATATGAAAAAAATTTTGAAGGAAAAGAAATAACAATAAGTGGCTGGATTAAAAGTCATAGGAAGCAAGCCCATTTTGGCTTTATTGATTTATCAGATGGTACATATTTTAAACCTCTGCAAGTAGTTTATGATGATAATCTTAAAAATTTTGATGAAATAACTAAATTAAAATTAGGATCTGCTATTACTGTAACAGGTACATTAGTTAGTTCTCCTAAAGAAGGCCAAAAATTTGAACTTAATTTAAAATCGTATGTTTTAGAAGGAGATTGCCTTGATGATTATCCCCTTCAAGCAAAAGGAAGACCAACACGAGAATTTTTAAGAGAAATAGCATATTTAAGACCTAGAACAAATTTATTTAATGCCGTATTTAGAGTTAGAAGTGTAGCGGCTTATGCTATTCATAAATACTTTCAAGAAAGAGGTTATGTTTATTTTCACGCTCCGCTAATAACTGCTTCTGACTGTGAAGGCGCAGGACAAATGTTCGGAGTTACAACTTTAGACTTAAATAAAATAGCTCAAGATGGTAAAGTAGATTATAGTAAAGACTTTTTTGGCAAACAGACATCACTTACTGTATCAGGACAGTTAGAAGCAGAAACTTTTGCTATGGCTTATAAAAAAGTATATACTTTTGGTCCAACCTTTAGAGCAGAAAACTCAAATACTAAAACACATGCTTCTGAATTTTGGATGATTGAACCTGAAATTGCGTTTTGTGATTTAGAAGGTGATATGGATATCATGGAAGATATGCTAAAGTATATAGTTAAATATGTTTTAGATAATTGCCCAGATGAAATAGCATTCTTTGATAAATTTGTTGAAAAAGGTTTAATTAATAAATTAACTAAATTAATAAATAGTACTTTCGTTAGAATCGATCATGAAGAAGTAATAAGAATTTTAAAAGAAGCAAAAATAAAATGGGAATTTGAACCGGAATATGGTCAAGATATAGCTAAAGAACACGAAAAATATATAACCGAATATTTTGATGGACCTGTTTTTATAAAAAATTGGCCTAAAGATATTAAAGCTTTCTATATGAAGCAGAATCCTGATGGTAAAACAGTAGCAGCAGTAGATCTAGAAGTCCCAGGAGCAGGAGAACTTATCGGTGGAAGTCAAAGAGAAGAAAATTATGATAAATTAGTTACTAGAATGAAAGAAATAGGAATTGATCCTAAATCAATGGAATGGTATTTAAATTTAAGACGTTTTGGAGGTTGCACACATTCAGGATTTGGTATGGGCTTTGAAAGACTCTTGATATATTTAACTGGCGTAGATAATATTAGAGATGTTATTCCATATCCTAGAACACCAGGCAATTGTGATTATTAAAAAATTACTAAATAAATAGTGTAAAAACTATTTATTTTTTTCTAAAAATTACCATGTTAATATTATGCATAATTGGTAATACTATAACTGGAAAGGAGTAATTTTTATGAAAAAAGCTTTATTATTAATTGCTATAATTATTATTCTATCAGGTTGTGGAAGCAATGAAACATTAACATGTACTACTAGTAATAAGCTTGGTACTTTATCATCAAATTCCACTTATAAAATAGATTATCGAGATAATGATGTAAAAAAACTAACTATTACTTACGAATATAAAGATAATCATACTGATGGAGTAGGAACAGGAACCGATGGTACAACAAATGATAATGATAACAACAATAATAATACAACTAATGCTAACAATAATGATAACAACAATAATAATACAACTAATAATAATACAACAAATAATGTAGAAGATAATGATGGTATTATAGATGGTGTTGTTGGTGAAGCATTAGATGATGTTGTAACTGGAGTAACTGATGGAATTCTTGATATTGCTGGTATCAAAGCAAGGCATAACAATAGATTTGGAACATATACTAATACAGAAGGATTTACAACTAATATAGACACTGATAATGATAATGATTATAAAGTAACTTATACTTATGATTTGTCAAAATTATCAGATGCTGATTTAGCAAAATTTGGTATCAGTAGAGATTTCAACACTCAAAAGAATACATATACAAATCAAGGCTTAACTTGTAAATAGTTAAGTTTTTTCATTATATCTATTTGTAAGTATAATAAAAAATCTTCATAAATACTATTGAAAATATTTTATGGAAATGTTATCATTAAAATGAGAGGAGAAATTGAGAATATAAGATGAAAAATAATAAAAAAATTATAGTTGTTACAATTGTATTAAGTATATTGGTTATTATAATGGGAAGTTTCATAATTTATGATAAGTTTATAAAAGATAACGACAATACACAAATCAATAACAGTAATGAAAATGATAATAATAATGACGTTAGCTTAACAGTAGAAGATAGTTATGTAAATATAAATATTAACTATTCTGGAGAATATATCGATTTAAACAAATATATTAAAGAATTTAATGATAATGAAGATTATAAAAATAAATTATTAAATATTGTTGTTTCGAAAATAAATATTGGAGAAAAATATTATACATTTAAATTAAATAATCATCCTCAAGATTGCTTAAAAGTATTGGCAGAAGAAGAAACATATAATGATAATTATAATTTATTTTACATTAATGATAAAAAAATTTATCAGTGGAATAACCAATCCTGTTATTTAGAAATGGTAAAATTTATAACTGTCATTGACAATAAATATATTGGCATATATTTTGAAGGACAAGGCGGTAACTATATGAAAGTATATGATGAAAATATTGAATTAGTTGATGAATTAGAAGCTAAATCCATATCGATAGTCGATGGGGAAATAAATTTTACTGATTATGAAAAAGACGATAAAGAGTGCAAACTTAACACTTATCTATATGAAATTTCTGATGGAAAACCTACTAAAACATTAAAAGAAAGGGGAACTGAATCATATTGCAATCAAATGACAGGAGAAGGTTGCTGTAAATAAAATATATTTAACTAAAAAAGATAATATAGAATTTAGAAATCTATATTATCTTTTTTTCTATATAATATTTATTAATTGTTATTTTCTCTAATTTATGATAAAATTATATTATATAAGAATAAGGAGGATATATATGACGAGTTATAAGACAATGGATGGTAATGAGGCCGTAGCAAGAGTAGCATATAAATTCACCGAAGTGGCAGGAATTTATCCTATTACCCCAGCTTCTCCTATGGCCGAAAAAATAGATGTATTAAGTAGTAACAATGAAATAAATTTTTGGGGAAATAAAGTTAAAGTAGTTGAAATGCAATCCGAGGCAGGAGCCATAGCTCTAGTACATGGATCTCTTCAAAGTGGCGTGCTTGCCAGTTCTTTTACTGCAAGTCAAGGGCTTCTTTTAATGATTCCCACTCTTTATAAATTAGCAGGCGAAATGCTTCCTGGCGTTATTCACGTTGCCGCTAGAAGCTTATCTACTCATGCTCTTAGTATCTTTGGCGATCATCAAGACATTTATGCCGTAAGGCAAACTGGTGTATGTATGTTATCATCTTCTTCTGTTGAAGAAGCATACCATATGGCTATGGTAGCCCATTTATCTAGTATTAAATCATCTCTTCCTTTTATTCATTTTTTTGATGGCTTTCGTACTAGCCATGAGATAGATAAAATAAAAGAAATCGACTTATCTAAAGTGGAAACATTAATTGATAAGAAAGCCTTAAAAGAATTCCGTGAAAGAGGTATGCAAAATAGTAAACCAAATATCAGGGGAACTGCACAAAATGACGATATTTACTTTCAGAATACCGAAGCCAGAAATAGATCTTATGAAGAAACAATCGATATTGTTGAGTCTTACATGAATAAAATAAATAAATTAACTAAAAAAAATTATAGCTTATTTGACTATTACGGCAGTGAAAAAGCAACTAGTATAATTATCGCGATGGGATCAGTATCTAGTACCATTGAAGAAACTGTTGATAGATTAAATAAAGAAGGATATAAAGTAGGATTTGTTAAAGTTCATTTATATCGTCCCTTTAGTATAAAACATTTACTTAATGTAATACCTAAGACAGTAAAAGAAGTAGCTGTATTAGATAGAACTAAAGAAGCTGGCTCTAGTGGAGAACCACTATACTTAGATGTTGTAAATGCTTTAAAAGATACCAATATTAATGTAATCGGAGGAAGATATGGTTTATCATCTAAAAATACAACTCCTGCTATGATAAAAGCTGTTTTTGATAACTTACAAAATGAGAAAAAAAATCATTTTACAATTGGTATTAATGATGATGTCACAAATCTAAGCTTAGATTTTGATAATAGTTTTAAATTCGATAATAATAATTATCAAATGTTAATATATGGCTATGGATCTGATGGCATGGTATCAACATCAAAAGATATTCTAAAGATAATAGGGGATAATACTGATAAATATGTCCAAGGTTATTTTCAGTATGATTCCAAAAAATCCGGTGGTGTAACAAGAAGTCATCTAAGAATATCTCCTTCTGAAATAAAGAGTACTTATTACATAGATAATCCAGATTTTATTATAGTATCTAAAGATACTTATATGTATAAATATGATATCTTAGATAAGCTAAAAGATAACGGAATCCTTTTTTTAAATACTAATCTTGATGAAGAAAAACTAATTAAATCACTTCCTAATAAAGTAAAAAAATTACTTGCTACTAAAAAAGCTAAATTTTATATAATAGATGCTTATAAACTAGCAAATGATTTAGGTTTAAAAAATAAAATAAATACCTGTATGGAAACCTGTATTTTTAAAATAATGAATTTATATGATATGAAGAAAATAATAGCCATTATGAAGAGTAATAACGAAAATAGATTTTCTTCTAAAGGTCAGAATATTATTGATATCAATAACAAAATAATTGATAATTCATTAACTTATCTAAAAGAAATAAAAGTCGATGAGTCATGGCGAGAATTGGAGTATAAGGATAATAAGAAATTAAACTTTATGGATACAGTAAACCTCTTAAAAGGAGATACACTTCCAGTAAGTAGTTTTCTAGATAAAAAGTCTGGTATATTCCCTTCTGGTACCACTAAGGAAGAAAAGAGAAACATCGCCGAAAATATTCCTAATTGGATACCAGAAAATTGTATACAGTGTAATCAATGTGTATTTTCTTGTCCACATGCTGTTATAAGGCCTTTCCTATTAAATAATAAAGATGATAAAGTAAAATCAATACCATCTATTATGCCTAAAGATAAAGAATTTGCTATTGGAATTAATTACGAACAGTGTACTGGTTGTGGTGTTTGTGCTGTAACTTGTCCTGGTCGTCAAGGACAAAAAGCTCTCGAAATGATTCCAAATAATAGAAAAGATAGGGATTTCGATTATCTATTAAATAATAATACCAATAATTCATATGATTCAAAACTATTAAATGTTAAAAGTATTGGCTTCAAAGAACCAAAATTTGAGTATTCTGGAGCTTGTGCCGGATGTGGTGAAACACCATATCTAACTAATTTAACTAGAGTATTTAATGACAATCTAATAATAGCTAATGCCACAGGTTGTTCTTCCATATATGGCTCTTCTGTTCCTAGCATGCCATATAGCGTACCTTGGGCTAGTTCTCTATTTGAAGATAACTCTGAATATGGCTATGGCATACTAACCGGTATTAATATAAAAAGAGATAAAATAAGAAAATATATGAAAGAATATCCTAAAAATAAGACTTTCAAAAAGTGGCTTGAAAATAGTGAAAATTACGAAATATGCAAAGAAGTATCTGATAGTATAGATTACAGAAAGCATCCATATCTTTTAGATATGCAAGATTATATTATTCCTAAAAGCGTATGGATTGTGGGTGGAGATGGTTTTGCCTATGATATAGGTTATGGCGGACTTGATCATATCTTATCAAAAAATGAAAACATCAACATCTTAGTACTAGATACTGAAGTATATTCAAATACTGGTGGACAATCATCTAAATCATCTAATTTAGGTTCTATCGCTTCCTTTACATCGCATGGAAAAGATAACTATAAAAAAGATCTAGCCCGAATTGCTATGTGCTATCCTAATTGCTATGTAGCATGCACCAATATCGGTTATAATAAAGAACAGTATCTCAAAGTATTAAAAGAAGCTTCAGAACATAATGGACCATCTCTAGTAATAGCATACTCTCCTTGTATTGAGCATGGAATAAAAACTGGTATGGAGCATTCGCAATCTAATGGCTATTTAGCTACTAAATGTGGTTATTTCTTGACATTTAGGTATAACCCAAATACATCAAAACTAATTTTAGATTCTAAAGAACCTGATTTTACTAAATATGAAGATTATTTAATGACTGAGAATAGATTCGCTAATTTGAAGAGAGTAAATAAAGATAATGCTAGTAACATTTTAGAAAGCCAAAAGAAATGGGCTATAGATAGATATAATTATTATAAAAAACTAAGTGAGGAATGAGGAATAAGTATGAGCAAAGTAGAAAAAAGAAAAAAGTTAAAGGAAATAAGTGCTAATGGAAAGAAGTAGAGAAAGAGAAGAGTTACTTAAAAATATAGCTTTGCTATATCAAGATGCTCCTGAACCTGATGATAGATTAATTAGTAATTATATAAACTTATCCAACAGTACTAGTGAAAATCTCCTTGGTACACAAACTAAAATAAGAAATAATTACATAAAAGAGGAGAAAAAAAACAAATTAAAAATTGCTCCTTATCCTAACTTTCTTGTTATAGATACGCCAAATAGTGAAGGACGTTATACCAACACTTTCACTATGGACGACGGTATTAAAATATATATTCCAGTTGATTCCTCAAAGATGTATAAAGTAGCTACGAGTATATTAGACTTTATTATTAAGAAAAAAATACCTGCTCAATTTAAAATGAGAAATATTCTTGCTAATGATGCTTTAACAATAAGATGTTCAAGTAAAGAAGATATAGATCAAATAATAGAATATATAAATAAAAAGATTATAAAAGATATAAATACCAGTAAAATTAATCCGTTTATACCAGTAGTAGAAGGAATAAATGCTTGCGTTGACGGTCAAGTATCTTATAATAGAGTACTTGCTAGACTTTTAGATAGTTATTTATATGATAAAAAATTATCTGGTACTATAACAAATGTCTCAGTAAAAGAATTTTCTGATTTTGTTGGAAAAGAAATAAACAATCTTCAGAGTAGAAATTGGCATTATTACTTTTTACTATATAAAATTAACAATATGCGAATGTATCAAGATTTTATTTTGGTAGCGAGTATGATAAAAGATAATATAAATACCAAAGTGTCACTCGATGATATTGAGAATTATCAAAAAGCAAAAAAATTCAAGCCTGGTGATAAATTTGAATATAGCTCTAAAGAAATGGAAGAAATAAAGAAGAAAGCATTGCGAGAAATATTAATATATCTAAAAAATTTCTATGATGCTGATGACAGCATTAATAATAGTATAGAATATTTACATAGAGTAATGATGGAATATATAAGTATGAATAACCTCAAAGGGTTTACTAGAAATAATAAAGTAAGAAATGTAATAAATAGATATTATCCCAATGATATTTTTAAAAAGTACGTTACTGAAATGGGATATGATACCTTGATTAATGTCGCATTAGAGACTAAATTAAAATATGGTAATGACCAGTTAAAAGGAGCACTATGTAAATTAATGAAGGAAGGAAAATTATCTGGATTTACTAACGAAAAAGGTCTTCGAAGTGAACTAGGGTTTATTATTCCTTCAGATCTTTTAGTTGAAACATTAAAAATAAGTACTATAAATGGGAGAAATTTATTTGAAGATATAATAGTAGAAGAACCAAAGAGAGGTAGAAAATGACAAATATTTTCTACTCTCTTTTTTTGACAAATTTATCTATTTGTGATAAAATTATATTGCTTGAAAAGAAATTCATTTTAAATTGACAAAGTATTCTTTTTTTGAGATAATTTTATTATAGAGGTGATATCAAATGTATAAAGACAGAATTACATTGACAATGCAAGATATTTTAGAGAAAGAATTTAAAATAGATGCTAGAGGTTATAGACCACAAGAAGTCGACAAATTTCTTGATATAATTATTAAGGACTATAATGAATATAATAATATTATTAGAGGCTTAGAAAAAGATAAAAAAGTTCTACTGGAAGAAAATAGTAATCTAAGAAATGAAGTTAGAAATCTAAAATCAAGTATTGAAGCCGCTAAAATAGGCGAAAAAGAAATAACAAATGTTGACTTATTAAGAAGAATTTCACAGCTAGAAAAAATAATTTTAGGAAAAGAACAACAATAATTTAATCTGGGTAAATGCTGCATTAACATGTAGAGGAAAGTCCATGCTCGCACTATCTGCGATGATAGTAGTGTTTGTGCTTAGGAAAAAAATAACCTAAGGCAGGAAACTGACGGCTCTTTTTTACCTAAAGAATTCCATGGTAAAAAAGTATAAAAGTGCCACAGAGACGATTTATTTAGAAATAAATAAAGTGAAACGAGGTAAACCCCACAAGCGAGAAACCCAAATTATGGTAGGGGAATTTCTTAAAGAGAATTTGAATCCGAGAGAAAATGATATTAATCATAGATAAATATTTACCGCCTAGCGATAGGTACAGAACATGGCTTATAAGATTAATTTATTATTAAGGAGATTTATGAAAAATATTGGATTGAAATTAAAAAATAAAAGGGAAGAAAACGGTCTTACAATTGAAGAAGTAGCAGAAGACCTTAAAATGCGACCTATACAAATATCTAGTATTGAAGAAGGTAAAATAGAAGACTTTAAAGATGTTTTTTATTTAAAGTATTTTATTCGTGATTATGCCAAATATTTAGGATTAGATAGTGAAAAAATATTAGATGAATTTAACGAATATTTATTTGATAAAACTTCAAAAATACCGGTAGATTTAATTGAAGAAGCAAAAAAAGAAAAAAAAGATGAAGAGAGAGAAACCACTTCACCATATACTAAAGATACTAAGAAAAAAGTAAAAGTTCCTAAGATGTTAATAGGCATTTTAGTTATTATTGTTCTAATAGTGATAGGATACATAATAGTAAGCAACTATAAAGGCAATGATTTTAGTAGTAATAATATAACATACAGTATAAGGAGATAAAAATGAATAAAGCCAATAAAATAACAATTTCTAGGATAATATTATCTATAATAATAATTGCATTAATGCTTTTTCCATTTGATGAAGTAGGAGTAGATTTTCCAACTTTTTTGCTTCAAGGAAAAATATTAATAGATGTAAAATACATAATTGTCGGAGTATTATTTGTAATTGCTTCACTTACAGATTTCCTAGATGGATATGTTGCTAGAAAATATAATATGGTAACAGATTTTGGTAAGATGGTCGATGCCATATCCGACAAACTTCTTACTAATTCTGTTTTAATAATATTAGCTTGTAATGGAAGAATATCCACTTTTGTTACTGTAGTAATAGTAATGCGCGATATCGTTGTTGACTCAATTAAAATGATTATTGGAAACAAAGGTGCTGCTGTTGCTGCTATAAAAATAGCTAAGGTAAAAACAGCAACTCTTATGATCGGCTTAACACTGACACTATTTTATAACTTACCATTTGAATTAATACCACTACGTGTATCAGACTTCTTACTTGCACTTTCTGCTATTTTATCAGTAATATCTGGGGTAAAATACTATATAATGGCAAAACCATACTTACAAGATAGATAATACTATATGTATTATTTATTTTTACAAAAAAACACGAACAAATGTATCAAAAAGTATTGACACAATAAAAAAAATATTGTAAAATAATATTGTAATTAAGGAAAGCATAAGAAAGAGAGGAAATTATGGCAAAAATAGTAGAAAAAGATGCTGCTCTTGCCCAAGTATTAGCAGATATTGAAAAGCAATTCGGTAAAGGAGCAATAATGAAATTAGGAGAACAGGAACATAAGGAAGTTGAAGTATCCCCAAGTGGATCACTTAGCTTAGATATAGCTTTAGGTGTAGGTGGCTATCCTAAAGGAAGAATAATAGAAATATATGGGCCAGAATCTTCAGGAAAAACAACTTTTGCTCTTCATGCTATAGCAGAAGTTCAAAAAGAAGGTG
Source organism: Bacilli bacterium (assembly GCA_051872635.1). Lineage (GTDB taxonomy): Bacteria > Bacillota_I > Bacilli_A > RF39 > UBA660 > CAG-302. Next base: position 42,289 of record JBJEEA010000005.1, read on the forward strand.
GTAGAGCCGCTTTTATTGACGCCGAGCATTCATTAGATCCTATATACGCTCATAACTTAGGTGTAAATACAGATGAATTATTATTATCCCAGCCAGATACTGGAGAGCAAGCTTTAGAAATATGTGATGCTTTAGTTAAAAGTGAAGCCGTTTCAATAATTGTCATCGATTCAGTAGCAGCTCTAGTGCCACAAGCTGAAATAGATGGTGAAATGGGTGATTCTCACGTTGGTCTTCAAGCTAGACTTATGAGTCAGGCTTTAAGAAAATTATCTGGATCAATAAATAAGACCAAGACAATAGTTATATTCATAAATCAGTTAAGAGAAAAAGTAGGTGTTATGTTTGGTAATCCCGAAACTACTCCAGGAGGGAAGGCTTTAAAATATTATTCTTCAGTTAGATTAGATATCAGAAGAGGAGAACAATTAAAACAAGGATCTGATGTAATTGGAAACAAAACTACTATTAAAGTTGTAAAAAACAAAGTAGCACCACCATTTAAAACAGCTATCGTTGATATCATGTATGGTGAAGGTGTTTCTAAAGAAGGTGAATTATTAGACTTAGCTTCAGAAATAGGAATAGTAGAAAAAAGCGGTGCATGGTATGCATATAAAGGTGATAAAATTGGTCAAGGAAAAGAAAATGCTAAAATTTTCTTAAAAGATAATAAGCTAATAGAGGATGAAATAGAAGAAAAAGTTCGTGAGCACTATAATATATCCAAAAATAAAAAAACTAAAAAAGAAGAAAAACAAACTAAAAAACAAAAAAGCGAAGAAGAGGAATAAAAAAATATAATATTCCTTTTTTGATGTTAATATGTTAAAATATATATGGGTGAAAATATGAAAAAAGCATTAGTAATATATAATCCTAATTCTGGAAAATATAACAAAGAAGAAACACTTCCTAAAATAAAAAATGTTTTAGAAGAATGCAATTATGAAGTAGAAATAAAAAAGACAGAATATAAAGGGCATGCCAGTCTAATTGCAGAGACTTGTGCTGACTGTGATTTACTAATATCAATAGGAGGGGATGGAACTTTTAATGAAGTAATGACCGGTAACTTTAAAAGGAAAAAAAGATTAATTCTATGCCATCTTCCTTCTGGGACCACTAACGATATTGGAGCTATGTGGGGATATAGCAAAAATATAATAAACAATTTAAAATCAGCTTTAAATGGTGAAATAAAAAGAATAGATGTATGTACTATTAATGGTAGACCATTTGTCTATTCTGCTGGTTTTGGTAAATTTATGAATATTCCGTATGAAACACCACGAAAATTAAAGAAACACTTAGGTCATTTAGCTTACATAAAAGAGGGAGCTATTGATTTCTTTCGAAAAGTAAAACTATATGATATCGATTACGAAATAAACGGAGAAAAGTACCGTGGTTTATTTTCCTTTGCTTTAATAACAAATGCTAATAGAGTAGCGGGTATAAATAATTTTTATAAAGACATTAAACTAAATGATAATAAGTTTGAAGTTCTTATGTGTAATATTACTAAATTAAAAGATATTGTAAAAACATTATATTTCTTTACAAAATATGATGCTAGTAAAATACCTGGCTTTTACTTCTATAAGACCGACAATATGAAAATAAAATTTAATACCGAAGTTAAAAAACCGCTTTGCATTGACGGTGAATCACTAGATGATTTAAGCGGGGAATATAATATAAAAATAGACCATGATGTTTATGTTTTGATGCCATCTAAAAATATTGATAGTCTCTTTATAAAAGAAGAAGATAATTAATTAGTTATCTTCTTTTCATAAACATTATTTCTTATCATCTGTCTTTTCCAGTTAATATTTGCAAGAAAAATATAAAGTCTCTTTCCCATTGGTCTAATAGTAGTCCTAAGACTAACATAAGAATTACTATCTATACATTTTTTAAATTTTCTAATTTTAAATAAAAATGGGATAGATACAAGTTTATAAATTTTCTTTTTATCACATTTACCAATAATTTCGCCCGCTCCAATTTCTAAGTATCCTTTAAAATTAGCTTTATTATTGTCACAGAAACACTTAATTATTAAAATAGCAGTATCGTTTTGGAAACTTTCCCAAAATCCACTATTACATATGACATAAATATTTTTATCACTAATATCTATATTATTATCTTTAATATATTCCATAAATTTAATAACCATACTAGGTGGACTATCTACATATAGTGGGAACGCAAATACTATCGTATTGCATTTCACTACACTATCAATAATTTGATCAAAACTATCTTTATATAAATAATTTATCCTATTATTATCACTTATCCTTTTTAAAAAATATTCAGAGTTACTTTTTTTTAATTTAGGACTACCATTTACATACATAATCATTATATTTTAATCTCCTTTATATTATTAATAAAATATATTTCTGGATCTTTTGTATTTAAATTCTTTTGATTAGCTAAAACTAATTTAGTTACAGTCTTTTTGTCTATATCACTAATATCATCACCATAGAAAAATACTTTAAAGTTAAGCTTTTTATCAGTTCTTGCCTTATGATGTATTTCATTATTTCTAATTGTAAAAAAAGGTTCAACATAAGAAATACTTCTTTCTAGAATTGCTTTAACTTTATAGCTATAGGAGCCATTAATACATTTACTTATAATAATGAGTTCATCACTGTCTAGTATTGTTTTGCCATTATTTTTTATACTGTCTTTAATTGTACATTCAAAAGGTGTCCTAACCCAACAGTTAAAGCATCCCATGCAATTCCCATTAGATTTATTGCAAATAGCTACATCATCTTTATTTAATTCTAAAAAATCATTATTCTCCAAATCATGTATAATTGTTCTCATAATACAAGATATGTAATAAATTATTATTTATGATTATGTATATAAAGTATTTAAAATATTTTAAAATGCATTTCATCATACTTTAAGTTAAAACTAAAACTCGGACTATAAAAGTTCGAGTTTCCTATCAATCTGGTGTGAGAAAGGAGACTTGAACTCCCACGATCTAAGATCACTACCCCCTCAAAGTAGCGCGTCTACCGATTCCGCCATCCTCACAAAATTGGTGGAGCTGAGGGGATTCGAACCCCTGTCCGCAAATAAAGTTATTTAACCTTCTACAAGATTATTAAGCTATCAATTTCGTAAAGTGAATAGTCAGCTTACGAACATAATCACTTACTAGTTTATTATAGTTCGTTATGAAGTCTAAACAAAAATCATAATATAGTCTGCTTTATAAGTCCTTACTAAATCTCACAGACAAAGAATTAGAAGAACCTGTTGCTACCTTAAATTAGGCAAATGCAACAGCATTTTTATAGCTGTTTCCAGTTATATTTAATTTATCTTCTTTACGCGAAGAAGCACGTCTTGCTAATTAAATACTTATATTTCCGTCGAAGCCAAAGACAGCCCCATTACAAACATAATTTTATCAAACAATTGTTCCTTTGTCAATTTTTTGCTTAAATTTTATTGTAATATTCAAGAAAATTTGATACAATTACTTTAGAATAAAAATAGGAGTGTAAATATGAATAACAATCATGAAGATAATAAAAATTATTTTGGCGTAAGGCATTACAAAGTAAGCATTGTAAGAGAAAAAATAAAACCATTAAAGTTTATTTCTAGCGTGATATCATATGCTGTATTTATATGGCTATTATTAATAGGTTTTACACTACTAGTCTATATTGCAGATATTAAAATAAGAGCAGCTAAAGGAGATACAACACCTCCTAAATATAATGCTTATGTTGTTTTAACTGGATCGATGCTTCCCGAAATACAAGTAAAAGACGTTGTTATTACTAAGAAAAGAGATCCTAAGGACTTAGAGCCAGGAGACATTATAACATTTTTATCATCAGACTCTAGAATGTCTGGAATCATAGTTACACATAGAATAAAAAACGTCTATTATGATGCCACTACTGGTAGATATAGTTTTCAAACTAAAGGAGATAACAACAATGTTGAAGATTTTGCTTTAGCCCAAGATTACAATGTCATTGGTGAAGTAATTTTTAAAATACCTAAATTGGGATATATTCAAGATTTACTTGCTTCAAAAGGTATTTTAATAATTGTTGTATTAATACCATGTCTAGCAGTATTATCATATGATATCGTAAAACTAGGAAGAAATATTAATAAAAAGCATAAACAGAAGCAAAGTAAGATGACAGTTGTAAGAAGGTGACAAAGGTGAAAAAAACTGACAACTTTCGTATAAAAAAATATGAAGATAAAGAAAGCAGGATAACTGTTGAAGAGGAAAGAAAACAGCATTCTTCTTTTGCCCTATTTTTCAAAAATAATGGAAAATTAATCTTTATCATAACATTTCTTTTATCATTTAGTATAACCTTAATAGCGGCCTATCTTACTATCACCAATCTCAAAGATTCAGAAATAGTTTATTATGAATCAGATGGGGTAATAGTTACTTTTGATGAAACAGATGAAAGCATTTTAAATGGACTTCCTATAACTAAAGAATATGCTGGCAAGCTTTTTGATAGTAGTCTTTCTGAAGAAGATAAACTAGAAGGAGTAGTCATAAAGATTAAAGAATCAACTTTTTCAAATGGTAAGATAATTTTTTATTCTGACAAAACTGCTCTTATTAAATATAATGATAATACATTTATGCGCATTTTCCCTGTAGAAAAAGAATATGGCGTAAGTGAAAAAGGCGTTATAAATAATACTGCTATAACAAAAAAAGTAACCGGCAAATATGATTATAACAATAATTTAGGTATTGAAATTCTTTATTTATCCGATGGTACTGCTGAAATAAATAAAGGAAAAGTTACGATTTTTATTAGAAACACTGATTTCACAAATAACGAAAATACTTTTTATACTAATTTAAGTATTATATCTATTCCCGTTACAGAAGAAAACAATAAAGTATACTATTCAAATGGAATCACTAAAGAAGGAACTAACATTATTGTAGATAATAAAGTTATTAGAATAAAAGAAGAAAAAAATATTCATAATAATATTAAAATAATTTATTATGAAAATGGTTATGCCGAAATAATTAAAGATAATTTGAGTATTATCGTTGAAAAAAAAGACCATATTATTTATGATAATGATATTCTTGAAATTATTGATAATAATAAAACAAATGAAAATTTAAATACTAAAGATGTTATGGATATCAAAAATATAACTTTAAAAAACACTAATACTACAAAAGCCAATTATATAATTGCATTAGAAGAAACAAACAATTATCAAAAGTATAATATTGATAATATATTGGATAGTAAATATATAAATTTTAACATTTATGTCAATAAAAAAACTATTAGTAATAATATTCTAGGAGAAAACTTAAAAGAAAAAGATAGTCTTGGCAGTATAAATGTTAAAGGTAATACTTATGTATTATATCAAGGAGAGTTAAACCCTAATGAAGAGGTTTCAGTAAAAGTAGGTATGTGGATAGATTATGAGACCATAACAAATGAATATATGAATTCCGCTTTTATTGGAACAATGAGAGTATATGTTGAATCATTAGATTAGACATATATAAAAAAATATGCTAAAATATAATCATAATTAAAATCTAAGAAGGTGATTAAAGATGAAGAAAAAAACAACTGGGAAAATAGTTTTAATAATTTTATCTATAATTTTAGTTGTGATAGCTATATTTACAGCAACATACGCTGTATTCTTTAGTGAACAAACTGCACCCAATCCCAATGACTATTCAACGGGATTATTGTCAATAACAGCTTCATCTAAATCAGAAACCATAAGTCTTTCTTCAGCTATACCTAAGACCGATGAAGAAGGGCTAATCACTAGTCCATATGTTTTTACTATTAAAAATATTGGAAATCTAGATTACAATTTTAACATTAAATTATTATCTACAAGTAGCAATACCATATCACCACAATATATCAAATTACAAATTGATGATGGGGATGTAACTACTTTATCTGCTTTATCAAATAGTATTATTAAAGAAGATATAACCTTAAAAGCACAAGAAAGCATCGATATAAAAATAAGAATATGGTTAAGCATAGATACTCCTAATAGTGAAATAGGAAAGACGTTTAATTCACAAATAGTTGCTGATGGTAAAGCAATTTATACTACTACTAATTCTACTATATCTGGTGCAATATATATTATGAATCTCTATAATAATGCCACAAAAACACAAATTACGAATAATAGTATTAAATATAATTACGCAACATCACTAGGCATTATGAATGATCGTAAAGGTGGTGTAACTCCAGACTTAGATGGGGGGAATTTAAGGTATTATGGGGCAAACCCTAATAACTATATCTATTTTAATTGTACAGATTATCAAAATCAAGATGCTAGTAGTTGTGAACTCTGGAGAATTATTGGTATTTTCGATGGTAAAATAAAAATAATAAGAAATGAAGCCCTAGATGCTTATGCTTGGGATACTTCAGCTTCTACTATCAATAGTGGTTACGGGGTAAGTGATTGGACAGAGGCAGATTTAATGAAATTATTAAATCCTGGCTATGAAGCAAATACTGATCTTGATAGTGATGGCAACGAAATAACAGTAAATAATAGTCTTTATTGGAACAGTCAAAGTGGCTCTTGTTATATTGGCTCTTCAAATGAATACATTAATGCAGAGGATAGTTCTGACAATTGGTGTGACTTCACAAGTACAGGTATAAAAAATGAGTCTACAAAGAATTTGATTTCTTTAGCTAATTGGCCACTCTATAGTCCTAGTGGTGTAAAAAAGTATTCCGATGTTGTATATAATGAAGATACAAGTAGCAGTAGCACATGGACTGGTAAAATAGGGTTATTATCTTTATCTGATTATGCCTATTCTACTAATTTATCATCATGTACGAGTAAACTAAGTGGTTATTCATCTAGTGATTGTAAAAGTAATAGTTGGCTTGTTCCACCAGAAGAGCAAAGTGGTAGTTGGACTATCAATGGTGATAGTTCAAGTTCAAATAATGCTTACGTAATTAAAAAAGACGGACAACCTTCTTCTGTAAGAACTTCCTACGGAAGATTAATATCGGTAAACTCTTCTACTGGAGAAGAAACAGTAACTAAGTACTATGTAAGACCAGTATTATATCTAAATGAATCGGTAGTTATCTCTTCTGGGGAAGGCACAGAAAGTAGCCCTTATCAAATTATTTCAAGTTAAAAGCATAAATTCAAAATTATGCTTTTTTTGAATATAAAATAAAGTAAAGTTCATACTAATACTGGTGAATCATATGAATAAAAAAAATGTTTTAATAGTAAGCATGTTATCAGTAATATTAATAATTATTTGCACTATTGCAGGCACTTATGCTGTTGTAATTAATGTAATAAATGAAAATGGAATAGACAAAATAGTAAATGAAATAACTGTTAGAGATTTACTTACCACTGATGACGGAGCATATAATGGCACATACTATAATGTAAAAAAAACACTAGATATAACAGATGAAGAAGCAGAGTTATTGATGGAATCAGTACCACTAAATAGTGCTTTAACAAGTGTTTTAAACTCCATAGTTAAGTATAGACTCCATAATGATGAAAGTGCTAAGTATAGTAATGAAGAATTATATAATATAATAGAAGACTCCATAAACAAAACAGATAATATAAGTAATGAATTAAAAGAAAAAGTAATAACTAAAGCATACTATTATCGGCAAGATGTAAGTGATTTTATCTATGATATTCCCGTAACTTTATTAGGAGAAAATTCGTGAGTATTTTATATCTAGTAATATTAGTTTTAATTATATTATTATTTATTACTATTCGTAACAAATTACTAGTTTTAAAAACAATTAGTATTATTTCTCTTATTTCATCATTAATAATATTAATAATAGGATATATAACAAAAATAATAATTAAATCAAAAATAAATTTTATTAATACCAATAAAATAACTAATAATATTTTTAAATTATTTTTGAATAATAGTATTATTTTCTTTATAGTAGGTATTGTGTTATATATCATTTATTATCTAGTCAAGAAAAACATAAAAAAAGTGTATAATAAAATTTAAATTATATATTTTTTTTACTATTTGTGATAGAATTATTATGGGTGGTATAATGGCTAGGAAGAAAGAAAAAATGCAAAAAGAGAAAAAAAGCAAATTAAAAGAAAAAATATCTAATATAAAGATTTTACATGCAAATAAACATGATACATTTACTACTAAAGAAATGATAGTTATAATGTTTTTCTCTTTGGGAATAGGTTTTTTAATGTGTTTAGGTTCTATTAGTCTATTTACAGGTAAAAATTATTTAGCTGTATATCATGATTTAGATAAAGTAGTGGATACATATTATGCCATAGTAGACAATTATTATGGCCAGCTTGATAAAGAAGCATTAATTGATGGTGCTGTAGAAGGAATGATTTCTTCAGTAGGGGACTCTTATACAAGCTATACCAATAGTGACGATACCGTATCTTTCGATGAAACTATAAACGGTAGCTATGAAGGAATAGGTTGCAGTATCGCAACTTATGCCGATGGCAAAATAGTCGTAATAGAAGTATTTGATAATTCACCTGCTAACAAAGCTGGTTTAAAAGTTGGCGACATTATAATCAAAGTAGATGGTAAAGATTGTAATGGTAAAACAGGCACGGATATTTCATCATATATTAAAGACAGTGGTAAAGAAAAGGTTGTATTAACTATTGAACGAGAAAATATGGAAAAAGATATTACAATAAATTTAAGTAAAGTTGAAATACCATATGTAAATGGAAAAGTTTTTGAAAAAAACGATAAAAAAGTTGGATATATACAAGTGGCACTTTTTTCCAGCACATCATATAAACAATTTAAAGAAGAACTTGAAAAATTAGAAGAAGAAAAAATAGATAGTCTAATAATAGATGTTCGGGACAACAGTGGTGGTTACCTAACATCAGTAACTGATATTTGCAATTTATTTCTTGCCAAAGGAAAAATAATATACCAGTTAGAAGATGAAAATGGAATCATAGTTAAGAAGGATACCACTAAAGAAAGGAGAAGCTATGAAATTGCCGTTTTAATAAATAGAGGATCTGCATCTGCTTCGGAAATTTTAGCTTCTGCGATTAAAGAAAGCTATGATGGCTTAGTCGTAGGAACAAATAGCTATGGTAAAGGTACAGTTCAGCAGACAAAAAAATTATTAGATGGTAGTATGATAAAATATACAACACAAAAATGGTTGACTCCTGAAGGAAACTTTATAAACGAAGTAGGTGTAACTCCCACTAATACTGTTGAATTATCTGAAGATTATTATAAAAATCCAACTGTTGACAACGATAATCAGTTGAATGAAGCTCTAAACTTACTAACAAAGTAGCATAAATGAGCTTCTTTTTTTATATACTATATTGGTGATATATATGATTGTGAAATACACAGATAAGGAAAAAGAACTTCTTGCTAGACTTATGAGAGCTGAGGCTGTAGGAGAGGGTAATCTTGGCATGTTAATGGTTGGAAATGTAGGTATAAATAGAGTATTAGCTGATTGTTTAACTTTTAAGGATATTCATTCTATATCCGAAATGATTTATCAGTCGCCAGGAGGTTTTAGCGGGACCAGTAGTTCACTGTTTTATGGAAATCCTACTGAATTAGAAAAGTCCCTTGCTGAAAGGGTAATAAGAGGAGAATACTATTATCCTGCAACTAATGCTCTATGGTTTTATGCTCCAAAATCCGGAACTTCATGCACAAGTACTTGGTGGGATCAAGACTTAGCTGGAAGATATAAAAATCATTGCTTTTATGAACCCAATCCTGGAGTTTGTAAAGAATTACACTAATGAAAAATTTCCTTAAAGGATTTATCATTGGCATTGGAAAAATAATTCCCGGAGTATCAGGAGCTATGCTTGCAATAATAATGGGCATATATGACAAAAGCTTATATTATTTAAATAACTTTAAACAAAACAAAAAAGAAAGCTTAAAGTACCTATTACCTATAGGACTTGGTGTTCTTTTATCAATTATCATATTTAGTAAAATTATAGATTATGTTCTAAAAAAATATTATTTAATAACAATGCTTTTTTTCATTGGTCTTATAATAGGGGGACTCCCCTTTGTAGCAAAAAAAGTAGAAAAAAATAGTTATCTTTTTGTTGCTATAACTTTCTTAATCTTTTTTATCATATCAATTAGCAATATAAGTAGCAATTATATTGTAAAAAACAATTTCATAGATCAATTAGTTTTTCTTATATCTGGTTTTGTTGAGGCAATAGGAACAGTTGTTCCTGGAATAAGCAGTACTGCCCTTCTACTAATAGTTGGAACTTATAATATTATTATTTCATCAATAGGAAATATAACTAATTTGAGTTTAATAGTAACAAATTTAAAAGTATTAATTCCATTTACAATTGGCCTTATAATTGGTATAATTATAGTAGTAAAGATTGTAAATATTCTATTTAAAAAGTATGAGAAAAAGACCTATAGTTTTATTTTGGGAATTCTACTTTCCAGTATAACTTTGTTAATCTTTCAAGCTTTTAGTAAGCCTTTTAAATTAGTAGAATTAATTATTGGCGTCTTTCTCTTAATTATTGGAATATTTATATCTAATTTAATGGAGGAATAATGAAACATATAAGTATTAGTATAAATGGAAAAGAAGATTTAAGTGAAAAATATAATAGTAGTGTATTATCAAATGAGATAAATTCATACATCTTAAATGAATGCTTACCAGTAAGAAAAAATGAAAAAATTGTAATTGACATATTATCTTCTAATGAATTAGAAGAAGAAGATAAATTAGAGATAGAAAAATTAATAAAAAACAACTATAAAAATCTTCGTGATGAAAAAAATATAATTAAAGAGTATCAATATAAACAAAGCATTGTAATTACTATTATAGGTATTATCTTTATTGTCATGTCAAATATTTTAAAAAATGAAAGTATCTTATCAGAATTATTCTTAATAGCAGGATGGGTATCACTTTGGGAAGTTATTTATAAAGTACTATTTGGCAGAGTAAAAGATAAAATAGAAATAGAAAGATATAAAAAATTATCCAAATGTAAAATAAATTTTACTATGAAAAAAAAGCCCTAAGGCTTTTTTAAATTTTAATTGGTGACCAGTATGGAATTCGAATCCATGAATGCTGCCGTGAAAGGGCAGTGTGTTAAGCCACTTCACCAACTGGCCAAAATGGTGGGCCTGAATGGACTTGAACCATCGACCTCACGCTTATCAGGCGTGCGCTCTAACCACCTGAGCTACAAGCCCATTTTTCATTGCTTTTACATTATACCATACAAGAAAAAACTTGACAAGCATTTTCGCAAAAAAATATAAAAATGGTGTCCCCTTAGGGATTCGAACCCTAGACCCACTGATTAAGAGTCAGTTGCTCTACCAACTGAGCTAAGGAGACATAAGTAAATACAGTTAATATTATATCATATTTTTTTTATTTGTGAACCCCTAAATTAAAAAAACATTGCAAAAAAAATAAAAATATGATATATTTGATTTATAATGAAAGGAATAAGATATGAGTAAGACCGACGATAAAAAAGTGAAAAGTAAAAAAAATACAAATAAAAAAGAAGAAAACAAATTAAATATGCCATTTGCATGTATATATTTTGGAATTATACTTTTTTTAGTATTGATATTGGTATTCTTTTTAACAAAACATGCACTTTAATAATCAAAAAATTATAATTTTTATATTGAGATAAAAAAATCAATAATATGCTTTTATAAAATTAACAATAACAAGTAAAAACTTAAAAAATATAAACACATAAAAAACAAAAAGGAAATAAACTTTTTAAATAGTTCATTTCCTTTTTCTATAATATTTATTTTATTCCAAAGTTTTAAATAAACCTATTAAAGGTTAATTGACTTTTATACCTCATTTTGATATAATCAAAATGATAGGTATCGGTGATAAAAATGAAAAAAATAGGTGGTAAAAGTTTTTGGATAATATTAGTTCTTAGCATTACTTCTTTATTTTTATTAATAGTTGGAGTTATCTTTTTAACAAAAAAGTCAGAAACTGAATTTTATTCATCTGGTTATATCATAAGTAGTGGTGCTACTAAAACAGATAGATACTACTTTAATGATAATACTACTTATAAAGAAAATGTCTTTGAAGAATATATCTTTAAAGATATGCAAAATAACGAAGTACATATAAGTAAAGATAATTTTATTCATTACTTAGATAATTCAATGTCATTCATGCAAAATGGAGTAATTTTAGATTTAGATAATTTAGATACATCATTAGTACCATATTATAATATCACTGATAAATCACTATTAAAATATAATAATGGTAGTTATTATATTGAAAATAGTGATAAAACTTTAATATTTACTAATTTTTTGGGAAGAATTTCTGAAAACAAATATATCGTTGTAGGAAGTAATATCAAAGTTAAATTAGCAGGAAATGATAATCCTGTAAGTGGCGATTATTTTGAAGTGCTCTTTGTTGAAAATGGAATTGTTAAAATTGAAAATCAAGAAGGCAGTTATCAAACAGTAAGTGATGGCACAATAATTTACATTGGCGATAATATTAAAATTGATCTTGGAACGCAAAAAGTAATATCTAATAATACTGAAAAATTATCATTGCAAGAAATGACTATTAATGGAGACGATAATATTGATATCAAAGATGAAACTGGAAAGATAGACAAAGATAATACTAGTGAAACTGGAGAAAGTGCTGAAAAAGATGCGAATATTAGTGATACCGAAAATAACAATACTACCGGAAACGATACTGAAGAAGAAACAACTTCCGTTCTAAAAAAAGAAGTGTCAATAAATTTAATAACAGCAGAGGCTAAAATAAATAGCTTATCAGCTAGTTTTCAAATAATAGATACTGCTAATTTTATTAAAGGAAACTTAATTTTTAATTTAGTAAATACCACTACTGGAAAGACAGTATATACCAAAACACTAGCCAATGTTCCAGATATTCAAAATGTAAGTGTAAGCTCTCTTTCTCCAGATTGTAACTATGTAATGACAATTACCGAAGAAAATAATAGCACCAGTACTGAATATTTTAAAAAAGTATTTCAAACAGAGAGTTTAGACTTAAAATTAATAAGAGATTTAGCCACTACCAATTCATTATCATACACATTAAATTTTGGCGAAAGTAGTGAAGTAAAGTCTGCAAATGTATCACTATATGATGAAAATGGTCAAGTAGGAGCAACTCATACCATTATAAATGGTGAAGATAATACTATTAATTTCTCATCCCTTGAAAAAAATAAAAAATACAATGTAGTAGTAGATTCGGTTATCTTTAACAATACAAACTATGCTGAAACTTATACAATAAATAGAAGCGATATGACATTAAAAGAAAAACCAATACTAAATGAAATATCTGTATCAACAGATACTGAAAATCAAAACTTCACTTTAAAAATGGAATTGCCTGAAGATGTTGACAAAAGTATCACTAGATACACATACGAAATATATAAAGCTGAAGATTTAACTGAAGAAAATATAAATAGTGCTAAACCAGTATATACATATAGTCAAAATGATTTAAAAGATGTAACTCTTAGTCTTGGAATAGATGGCTTAGAAGAGAAAACTGATTATCGTTTTAAAGTAATTGTAGAATACTATGACAATTATAAATACGGAACACTTGAAACAAACTTTAGTGACTACTTCCAAGTAGTAGGTAAGCCTACTATAACTTTTGAAGAAGAAACTGTCGACTTTAATCTAATTAAAGGTAAAATTATCTTAAAAGATGAAGGTTGCTTAGTACCGTTTGAAGGCCGCGAATGTAATGATAATTCAAATGATATTATCGTTCGCTATCGTAGTGCCCTTGAAACCTCTACTAAGGCAATAAAATCTGCATTCATTCAGAATAGTAAAAATAAAAATGAGTATTATATGTCTTTAGAATTAAATAATTTAATAGAAAATACTAATTATATATTTGAAGTATACTCTGATATTGATTTAAAAAATGGATCTGGTCTTAAAGAGTCACAATATATCGGTGGCTTTACCGTAAAAACTAAAGGAATAGAATCATTAAAGATGCAAAATTGGCATCAAAATACATCTACCTATAATACTCCTATTTCTGTGAATACTGAACTAGTTTCTACTGTTCCAGAAAGCAATTATGGTGATAAGCTTGCTAGTTTAACTTTTAAATTATATCGAGGAGATATAACAAATGGTATTAAAGCAGAACCAATAATAGTCTTTAAAGATACCGAAGACATAAAAGGAAAATATTACAATAAAGAATTTTCTGTGACTTCAAATATGCTTGGCATAAATAACTTAGATGAATTAAGGGAATTATCAGGTGGAAAATTAAGTAGGTACTATACCATTGAAGTAACTGATGCATATGATGCTTCAGAAACTAATAAATTTAATATTATAGATAACTTATTCGTCTTTGAGACACCTGCAATTTTACTTCTTGAAGATGAAGTGGAATCTCCAAGTATTATTGTCGAAGAACTTACTAATATTCAGATGAAATCAGGAGAATATACGAAAAAATATGACCCAAATCTAAGTGATTCCATTATTGTTGGCTATCAAGTAATAGCTTCATTTAATAAAGAAAAAATTGAAACATATTTTCAAGGAGAAAATCCTATAAAAACAATTAACTTTCATATAAGTAAAGATGGAAAAGAAGTAGCATTAAGTGAAGGTGCTAAAACTATTAATTTAGCAAATGATAACACTTATACTAAGTACTTTTTCTTAGATTATGGAAGCGATTATAATACGGAAGATGACACCCTTAGAAGAGGCAATACCTATGTATTTAGCTATGACATAAGTATTGATACTAATAATGATGGTAAATCTGATACTGTTTTTCCATCAAATAGACCAGTTAGTGGTAAAATGACCTCTATTAAACAAGATCCAACATTTAAAATGTATATTGATAATAGTACTGCATCTTCGGTTACATATAAATATCAAATTACTGATTACGATAATGCCCTTTACAAGAGCAATGAAGAAGATAACTACTACATATACTATACTATAGATGGAGATGATAATGAGTATCAAAGTATTATAACTAAAAGAGAAGACTATAATATTGTTGAAATATCAAATTTAGTACCTTCAGCGTTATACAGTCTTAATTACTATCGTGCTAGTAGTAAAAGAGAAAGTGATATAAGTAAAGTAAATATTGGAAAATATCTATTTGATGGCATTCATGAGTCTCCGTTATTAGAATACAAATTAGATTATGGAAATTTTGACAATCGCTTAAAAGTAATTATTGAAGACAACGACTTTTTAAATCGTGTGTCAGCTTACAGACTTGTTTTAAGTTCAGATGATACAAATGACAAAGACTATGAGCTAATACTTTCCAGTATTAATGAGTCTTCTGAATGTGATGATAAAAAATGTATTATTATTGATTACAGTAATATCCAACAGTTTAAAGGAAATAATGTTAAAGTTAGTTTAGAAGCTTTTTACGATACAGGACTTATTGGCTTTAGTCAAGAATCAAAATTAGGAAATTATTTTAAAAGTTTAGGGTATGTAGATGATAAGAATTTATCAAAAGTAGGTTATGTCCTTCAAAATACAAGTACTACTGAAATAGGAAAATATGTTTACTTAAATAGTAATGGAGGTCTTGAAACTTCTAATACCCCTAAAGGTATTTTAGGATATAGTTTAACTCCTGGTGAAGGAACTAATCTTTGGAAACTTAAAGTTGTAAATTTAGTTAATATAAATGAAAATAAATTTGTATCTTTTGATACAATAGCTAAAGAAATAAGTGTATATCCTGTTACCAAAGGTATTTTTGAAACATCAACATCTACTACAAGAAACACATTCAATCCAAAAGTATTAGATAAAGTAAATCTTAATGCAGGTGATAATAATTTTAAATTTACTAGTATTACTCCAAAAGTTAAATCAGAAGTAACACCATTAATAAATGGTGGAGTAGTAGACATAGACTTATCGATAGATTCAAGTACATTAGAATCAGATTTTGTTAAAACCGATGATGATAAATATAAATTTTATATTGACATTTATACAAAAAATGAGTGCTCTATAAAAGATCAAAATTGTAGTAGTGAGCTTGTATATCTAAAAAGTATTGAAACAGATTATGATAATTTAACAGGAATTACTTTTGAAGGTCTAGATCCAGATACAACTTATTACTATAAAATATCAGCAGATATGAATAAAAATGGTACTTCAGTAAAAACACCTCTATTTGACTATAATCGTTCTGGATATATTGAATATCAAAATAGTTTTAAAACATTAGGTAAGGATGAAATATTTACAAGAGTAACTTATAATTATGATTCTAAAATAACAGAGGAAACTTATAGTAAGAGAACTTTAAATATTATTAGTTACTTAAATACTAATAAAAATTTTAATATCAAATATGAACTATATGATAATTTAGGTAATTTAGAATATGAAAGCACTATAAATAATAATGATATAACTACAAGCGGTAGTAAATATCTTGCTAAATATAGTGAAGATATAACTGGAAATACCTTTGTTTTTGGTGAAAACTATCATACATTAAAAATATATGCTGTAACTACTGACCTAGGTAAAGAGTTAGAATTATATAATAAAGTTCTTACAAATGGTGGTCTAGGAGAACAGCAAGATATAGGTGAACTTATCAATCCTTCATTTAATATTAGCCAAACATCAATTATAAATAACGATGAAGGAAGTAACAATTATGGTATAAAATATGAAATTAATGTTAAGGATGAAGATAAGGTTATAAATAATGGAATATATAATATTGAACTTCAAAATGCCAGCTATGAAAACGCATGTACTGGTCATGAGGAAGATTGTAAAGCTACAGTAGATATAAAAAATAGTACTTGTACTATAAATGGAAGTAGTAAAAATTGTACTATTGTAAGTCAAGATCAAAATGGTAACCAAGTTCTTAATATAACATTTAATGATTTAAAGCCAAATACTAACTATATAATATACGTTTATGCAAATACTTATCGCAATAATCTTTCCCTTGATGAAAAAGAAGGATTAGTATATGTAAGAAAAAGTCAGTATACTAAAAGCGAGCTAGGTTTTTCACTTGGAGCGGTAACCCCTACAGCAGTATCCAAAAACAAATTAGTTATTACTTTTACTGGTGCATCTAATCTCGAAAACAAATTAAAGAAAATTGATTATAATATTACTGTTATAGGAGCAGAAAAAATAGCAGAAGGCACTCTAGAAATTGGAAAAAATATCAATTTCGGTAGAGATAAAGATAACTATCCAACTCTCGAAATACCAATAGCAAATGGAAATGAGTTAGGATTAAATAACTATATTATACTTACTTATTACTATGAGACAGATGATGGAAGCATTGAAGTACTAATGTTTGGGGAAGATACCAACATGCAATATCCAGTTAAAAGCGAAAATAAATAAAGAAAGGTAGCAAAACATATGAGAAAATATGATATAAAAAATAAGAGAAATATTGGAATAATTATTGGAATATCAATTATAATTATTATCATGTTTTCTCTATGTATAAAATTATTTTTATCGAGTGATAAAAAAGAGTATCTCATTTCTGAAGGAACCCTTGTTTTTGATAAAGATAAAAGCATTATCAAGGTAGAAAATGACTCTATAATAAAAACTAAATGGAATAACGATTACTACTTAATTTATGGTAATTCTTCATCTGATTTAGGAAAGACCGCTATTACGTATAACGAGTCATCAGGAGAAATTCATCTTTACGGAAAGTATTACGAAATAAATAGTGGTGATGAGATCAATATAACTTCTGATGAAACAATAATAAAAAGTTCTGCTTTAACCAAATTTTATAAATTAGCGGACCGCAAATATCTAGTTATTGACAAAAACATCAAATCTGCCGATGGTCTTCTATCAACTAGTGATTTTCTATTAGTAGATATCGATAAAGTAGGAAATGCTACCCTTACTAATCATAAAATTAGTTTAAAAGTATTTTCAGCATCTACTATTGTAACTTCTAATTATACTTTTGATATAGCTAATGAAATATTAACTTATGGAAGTGATAAGATAGATTTAAAGAAAATAATAGGGTCTTCTAATACTTATACTAAAGAAGATTTAGTTCCTGAAGAAAATATTCAAAACAACAGTGGAGTAAACAATTCTGATATAACCACTATTCACGATAATAATAACAATGAAAATAATAATGGAAGTAGTGGAACTAAAAATAATAACATTCAGTTGGAAGAAATAAAGAAAGAAACCAAAAGAACATCTGTAATAGCAGTTACAACTAAAGTAAATAAAATTGTTGTCGATTATGTAATTTATGATCCTAAAAAAGAATATTCTTCAGTTTATATGGAAGTAAAAGATAGTAGTTCTAATAAAGTAAGTACATATTATTTGAGTAGTTCATCTACAACATATGAATTAAATGAAAATATTTTCCCTAAAACATCTTATGAATTAACATTTAAATATTCGTATTTAGATGAAAGCAATACATTAAAAGTTGAGACATTTGATAAAATAACAGTTACTACAAAAGAACCAATAATATCATTAAAAATAACAAGGATAGATAAAGATATAATTAATTATCTTATTACCAATGATAACAGTTTTCCTCTTTCTAATGGTATTTTAGTAACATATCTGAATGGTAATGAATATCAAAGAGAAAAAATAAATTTAGATGAAAAAGTAGGATCAGTATCTATATCTAATTTAAACAATAATGACATTGTTGAACTTAAATTAGTAAATTTAGAAAAAGATAATAGGATAGTAAATGGACTTACTGTCAGCGATAAGTTTAAGTATTAAGGAGGTACCAATGAAAGAATTTTTAAAGAAAAAATATAATATACTAATACCAATATTTTTACTTATTGTAATTCTAATAGCAGTCCTTCTTTATACTCATGAATATAAAACTAATCGTTATGTTAATCTTAAAGAAGTAGAAGTATATCAATATTTTGCTTCTTCTAAAATAGAATATACCGCTATTATTGGAAGAAATAAAAAAAATGTTATTCTAAGTTATAGTAACAAAGACTTTGATGTTAGCTTAGATAGTACACCAGTTTATATAAAAGATAAAAATGCAATCATTTTGTCTAAAGAAATGATGATAGTCTTTCCTCTAGAAGATAAAATATATAAATTGGGGGCCTTGTCAGAAATATATGAGGAAAATAATCTATACTATTTAAATATTAAAAATTTAAATAAGCCATATGATCATGCTTTTCTATATGATGGCAAAAATACTTATCTTTTTATTGATGAAGTTAATGTAACAGTAGACGATTTAAATATTACCTTGAGTCCAATGTCATATTTAACTTGTTCTCATCTTAATTTACTTGAATACTATAATAAAGAAAATGATACTTATAATCAAGTTGAAATAAAACAAGGAAGTGTAATAGTATCAAATGATTATATGAAAGTAGATGTTTCACTAGATAAAGTATTATATGAAAAATCATTTACACTTCTTCCAAATGATTTTAGTGTTCTAAGCAAAATTTCAGATATTGAAAAAGAGTAGAACATATACTTAAATGGGTGACCATATTATGATAAACAAAATATCAAAAATAATTAAAGTGATAGTAATGCTTTTAATACCATTAAATTTAATAATGGGGAAATCATTTATCACTTTTATTTTATTATTAGTTTTAATTTTATTATTAATAACTGATTATTTAAAAAATAAGCTTGGCTTTTCAGATTTAACATACATGCTTATTTATATATTTGTTATAAGTTCAGAAATTTTGGGTGAAGTTTTTTCATTTTATAATAAAATTTCTTACTTTGATATTATTATGCATACATTAAGTGGCTTTGTTGCCGCTACAATATCTGTTTATCTTTTAAAAAAGCTAAATAAAAGTTCATCTAGAAATTTAATTCTTATCTTCTCATTTTTATTTGCTATGACTTCCGCAGCAATATGGGAAATTACGGAGTTTACTATTGATCGCGTTTTTCACCAAGATATGCAAAAAGATACTATTATTCAAAGTATTACCTCTAATATATTTTCTCCAAATAATGATGAACCAATAACAAAAAATATCGAACATGCCACTATTAATAATATAGACTTGACGAAAATGTATGGCGGTTATATTGATATTGGTCTATATGATACAATCGAAGATATTATAGCAGCTTCTTTTGGATCAATAGTATTTATTTTTATAACGTTAAAAAGAAAGACTATCATTTAAAAAAAACTGATATTTATATCTCAGTCTTTTTAACGGGCTTCACTATAAACATTTTTATCAAAGCTATGAGTACCATCATTGATTTTTTCAAGTTTATCAGTTGTTATTAAAAAATACGTATCTCTATTTACATTAGTGTCACTTATTGGGTCATCCCAAGTAAGGTCTAAGTGATACCAATTACCATCTAGATAAACAAGATTCCAAATATGTTCATCATTACTTATCTTATAATTAATAACATTTAATCTATTTAAGAATATTGCCATTGCATCAGCATATCCATTACATGTACCATATCCTTGTATTAAAACACCATATGCTGTATTAGATTTATATGTTGTATCATTTTTATTTTCATATTTTAACTTGTCATATTCAGCATTGTCAATAATATAATCATGTATAACTTTAATTTTTTCTTTAGTGGGCATATTATTTGTAATTTTTTCATTTATAATTTTATCTACAACAGTATTTATTTTTTCTATTTCGTCATCAGAATAAGCTTTGTTTATAGTAATACCAATTTTATAATCTCCACCATAATTAAGTTTTATATTATTAGAACTATTAAAAGGATGGACAAAATTATTAAGAGTAGAAATAATTCCTTTAAATCCTTCACCATTGTTTAAATTAAGATTGTTTAAATCACTTTGGTAAGATAAATACGATTTATCGATATACCTTTCTGTATAGTTATTTCCACTATTAATGGCATAATATATAAAGTTTATAAGATCATTTTTATTTTTAATTCCCATCTTGGTATAATTATCAACATATTCAAAATTATCTTCTAAATAATAATCATTAACTTCTTGATTAGAATATTTTTTATTAATACTATATTTATAATAGCCGTGGATAATGTCATCTTTTTTTATCGCACAAATGATAACTATGACAACCGCAAGTATACCAGTTACTAAGATTAAAATACTACTTTTACTTTTCTTTATCACACTTACCACCTCTAAAATCATTATATCATTTAAGTATAAGCTCGTAAAGTGAAAATATTAACTTTTAATAAAAAATAGATGTTTATAAAAGTAAAATAAGTATTAAAAAATGTAAAGTGTAAAGTAATAATTAGACCATAATATTTTTAAATTATTACGAATAAAAAAAGAATAAGAAAAAACAATTAATTCCATATTTATATATATTATATTTAATAAAGAAAAATAAGCTTAGTTAATTTTATAATAATAAAAATGTACTTAAAATAATTTACTTCCTTTCAATAATTTGATATAATTATAAAGGAATATTGGAGGATTTATGAGTAACAAGATAATAGCCATTGTCGGAATGTGTGGAGCAGGAAAATCTGTTGCATCGGATATTTTAGAAAATTTAAATTATAAAAAAGTATACTTTGGTGGAGTAACTATGGATAAACTAACAGAAGAGAATCTTGAAATAACACCAGAAAACGAAAAAATGATGCGTGAAAAACTTCGCCATGATTATGGAATGGGAGCTTATGCCATTATTCTCCTTCCTAAAATAAAAGCTCTTTCTAAAGATAATAATGTCGTTTTAGATGGCTTATACTCATGGGATGAATTAAAAATATTAAAAGAAGAACTGGGTAATAATTTAAAGGTTGTTGCTATAATTACAGACAAAAAAATAAGATATCAGCGTCTTTCAATAAGAAAAGTAAGACCTCTTACCAAAGAAGAAGCAAGTAAAAGAGATATATCTGAAATTGAAAATATTGCTAAAGCTGGACCAATTGCATATGCTGATTATTATATTATTAATAATAGTAGTATTGAATCTTACAAAGAAAGATTAATTGAAGTATTAGAAGACATAGAAAAGGAAGATGATAAATAATGAAAAAATTAAAAGGTAATGAAATAATAAAAATGTATCTAGATTTTTTTAAAGAAAGAGGCCATACTGAAGTAGAATCTTCTTCGTTAATTCCAGAGGATGATCCAACTATTCTTTGGATAAATGCTGGTGTAACCCCACTAAAAAAATATTTTGATGGAACAATTGTACCTAAAAACAAAAGATTAACTAGTTGCCAAAAATGTATAAGAACTGGTGATATTGAGTCAGTTGGAAAAACTGCAAGGCATCATACTTTCTTTCAAATGTTAGGTAATTTCAGTATTGGAGATTATTTTAGAACAGAGGCCATAACATGGGCTTATGAATTATTAACTAGTCCTAAGTATTTTGATATTGATAAAGATAAATTATATATAACTGTATATCCAGCAGATACTGAAACTTATAATTTATGGATTAGCTTAGGAATTGATAAGACTCATATTGTTAAACTAGAAAATAATTTTTGGGAAATAGGTCCAGGGCCTTCCGGACCAGATACTGAAATCTTCTACGATCGTGGAGAAAAATATGATAAAGATAAAAAAGGTATTAAATTACTAGAAAATGAAGAAGAGAATGATCGCTATATTGAAATTTGGAATAACGTTTTTAGTCAATATAATGCTACTGAAGGATTAAAAAGAGAAGACTATCCAGAACTTCCAAGTAAAAACATCGACACAGGAATGGGTGTTGAAAGAATGGCACTAATTCTTCAGAATACTGAGACAAACTATGAGACAGACTTATTTATGCCGATTATGAAAGAAATAGAAAATATTTGCCATCTTCCATATGTTGGTCAAATGGAATTCAAAGTAATTGCCGATCATATAAGGACATTAACATTCGCTTTATCTGATGGTGCTGTATTTGAAAATATTGGAAGAGGCTATGTTTTGCGTCGACTTTTAAGAAGAGCTTCACGTATGGGTAAAAAACTAAATATAAATCATGAATTTTTAGCATCCTTAGTAGATGTTGTCGTAGATAATTATAGTGAAATATATCCGGAACTTGTAGGTAATAAAAATAAAATTAAAGAATTAATAACTAAAGAAGAACTATTATTTCAAAAAACGCTTTTATCCGGTGAAAAAAAACTTGATGAACTTTTTACCAGTAGCAGTAAAGTAATAAGTGGTAAAGATGCTTTCAAATTATATGATACATATGGCTTTCCAATTGAGTTAACTAAAGAGGCAGCCGAAGAAAAAGGATTCACTGTCGATTTAGAAGGCTTCAAAAGCTATATGAATGCCCAAAAAGAATTAGCAAGAAAAAATAGAAAAGTTGAAAGTAGCATGAATCTTCAAAATGATTTACTAATAAACTACCGTGAAGAAAGTACTTTTGTAGGATATGAAAAATTAGGATTAGAAACTGAAGTAACCGCTATCATGAAAGATAATAATTTCATCGATTCTTCTAGTGAAGATTGCTACATATTTTTAAAAGAAAATCCTTTTTATGCCGAAAGTGGTGGTCAAGTATCTGACTCAGGTTATTTAAAAAATGATAAATGTAAATTAGAAGTTATGGATGTTATTAAAGCTCCAAATGGACAGCATCTTTTGTATGTAAAAGTCCTCTCTGGAACTGTTAACAAAGGTGATAAGATTCTTACACATGTCTTAAAAGAAAAACGTGAAAGTATTATGAAAAATCACTCATCTATTCATTTACTTCAAAAATCTCTTCAAGAATTACTAGGTTCTTCTGTTCATCAAGCTGGTTCTAAAGTCGATGAAAGAGAATTAAGATTTGACTTTAATTACCATGGAAAATTATCTGATGAGTTAATACTTAAAGTTGAAAATATGGTAAATGAAAAAATAGAAGCAGGCTATGAGACTAAAGTAGAATATATGCCTTTAGATGAAGCTAAAAAGAAAGGTGCTATGGCTCTTTTCTCTGATAAATATGGTGATATTGTAAGAGTAATTACCATAGGTCCATCTATCGAACTTTGTGCTGGAACCCATGTAAATAATTCTAAAGATATCAAAAAATTTGCTATTGCCTCTGTTGAAAATAAAGGATCAGATACTTATCGTGTCATAGCAGCTACCGATAAAAATATTCCAAATGTTTTAGGAGAGGCAATATCAAAATATAATGAAGAAATGTTAAAACTTTTAAGTAAAGCTAAAAAGATAGTAACAGATGCTAAAAATTTAGATATTAATTTAAAATTTAATTTTAACATTAATAATGATATTCCAACTAGTTATCGTGATATTGTTGTAAATAAAAATGAATTAAGGTCTTTAAAAGAAGAGTTAAAAGGATTAGAAAAAGAATTTACTATAAAGAAAAATGAAAAATCAGTAAATGACTTATCAAGTTTTCTAAAGGTAAAAGAAGAAATAAACGGTATTACTACTATTATAAGTATTACTAATAACTATGATATTGCTACTTTAAAGCAGATCACCTCGGCCCTTAGTAATCAAATAGATAATAGTTTCATTTTGCTGGCTAATCTAAATGAAGATAATTCTGTCAATATTATTGCTAAATCTACTTCTAATCGCGTTGATGCCGGACAAATAGTCAAAGATTTAGCAGTTAAGTCATTAGGAAGCGGTGGAGGATCAAAATCCTTTGCTCAAGGTGGAGGAACAGATGGATCTAATCTTGTTAATAATTTACTTGCGGTAAAAGAAAGTTTAAATAGTTTATAAACTAAAAGGAAATAGTAAAATGTGGCTTTACAAGAAAAAAACAATGCTAAACTTACTGAACTTTTTAATAAGTATAAATTAGATACTAGTAGTGGAAAAAAAACTTTTAAATATAACCATTTCAATTTTTTCACATCCAGAATTTCAAAAAAGAATGGCCGATTTATACCATCATCATGATAAAATAACTCTTGGAAGAACATATACTTGAAGATACAATTGTAAAATATATACTAGCTAAAAAAATATACTAAAAAATAAAAATATTAATTTAAGTATTGCCATTAAAATATCTATGTTACACGATTTATATACATATCCCTGGTAAAATAATAAAAACTTAAAATCAGAAAAAATTTATAATAAGCATGGTTTTATACATCAAATTGAAGCGGTAATTAATTCAAGTATCTGGTATCCTGAAATTTTTAACAACAATGCTGAAGCTAAAATTATTATTGAAGGTATTACTACACATCACATGTTTCTACTTTCAGTGAGAAGATATCATATAAGTAGTAAAAACAGTTTAGAACTCAATAATTTTAATTTAACTAAAAATATGAATAAAAATATTATAAATATTCTTGGAGAATCCTCAAATAGATGTATATTCGGTCCATTTTCTTTTCAGAATAAAGTATCATTAGAGAGTAAATTAATGTGAAAAGCAAACTGCAAAGTATCATATGATAACTTAAAAAAGTAAAAGCTTTCTCGGGCTTTTAGCATTATTGACATGAAGAAATAATAACTTAAAAAATAATTGAATTTGCATTTTTATATATTTTTTGATATAATTATCCAAGTCTTTTACTTATTTATTAAAGAAAGGAGGAAAAAATTGAGTAAAATAAAAATGTTCTCACTAGGTGGATTAGATGAGAATGGAAAGAATATGTTTGTTATTGAAATCAATAAAAATATTCTCGTATTTGAAGCAGGTCTTAAATATACCGATGAATTAACTCTTGGAATAGATTATATAATTCCCAATATTACTTATTTAAAAGAAAATAAAAAAAGAATAAAAGGAATATTTTTGACCCATAGTCATGAAGAAAATATAGGAGCCCTTCCAGATATTATGCCTATGTTAAGTGGTGTTCCTATTTATGGTGGTAAATATACTCTAGATATAGTAAGAAAAGAATTAGAACCTTTACATATTGAAAATAAAAATTTAAAAGAAGTTAAACCATATATTCCATTTGAAGTGGGTAAAATAAAAATTTTCCCAGTAAATTTATCACATTCTATTCCTGATAACTTTGGATATGCAATATATACTGACGATGGAGTTATATTTTATGCTTCTGATTTTGTAATTGATCCTCTAATGAAAGGACCATATAAAACAGATATTGGTAAACTAGCTTATATTGGTAAACAAAATGTACTTTGTCTTCTTACTGAATCAGCTTATGCTGGAATGCCTGGTTTCACTTCTCCCAAACACCGTATATCTAATTTAATAAGAGAAACTTTAAATGAAACAGAAGGAAGAATTATATTTAATGTTTTAGACTCACATTTATATCGTATTCAAGAATTATTTAATGAAGTAAAGAATAGTAATCGAAAAATAGTTATAATGGGTAAAAGGCTAAAGAAAATAATTGACGATGCTATAGATAATCATTATCTTTTTGTAGATAAAAATATAATTGGAGACTTATCTAATATAAATGATAAAAACGTTATAATATTAAATGCTAATGAAAAGTCAAAACCTTATTATAATATTATGAAAATTGTAGGAGGATATGATAAGTTTATTAAATTGACTGAAGAAGATACTGTTTTTTTGGCCACTCCTATTTATGAAAATAGAGAAAAAACATTTTATCACTTATTAGATGAAATATCAAAAACAGGGGCAAATATTGTATCACTATCTCCTAAAAACTATTTATCATATCATGCATCATCTGAAGATCTTATGGTAATGATAAATTTGATGAATCCAAAATATTATTTTCCAATAAGAGGAGAATATCGAAATCAGGTTCAAAATGCTGAAGTTGCCAATCTTGCTGGTATTTCTGATGAAAATATTATTTTAAAAGAAAATGGCGATGTTGTGACTTTTGAGAAGGGAATATTAAAAGATAGTTTTGAAAAAGTACCATGTGGGTCTATCCTTATTGATGGTAATTCTTCTGATGATATTGGTGAAGTTGTTCTAAAGGATCGTGAAATATTATCCAATAATGGTATCATGATTATTTCTGTAACCTTAAACAAACAAACAAAAGAAATAATATCTGGACCTGAAGTACTTACAAGAGGCTTTGT
This sequence comes from Bacilli bacterium, assembly GCA_051872635.1. Taxonomy (GTDB): domain Bacteria; phylum Bacillota_I; class Bacilli_A; order RF39; family UBA660; genus CAG-302. The sequence continues at coordinate 69,549 of JBJEEA010000005.1, forward strand.
TTATGTTAGGGATTCATATGAATTAATAAAAGAAATTAAGAAAATTTCCGAAGATATTATTATAAATAATACCACTAATACGAAGTATATTGAGTATAATAAGATCAAAAATACTATACGTGATGAATTATCAAAATATTTAATTAATCAAACAGGTAATAAACCTATGATAATTACAGTAATCCAAGAAATATAGATTTAATTTATATTTCTTTTTTTCTCTTCTAAGCCAAGTAGTTATTTTTTTGGCAAAATTTTAAAAAACTATTTTCTTTTATATTATTTTTTGTTATAATGTAAAAGAGGTAAGATATGAAAAAAATACTTATGTTATCTTTAATATTACTATTATGCGTAGGATGCAGTAGGATAGATAATACAAAAGACTACGATGTAATAGTTGATACTATTATAAATGGCAGTGAAAAAAGGCCTAATACAACATCTTTAGGATATAAGTATTATTTGCCAATAGGAGTATCTAAAATATATGATAAAGATTATAACCAAAAACTAAAAATGAATAATACTTATTTGTATTTATATGTTGATAGTGTTAGTTACTATTATCGAAATTCTTTAAATTTTGATGAAGTAGAAACAGGTAGTTATTATTACAAAAGAATAAGTAATGCTGAAAAACTTGGTTATATTAAAATAACGAAATCTGAAAATAAATATTTTGTTAAGATTATTTATAATTATGCCAAAATTGAAACATATTCATCTGAAAAAGAATTAAATAGTGTTATAGCGAATAGCCTTATTATTTTAGATAGTATTGATTATAATGATAATTTAATCAAAAAAATACTAGAAGACGAATATTATACTAGTATTGACAAAGAATATCAAATAAACAAACCCGAAAATACCAAAAGTAAATTTTCTGAATATTTAAGTGAATATGTCGGAGAAGAAGAACAAACTGTGCAAGACTTGCCAGAATATTAAAAAGGAGCGAAAGTATGAAATTTTTAGACAAAATAAAGGACTTATTTACTGATGAGGAAGAAGTAATAGAAACCAAAGAAATAGAAACAGAAGAAAGTGAAGAACATAAACTTCCTACATTTATGCGTAATAAAATCGAAGAAGAAGAAAAACGTGAGGAAAAGCAAAGAGAAAATATTAATAAAGAAGCTATGAGTGATAGTGAAATAGTAAAAAGTAGAAGTGAAAATAATTTTTCCTTTCCAATTGAAATGGATGATGAACCAGAGATATTTGACTTAAAAAGACGTACTAGTCAAAATATTCTTGTTAAAGAAAGAGAAAGGCCCAATATTGAACCTTATTCAAAAAGAGAAGAGCCAAAACCTAAAAAATTTAGGCCAACTCCTGTTATATCTCCTGTTTATGGTATTTTAGATAAAAATTATACAAAAGATGAGGTTAAAGTCCAAGATGAAAATTCTTATGAAATTCAAAGACCATCTAGAAAAGTTGATTTTGAAACAGTTAGAAATAAAGCTTTTGGTAATTTGACGGATGATATCAAAAATAACTTGTGTGAAAATTGTGAATTATACCAAGAAGTAAAGATAACTAAAAATGCTGATCAAAAAGAAAAAAAAGATGATCTTAAAGATAACTTACTTTCTGATATGACAGAAGATGATGTATCTCTTGGCACTGCTGAAGAAAATTACTTTGACTTTGGAGTAAGTTATGAGCCCCCTAAAATAGATACCACAGTTATAAATAATAATGAAGTAGAAATAAATAATGATATTAAAATAATTAATCATAATGATGAAGAAAGCACTGCTGAGAAAATAGAGGTTAAAGAAGAATCTAAAGATATTAATTTAGAAGATACTAAAGAATTTGAAAAAGTAGAAAAAGTATCAGAAGAAATATCAGATATTAAAAATATTGATGATGAAATAATTAATAAAGATATTGATAATGATATTTTCAATTTAATAGATTCTGTTTATGATGATGAGGAGGATAAATAATGACGGCAAGTACGGTTTTACCAATACTACTTTATATTTTAGGAGCAGTACTTTTAGTAGCACTCATCGTTTTAACAATAAAGGTAATTATAACAATGAATAAAATTGAAAAAGTTGTTGATAATATTACTGTCAAAGTAAAAACATTAGATGGGGCATTTGAAGTAGTAGAAAAAGTAACTGGCAAGTTTAATCTAATTACTGATCGCATTATAGACATTATAGCCTCATTTATTGAAAAAATATTTAAAAGAAAGGAAGATAAAAATAATGAGTAAAAAAGGATTTGGTAAGTTTGCTTTAGGAGCAGGTCTAGGAGCAGGCTTAGCTTTATTGTTTGCTCCAAAGAAAGGCTCTGATTTACGAAAAGATATTAAGAAAAAGTTTGATGAATTTATGCATGACGTCGATAAGATGACAGTAGAAGACGTCAAAAAAGAATTCACAACTAAAGTAGATGAAATAAAAAAAGGCCTAGAAGAATTAGATAAAGAAAAGGTATTAAAAGTTGCTAAGAAAAAAAGTGAAGAACTACAAAAAAAAGCCGAAGAGTTAGTTAAACTTGCTAAAGATAAAGGAACATCAGTACTTGAAGGCATAGCAGAAGATTTAAGACAAAAGACAATATCAGTTGCTAAAGAAGTTGTAACAAAATTAGAAGAAAAGTAATCCATATGTGATTAGTTTTTTCTATAAAGAAAGGAATGACTTATATGAAAGCACTAATAACAGGAGCTTCTTCTGGAATGGGAAGAGATATGGCTAATTATTTAGCACAGTATAATTATGAACTCTTTTTAGTAGCCCGTGATAGAGAAAAATTAGATCAAGTTTATAAAGACTATCCAGTTAAAGTAACCAAGCTAGCTTTTGATTTAACTAAAAAAGAAGAATGTATAAAACTATATGAACAAGTAAAAAAAGAAAATATAGATATTTTGATAAATAATGCTGGCTTTGGTGATTTTGGTAATTTTACTGAAACTAATTTAGACAAGGAACTAGATATGATTGATCTAAATATTAAAGCTTATCATATTTTAACAAAACTATTTTTAAAAGACTTTGTCAAAAGAGATTACGGTCGTATTTTAAATGTTGCCTCAATGGCGGGCTTTATGTCTGGACCATATATGGCTACCTATTATGCCACTAAAAACTACATTGTAAGTCTTTCACTTGCTATTTATGAAGAATTAAAAAAAGATAAATCAAATGTCAAAATATCCATTTTTTGTCCCGGACCAGTAGATACAAACTTTAATAATGTTGCCAATGTAAAATTCAATATCCCATCACTAACCAGTAATTATGCTAGTAAACTAGCTATTGATGGTATGTTTAAAGACAAACTAATAATAGTACCACCAAATATGAAAGTAAATCATATCCTTTCAAAAGTAGCACCAACTAAATTAGTTTTAGAAGTAAATTCAAAAGTTCAAGAAAGAAATAGTCATTAAGAGGGCGACTTTTCTTTTTTTTTCTTTTGTTGTATAATAAAAACAAAGAAAAATAGCACATTTTATATGGGAGGTTATTTATGAGTTTCACATCAGTAGTAAAAGACGAAGTAACAAGATTAGACACTTCAAGATTAGAAAATATATCAGAATTATCTGCAATCATAAGAGTAGCGGCTACTATTAATAATGAAATAAATATTGTTATTGAAAATAATGCTGTTGCCAGAAGAACATTCAAACTAATAAAAAGTATCTATGATGTATCACCAAGTATAACTGTTCGTAATAAAAAACTAGGTAAAGGATTAACTTATATTTTAAATATCAAAAATAAACCTAAAGAATTACTTGAAGATTTATCAATAGTAGATAATAATAAATATTTAGAGGTACCTAAAGAATATATAATTTCTGATGAAGAACAATTAAGAGCTTATTTAAGAGGAGTATTTCTAGTTTCAGGTTCTGTAAACGATCCCAAGACTTCTAGATATCATCTTGAGTTTATTTTAGATACCAAAGAATATTCCGAGTTTATAAATAAACTGTTAAGTTCGTATGATTTAAATAGTAGAATAATTAAAAGAGAAAAAAAGTATACCGTTTATATAAAAGAAGCTGAAAAAATATCTGACTTTTTACGTATTATAAAAGCTTTTTCTGCTGTCATGTATTTTGAAGATATTCGCATTTACAGAGATCATAAAAATATGACTAATCGCTTAAACAATTGTGAGCAGGCTAATATCGATAAAGTATTTATAACTGCTTCTAAACAGATAAAGGATATTGAAAAACTATATGAACTAGATGTTGTTGATTTACTAGATGATAAATTAAAAGAAGTAATAGATTATAGAATGAAGTATAAAGAAAGCTCTTTAAAAGAACTTGCGGATATTATATCATTAGAGACTGGAACAGAAATAACTAAATCTGGATTAAATCATCGCTTTCGTAAGATAAGAGAAATAGTAGAAAAAATAGAAAATAAATGATTAAATATAAGTTTGATAAATTATTTATTTTATATCTAAAAAAGTAAAAAAATGTCAAAATAAGTATTGACAATATAAAAATAATAATATACAATTAAATTGTCTAATAGAAATAGTACTAAAACAATATAGCTTTATATTAACATATCTAATGATTAAAAATTTATATGTTGATAATTAAATAAATAAGTAATTATTTAATTATTAATTATAGTGCTATATTAGTTTATATTACTAAAAGGGTATTAAAGTAGAGGCTTTAATTCTTATCTTGCTATTAGATATGCATATATGTATGAGAGAGTAAACTCATAAGGTAAGAAGTTATTAATATTAACTGACATTATTATTAGTAATTATTCGTTAAAACTTGGGAATGTATTTGTTTGTCAGGCAATACATTCTTTTATTTTACCTATTTATATGTTATACTATTACTGAAAAAAAGCGAGGTGTGATAGTGAAAGAATTATTAAGCCCAGTAGGCAGTAGGAAATGTCTAGAAGCCGCTATTAATAATGGAGCAGATGCTGTTTACTTAGGTGGTAAATCATTTGGAGCAAGACAATTTGCTCCTAATTTTACCCTTGAAGAATTAAAAGAAGCAGTTATTTACTCACACTTGTATGGCGTAAAAGTATATGTAACAGTAAATACCATAGTCTATGAAGATGAGATAGATCCTTTTTTAGAATATATAGACTATTTATATGTAATAGGAGTAGATGCTTTAATTATGCAAGACATTGGTATGATTTTCTTAGTAAGAAAAAAATATCCTAACTTTGAAATTCATGCTTCAACTCAAATCCATAGTGGAAATAGAGAAGTATTATTATTACTAAAAAGTTTAGGTGTAAAAAGAGCTGTATTAGAACGTGAACTATCTCTTGAAGAAATTGAAAAAATAGATGTCGATATCGAAAAAGAAGTTTTTATTCACGGTGCTCTTTGTAATTCCTATAGTGGCTGCTGTCTTTTTAGTAGTCTAAATGGTGGAAGAAGTGGCAATCGTGGTATGTGTGTCCAGTCATGTCGCCTTCCTTATAAATTAATAAAAAATAATAAATATATTGAAACAGATAGGTATTTACTAAGTACAAAAGAACTTTGTACGATAGATAATTTTGATAAACTTATGAACTCCAATATATCTAGCTTTAAGATCGAAGGTAGAATGAAATCACCAAGTTATGTCGGCTATGTTACTAGAATATATAGAAAATTAATTGATAACTACAATAAAAATGATAAACTAATAGTTAACGAAGAAGAAAAAGATAACTTAAAAATATTATTTAATAGAGATTTTACCAGTGGTTATTTGTTTAATGATAAAGTTATAAATACATCTACATCAAATCATCAAGGCCTTGAAATAGGTCAAGTACTTGAAGTAACCCCTAAAAAAATTAAAATAAAACTATATAATGATTTATATCAAGAAGATGGCATTAGATTTAAAAATAGTAATAAAGGTATGATAGTTAACTTTATCTATAATGAAAAAAATTTATTAATAAATAAAGCTAGTACTGGAGATATTATCTATTTAGATAATAGAATAAATCTTAAAGATAAAGATATTGTAGTAAAAACTTCAAGTAATTATCTAGATAAAGAAATATTATCAGTAGAAGAAAAGAAAATGTTAATAAATATTAATGTACTATTAAAAGATAATAATTTAGAAATATCATTTAGTGATATAGATGGTAATATAGTAAAAGATAAAGTACTAGTATATAATCCCATTAATAGAAATACTACGAATAATGAAATAATAGAAAAGTTATCAAAACTAGGAGGCACACCATTTACTATTAATAATATTAATATCGATATAAATAAAAATATCTTTGTTAATATGAAAGATTTAAATAATATAAGAAGATTATTAGTAGATAAATTAATAATAGAAAGAACTAAAGTAAAGAGAAATATTATAATTAATAATGTAAAATTAAATTATAAAGAACATAAAGATTATAATTATGAAATATCAGTACTTGCTAGAACTAAAGATCAAGTTAAAGCTTCTATCGATATGGATGTAGATAGAATCTATGTAGATGAAGATTTATATAATATCTATAAAGATAATGATAAAATATATTTAAGATTACCTAGAGTAGTAAATGAATATAACTATAATAGTAAAAATATTCTAGCTACTGAACTCGGAGCTATTAATAAATATAAAAATAGTGATATAAATTTAATTAGTGATTATTATTTAAATGTTGTAAATAACTATAGTATTAAGTTCTTACTTGATCATAATGTCAAAAGAGTAACCTTATCACCTGAAATAAATTATGATAATTTAGATGATCTAATTAAAGATAAAGTAGAACTACTAGTATATGGTAAAGTAGAATTAATGATTACTAAGTCTTGTCCTATAAAAGAAGTAAATATGTGTCCTTGTAATAAAGAAGATATTTACTATCTAGAAGATATAAATAAAAATAAATATAGAATATTACATAGTAACTGTTTAACACATATTATGCACTATAAAAATATTGACTATTTAGATAAAATAGATTATTATAAGAGCATTGGAATTAAATCTTTTAGATTAGAACTATTAGATGAAGATTATAATACTGTAATAAAATTAATTAATATTATTAAGAATAAATAATTGTTAATTATTATTCCTCTCACACTTTGTTGTTCGAGGTTTTATGAAGCCTAAGGTCTTCATAAAAATTAGTTAAGGAGGTATAACATATGTATACTAAAAATATTAATATTTATAACAAAATGGAAGATAATTATGTCTTAGATAAAGATAAAACTATTACAGGATATGCTACAATTGATAAACCATGGCAGAAGTATTATACCAAGGAAACACTTACTGCTATTATTCCAGAAATGACAGCTTATCAATATATGGTAAGTAAAAATCAGGATAATTTGAAAACTACAGCAATTAATTATTTTGGTAAAAAAATAAGTTTTAAAGAATTTATAGAAGAAATTGATGAAACTGCCAAAAGATTATATAATTTAGGTATTAGTGAAGGTAATGTAGTAACTGTTATGTCAGTAGCAAATCCTGAGTTAGAAATACTATTTTATGCTTTAAATAAACTAGGAGCTATTATTAATTTAATAGATGTAAGAAGTGATTATAAGCAAATAAGAAAATATCTTACTGAAGTAAAATCTGATACTGTTTTAGTTATGGATAACTTTTTACCAGAGTTTGATAAGAGCATGGAAGATGAAGAAGTTAACTCACTAGTAGAAAGAATTATTACTTTAAGTCCTTTCAACTCAGTATTGTTTCCTTTTAATAAATTAGCAAAAAAAAAGAAGAAAAAAGAAGATCCAGAACTTTATGCTAAAATAGAAGAAATAAAAAATAAGGATAAATATATTAGTTGGAATGAAATGATGACAACTCCTAAATATCATCATCCACATTATCCTAGATATAAAAAAAATACTGTAGCTGCCTATGTACATACTGGTGGCACAACAGGTGTACCAAAAACTGTTAAATTAAGTAATGAAAACTTTAATGCAATGGCTATTCAGTATGAGTCTCTAGGAGCAAATTATAATAAAGGAGATACTTTTCTAAATGGAATAGTACCATTTGTAGCTTATGGTATAGTAGTTACTATTCACATGCCTATGTGCTTAGGAATGACTAACATTATTGCTCCTATACTATCACCAAAAGAGTTTACCGACTTTATGATTAAATATAAGCCAAATCATACGATAACAGTTCCTACTTATGTAGAAAATCTAATCGAAGATAAAAAAGCTAACTCTATGGATTGGTCATTTCTTAAAAATTTGGGAGTAGGTGGTGATTCTTTCTCTGAAGAAATAGAAATAAGAGTTAATAATTTCTTAAAGAGTCACGGAAGCAGTACAATAGCAGAAAAAGGTTATGGAATGACAGAAAACTCTTCAACAGCAGGTGTATGCCTAGTAGGAGTAAATAAGTTAAGTAGTCTCGGAATACCCCTTCCTTTAAATACTTATGGAATATTTAAAAGAGGAACGGATGAAGAACTTAAGTATGGTGAAGAAGGAGAAATTTGTATAACTGGTCCTACTAAAATGCTTGGATATCTAAACAATAATGAAGAAGAATCAAAAGTTATAAGATTACATAGTGATGGAAAAGAATGGATACATTCAGAAGATATAGGTTATATAGATGAAGATGGATTTCTATTCTTTGAGGGAAGATATAAAAGATTAATACCACATGGAGGATTCAAATTATATCCATCATATATTGAAGGAATAATTATGGGACATCCTGAAGTAGAAAAATGTTGTGTCATATCAATTCCAAGTATAGAATATGGAGCTTCTCCCGAGGCACATATAGTGGCAAGAAAAGGTAAAGTAGAAGAACTAAAAAAACTAAAAGAAGAATTAATAGAATTATGTAAAGATAAATTACCATCATATTCACAGCCAGAAGATTTTATTTTTGAAGAAGAGTTACCTCTTACTTCAGTAGGAAAAGTGGATTATAAACAAGTAGAAAAAATAAGAATAAAAAAACTAGAAGAAAGCAAAAAATAAACTTTCTTTTCTTTTTTATTTATGCTATAATTTCTATAGAGTAAAGAGGTGTTTAGTGTGAAAATCAATAGTACAATCTTTTTTACGATAACTAGTTTATTTTATAGCGTTCTTTTAATGATAGCATATTTTTCTAAAGATAAGATAAAAACACCAGAAAATAGAGTTTATTCTAAACTTATCGTAATAAACTTTATAAGTATAATATTAGAATTATTTTGTACAATATTTGCTGGCTATGCAAGTAGTCATTTACAATTTTATACAATATTAAATAAACTATTTTTAATAAGTCTAATAGCTTGGGGCTCTACTTTTGGAGTATATGTTTTCTTGATCTCTACTAATAAAGATACAAAAGCAGCATTAAAACATTATATGAAAAGAGTTTTACAATTATATATATCACTATTATCAATTATTTCAATTCTTATTATTATATTACCAGTACAATTTAAAATGAAAGATGGTTATGTTATGTATTCATATGGACCTGCTACTAATGTTGTATATGGTGGAATATTTATATCAATATTTTTAATGTTACTGTGTTTAGTTAAGAATTTTAAAAACATTAAAAATAAGAAGTATCTTCCAATTTATATGTATTTATTTATAGGTACACTTGTTTCGTTTGTTCAAAAAATGATACCTGAGTTACTACTAGCTACATCAATGGATGCTTTTATTACTGTAATAATGTATTTTACAATTGAGAATCCAGATAAAAAACTACTCGAAGAAATACATACTTCTAAGAAATTAGCAGAATCTGCCAATGAAGAAAAAAGTATGCTTATATATAATATGATGAGTGATATAAAAAGTATTGCCAGTGATATAAATAAATCATCAGAGATAATATTAAATAGTAATAACATCGAAGAAAATAGATTCTTTGCTAGAGAAATAATATCTTCTAATAACAAGTTATATAGTATGGCTAATAATATATATAATATAGATACGTTAGATAATATTAATATTAAAACAATAAAAACTAAATACAATATTAAATTATTACTAAAAGAGGTAGTAACTAAAAATAAAATTAAGTTTAATAAAAAAAATATAAATTTTAGACTTAATATAGATAGTAATCTTCCTGATAGTTTATATGGAGATAATATAAATCTAAAGCGTGTTTTAAATATTATACTAGATAATTCATATAAATATACAGAAAAAGGATTTGTAGAATTATCTGTAAATACTATATTCAAACATGACATAGCAAGATTAATAATAAAAATAGAAGATTCTGGTATTGGAATAAAAGCTGAAGAAATAGAAAAATGTATTAATAAACATCCTGATAAAGAAGATAGTTTGTATGGAGCAAGAAAAATAATTAATTTACTCGGAGGTAATCTACTTATAAGTAGTGAATATAATAAAGGTACTATTATTACCATAATATTAGATCAAAAAATAGATACATCTAAAGAAGATAATAAATATGATAATTATTTAGATGATAAAAAAATATTAATTATCGATGATAATGCTTCTAGTATAAAATTAATTACTAAAATATTAAGTAAATGTAATGTTACTATAGATAGTGAAAGTACTGGTAAAATAGCACTAGATAAAATAAGAAAAGAAGCTAAATATGATTTAATTCTCTTAGATGAAAAAATGCCATATATAAGTGGAGAAGTAGTAATGAAAAAATTAAAAAATATTAAGAACTTTAGTACTCCAGTTATATTACTTACTAAGAATAAAAGTATACCATATACAGAAGAATATAAAGAAAGTGGATTTATTGACTATATATTAAAACCAATAGATAAAGATGATTTAATAGAAAAGATAAATAAGTATTTGAAATAGAATACTTATTTTTATACTTTAATATTTTCGTTGAATCAATCTAAAGTGCACAATTAAGTGCAATAGAAGCTAAAATGT
>JBJEEA010000006.1:0-20010 GCA_051872635.1 Bacilli bacterium
AAAAAATAAAAAAAGTATTGACAATATATATATATTATGGTATTATATTAATGTACAAAAAGTAGTACATAAAACTACTATAAAAATCTAAGGAAAGAAGGGAAAACTAATGAAAAAGAGGTTATATAATATAATTGATAAAATAACAGATAATCAATTTGTATGTAGATGTATTGTATATGTTGCAATAGTTGCATTATTAAGTTTTGCAATGTTTTTATGTAATAACATATAATTTAAAAAAAGGAAGGTAAAAAAAAATATGAAAGAAAAAAAAATATATAAAATAGGGGATAAAATAAAAATAGACGAGCTTGAGCTTGTTAGTAAAATAATTGTAAAAAAAGCTTTAAAAGTTATTGAGACAAGTGGTAATAAATTCGCAACCAATATCATAGAGGGACGTAACAACGAAATGCTAGAGGATTTACAACAAACCGTTGTTTTACAATTAATTATAGACGATTATATTATCACTAAGAACTGTTATAAAATTGTTAATGCCGAACTATATAAATGTAAAAAAGATAAGTTATTGAATATTGAAATAGTAGTAAACGATGAGGACGCAAGCTGTACAGAACTAGACAAAAAAAGCTATATAGATTTTTGCAATATTACAGAACCAAAAAAACATGAAAAAATAAACTTGAACGATTTAAAATTAACAGAAAAGCAAATGGAAGTTATCAATATATATTCAAAATTAAATAGTGAAAGAGCCGTTGCTAGTGCTTTAGGTGTTACGCAACAAGCTATTCATAAAACATTGAAAGCCGTTAGAAATAAGGCAATAAACGAATATAATAAAATATATTAATAAAATAAAGCAACCTATACAGGTTGTCTTTTTTTACTTTATTTATATATTAAACTTTATAAAATTTTATATATTTTATGTCTATAATGTATTCCAAAAAAAATACACGCTAAAAAGCAATGAAATATTCGTGTGGAATATAGTAAATTGGTTGTCGCTTTTTACTTAATAGATAGAGAAAAAATATTTTTCGTAGAGATATAAAAAGAGGTTGTCGGATTTTACTTATATAATAGAAGTATTAAAAACACCACAAAAAAATAAAAAAATAAGTTAATGGTTGTCGGAATTTACTTATTAAATAGAAGTAAAAAAATAATTAAAAAAATAATTTAATAAAGGTTGTCACTTTTTACTTATATAATAGAAAAACACAACACGAAAAAAATAAAATAAAAAAGGTTGTCGGTTTTTACTTATATAGTAGAAGGATAAAAAAATAAAATAAATGTTTTCACGGAAACATAAAAGGAAAGGAAGTAAAAAAATTATGAGAAAAATGTATGTTTATGAGGACGATTTAAACGAAGAGGAAAAAAGAACGGGAAGAGTAAGCTACCAAAGAATAGTAAAAAGATTTATAGGTGATTTAGTATTATGTAATAATATTAATGATTTAGACGATACTATATGGGAAAACATATATAGTAATAATGTATATGAGGAAATGGATATGGAAATATATCAATATTATTTATGTAATCTAAGCGAATGGGATAAAGAATATTTAAAAAAATTAGGTAATCCACTAATATTATCATATAGCGAAATGTTAGACTGTGATGTTTTAATGGTTGACCATTTTGGAACTAGTTGGGATTATGTAATGACAGATGTAAAATGGACTACTAATCTTGAAGAGGCTTAATAAAAATGTTTTCACGGAAACATAATATAAAATATAGTCGGCAAAGTTTGGTACTATCAAGACTGAATTTTAAGGCATATATTGCCTGCAAAAGTAAAATGGAGGAATAGAAAAATGGAAAAAATTAATTTTAATGATATGTGCCATCTTTTTGGCGAAAAAATAGTAAATGAATGGGCAAACACTGAATATAATATACATTATATTGAAACTAAAAATAATAAAAATAGATATACTTTATATAGAAAAAGCACTTATGGAGATAAGCAATACGGTTTTTCTTATGGAACTGTAGCAAATGGCAAAAAAAATATTGAAATGTTTATAAAAAACAATAATTTAGCAAAAATAATATATTAAGAGGAGAAATAAAAAAATGAATTTATTGGATATGGTATGTAATTATTATGGATTTAATAAATCGGAAGGGCAAAAATATCTGAAGTCGATTTATGATAAAAATAAATTAAAACAAGAACTAGAAGAATATTTTAAAAGTCAAGCAAAAAAATCATTCTATGAAGATTAAAAATAATATCGGTAAAAGTTAATTCGTAAAATAAATTGTTTTTTGTGAAAAATATAATAACAAATAATGCGGGCAAAATAAATTAGAAGGAGAAAAGAAATGGTTAATTTTGAAATAACAAAAAAACAAAAGATATTAGAAATAAATAATGATATGTGCCATAATTATTATTTTTTGATTTATGGTCGAATATATAATGACGGCAAAACAAGGTATAGAAAATTCAAATATATAGAATGGTTTGATATATTTGACGTGCAAGAGTTTTTTGAAGATAAAGAATATATTACAAAAAAAGACATAGAAGAATATAGAGATAATATAGAAATACCATATTTATATAACATAAAAAATTACAATGACGAAAAAGGCTTGAAAGAATTTTATAATTATTGCAATGAAACGATAGAAGATTACAATAAAATAGCAAGAAAATATTAAATAGTAGGGGCAAGAAAAATGGAGGAATTAATAAAAAAATTAGAATATGCTAAAAATGCAACGCAAAGTTGCCTTGAAAGTGCAAATTGCAATGTAGATATGCACGGCTTATCTTATTGGGCAAATGAAGTAGAGAGATTAAGAAAAGATTTAATGGAAAAATTATAAAAAAATAATGCGAAATAGATTATGGGGGTAAAAACTATGAAGAGATTTTATTATAAAGTAGAAAATACAACAAAAAATCCTAGTATTTATGGTGGAAGAAAACAAATGGCGACCATTTATACAATTAAAAAAGGCAAATTAATTACTTTGGGAATTACAAGACAATGGAATACAGCAAGTTACAGGGGAAAAGATAGCGAAGTAAATGAATGGCTATTAGAAAATAAAATAATTCCCAAAAGTTGGAGTAAAGGTTATGAATGGGAAACAAGTCTTAAGTGCAAAGGCGGATATTATACACCATATTATCATGAAAATGATAAATATTCAATTACAGAAATATAAAATTACAGAAATATGAGAGGAAAAATAATTATGATAGTTTATACTATATTTAAAAACGGCGAATTAATATGGGCGAGAAATTATAGTACAAATAATATAAAAGACGCAAAAAATAGATTGAAATCTACTTATGAGGATATAAAAAATAATAATAAAATAACAGATATAAATTTTGAAGGCAAAAAACTTGAATTTAATGATTTAGACGAAAAACATATTATGTTGATAACAGAATAAAATAAATAAAGGGGGCAAATGTTATGAAAAAAATTACAATGATAATTATTTTATGTATTACTATAATAAATTTTATAGCTTTAGGAGCTTTTATTGCAATAGGAACAACGAAAGTAGAAAATGTAGAACGTGCAGAAACTGGCGAACTAATAACAATAGATATTTTAGGCGTAAACGTTAATTATTATTATGAATTTTAAGAGGTAAAAAAAAATATATAGAAAAAATAAATATAAATAATGGAGGCAAAAAATAATGGAAGAATTAAAAGAAACATTAAAAACAATAGATAATTTAGAAGAAATGTTTGAAAACGAAGGGCAAGATATAGAGGTTATATTTGGATTAGAGGAAATTAAAAGACAAATAAATAAAATTTTAGAGGAGGAAAAATAAATGATAAATAGTAAAAATGAATTAAAAAGGAAACTAGAAAAAAATAAAGACGGCATAAAATTTATGACAATAGAAAATCATTGCAAAGAAGGGTTTATGGTAGGAGTAGTTAGAAATGCAGGAACGCAAATACAAACGAACGCATTTACAATAGAAACAATAAAAGATAATGGAGCAAAAATAGATAGCTGGACGTGGTATAAAGATATTGATGTAAAAAATAATATTATAATTTATAAAGACGCACCTATAAAAATTAAAATAATTGAGGAGGAATAGTTATGAAAGAATATTTTAAATTATTAAAAGAAATTAAAGAAAAAAGTATAGAGGTAAATAAATTATATTTACTAAGTTGTATAAATAACGATTACGAAGAAGAAAAAATAGAAATAATGAATTATTGCTATGATGTTTGGTTAGACGCTGATGCAGATATGAGTTTGGCAAGATTAGCAGATATAGTTCAAGACCATTGGGACGAAATACAAAAAGATGAAATAACAAGCGAAGAAATTATTGAAGAATGTTTAGATATTTAAGAGGTAAAATATAAATAAAGATGAAATACTAGAATTATTAATGGAGGTAGAAATTATGGATATATTAACATTAAATTTAAATAAAAAAGAATATGTTGGATATAAAATAGATTTGATAAAAGAAAATAAAATTATAGGGCAATTATATGTTGATACATTAGATAAAGATATGTTGTATTATACAATACAGAAATTAGAAGGAAATAATGATTTTTTATTAATATATGATTTTAAGGAGGAAAAATAATGATAAATAGTAAAAGTGAATTAAAAAGAAAATTAGCAGAAAATAAAGACGGCATAAAATTTATGACAATAGAAAATCATTGCAAAGAAGGGTTTATGGTAGGAGTAGTTAGAAATGTAGGAACACAAATACAAACGAATGCATTTACAATAGAAACAGTAAAAGATAATGGAGCAAAAATAGATAGTTGGACTTGGTATAAAGATATTGATGTAAAAGATAATATGATTATATATAAATCAGGAGATGTGAAAATAAAAATTTTGGAGGAAAAATAAATATGTTAAAGAATGGTTAAAAAATGGCGGAAGGCACACACGCAGATTTTAAAAAGTGGGCAATAAATATAAAAAAATGACAAATAAAGATTATTTACAAGTCTATGAAATAATAAAAAGATAAAAAATGGAGGTAAGGAAAAAATGGGGAAAATCAGTAAATTATATAGGCAGGCAGACTGGTACAGGCCACTGTTTGTAACATTAGAAGATGGAAAAGACGTACAATTAGATAGCATTGTTGTATATGATGAAAACGGCATTGTAGTAAAAAATGAGTATGGTTATTTTGATAATGATATGGAAATAGAAATAAAAGAAGAAGTAAAAAGGAAAAGAAAAGAAAATTATAACCAAAAAGAAAATTATGTAGTAAGAAACAAAAAAGATTATTCAAACGATATTGTTTATAAATTGTATATATATAGAGATAATATAAATTTACAATTTTTAGGGTTTGAAAAAGTAACAGAGCTTATAATGGCAAAATATAATATAAATGGTGGAGAATTTAGAATACTACATACAACAATAACTGGAAATAAATATATATATGAAAATAGATTTAAAGAATTAAAAAACGGAATAAAAGATTATTCTTTGCCTATGGACGAAGAAGAGCTTAATATGATATGCAAAGAATTAATAGAAATAAATAAAAAAATAATAGAAGAGAAAAAAGAATAAATGATTTTAAAGTAGAAAGCATGGAAGAAGAGGCACAAAAAATAGTGAATAGATTTAAGGGGGAAATTATATAATTATGAAGGCATATATAATAAAGAAAATATATCACGAAAAATTAGCAATATGTTGTTATTTAGATAAACGCAGTGAAGATTATTTTGCTTGGTCGTTATATTGTGAATATAATAACACAGAGGAATTATTTAATAGAATTATGGAATTAAAAAGAAACAAATATAATATTGAATTTATAGAGGAGGAATAAAAAATGGAAGTATATGTAGTTTATCAATTAGGTTATACAGGAAGTAATGTATTAGAGATTTTAGGAGTATTTAAGAATATAGACGAGGCGAAAAAATGTTACCAAAAAAATATTGATGATAATATAAACGAGTATGATTATGATTTTGACAAAGAATGTAGATATGCAAGCTGGAGCGACACGCATAATGTAACAAGATTATTTAAAGGTGGTTATCAAGAAAATTGGGATAATTACCTAGAAATTCATATTGAAAAGCAGGAGGTAAAATAATTATGGCAGAAAATAAAGGTGGTTGTCCTCATATATCGGATATGCAAATACAATCATATTGGTGTTGTTATGTAAAAAATGCAATGGTAGATAAAGAAGATTGTAAAAAATGCAAATATGGAAAAATATTAAATATAAAATAAGGAGGAAATTTTATGAAAAAAATATATAAAATAGAAATAACTACGGCAGATAATAAAAAGCATATAGAGTTTTCAGAAGGCGAAGATGAAATAAACGCAATGGATAAAGTATACGAATATTATAAAAAAGAAAATAAAGAAATTATAGATATAAAGGTGATGTAATATGGAAAATTATTTAAAATTAGTAAAATATAGAAAGCAATTAGAATATATAGATAAAATATTCAAAATATTACAAGATGAAAATGATGGAAATTTATATAATTGTTTAACATATGAAGAAATATATAAATTTGATAATTTTATGGACTTTTTAACTAACGTTCAAATAAATACAGAAAAGAAATTAAAAGAAGTAACCAATAAATTATTAAAAATAGCTTAAATTTTAAGGAGGATTTTTTTATGAATAAAAATACATATGTTATTAGAATAACAACTATAGATAATTTATATTCAGATTATATGATAGAGGCAGAAAATTTATTTTTTGCAAAAATGAAAGCTAGAAATACTTTTTTTAAGACATATCCTGGAGTAGATATAAACATAAAATTGTCTTTAGAAAAACCAACGACAGATAATATAAGAGAGATTTTAAATATTATTAAGGAGGGAAAATAATTATGAACGATGATATTTATAGTTTAATAGATGATATACGACAGTGCATTGTTAATGGTGCAAATTTGAATGCAAATTATAATTTATTGATTTATGAACAAAATACAATGAATATGAATAAAAGTTTATGTTGTTTTGAAAACTTAGAAATATTTCCAGATAATAAGTTGATGAAATTTAAAGGCAAAATTGCAAACGATTTAAAAGTCACAGAAGAAGATTTATATAAAATAAAAAAACATCTATGGAATAAAAACATGTCTGAAATAATAAATCAAAGAGAGCAAAGTTTAAAATCTGAAGAGCAAAAAGAAATTGAAAAAGAAATAATACAACAACAATTAGATAATATATTAATTCAAGCAGAAAATACTGAATATGAATATAGAAAACCTACTAATAAAGAAATAGAAAAAATAAAAAGAGTACAAGAAAAATTAAAAAATATGGGACTTGATTTAGATTATGAAGAACATGAAGAAATATTAATGTTATGTGCTAATTTTAAATATCTAAAATTTAATAAAAAAGAATTAAGAAAAATCATTGAACTAATTGATACATTAGATGTATTATTAATTGCTCCATCTTATAATATGGAGGATGAAGAAGATGAAGAAGCAAAATCAATTAGAATTGTTTTAGGAATTGATTTAAGAGAGGAAAATAAATGTATGAAGTAAATTTATTAAATAAAGACGGCATAAAATTTATTAAATATTTTGATAATGATTATAAATTTAATAAATTCATGAATAAATTAAAGTATAGTAAGAATTTAATATTATTAAGTTATAGGAGGATATAAATATGTTATGTAAATTTATTGGAAAAGATAATAGTTTAAAATTAAAAGCAGGAGAAATTTATGATATAAACTTGAAAGTAAAATTAGATGGAAGTTTATGTGTAGAAATAAATAAAAATAAATCAAAAGATTATTGTTATTATAATTCATTTAAAGACTTCTTTAAAGATTGGTCAGAAGATATTGACGTAAAAATTAAAAACAATAAAATTAACAATAATAAAATTAGAAACAATAAACTAATAATAGACTTAGGAAATACTAGAGGTATAAGCAGAAATTTAGATAAATTAAGCAGAGTAGTTATTCCAAAAGAATTTATGAAAAGTCTTAATTTGGATGCAGAAGATAATGTTGAAATATTTTTATTAGAAGATGGAGTTTATATAAGAAAAAAATACATATAATATATATTTTAAATATATATTTTGTATTGACATTATATATATTATTATTATATAATATCGAAAAGGGAAGGTGTATATTATGAATAATGAAAAACAAAAAAATAGAAAGAAGAAAAAAATTGTAAAATTTTTAGAATTAGACCAGTTAAAGGCATTTGAAAGTCCGTTAGCAGAAAGGGCAAAATTAGCCCTAAGTGGACAAAATATGACAGTTTCTGATAAGATAGCAGTAAGAGATTTTGCGTTAATAAGTTTAGTATATGCTTGTGCATTAAGAATTTCAGAAGCTTGTAATTTAGAACTTTCAGACGTTAATTTAGATGAAAAAGTTTTATATGTATTTGATGGTAAAGGTGGAGACAGAACAGTATCTATCCCAGAGCCAACTATAAATATATTAAGAGAATGGTTAAAAATAAGACCAATTTGGAAAGGAAATGAATATTTCTTTACAAATATTAAGGGCACAACTAGACCAGGAGAAGTAAAAACATTAAGACCACAATATTATAATAAATTATGTAATACATTGGCAGAAAAAACTGGAATATTATTAAGAGATGGTAAAAAACCACATCCACATACATTAAGACATAGTAGAGCAATGGAACTTTATGATGAAGATACATCATTAGAAGTAATACAAGCTTTATTAGGACACAAATATATTGCAACAACACAAATATATGCAGAGGTAAGAAATAAAAAAATAATAGAAGCACAACAAAGTCATACAAAAGGACTTGTAACAATATGAAAGATAAAGAATTAAGAATAATAAAAAAATTACCACAAATAATACTTCCAGAAAATAAAAATGAAATGTTTATAAAATGGTATAATGAAGATTTAAGATTTCAAGATGAAATACCAAAAGTATTTGAAAGAGGATATATAAAAATATCAAATTGTAATATTAATATTTTAAAAGAAAGTATAAATTCCAAATATATTTCTACAATGGCAAAATATTATAAAACTACATATAGGAATATTGAAGATGCCTTTGATGAATATATAAATTTAACTAATAATACTATTTTATATTTTGAATTTAAGAATGAATGCCTATATATTGAAGTTTATTTAGATAATAAATTATTTAATACTATGGAATTAAATTTATCTATGATTGAACCTAATAAACCGAATCCGAGATTGGAAGATAAACTTAAAGAAATGATTGAACAAAATAAAAGTTTTCAAGAAATGTATACTTATCAATGTTTTATATTATTAGAATGTTGCTTATGGTATATAGCTACTACAACAAGAACTACAAAATATTACAGGCAAAATAAAGTGCCAAAATTTATATATGAGAAAAAAGAAATTATAAATCCTAAAAGAAATAAAACTATTTCTACTCCGATTTATGATATGAATAAAATAAGAAAAGTAGAAACGTCAGGTTTAATTAAAAGAAGAAAAGGTTGGACTTATTCTCATGCTTTTAAAGTACATGGACATTATAGACATTATGAAAATGGGAAAGTTATTTTTATAGAACCATTTATAAAAGGGAAAGGGAAAGAAGAAATATCTCAAATTATAACGTTAAATCCAAAGGAGAATTAAAATGAAAAATAAATATAATTTAATAAATGATGACCCTATAAGAAAATTGTTTTCTAGCGATGAATTAAGACGTTTAGAGAAAGCAGCAAAAGATAAAAATAGATTTAAAATTGTTGAGTGGGCAGAACAGTTTGAGGACCAATTAAGGCGTGAGTACGACAATGCTTTTAAACAAGAAGTAGAAGATGCAATAGAAAATTTTTGCGTTGCAATAGCCTATACACTGCATTTTAGTGAAGATACAAAATTTGGACCTGAAAAATTAAATAGTTTTATGGACGATTTATTTATAACAATAGATATGTTTAGAATTGGGGAATATAATCCAGAAGAATATAAAGAAAAATTGAAGAATGATGGAATACATATATTTGATGAATAAAGGAGATAAAAAATGAAATTATTTGAATTTGAGAATTTAGTAAAAGAATTAAATAAAAATAAATATCATATATCTAGGAGTATAGAATTTGACGATAAAGGAGAACCATATATATCTGAATGGAGTATATATAATAAAGAAATGCCAATAGAAGAATATTATAAATCATCTAATATAGCAATTTTAAGTTCTGAAAATGGAAATACAATTAAAGATATTGAAGATTTAATTAAGAAAAATAATGATTATGATAAAATAAAAAAAGATGAAATCATAAATGAATTAATAGATTTAGGAATTAAATTAAATGGTGATTCAATTAATTATTGGACCGAACTTCTATTTGAAATATATAAAGGCAAATTTGAAAGATTTAGTATTCAAAGTTTTTATTTATATTTGGCAGAAAAATACAATAAAACTTGGACTGCTGTTGAAAGAATATTAAGATATGGAACGAAACAAATGGAAAAAAGAATTAGAGAAAAATATAATATAAAAACTAAAATAACTAATGAAACAATAATAAAATTATTTCAATTAAAAATATTTTAGAAAGGAATAAATAATGTTAGATGAAAAACAATTAGAAATAGTTAATTCAAATGAGCCTCGAATAATTGTAGAAGCTGGAGCTGGTTCGGGAAAAACAAGAGTTTTAATAGAAAGAATTAAAAGATTAATATTAGATGGAACTCCACCAAGTAATATTGTTGCTATAAGTTTTACTAATATGGCAGCTGAAGAAATGAAAGAAAGACTTATAGATGTTCAAGGAATTGGAGATTGTTTTATCGGAACTATACATTCATTTGCTAATAAAATTTTCAAAAATTCAAACGAAGAATATAAATTATATACAGAAGAAATACAAGACCAATTTATGAATGTATTAATATCAATATATGCTAAGAATCTGACAATGGATAGATATTTAATTTATAAAGATTTAAAGCGTAAAGTAGACTTAGGTATTTTAGATGAAATAGAAATAAATAATATGATGTTACCAAGCGAATTATATGAATTAAAAGTTTTCTTTGGAGATATAGAAGATGCGAATTATCCAGAAAACATAAATACATTATGTAAAAAACATAATGTAATAACATTTGATGAATTATTGAAAAGGACAACTCAATATTTTAAAGATATTGGAGGCAAAGTTGAATATTTATTTGTAGATGAATATCAGGATATTGGACCTTTAGAAAAGAATTTTTTTATAGCTTTAAATGCAGATAATTATTTCTATGTGGGAGATGAAAAGCAAGCATTGTACGCATTTAAAGGACGGAAATGTAAATTACTTCTTAAATTTAATTAATAGTCAAAAATGGAAAACATATTATTTGAATAATAACTATAGAAGTGGTTCTGAAATAATTGATTTAGCAAATAGAGTTATAGCACAGGCAGATGATGTGTTAAATATGCAGAGTATTTGCATGTCTGGTAAAAAGGGCGAAGTAAAGATAGATAGTAAATATAAAATAGATGAGTATTTAAAAGACTTGACTGATTACAAAGATTGGTTCATATTAGTAAGAACTAATAAAGATTTAATGAAATTGGAGCAAAAAATGATTCAATTTCAAATACCATATATTTCTTTTAGAAAAGGTGAAATAACACTAGATGAAATGAGGAAATGTATGGCAGAAGATAAGGTAAAATTATTAACTATACATACATCTAAAGGACTTGAAAGCAAAAATGTTCTTATGTGGGGAAACTTTCCAATAAGACAAAAACCTTATATGAGGAACAACGATGAACTTAAAGTGGAATACGTAGGTATGACTAGGACAATAGATAAATTAATTGTTTTAAATTAAGGAGATTAATTATGGAAGAAGATTTAAAAATAATTGAAAATATTATAAAAGAATATGAAAAAGATTTGAATCGAAATTATATAAAAAAAACCTTTACCAAATACTAAAGATTTAGTAAAAAAAGTCGTAGCAAAAAAGAAAAGAGAAATTCAAGCTTTATCAAATATAATTTCATATGTAAAAAATAATTTAAAATAATTTTTTATTATTAGATATAATATGAATCAATAAAATATAAGGAGAATAATAGGCATGTCTAGTAATAAATCTGTAAAAGAACAAATGATACAAATATATGGAGCTGAATGTTTTATTGAGATGTTGCATTTAAGAAAAGATAAAGAACGTAGATATACGAGTAAAGGTCAGTTAAAGAGAATGAAACAGCTTACTTATCATCATATATGCATGAAAAAGGATAATGGTAAGACAACTATAGAAAATGGAGCTCTGCTAAGTGCAGAAAATCATGCTTGGTTCCATAAGCAAAGCGAAGAGAAACAAGCAGAAATGAACAGAGCCTTTCAAGAATACAAGATGTCATTTGCAGAGCTTACAACAGAAGGCATTAAACAAGCACAGAGAATAAATATAGATATGAGTGATTATATAACAATACCGCTTGAAAACAACATAGAAACAACAAAACAACGCAGAGCTAGAGAAAAGCAAGAGTTAAAAAAAAAATTGGAGGAATTAGATTATGAATAAACGAGACTTAATAGATATAATAGTACTTGAATTTATTATATTCGCATTTTTTATACTTAGCTTATATCAATCGTACGAATTAGAAACTAATCAAAACAGAATAAACGAGTTAGAACAACAAGTAGAAGAGCAATACTACTTGATAGATAGCTTGAAACAGGAGGAGTAATATGAATTGCAAACATGTAAGAGTAGAAGGAAAAACAACAAAATACTATTATTGTATGTTAAAGAACAAAACAGTAGATGATTATAGTTGTAAAAATTGTGTAATGAAATTACCAGACTTGCCAGAAGGGTTTGAGGAATTGTTTGGAGGGTTAAATGGAAGATATAAATAAAGATATAGAGATATTAGAAAATTTAATAAGACATATAAGATTTAACGAACCTTTGCATTATGGAATAAGTTTATATATTGAAGCATTAGAACATCTAATAAAAGCATATAAAGAGCTGAAAGAAGAAAATGAAAAATTAAAATCAGATAATTTAGAATATCAAAGAACACAAGATATATTTGATGAAAGAACTTATAGAAAAAAATATTTGGAAGAAAGAAGAAAAGAAGAGCCAAATTTATTATATCCAGATTCAGATGAAATATATAAAAGATATTATAAATTAAAAGAAGAAAATGCAAGACTTAAAAAAGCACATAATATATCAGAAAATGTAACTATACAAGATATAACAAATGTTATGAATAAATCACTTGAAGATTTTAATAGAGAATACATACCAGTTTCTTTAGTAGAAGAAACGATAGAAGAATTAAATAAAAAAAGAGATGATTATTTATATAAATTACAACTGTATGGTGATTTTCGTATTAATGAGCCTAATTATAGTGATTTAATTTTACAGATAAATTTTAAAATACAAGTTTTACAAGAATTATTAAAGGGGGATGATAATGGAAGAAATATGGAAAGATATTAAAGGTTATGAAGGAATTTATCAAATTTCCAATTTAGGGAGAGTAAAATCTTCAGAGAGAAGAGGAAATGGTAGAGAGATAATTCTAAAAGGTTGGAAACCTAAAGATGGATATAAAAGAGTAAAATTAATAAAAAAATATAAAGTAGAAAATAAATTGATACATAGGCTTATAGCAGAAGCCTTTATACCTAATCCTAATAATTATCCAGTTGTAAATCATAAAAACGGAATTAAAACAGACAATCAAATTGAAAATCTTGAATGGTGTACACAAAAGTATAATATGCAAGAAGCTCAAAGATTAAATTTATTGAACCCAGGTAAAAATATAAAAGAGAAAAGAAAAGTAAAACAATATACTAAAGAAGGAAAATTCATTAAAGAATGGTCGTCAATGATAGAGGTTCAAAGAAAGTTAGGATATAAAACAAGTGCAATTAGTATGTGTTGTAAAGGAAAAATAAAAACAGCATACGGATATATATGGAAGTATGCCGAATTAGGAGGACTAAATAATGACTGAAGAAGAAAAGAAAGCAATAAAAAGCATGAAAAGATTTGTTGAAGGTAGAGAAGATATGACAGCAGTAACAGCAAGTGAAATGAAAACACTCTTAAATCTATTAGAAAAGAAAGATATAGACATTATAGAAACAAAAGAAGCAAATAGACAATTAAGTATAGAGTTACAGAAAAAAGATAAGATAATAAACTTGATGGAAGATGAAATAAATAAACTATTAAAAGATGGATTTGAAAGAATCGGATTAGATGTATATCTAGAAAAAGAAAATATAACAGTAAGAGAATTTATTGAAAGGAAAGTAGAAAGCGAGGAGAAGTAGTATGGGATATAGACATTATTTGTATAAAGTAAAAAAAGATGAATTAAACAAAATTAGAAATATGACAAATAGCGATTTATATATATACACTAAAAGTAACGATGAGGATAATTACTGGTCACCATTAGATTTATTTAGAGACAAATGCATATACGAATTAGGAGAAATAGATAATATAATGTGGAAAATTTTAGAAAATAATAGAATAGACGAGATTTTCACGCAAGAAGAGGTAAAAGAGCATATGGAAGAATATGATAATGGAATATTAAATGCAGATGGATTTTTAAAGATAATGGAAACATATAAAGAAAAAATAATTAGCTATTTAAATGATTTATTAGTAGATGGATATAAAGAAAGCTGGAGAGAAAACAAGACCAGTTACGAGAAAATGAAAGAACATTTAGAAGAAAAAATAAGATTTATAACAGTTTTTGATGAATATGATTTTAATTTAAAAAATGAAAGAATAACAGGAAGTTGGACTTTTGAGTATTCGTTATTTGAATTAATAAGATTGTATAAAACAATAGATTGGGATAATTATTATGTTGTATATTTAGCATATTAATCCAGATTTATTAGAGAAAGGAGCAGAAGAATGAAAATAATTGATTTATTAAATAAAATATCAAATGGAGAAATACCAATAAAAATTAAATATAAAAATGAAATATACATATATCAAGAAGATGAACAAGATTATGCTTATATAGAAGATGGATATTATAATTGGCTTTTAAGTGATGGCACAGATATATCATTTTTAAATGAAGAAGTTGAACTAATAGAAGATGAAGTAGATATAGATAACATAAAAGAAATAGATATAGACCAAGTAATTAATACAGATGATAAAACAGGAATAGCATTATTACATATAAATAAATTAGTACAAGCAGTAAAGCAACTAAACAAAGAAATAAAAAGTATAAAGGAGAAGTAAGATGGTTGAAATAATAAAATCAGTGTATAAAGGTCAATGTGACTGTGGAACATATATAAAGTGTAATGAAGAAGATGTATTTAGAGCAGGAATACCAGTATGTGAAATGGCTTATTGTTTTTGCCCTAAATGCAAACGAAGAGTAACAGTTTTTAAAATTAGAGAGGAGTGAAAACAGTAAATGAAAGTAAATTATACAAAATCAAAATTCGTAAAAGAAGAATATCAATTTGAAATAGAAGATATACATAACTGTTTTTTACAAGGACAAAGGGAAGACACAAACATAACTGAATATTTAGGAATTTACACAACTCAAAAATATTTATTAATTATAGAAATACAAAATCAAACTAATATAATAATGCAACATTATGAAAATAAAGGCGTATATACAGATAACGATATAAGAGATTTTTTGAAAAGACATATTAAAGTTAAAGAAATAACAAAAGACATTTTTAAAAGTAAATTAAATAATGTTATAGAGGTGATGCAATGCTAAGTAAAGAAGAAATAGAAAAAGATAATACATTTAAAATAAGTATGCCACTTATTACAGAAGAAGATAAAAGAAAAATAGACAACAATTTTGAGACTATAGTGGCAGAATTTACTAAAAGTTATGTAAAAGAAAAAGATTTAGCATTAACACAGTATGTCATGAAAAAGCAACAAGATAAAATAGACCAACTAGAATCAGACAAGCAAAAGCTAATAGAGAAGTTGGAAGAAGAAAAATTTAAGATTGAAAGTACTTATTCAAAAATTAACGAAAATTACTTTATGGCACAAGATAGACTAGATTTAATTCAAGAAATATTATCAATCATAAAAGGAAAGTAATCAACTTACAATCAAGTGAATAAATATAATAATAACAAGTAGTTTGCTACTAATAATAAAATATTAAATTAAAAATCAAATTTTTTTTAAAAAAATATTGATTAAATATTATATTAGTCATAAAATAAAAACAAAAGGAGAAAAGAATATGGATAATGAATTAAAGAAAAAAATATTGTTTGCAGGATATTATGAGGATAATAAAGATTATATAGTAGAAATAAGCAAACAAAAATTAATTGATGTTTTAAAAAAAGAATTTAAAGCAGATGAAATTAAATTTATATAAGGAGAAAATTATGAGAAAATTTGAGAAAGTTAATAGAGTTAAAGATTTAGATTTTAATTTACCAGTAAGAAAAACAGCGAAGTCAGCTGGATATGATATTGAATGTATTCAAGATATTACAATACCTCCATATCATTTAGGAGATAAACCTACATTAGTTCCAACTGGATTAAAGGTATATATGGAAGATGATGAATATTTTATGTTAGTAAATAGAAGTTCTAATCCTAAAAAGAAAAATTTAGTTATTCCTAATTCAATGGGAATAATTGATGCAGATTTTGCTGATAATCCAGATAATGAAGGAGAATTTGCTTTTGCTTTTTATAACTTAGGAACAGAGCCAGTAACAATCGAGAAAGGTTATGCTATAGGTCAAGGAATATTTTGCAAGTATGGAAAAACTGATGATGATAATGCTGAAGGAGTAAGAGCTGGAGGTTGGGGTTCTACAAATAAATAGATTTATAACTAAAAATCTAAAAGTGATGGTTACCCAAATTTGAAATAATTGAAAAAGCTTTTGGGATAAGCATAAAATCTCCAAACTCACATATAAAGGTTGGAATACCTTGATTTTTAGAATTATAAATAATAGTGTAGTGGCGGAATAGGTAGACGCTTTGATAGGCATAAATCAGATACCAGGAGCAACGTTAGAAACAGCAGGTTGATAAAAGCTGACATATTAAGTGCAAATCCTAATCTACATTATAAATAAAAATAGGCAGGTATAAAAGTATGATGCTTTTATTAAATGAAGATGAAAGATGTTTTTATATTACAAAAAATAAAAAAATAATATTTACTAAATTAGAAACTGAAGTTTTTAGCTGTTTGTTATCTAAAAACCCTTTAAAAGCTTATGATTTAGCTAAATTAGTTTATGATGAAAATGTCTTGTATCCATATGACGATTATACTATACATAATAATGAGTCTAGCATAAAACAAATTATAAGTAGAATGAATAAAAAATATTCAAAATATTTTAAAATAATTAATAAAAATGGAATAGGATATAGTTTAAAATTTTATTTTAAAGTTCCTAAAACAAAAGGAATAGAAAATAAAATAAAAATATTTCAAGAAGAAAATAAATTAATAAATTTAAATAATAAAATGAAAGAAATTACTAAAGAAATAAGAAATACTAAAATTAAGATAAAATCTATTGAAAAAAAACTAAAAATATAGTAGAATTAAAAAAAACGGAGAGAAAAAAATATGGTAGATATATTTGAAGAAAAAATATGCACCATTTGTAAGTTAAATAATACATCAAAATGTAAAAAGGATATATGCATTAAAGAAGAAAAAAATATTGAAACAACCTATTGCTATAATTATGTTAAAGATTCATCTAAGATAGAACCCTATATTGAGCCATTAATAGTAACAGCTAATAGAGATTATATTAATAAAATTGAAGTTTAATATATAGCGAGTGGTAGGTATGGTATCTTTTTAGCTTCATAAGCTAAAGAAAATCAGTTCGACTCTGATACTCGCACCCAAAGTCTTAAATAGACTATCATAAATTTTTACCTTTCCTAAGAGATAGTTTATACTATCTCTTATTTTTATTTAAGGAGTAAAATATGAATAGAGAAGATTTAATAAAATTTATTCCAAAACCTAAGAATGAAGATGTTATAGTATATGATATATCATTAAATAGTTTAATAGATATAAATGTATTAGAAGAATATAATAAGTTATATCCAATATTTATAAATAATAGAAATAAATATTTAGATTTAAAAAATAAAATAAAAATATTTAATGATACAATAGATAATATATATTTGTATGACCCATCATGGGACGAAAAAACATATATTGAAATGTTACAAAAAAACAAAAAAACATATGCTACCTTATATAATGATATAAAAAAAATTGAAAATAATATAGATATGTTAAAGAAAAAAATTTCTGCTATAGATGAAAAAATACAAATTCAAATTGCTAAAGAAGATAGAGAAATAAATAATAAAAGAGCTAATATTGATAATGAAATTAAAACTAATAAAGAAAAATTATTAAAATTAAGAGAAAAATATAATGATTTAAAGTCGGATAAGGATTCTATTATTAATAAAATAAATGACAATGAAGAAGAATTTCAATTACTATCAACAATGGAATCCGAAATTACTAAAGGTGAATACAAATGCAAATATTGTGGTAGTACAGTAAAAGTATATTCTGAAAATTCTTTAATCTATAAAAGATTGTATAAAAATATTGAAAATAATAAAAAAGAACTATTAAATTTGCAAAAAAAACAAGAAAAAATAGATTTAGATTTAGCATATTATGAAAATGAAATTTTAAATACAAAATCAATTCTAAATAATGATATAGAATTTAAAAAACAAGATTACAATTTTTATCATAAGAAGAGCCTCGAGGTTTTAAAATTAGAAGCATTAAAAGACGAAATGATAAATAATATGTCTAATATGCAAAAACAGCTAAAACTAAAACCTCAAATTAATTCTACTATATATTTAGACTTAAAAGATAAAATAAATAAATACGAATTAAGCTTAAATAATTTAAATAAAATTAAAGAAATGAAATTAGAATTTAATAAGACTTTAGATGAATATAATCAAGTAAAAAAAATATTAAAAGAAAATTTAGAAACTATAAATTTATATTTAAAATTTTTATCTATATATTATAAAATTTACGAACAAAAAGCTAATGAATATTTTGGACCAGATTTTAAATTCAAAATATTTAAAATAGAAGATTATAAAATTATAAACGTATTCGAAATTTATTATAAAGGTTTATCTATAGAACAATTATCTGAAAAAGATAGAGAGTTCGTTGAAAAAACTTTCATAGAAAAAATTAATATTTTTAATTAAATAACTTGACTTTTACATTCTAGTAGTATATAATACTACTAGAATTTTATATGAGAGAAAAGAGGTGATAATATGAAAAACAATAACGATAAAGAAGTATATGCATTGAATCCTAACCAAGATATAAAAAATTTAATGAAGAAATATAAGATTACACGTTCAAATTTACTTCCTTATTTGCATAATTTTTCTCACGTTACTAGAATAAGCGAGGAGCTTGCTAAACCACTTAGTGAAGAAAGAAAAAAAGTTTATTTATTGGCTATACAAAAAATAAAAGAAGAAAAGAGGAAAATTTATGAGAATTAGTAAGATAAAAATTGAAAATCTTTATGGTATTTCAGAAATTGAATTAGGAGGCAAGTCAGTAGAACTGTCTGGAACAAAT
This sequence comes from Bacilli bacterium, assembly GCA_051872635.1. Classification (GTDB taxonomy): domain Bacteria; phylum Bacillota_I; class Bacilli_A; order RF39; family UBA660; genus CAG-302. The sequence goes on from JBJEEA010000006.1 coordinate 19,735, forward strand.
GGAGTTGGTAAATCCTCAGTAATTGATGCAATAAGATTAGCTTTAACAAATAATAGTAAAAGAAAATATATTGTAAAGAATGGAGAAAAAGAAGGTAGAATATATGTAAAATTAGATGATGGTACAGTTATAGATAGGAAGAAAAGAACTGATAAATCAGATTATAAATCTATAAAAGATTCCAATGGAAACGAAATTAATAGTCCAGAAACTTTCTTGAAAGATATTTTTACTCCATTGCAACTAGAGCCAGTAGAATTTCTTGAAATGTCAGAA
>JBJEEA010000007.1:0-19108 GCA_051872635.1 Bacilli bacterium
ATAATTGTCATAACTATGACAACTCCTGTACCAAAATCTGGTTCTAACATAATAAGTCCAAATATTAAAATAACGACACCTAAAATAGGAAGAACACCTTTCTTGATGTCTTTTATTTCTTTAGCATTATTTTCAAGATATTTAGCAGTAAATATGATTAAACCTAGTTTGGTAAATTCAGATGGTTGGATTCCAAATCCTCCTATACCAAACCAACTTCTACTACCGTTTCTTATTGTTCCAACACCGGGAATTAGTACTAATATTAGCATTATTAGGCAAATGCCAAAAATAATATTGGATAATTTTTTATAATTTTGATAAGGAAAGCGAGATACAAAGAACATGATAATATATCCCATTGCAAGAAAAATTACTTGAGATTTTAAATATTTATATGGATCATTAAATTTGTATTCAGCCCAGACATATGATGAAGAGTATATCATAAGAGCTCCAAATAGGCTAATTATAATTACTGTTATTAAAAGTGTTAAATCGTATTTTTTCACTTTATCACCTATTTAAGTTTATTAGTTTATTTTATATAATATACTATTACTTTGCTTATATTTGAAGTTATATAATATAAAAGAAATAGTTTGGATGACTATTTCTTTTTTTCAAATATTGAAAGTGCTTTGGCAGTTAGATAAACTATTTTATGATTGTTTTTAAGAGCAATAGTTTTGCAAAAGGCTTTTCCACCTATTGTAAGAGCGGCAATTAATGCAGTAATTATCATTGTTGTATAGAAAGAATTAATGTTTAATATTTTTGAAATATTTACGGCTATAGTAACGCCCGCTGAACCGGAAATGATACCACAGATATCACCTATAACATCATTACAAAAAGATGATACGATATTAGCGTTTTTTTTGAATGATACGGCTTTTTTGGCACCTTTTATTTTTTTTGAACTCATAGCATGAAGTGGTTCTTCATTAGTACTAGTTACGGCCACACCAATCATATCAAAGACTATTCCAATAAAAATGAATAAGAATAGTATTAGTGTTCCTACTATTATTCCCACTTTAGGCATGGCAATTTCTGATATAAATGAAAATAAGAAAGATATGAAAAAAGCAAGTATGGTAACTTTTATTACCCAATTATTTTTCTTTTTATTGTTCGACATATTTTATCCTTTCATATTAAAAAAAGGCTTTAAGCCTCTTATATTTATATTATGGCGATTTCTATAGTTAACTTTATGTCTTAGGTCAAGTAGGATTTCCCTCTTTTCTACATCTTGTTACCAAGAAAGCGGTTTCCCTTTAAAGAAAAGAACACATTGTCACCAAATGTATGACTTGATTACCACTTAGTACATACTGTAATCCTATAGAAATGTCACTCTAGGAGATTTCCTCAAGCAACAACTTACTATTAATTCTTTTTTGCAACTATGGTTTCAAATTGCAATATTAGATAAAGCTAGCTAGGAATTATCTAACTGAAATCAATTATTCCCCATAATCACGCAAGACAAGCTACGCTACTCGCAAGTTTCCCCACATAGTAGGTTTAATCCTAGTTCGTATTTTAATATTATATTCAAAACACAAAGATAGGTCTCCACGAATATTGGAACATAGTCATATGCCATTATGAGTGCCCAATATTCTTACCTTCCAGCATCCACCCTAAGCTGGGCGCATAAAGCAAACACAAGAAGTTTCACAGATGTGCTCTTTAGTGAGCTTTTAGGTTCACCTTCATAGTAAGTTTAAATTGACTAGAATAATGTGCCATCGATATGTGATAAATTATAACATAAAAATTATAAAATGTCAAATTTGTGTAAATTTTTTTCTTACTATATTATATGAAAATTGGTAAAAAAAATGTTTGTTGTTACGATATTATAAAATAGAGTTTTAAAACTTGACATAAATTAAAACTATTGTTATTATTAAGTTAGTTGATTATTTGGCTTTGAGCTGATTAAAAAGGAGTATATATTAGATGAAAAAACTTAGTATTGTTGTACCTTGTTATAATGAGGAAGAAAGTATACCTTATTTTTATGATGAAGTAAAAAAAGTTGTTAAGGAAATGAAAGTTAAATTAGAGATTATTTTTGTCGATGATGGTAGTAGTGATAAAACGCTTACTGTTATTAAAGAGAAAGCTTTAGATGATAAAGATGTTAAATATATATCTTTTTCAAGAAATTTTGGTAAAGAAGCTGCTATGTATGCAGGGCTTAATATGGCTAGTGGAGATTATGTTACAATTATGGACGTCGATTTACAAGATCCGCCTAGTTTACTTCCAGAAATGATATATTCTATTGAAAATGAGGGTTATGATTGTGTAGCAACTAAAAGTACTAGTAGAAATGGTTACTCATTTTTGAGAAAGAAATTTACTGGTTGGTTTTATAAAATAATAGCAAAATTATCTAAGACAGAGATGGTAGAAGGAGCTAGAGATTATAGACTTATGACTAGGCAAATGGTCGATGCTATTATAAGTATGAAAGAGTATAATCGTTATTCTAAAGGTTTATTTGGCTTTGTAGGATTTAAGACTAAATGGATTGAATTTGAAAATAAAGAGAGAGTAGCAGGTACTACGAAATGGAATTTTTGGAAATTATTTTCTTATGCTATAGATGGAATAGTAGGTTTTTCTACTGCACCACTTGTTATTTCTTCTTTAATTGGGGTATTATTTTGTTTAATAGCTTTTATTATGATTATTGTAGTAATTGTAAAGACACTTGCTTTTGGTGATCCTACTAGTGGATGGCCTAGTTTGGTTTGTATCATTTTTTTGGTAAGTGGTATTCAGCTTTTATGTCTTGGTGTAATAGGAGAGTATTTATCAAAAATGTATTTAGAGGTTAAAGGAAGACCTATATATGTAATTAGGGAAACTAATGGTGATAGAAATGAGAAAGATAAAAAAATTAATTAAAAAATATGATGAGATTATCCGCTATTTAATTTTTGGAGTTCTTACAACTGTAGTAAGCCTTCTTACTTATTATTTATTAGTTTATACAGTATTTGATCCTAGTAGGGCATTGGAACTTCAAATTACTAATGTTATTGCTTGGATAGTGTCTGTTACTTTTGCTTATTTTACTAATAGAAAGTATGTTTTTAAAACTAAAGATGAGCTTTCTTTTAAAGAAGCTGTTAAGTTCTATTTGTCGAGAATTACCACACTTATTATCGATATGTTTATGATGTATATATTAGTTAGTGTATTTAAATTTAATGATAAAATTGTTAAACTTATTGTTCAAGTAGTAGTGGTTATTTTAAATTATGTTTTGAGTAAATTTATTGTCTTTAAGAAGAAATAGGGGATATTATGAAGAAGAAAGACTATTGTAATTATTTTATACTTGGGGGGACTGTTCTATTAATATTTTTAATAGTAACTCATTTTTCAAATGTATTTGGTTCAGATACTGATTGGATAAATCAGCATACGGTTATACCAGATTATTTTAGGCAATTATTTTATCAAACTGGTAAGCTTTTTCCTAATTTTGCTTTTAGCTATGGAGCTGGACAAAATATTTTTAACTTATCTTATTATGGACTGTTTAGTCCTATAATTTTAATTTCTTATTTTTTACCATTTATGGGTATGAAAACGTATATAATAATATCTAATCTTATTATTATAATTTTATCTTCTATATTATTTTATAGATGGCTTAGAAATAATAATTATAATGAAAATATAGCACTTATATCAGCATTAATTTTTGTTTTATCAGATTCATTTATTTTTCATATGCATAGGCATATTATGTTTGTTAATTATATGCCTTTTTTGATTATGGGACTTATGGGTGTTGATAAATTATTTAAAAGTAATAAAAAAAGTCTTTTAATTATTGGAATTTTCTTAATGATAATGACAAGTTATTATTATAGTGTTGGTGGTATTCTTGTTATTGGTATTTATTATTTATATAAATATTTTAGTGATAAAGATAAAAAGGGAATAAAGTTATTTTTAAAGGATCTTATTAAGTTTATAGGTCTTGTTTTTATAGGCGTTTTGATGGCTTCATTGCTTCTTCTTCCTACGGTATACACTTTACTTAACGGAAGAGGAACTAGCGAAACTTCTATTAACCTCTTATCACTTTTTGTTCCATATTTGAAAATTCATAAAATTTTTTGTGGAACTTATGCTATTGGGCTGTCAATGTTAGCTTTTATTGCTCTTTTATATTTATTTTTTACTAAGAAAAAGAATAATATTATTTTGGGAATACTTTTATGTGTTGTTTTGTTTATTCCAATATTTATGTATATTTTAAATGGAGGACTATATCTAAGAGAAAAATGCTTTATACCTTTTATGCCTTTATTTGGAATGCTTATTGCTTACTTTTTGAACGATTTATTTAATGGTAAAATTAAGATAAATAAATTTATTATTTTTGTTTCAGTAGTGGCAGTGATACTTTATTATTTTAATCAGAAACAATATTGCTATTTATATTTGATTGGTTTTATTATTATGCTTATTATATTTAATAAATATAAATGTAAAAAAATTTTGGCAATATATCTAGTCTTATGTTCTTTTGGAATGGCTACTGTTGCCAATTTAAAAGAGGATTATGTAAGTATAGATTTATATAATGAGATATTTGATAAAGATGTGGAAGATAGTATAAATAATGTTATTTTGAATGATAATAGTTATTTTAGATCAAATAATTTAATGTATCCTACTAAAACTGTTAATAAAATTTATAATGAAAAATATTTTACTACTAATATTTATTCTTCAACATATAATTATAATTATTTGACTTTTGTTAGAGATGTTTTTCAAAATAGTAGGTTAGAATATAATTATTTTATGGTTCCCGCTTCAAATAATATTTTATTTAATACTTTTATGGGCGTTAAATACCTTAATTCTAGTTATGATCCAGGTCTTGGTTATGAACTTGTAAGTGATAATATGTATGTTAATAAGGATGTATTTCCAATATTTTATGCTACTAGTAATGTTTTAAGTGAAGAAGAATTTGATAAATATAGTTATCCTTATTCTTTAGAAATACTTCTTAATAATGTTATTGTTTCAAAAGGTAGTGGTAAAAGTGATACTGATACTTATGCTGAAAAGGTTAGTTTGGATTATGAAGTAGTTCAAAATGAAGGAGTAGAAATATTAAAAGAAAATAATGGATATGTATTTAATGTTAAGGAAAAAGGAAATATTACTATTAAACTTAAAGAAAAATTAGTTGGTAAAATTTTATTTATTAATCTTGAGGGGCTTGAAGAAAATAGTTGTAGTTATGATAATATTAGTATGAAAATTAATAATGTAGAAAATATTTTAACTTGTAAGTCATGGATATATCCAAATAAGAATAATACTTTTAGATATGTTATATCTGATGATGCGATAGATGAGCTTAAAATAGAATTATCTAAGGGGACTTATAATATTAGTAATATTGAAGTATATACTTTGGATTATAGTAAAATAACAGGAATAAAAGATAGTTTTGATGAATTTAACATTACTAATTTTGAAGAAGATAATATCGAAGGTAATATTAATGTTAAAGAAGATGCTTATTTTGTTACTTCAATACCTTATGATGAGGGCTTTACTATTAAAGTAGATGGTAAGGTTATTGGTTATGAGAAAGTAAATAAAGCTTTTGTGGGCTTTCCTATTACTAAAGGAGAACATACTATTGTAATCTCTTATAAGGCTCCTTGGTTTAAGGAAGGGCTTGTTTTGAGTGCTATTTCATTTGTTGTTTTCATAGTAATTGTTATTTTCGATTTAAGAAAGAAAAAGAAATACTAATTTTAGCTATTTCTTTTTTTTATTATACTTGAGGTAGAATATTATTATTTTATTTAAATATAATATTAGTGCTAAGGGTGGTGAAGATGAAATTTAATATTGACAAAAAGATAATTATTTATAGTATTAGTTTGTTTGCTTGTCTTGTTGTTTTTGGTATGGCAATCTTTTTTTCGTCGAAGAGTGGAAATTCTTTAGAGATTAAAACTTTAGAGGGAAAAGTCGTGAGTGCATCTTCAAATTTATTGACGGTTGAAGATGGTACTAATATAAGGTATACTTTTGATGAAAATATAAGTGCGCTGGTTGGTGATGAGCTTATAATTAAATATACTGGTGATCTCGATAAAAGTAAAAGTGTTCAGGATGTAGAAGTAATTGATTATACTGTAGTTGCTTCTAATACTACTAACGGGATAAACAATACAAGTAATAATGTATCAAAAGATATGGGTATTTTTAGTGATTATTATACTTTTGCTTCTAATAAATTAAAGGAATTATCTTTGAATGAAAAAATAGGGCAAATGTTATTAGTTAGATATCCTGATAGTAATCAAAAAGAATTACTTAAAAAGTATGGCTTTGGCGGTTATGTATTTTTTGAAAAGGATTTTAAAAATAAAACTAAAGAGGAAGTTCAAAATATGATGAGAGAACTTCAAAGTTCTTATAAGATTCCAATTTTAACGGCTACTGATGAAGAGGGTGGAAAAGTAGTTAGAGTAAGTAGTAATACAAATTTAGCATCTTCAAAGTTTAAATCACCAAAAGAATTATATGATTTTGGAGGATTTACTACTATAAGACAAGATACGATTGCAAAGAGTAAATTGCTTAAGGAACTTGGTATTAATGTAAATTTGGCTCCAGTGGTTGATGTTGTTACTGACAGTAATGCTTATATGTATGATAGATCAATAGGAGCTGATACTTCGGTTACTAGTGAGTATGCTAAAACGGTAATTGAAGCTAGTAAAGGTACATCTGTATCTTATACTTTGAAACATTTTCCTGGTTATGGGAATAATACTGATACTCATACAGGAACTTCTACAGATAGCCGAAGTTTAGATGATATTAAAACTAATGATTTGCCACCATTTGAAGTGGGAATAGAAGCGGGAGCAGAAGCTGTTTTAGTTAGCCATAATATAGTTACCAGTATTGATAGTAATAATCCAGCATCTATTTCAAAAAGTGTTCATAATTTACTTCGTAATAATCTTGGATTTACAGGTGTAATTATTACTGATGATTTAGATATGGAAGCAGTTTCAGCAGTTAGTAATCCGGTTGTTAAAGCTGTTTTAGCAGGTAATGATTTGATTATCGTAACTGATTATGAAGAAGCAGTTAATGAACTAAAGACTGCAGTTAATGACGGTAATATTACAGAAAGTCAGATTGATGATATTGTTCTTAGAATTCTTGCTTGGAAATATTATAAGGGGCTTATAGATATTAATCAAAAATAATTTATTTTATGTCCACTACTAAGTTATATAAGACTTGGTAGTTTTTTAATTATAAATATAGAAAAGTATTAGAACTTTATTTTTGATAAAGAATATAATAACTATGAATTGAAGGAGGTTTGTATGAAAAAGACACTTATTAGCATAATTTTATTTTTGGTAGTAGTTGCGGTTGTTATATTTGGAATATTTCAAAGTAAAAAAGAAGAGAGTAATCTTACTAAAGTTACCTTAGCAGAAGTGGCCCATAGTATTTTTTATGCTCCACAGTATGCTGCTATTAGTGAAGGCTATTTTGAAGAAGAAGGTATTGATTTAGAGGTAGTATTAACGCCAGGAGCTGATGCTGTTATGTCTTCTGTATTATCTGGTGATGTGGATATTGGATTTTCTGGAACAGAAGCTACTATTTATGTATATAATGGTGGAGAAAAAGATTATCCAATGACTTTTGCTGGACTTACTAAAAGAGATGGAGCATTTTTGGTATCAAGGAAAAAGATTGATAATTTTACACTTGATGACTTAAAAGGTAAAACAGTAATAGGTGGAAGAAAAGGTGGAATGCCTGAAATGACTTTTGAATGGGCATTAAGGCAAAATGGTATTGATCCTAAAAATGATTTAACAATAGATACATCAATTGCATTTGCTGCTATGCAGGGGGCATTTATAGGAGGAACAGGGGATTTTGTTACTCTGTTTGAGCCTAATGCAACAGCAGTTGAAAAAGAAGGACTTGGATATGTTGTAGCTTACGTTGGTTCTTTTGGAGGTGAAGTTCCTTATACAGCTTATAATGCTAGAAAAAGTTATATTGAAGAAAATCCTGAAATAATAAAAGGTTTTACTAGAGCTATTGATAAGGGACTAAAATTTGTTTTAGAAAATGAACCAGAGAAAATAGCTGACTCAATTATCACATTTTTTCCAGACACATCAATTAATGATTTGACGACAATGATAAAAAGATATAAGGAAAATGATGCTTGGAGGAGCTCTATTGTTATAGATGAGAATGAATGGATACATATTCAGGATATTATGATAGCATCTGGAGAATTAGATAAATATGTCAGTTATGAAAGTTTAATCTACGATGAATACTTCGATGAATTCAGATGATATCTTAGTTGTTAAAAATTTAACTAAGATATATCATTCTAAAGATGGTGAGACACTGGCTATTAAAGATTTAAATTTAAATATAAAAGAAGGGGAATTTGTTGCCATTGTTGGCCCTTCTGGATGTGGAAAATCTACATTATTATCTATTTTATGTGATTTAGAAAGTAAATCGAGTGGTACTATTAATTTTCCAAAAAAGGATTTAAAACTTGGATATATGCTTCAAGAAGATACTCTTTTTCCTTGGCTTAATATTTTAGATAATAGTCTTCTTGGACTTAAAGTTCAAAAAAAATTAACGGATGAAAATAAGAACAAAGTACTTAAATTACTGGAAACTTATGGCCTTAAAGATTTTATTAAAAAGAGACCTAGTAGTCTATCTGGTGGTATGAGGCAAAGAGTAGCTTTAATTAGGACACTGGCAACGGACCCGGATATATTACTTTTGGATGAAGCTTTTTCGGCACTTGATTATCAAACTAGACTTGCTGTTTCGGATGATGTGTGGAAAATAATAAAAAAAGAAGGAAAAACTACTATTATGATAACGCATGATATAGCAGAAGCTATTTCGATGGCAGATAGGGTCATTGTTTTAACTGGTAGGCCTTCGATGGTAAAAAAAATATATAATATAGAAATGAAAGATAGGAGTAATCCAATAAATAATCGTAAGTGTCCGGAGTTTAGTAAATACTATGACATGATATGGAAGGATATTGATATACATGTATAGTGAAGAGCATAGGGTGTTTTTAAAAAAAAGAAAGAGAAAGAAAATATTTATTACTATAACGCAAGTATTTATATTAATTTTAATAATAGCAGTTTGGGAGATTTTAGCTAGATGTGGTATTATTAATACTTTTATATCTTCATCTCCAAGTAAGATAATTTCTACGATTGTCGGTTTATATAATCAAAATAATTTATTTAAACATATTTGGATAACTGTTTATGAAACATTAATAAGTTTTGGTCTTGGGACATTGATAGGGGTAATAGTGGCTGCGATACTTTGGTGGAATGACTTTATTTATAAAGTAGTTGATCCTTATCTTACAGTTATTAATAGTTTACCTAAAGTTGCTCTTGGTCCAATTATTATTATATTTTTTGGGGCCAATATTAATTCAATTATTATTATGGCATTACTTATCTCGGTTATTGTAACAATAATTACGGTTTATAATGGTTTTAATGAGACAGATAAAAATAAAATTAATTTATTAAAGTCATTTAAGGCTTCGAAATGGCAAATATTTAAAATGGTAATATTACCTAGTTCTTATCCAACTATTGTAAGTAGTTTAAAAATAAATATTAGTATGAGTTTAATTGGCGTTATAATGGGAGAATTTTTGGTATCAAAAGAAGGAATTGGATATTTAATTATGTATGGTTCACAAGTATTTAATTTAAATCTAGTAATGTCAGGTGTTATCATTTTAATGATAGTTTCTATTATAATGTATAAAGTAGTAAGCTACATAGAGAAAATACTAGTCAAAAAAGATTAGTATTTTTCTATTTTATAAAAGTGTGTTATACTAGTATTGTAAGTTTTATGAGGATGTGATATTTAAAATGAAAAGTAGGAAAATTAAGAGGAAAAAGGAGAAAAGGTCAAATATTTTATTAAAAATAGTGGCTATATTATCTGTTATTGGTGCTATTGTTTTTGGCACTTCTTTGTTTTTGATTGATATGCTTCCTTTAAAATATTTGATTATTGTATATGGAGTTATTATAATTATTTTTATAATATTATTATTTTTTACTTTTAGAAGTAGGGTAAGTAAAGTGATAAAAGTTATTTGTTTAATATTCTTTTTGTTATTTGATTTTATTTTTGGAGTAGGAATTAAGTATATTTTAGAAACTTATAATTTTATTGATATTGTTAATGATAAACTATTACAAAAAGAAAATTATTATGTTGTAACGCTATCTGGTTTTAATTATAATTATTTAGATGATTTAAGTGGTAAGAATATTGGTGTATATAAAAATATTAACAGTGATAAAGCTGTTTCTATTCTTTCACAAAAAATATCTTTTACTAGTAAGTATTTTACTAGAGTGGTAGATATGATGGAAGAATTAAAAAGTGGAAAATTAGATGCTGTGTTAATTAATAGTTCGATGAAAAATTTATTTGATACAGATTTGGCAAATATGAATTTAGATTTAAAAGAATTATATAATTTTTCTGTTACAATTGGAGAAGTTAATATAGTTAAAGAAGTTGATGTGACGGCTACAAGTTTTAATATTTATATTGCTGGCGGAGATTCTTACGGGAGTATTGATAATGTAAGTAATACAGATGTTAATATGGTAGTTTCTGTTGATCCTGTAAATAAAAAAATATTATTAACGTCAATTCCTAGAGATTATTACGTTAATTTACCTAGTTATGGGACAGAAGCTTATGATAAACTTACGCATATTGGATATTTTGGTATTTCTGAATCAATATTGGCTATTGAGAATTTACTTGATATAAATATTAATTATTATGTTAAAGTTAATTTTTCAACAGTAGAGAAGGTAGTTGATGCTATTGGAGGTATTGATGTTTATTCAGATTATAGTTTTAGAGAAAATGCTTTTGGAGAATACTATTTTGTAAAAGGAGTTAATCATTTAAATGGTAGGGAGGCTCTTGCTTTTAGTAGGGAGCGAAAATCTTTTGCGGATGGAGATGTACAAAGAGTTAAAAATCAGCAAAAAGTTCTTGAGGCTATAATTGACAAGATTACTTCTTCGACGACACTTATTACTAATTTTTCAGATATATTGGACAGTATTAGTGATAGCTTTTCTACTAATATGGATTCTAAGAGTATTTCAAAATTAGTTAAAATGCAGCTTAATGATATGAGTATGTGGGATATTGAAAGCCAAAATTTAACGGGAATTGATTTTTATACGACAGGAACTTATTCTTATCCTGGCATGAATCTTTATGTTATGAAGAGAGATGATGATTCAGTTTTGAGTTCTTCAAATAAAATTAAAGAGTTTATGGAAAAATAGTATATTAAAGTGGCGTGAGGAGATATAATAGAAAAAGCAAGGGCAGACGAAGTGATTTCATCTAGACCCTTGATTTTTATTTTTTTTTATATTATTTATAATATTATATTCTATTCCAAAGTAGACATTATTGGTTACAAATTTTCCGGTTGATGAATCAAAAGCAAATTCTTTTGAAGTGTAATTTTCATTTGTTTGTATGGCATAATCTGGAATTTCATCTTCGTTAAAAGGAATGAAATGACTAAAATGCTTTTCTAGCATACTTTTAATATTATAATGTTCTTCATAATATCCTGGAATTATTTTATATTTAAAAGTTGTACTTGTTAATTTGTGATCTAAAATTAACTGAAATATTTTATCTATAGTTATTAAAGCGTTAATTTCATCTGGTGGAACATGTGCTACTATTGCTAATTTTTTTTCTTCACTATATAAAAGTACTCCAAGACAGGTTGCTAATGCTTGCACCCCTATAATGGGTTTTTCGTCAGTGGAAATTTTAGCATCACCCATTTCAACGATTATAAATCTTTTTGTTAATAATTCTTTGTTTTCCATAATAATTTTTCTCCTTTGTTTTTATATATTTATTATAACATAATTTTAATATATTAAAAATTTTAAATGTGTGATATAATTTGATTATAATAGAGGAGGTTGTTATGAAGAAGATAGTTAAATTATTAATTATTTTATTTTCTTTGTCTTTAGTGGGATGTGGTAAAAAGGAAGAAGAAATTGTAATGGTTACTGAAGCGGGTTTTGCTCCATATGAATATTATGAAAATGGAGAAATTGTCGGCGTTGATATTGATATAGCAAAAGAAATTGCTAAGGAACTTGGCAAAAAATTAGTTATTAAAGATGTTTCTTTTGATTCAATTATTAATGAAGTTAAAAGTGGAAAGGCCGACTTTGGGGCTGCTGGTATTAGTTATAGTGACGAGAGAGCAAAAGAGGTTGATTTTTCAATTAATTATGCTACTTCTAGACAAGTAGTAATTGTAAAAGAAAATAGTGATATAAGTATTGATAATATGAATGGAAAGAAAATAGCGGTACAACTTGGTAGTATAGCGGATACTTATGTTAGTGAAAATTATTTGGATGCAGAAATAGTTAGACAGAAGAAATATTTGGCCGCTATTCAAGATTTGAAAGATGGTAAAGTTGATTTGGTTGTTATGGATGAACTTCCTGCTAAGGAAATTTTAGCTAATAATAGTGGTCTTAAGATAATTCAAGGTGAACTTACTAGTGATAGTTATGGTATGATTGTAAAAAAGGATAATGAGGAATTACTGGAAGTAATTAATAGAGTCCTTGATAGGCTTGTTAATGATGGTACTATCGATAGTTATATAATAGAGCATACTACAAAGTAGAGGGATAAATATGAATGAAATTATGAACTTTTTTGGTAAAATTTTTACTTTTTTTACGAAGATATGGGATTCCTTTTATCAGAGTGTCATTTATGATAATAGATATAAATTTATTTTAGAAGGTCTTAGGAATACAATTATTATTGCTTTATTTGCGGTTATTATAGGTATTATTATAGGTATTATTATAGCATTTATAAGAAATAATTATGAAGTTAATGGAAAGATGAAAGTGTTAAATAAATTAGTTAAAATATATGTCGATGTTATTAGAGGTACACCCGTTATTTTGCAACTTATGATTATTTATTATGTTATTTTTAAATCGGTTGATATTAACATTGTTTTAGTTGGTATTATTGCTTTTGGTATTAATTCAGGAGCTTATGTATCTGAAATTATTAGAGCGGGTATTAATTCAATACCTAAAGGGCAAATGGAAGCTGGATTTTCTTTGGGACTTAAATATCATCAGATTATGAGATATATTATACTTCCGCAGGCAATTAGAAATATTTTACCTGCTTTAGGTAATGAATTTATTACTTTGCTAAAAGAGACTTCGGTAGGAGCTTATATTGGAATAGTTGAACTTACTAAAGCTTCTGATATTATTGCTTCAAGAACATATGATTACTTTTTTCCACTATTTATAATTGCCATTATTTATTTGATAATGACTTTGGGACTTTCTAAATTAATTAATATTTTAGAAAGGAGATTTGGAAATGCTAATTGTTAAAAATTTGAAGAAAAAATATGGAAATAATGTGGTATTAAAAGATATTTCTTTTGAAGTAGAAAAGGGAGATAGAATTGCTATTATTGGTCCATCTGGTTGTGGAAAATCTACTTTACTTAGATGTTTAAATATGATTGAAAAGCCTACGAGTGGAAAGATTATTTTTGAAGGTATTGATTTAAGTAAGAATAATACTAATATTACAAAGGTAAGAGAAAAAATGGGAATGGTTTTTCAGCAGTTTAACTTGTTTCCACATTTGTCTGTTTTAGATAATATTACTTTAGCTCCTATTAAATTAAAACTTATGTCTAAAGAAGAAGCTAATAAAAAAGCTTTAGAACTACTTGAAAAAATTGATTTGAAAGATAAGTGCGATAGTTATCCTTCACAATTGTCTGGTGGGCAAAAGCAGAGAGTGGCAATTATTAGGTCACTTATTATGGAACCTGATATTATTTTGTTTGATGAACCTACATCTTCTTTAGATCCAGAAATGGTACATGAAGTTTTAAATCTTATTATGGATATAGCTAGTGAGGGAATGACAATGATTGTCGTCTCACATGAAATGAATTTTGTTAAGAAATTTGCCAGTAAAATATTATTTATTGATGATGGTAAGATATCTTTTTCAGGTAATACAGATGAGGTCTTTAAAAATAAAGAAAATGAGAGATTAGTAGATTTTTTAGCGATGATGAACAAATAATATTATTTGAAAAATGATGCTTTTTCTGATATACTATACTTATAGTAGTACACTACTAAGTGATGAAAGGAGAGAAAAATGACGGCAATTAATGTTAAAAGTGAGATTGCACCATTAAAAAAGGTATTACTTCATAGGCCTGGTAATGAACTTCTTAATTTAACACCAGATAGTTTAGGAAGACTTTTATTTGATGATATTCCTTTTTTACCTGATGCACAAAGAGAGCATGATGAATTTGCTCATATATTAAGAGAAAATGGAATAGAGGTTGTATATTTAGAGGATTTAATGGCAGAGGTATTAAATATTAGTGATGAAATAGAAGATAAATTTATTCGTCAGTTTATTTATGAGGCTGGAATAAAGACACCTAAATATAGGAATTTAGTTTTTGAATATTTGAAAAGTTTTGTTAATAAAAAAGAACTAGTTCTTAAGACAATGGAAGGTATTAAATTAATTGAAATTAATAGGGCTAAAAGAGAAGTTGAAAAATCTTTGGTTGACTTGGTTAGTGAAGAGTCGGATTTTTTAGCAGATCCAATGCCTAATTTATATTTTACGAGAGATCCTTTTGCCAGTGCTGGTAATGGAGTTATTTTAAACAAGATGTATTCTGTTACTAGAAGTAGAGAGACTATTTATGCTGAGTATATATTTAATTATCATCCTGATTATAAGGATCAAGTAATTAAATATTATGATAGATATTTACCATATCATATTGAAGGTGGTGATGTATTAAATCTTAATGAACATATTTTAGCTGTTGGTATTTCACAAAGAACTGAAGCTGGAGCTATTGATGAACTCGCTAAAAATATGTTTAAAAATCCTAATTGTCAGATAAATACAATACTTGCTTTTAATATTCCAGTATCTCGTGCCTTTATGCATTTGGATACGGTATTTACACAGATAGATTTTGATAAATTTACATATCATCCTGGTATTATGGATACTTTACAGGTTTTTGAAATTACTGAAGGAGATAATCCTGATAGTGATGAGGATTTAAATGTTAAAGAGGTTAAAGGTTCTTTAGAAGAAATATTAGAAAAATACTTAGGTAGAAAGATAACTTTAATTCCTTGTGCTGGGGGTGAAAAGATTTCATCTGAAAGAGAACAATGGAATGATGGAACTAATACTCTTTGTATTGCTCCTGGAGTGGTAGTTGTCTATAATAGAAATAATATTACAAATAATATATTAAGAGAGCATGGTATTAAGGTATATGAAATGCATAGCGCTGAACTTTCTAGGGGACGTGGTGGTCCTAGATGTATGAGTATGCCACTTGTTAGGGAGGATTTGAAATAATGAATTTGAGAAATAGAGATTTTTTGACACTTCTAGACTATACTCCAGAAGAGATTAGATATCTTTTGGATTTGGCTAAAGATTTTAAAGAAAAGAAGCATAATGGAACTGCTCATCGTTATTTAAGTGGTAAAAATATTGTATTACTATTTGAAAAAACATCAACAAGAACAAGATGTGCTTTTGAAGTTGCTGGACTTGATTTGGGTATGGGTGTTACTTATTTGGACCCTGGTAGTTCACAGATGGGTAAAAAAGAAAGTATTGCCGATACTGCTAAAGTACTGGCTAGAATGTATGATGGTATTGAATATCGTGGATATGATCAAACTATAGTAGAAGAACTTGCTAAAAATGCTGATGTACCTGTTTGGAATGGTCTTACTACAGAGTTTCATCCAACGCAAATGCTTGCGGATGTTATGACAATTGAAGAAAATTTTGGGAACTTAAAAGGTATTAAATTAGTATTTATGGGAGACGCTAGAAATAATGTTGCTAATTCTTTGATGGTAGTATCTGCTAAAATGGGAATGCATTTTGTCTCTTGTGGGCCGAAAGAATTATGGCCAGATGAAAAATTGGTAGAAAAGTGCCTTGAAATTGCTAAAGAAACTGGTGCTTCAATTGAGATGACTGATGATGTAATGGTTGCTACTAAAGACGCAGATGCTATATATACTGATGTCTGGGTTTCAATGGGGGAACCTGATGAAGTATGGAAAGAGAGAATAGAATTACTTAAGGCATATCAAGTTAATATGGATGTTATGAATAATGCTAATGAAGATGCTATTTTCTTGCATTGTTTACCTTCATTTCATGATTTAAATACTACTATTGGTAAAGATATTTATGAAAAGTTTGGATTAAAGGAAATGGAAGTAACAGATGAGGTATTCAATTCATCTATGTCAAAAGTATTTGATGAAGCTGAAAATAGATTACATACAATAAAAGCTGTTATTTATGCAACAATGAGGGAAGAATGAGTAAAATTGTTATTGCCCTTGGTGGAAATGCTCTTGGCAAAGATCCTAATGAACAATTAAAACTTCTTTCTAATGTTGCAAAAATTATTGTTAGACTCGTAAAAGAGGGAAATGAAATTGTACTTACACATGGAAATGGTCCACAAGTAGGACAAATTGCCCTTGCGATGGAATATTCTTCAAATGGAGAAGTAAAAACACCGAAAATGCCCTTTCCAGAGTGTGGTAGTATGAGTCAAGGTTATATAGGTTACCAATTACAGCAGTCTATTCAAAATGAATTACTAAAACAAGGTATTAGTAAAAATTGTGTAACTTTAATAACACAAGTCCTAGTTAATCACGATGATAGTGCTTTTCAAAATCCAACTAAGCCTATTGGAATGTTCTATAGTAGGGAAGAGGCTATGGAAATTGAAAGAGAAAAGGGCTATCAATTTGTGGAAGATGCAGGACGTGGCTATAGGAGAGTTGTACCTTCTCCTAAGCCTATAGATATTATCGAGAAGGGTTCTATAAAGCAACTTATTGAAAATGATAATATTGTCATTGCTGTTGGTGGAGGCGGAATTCCGGTTATTAGGAATGAAGTTAATGATTTAGAAGGAGTCGAGGCTGTTATTGATAAGGATAGATCAGCAGCATTACTTGGAAAATTAATAGATGCAGATGTCTTACTTATACTTACAGCAGTTGATAAGGTATGCTTAAATTATAATACTGAAGAGGAAAAAGCTTTGGATGTTATTACTTTGGAAGAAGCAAATAAGTATATTTCTTTGGGTCATTTTGCTAAAGGAAGTATGCTCCCTAAGGTAGAAGCATGTCTTGATTTTGTTTCTGATTCTGATAGTAAGATAGCAATTATTAGTTCACTTGAAAAAGCAAGTGAGGCTTTAAATGGTAAAACAGGTACAATAATAAAGAGGAGGTAAAAAATGTCAAAAAAGAAGAAAAAGGTTATGTTATCATCTTTTTCGATAATATTAATTCTAATATTTGTATTAGGAATATTATCACATGTTCTTCCAGATGCACAATTTGTTGGTAAGAATATTGTTAATGGAAGTGGAACTGTTGGTGCTACATTATCACAAATATTGATGTCACCAATATTAGGCTTTGCTGATGCAATTGATGTTGCAATTTTTATAATGATGCTCGGTGGATTACTTGCAGTTATTAATAAAACAGGAGCATTAGAAACTGGAATAAAAGTTCTAGTTCATAAGCTAAAAGGTAAAGAAATTTTATTAATACCAATACTTATGTTTATTTTTTCTATTTGTGGAACTACTTATGGTATGCTTGAAGAGACGGTTGGCTTTTATGTATTACTTGCCGCTACTATGATGGCAGCTGGTATGGATCCACTTGTCGGTTCAGCTGTGGTTCTTTTAGGAGCTGGTTCTGGTGTACTTGGTTCAACTATTAATCCATTTGCTACTGGGGTTGCTCTTAGTGCTCTTCCTGATGGGGTTACTGCAAATAGAGGACTTGTTATTTTGATTGCAATTGTGTTATGGCTTACAACTTATGCGATTGCTACTTTATTTGTAGTTAGTTATGCTAAAAAAGTTAAAAAGGATAAAGGATCTACATTTTTATCTTTGAGAGAGCAAAAGGCTGCTGAAAAGAAGTTTGGCAATTTTGAAGATAAAGAACAAAAAGAAGTTCATTTATCAACAAAACAAAAAATTACACTTATTTTATTTGGTCTTACATTCTTAGTTATGATTATAGGATTTGTACCTTGGGGTGAATTTGGAATTACTTTCTTTGATAGCTTTACTGGTTGGCTTACTGGTTCATCACTTGGTAATTGGTGGTTCTATGAAGCTGCTTTGTGGTTCTTAATTATGTCTATAATTATTGCTACTATTAATAGATTTGGTGAAAAAGGTTTTGTCGATACTTTTGTTGATGGTGCAGATGATATGATTGGAGTTATTCTTATAATTGCCATAGCAAGAGGAGCTAGCGTTCTTATGAGTCAAACTTATTTGGACAATTATATTATATATAACGCTGCGAACTTTTTATCAAAACTTCCAGAAATACTCTTTGTACCACTTAATTATTTACTTCATGTTGTTTTATCTATACTTGTTCCATCCTCATCAGGTCTTGCTACGTTGTCGACACCAATTATTGGTTCTTTAGCAGGACAACTTGGATATAGTACTGAAGTTACTGTAATGACTTTGGTATCTGCTAATGGTCTTGTAAATTTAATAACACCTACATGTGGTGCTATAATGGGTGGACTTGCTCTTGCTAAAGTTGAATATTCAACATGGTTTAAATGGGCATTTAAGGTAGTATTAACTATAGCACTTGTCAATATATTTGTGTTATGTCTATTTACTTTGTTGGTATAAATTAAATACAATATAAATAATAAAAATCAAGAGATATGATATGAACCCCGTTTCTTGGACATAAGAAACGAGGTTTTTATATGTCAAAAT
>JBJEEA010000008.1:0-3881 GCA_051872635.1 Bacilli bacterium
AGCTTCCAAAATATCATGGATAGATATCATTTACACAGATTTTTTTACACACTCGTAATTAGTGTTATATTAAACTTATGTAGATAAAAAATTAAAAAATTCTTGTAAACTAATTGACAAATAGGCAATTTTATTGTATCATTATTATTGCCTACTGATGCAGGTGTAGTTTAATGGTAGAACCTCAGCCTTCCAAGCTGACTGCGTGAGTTCGATTCTCATCACCTGCTCCAATGTTGTAACAGTCTAACCCCTAACCGGGTTAGTTTTTTTATACCCTTTGGTTCATCAACAACATATCACACTTTTTTAATTATATCTACTATAATTGTTGAACTTTTGTAGATTTTTTGTTATTTCGTTGTCATCTCATTTGCATTTGATTTTAAATATGTTTGCATGGTTGAAATTCACTTCATTTGTAGTTTCATTTACAAATTAAAAAAAGCATTGATGTTCATCGCATCTATGCTTCTAATCTCATCTATAAATTACTATTTTTCTTTCTCTTTAATTATATCATGAAAAAAGCAAATCTAATTATAGATCTGCTTGTTAAATTGTAATTTATAACATTTTATATTCATCTAAATTAACTTTATAATTGATAACAACTATCCCATCCTTCTCCAACTTTTCCTTTTGTTTTTCTATGCCTCCAAAAGCAAATTGTTTTGATAAATTCCCTTTACTATCAACAACTTTATAGCATGGATATTTATCTTCATCTGGATTATTATGAAGAATGTTGCCAACAACTCTTGCCAATTTTTTATTTCCCAAATATTCTGCTATTTGTCCATAAGTTACTACTTTACCTTTTGGGATTGTTCTTAAAAAATCATATACTTTTTCTTTCATCATTTTCTCCCTACAAATTACTATTTGTCTTTCTATTTAATTATACCATGAAAAAAGCAAATCCAGTTATAGATCTGCTTGATAAATTGTAATTTGTAATTATGATTAAATTAAATGTTATATTATAACTAAATCAAATCTTTTATGATATTTAATTGCTTTTTATTTTATCAAAGTAAACATCAAAATTATTTTTGCTTTGTTTTTCTATTGCTTCAATAAATTCTTTATTACTAGAACTACCAAAGCCAACAAATGATTCTTTACCGATTATTGTATAGGGAACTCCTGTTACCTCATCATCCATTGCTTCTGCAAAAGTATAGATAAGTTTGGCATTATCTTCATTATACCATGTTTCAAAAGTATATAAATTATAATAATTGCCATATTTTTCTTTTATACTCTCAAAAAATTTAAATTCTTCTTCACAATGTGGGCATCCATTTCCCCAAAAGAAATAAATATTGATTTTATTATCTTCTTTTTCAATATTATCCAAATTAATATTTTTTAAAATGTTATTATCTTCTTTTGTAGATTCATTATCAGATGATTTAACTTCACTAGAATCTGTATCTCTTAATTTAACATATTTTGAAAACCATTTTTGAAAACCATCTTTAGAAGTATAGTATTCAACATCTTCATCCTTATTAGCCTCTAAAAAATCAATCAATTTGCCTTTATTATAAATTAAAAATGATGGATAATACTTTACAGATTTTCCAATATTAGTATTCTTAATATCAGAAAAAGCTATTTTATAAATGATTATATGATTGTCTTTTAAGAATTCAGATAGTACATTCTCAAAATCAGAAGATGTCACACACATAGGTTGATATACAAACACAACGAATGATTCGTTTTTATTTATTAAACTATTTAACTCATCTATTTTTATTTCTTTCATATCACTAGAAGTGTAATAATCATTTTCCAAATAAAATTGTGTATTATTATTAGTTTTATTAATAAATAACAAGGTAGTTATAATTACTGCAAATAATAAAATTATTACTAAACAAACAAATATTTTCTTTTTCATTTTCTAATCTCTGTCAAATTATCAAAATCGATATTATGATAATTTACTTTCCAAAAGTCATATTTTGTTTTAGAATCGTGATTATTTACTGTACTAATTCTATGGTTTCCCTCATAATTCCAATATGCACCAACATTATATATTTTTTCTTTATCCCAACCTAAAGCTACTAACATTTGTTTAGTAAAATTTGCATAGCCACCTGCACCACACATAATGAATATGTATTTATCTTTAGGAAAAAGATACTCTAATATTTCCATTGATTCTTCATAATTAGCAATATAATTACCATTTTTATCTAAAGAAAATAAAGTTTTTCCTGTATATAATCCATATACATTTTCTCCTGCTTTTTGATCTATATATTCTTGTGGAAATTCTGTTAAGTAAGCGTATGGAACGACTTCAAACCCCTCTATAAATCCAGTTAACTCTCTTTCTCCACCTTTGTTTTCCCATGTTGCACTATCCATAAGCAGTCTTACATCACGATAAACAGTATCACTTCTACCTAGATAATTATCAATTGTTTTCTC
Organism: Bacilli bacterium; assembly: GCA_051872635.1. Taxonomy (GTDB): domain Bacteria; phylum Bacillota_I; class Bacilli_A; order RF39; family UBA660; genus CAG-302. The sequence goes on from JBJEEA010000008.1 coordinate 2,452, forward strand.
ATTTATATTTTTGTCAATGTCATATACACCTCTTAATCCTTCCGATTTTTCTTGTTTTGGCAAAGGTTTCTCTTGCATATTATTATAATTACCGAATATAATATAACTTCCCAATCCTCCTATTATTATACTAGTAATAATTACTAGTCCACAAATTAATTTTTTCTTCATGTTTATTTTCTCCTTTCAATATTCATTTTATAAGATTATTAAAAGAAATCCAATAACGAAGAGGTTGAAAAAACTCAACATTTTGTTGAGTTGATTAGTTGAATAAATTTTTTCTTTTATTTGGAGCAACTATTCATTTTTAAAGGTATTTTATAAGTAGTAATTTTATCATTAAAATCAGTGGCATTTATAGATAAATATAAACTATCTTTTTGATATTCTTTACAATTTTTTTCATAATTATCTATAGATAAAGTTACATCTTGTAAAAATTCTTCTAATTTTATTTTTTCATGATCTGATGTAAAAGAACTAACTTTTGTTTCAACATTATTGTTAGATTCATATAAAATGCATTCTATTTGCTTATATTCCTCATTATCATCTCCACCACAATATTTGATATTGGTAATATAAATTGCAGATTTATTTTCATTATAAGAAATATTTCCTGAAATATTAAAATTTTTACATTCAGTTGATAATGTCTTAAATTGAAAATCGTTTTTTTCTTGAAAAGGTTTAAATATAATCATAGCAAATATACATAATGCAATAAAAATAAATACTGATAAAAAAATTATTAAAAAAGTTTTCTTCTTTTTACTTTCCTTATATCCTCCATCTAATAGTTCATCTATACTTATATTAAAATCTTTGCTAATTTGTTTCATAAGGGATGTATCAGGCATGTTCAAACCATTTTCCCATTTACTTACTGCTTGATATGTAACATTGTATTTATCGGCTAATTGTTTTTGAGTCAAATTATGCTGTTTTCTTATCTCTTTAATAAATTTACCAAATTTTTCTTGATTCATAAAACTTTTCAACTCCACTTCAAATTACTATTTGTCTTTCTATTTATATTATAACACTAATCTTTATTTTTTGAAATAACTTGTAATAATTCCAAACAAGAGTTAACATCACAGCGAGGTGATATTTTATGGGACGTAAACATTATAAAAATCGTAATATTTATGATGTTGTTGCAGGTAATATTAAAAAGTACAGAGAGGCTACGGGCATTACACAACAAGACCTTGCTGATAGGACTGGGTATACTCATGAGTATATTAGAAGGATCGAATCGCCAAATCGTAGAGGTGGTTTCACTATTGAAAGTGTTCATATAATATCAAAGGCTTTGGATATTCCTATTACTTTGCTATTTGAGACTAAAAAGGAGTCAAATGATTGACTTCTTTTTTTATATATAAGGAAAGTGCTTTTTCAGCCTCAAAATAAAAAGTAGT
>JBJEEA010000009.1:0-72997 GCA_051872635.1 Bacilli bacterium
GCAGACCACCAATATTATAACAAAAGGAGGAGCTGTTTTTTTCATCAACGCCATCACTTTTTCATCTCTCACCCGCATAGCGGGTGGTTTTAGACTTAACGTAATAAAAACCCACAAAGAACCTCCATTCTTTGTGGGCTAATATAAATCATATTTTATTTTCTATTTTTTATATAATCAATTAAATCTAATACAATTAGTAATATCATATAAACTCCCGTAATTTTAAAGAAAATATACATAATATCTTTAGGTACAAATACAAGTACTATTCCAAGAGTTAAAGATAAAATAGCAATAATTAAATTAGCAATTTTCTTACTATCTAAATACTTAGTCAAACTACTAACACCCATAATAAATAATAAAAGTGACGCCAAAACTGGAAGCATCTCTAAAAATAGAAAATCACCATACTTAAATGTAAAAATTGCAAGCCATATCAAAATAATTCCTGTCATTAATTCAGTATAATTTTTCTTTTCATATTCTTTTTTTATTACAAACAATAATAACTGAATAATAGCTACAACCCCAAAAATAATCACAAATAAATAATTAATAGTACTAAGAAGTTCTTCAGTTGCAAAAATAAGAACAAATGAAATAACAAGACCCAAAATATAATAAAATACCTCCGACACATTATTGTCTTTCTTATTTTCACCTATTTTTTCAAGTCTAACAACTTCCTCCTGAGTTTCAACATTTTCTTTCTTCTTTCTTCCCATAATACACCTCATATACATTATACAACACACAAACACGCTTTTCAAGAAAAAAGAGAAAGTTAATAAGTCTTTCTCTCTTTCAAATAAGTATTAAGTTTAATATAAGTAATATTTTGTGACATTTCATCTATTATGTCTTCTACTAATACATATCCATTCATAGTATCCTCCTTTTTTAAAGGATAACACACAAATAAATACTTTGCATTAGTTTCGACAAAACATCTAAATATTAGACACTAACTTTTATCAATTCTTACCTTAATCATAGTTGTCTTAGCAGCATAACTAGCTTTAACTTCATCACCAGTTACAACTACATTAACATTATGCTCGCCTTCACCAAGTCCAGATAAGTCTACCGTAGCTCTAATCGTAGTAGGATCAATTGTATCAAGTACTTCTTTCGTTCCCTTAACAATAACAGTAGTTTTTGATGAATTTTCTCCTATTGCACTAGCCTTTAAATTAGGTCCAAGATTAATAGCGTCAATTTTAACATCATTAACCTCCATGCTCTCTTCTTTTCCTAAAGTTATCTTTACTGTAATAGTCTTTTCTGATACCTCTCTTATTCCATCCGGTTTTGGAACTACAACAGTATAAGTTTTATTATCGGATAATCCAGTAACATCAACTTCAATTGGAATATACGAATCGCTATATTTACTTACAACGTCTTCATCACCATATATAGTAATACTATCAACAGACGTTGTTATTGAACTAATTGCCTTTCCAAAAGCTACACCCGAATTATTTTCACTTGTTGGAATTACTTTTACTTTAGCTTTAGCACTATAAGACTCAATATTAACAGTCGCAGTAACTTTATCAGGGACCATTTCAACATCTACTACATTCCCTTCTTTATCATATGCTACAAGTTTTACATCGCCAAGTGTATTAACACCTGCACTAGGATCAACAATATTGTCAATATCCACAAGGGCTTTTACAGTAGCAACCTTTTTGAGTGTATGTTCAGCTCCCTTTATAATAACTTCATCTTTATCAATACTAACAGATTGTATTGATAGTTTACTATCAAGACTATCTTTATTTATAACATCTACATTAATCGTCTTAGTAGCCGATACCTTTGGATAAATATTGACTGTAATTGATGATGGATCCAATTTATAAGTAACAGAGCTAATAGGACTATCATAGTTTAAATCAACCTTATGAGTTCCCTCTTCCAAATCAGATAAGTCAACCGTAACTTTACCAGTAGATAATTGCTTAGCTAAATATAAATCTATTGTTCTACCAATAAGTGTTACATCAGCCCTATCAGGAAGGCCCTCAACGACATAAGCCTCTTTATTATATGTTGCTTCAACTTCTTGATTTCTAAGCACCTCAGCAGAAGAATCAATTACTGTATTAGCATGAGAATCTACATAGAAAAACATAAATAGTGCTATAATAAGAGAAGCAAACACTAAAGTATTTCTCTTATTAAGCCACTTTTCAAACTTTCCAGCTTGCTTGTCTACCTTTTCTGAAATAAAAATAACAAACTTAGTAATCGGAGTCACGATACATTTATCAATAAAGCTTGCAATAAAGCGGAAGAAATTCCTAATAGATTTAATAATCTTTTTAAGCACTTTCACTATTATCACCTTCTTTGTCATCTTCAAATTCATCATCAAGTAAAACTTCTTTTTTAGGCTTTAATTCTTCGACAAGAATCATTCTTGCATCATCTAGAGAAAGATTATAATTAAGATTTCCATCTACGGCTATTGAAATCTTACCAGTCTCTTCACTTACAACAATAGCAATAGCATCAGACTCTTCACTAATACCAATTGCGGCTCTATGTCTTGTACCAAGTTTCTTACTTATCTTACTATTTATACTAATAGGAAAAACAGCCCCTGCAGATGTAATCTTATTACCTTGAATTATTACACCACCATCATGTAGTGGATTTCTAGGAAAAAATATTGAAATAAGAAGTTCTGAAGAAATGTCACCATAAATGGGCTTACTTCTTTCAATATATTCATTTAAACTGATATCTCTTTCTATAACAATAAGAGCACCTATTCTAGATTTTCTAAGATAATCAACTGCTGACATAACTTCATAAACAAGTTTTTCTCTCTCATCTAAAGTAAGCACCTTATGTCTACCCAATAATTGCTTTCTTCCAATATGCTCTAAAATATTTCTAATTTCGGGTTGAAATATAATAATAAGTGCTAGCGGTCCCCACATAATTACATATTCAAGAAGTAATCCTATTGTAGTTAAGTTAAGCGCATCACTTAATATTTTAACAATAAGTATAACCAATAATCCCTTAAATAATAATACCATCTTAACATTATTTTTAATATTCTTAAGTACAAAATATACAATTATCCATACTAAAGAAATATCAATAATCTTTTGTAATATAACTAAAATACTATTTACTGTCATACCTTTATTCCTTTCTATTTAACCAAAAGTATAGCCCCTTCAACACAGAAAAAACATAGCAAAACAATTCCTCCAAATAAAAGTAATAAATTACTGACATATCCACCATTAGAATTAGTTACTATTTTTTCTTCTTTAATAGTAAATTCTTTTTTATTTTCTCTATCAAAAAAGTCCTTCTTTGTTATAAGAGCATAACACTTATAATCTATTTTATCTTTTTTATTGTAATACAATTCATTTAATTTATTGACATCATAAAAAGAAAGTGTAAATCCTAAATTTTGATAAAAATCTTTTCTTTCTTCTATCTTTCTAGCAGATATATTTATATAATCAATATCATTATCTTCAATTAATAAAGCAAGTTTTTTGAAAGCTATTGTGAGTTCTTCATCACTTACATTAAGAACATTTTGAAATAGATAAATAGTATTATCAATAATACGATAAGTAAAATGATTAGTAAGTTTATGATTTCTATTTACCTTATTCTCTTTCCCCATATTTGCCTCCTCTACTATAATAATTTTAACACGATAGATATAAAAAAGCAAGTGAAAAGAGTGACCTTCTTAGCCACCCTAATTTAATAGTAGTATTCCTGCTTTAGATACCCAATATATACAATTTGACTATCATTATCATCATTAGAACAAGTAACAAGTATTATAGACCTTTTATCATCATCATAAAATAGTGACATTTCTCCTTTCTTCTCTATCACATAACTATCACTATAAATATATTCATATACCTTATCATTATCATAAATTTTAATAACATCGCCAAGCTCTAATTTTTCTAAATCTCTAAAATAAGAATTATAATTATTCCCACTATGAGAAGCAAGTATCATATATTTATCATTAGAATCAATAAGTTCTATATTATATTTAACATCATTATACTTATTAGAAATATTAACTATTCCTCTTTTAAGTCCAATCCCTGGTATTTCAATAAGATATTTGTAATCATACCTTTCATCGTAATTATATCCAATCTTATTATCCATAAAAACTTCAACTGCTTTCTTATTATTATAGTAATCAGTATAATAATTACATAAATAATATCCATAATATATAAAAGTACTAATTATAATCAAAATTCCAGATATAAATACTACTTTTTTATTCTTAAATATAAACATTAAAATAATTGAAATTACAACAAGTATTAAAAACACAATATTAATTAAATTAACATTAATTCCCGTAATTGGAACTTCTACTCTTTCATTATATAAATTAATTATCGTTTCATCTTTTAAAACCTCAAAATAGACATTATCATCTAGTAATTTATACCCATGACTCGCCTCTATTTCTGATAAATAATACTTACCATAAGGTAAATCATTCAAAACTATTTGTCCATTATTATCAGTATAGCCCTTATATATAACTTCATCATCCATGCCTCTAATTTCTAACAAAGTATTAGCAATTACCTCTTTAGAATCCTTATCATATTTATTTATAACAAGCTTACCCTTATTTAAATAATTATTTACAATAATTTCTTCAGATACCTTTTCTGTATACTGATCCTTATATTCCAAATTTACAGCATACTCGAAATCAGAAATAACATTTCCATTATTTGAACTAACCTCTCTTATATAATATTTACCCAAAGGTATATTAGTAAGTGAGCCCTTACCATTACTATCAGTAACTATTTTTCCTACCATTGAATAAGCTTTATACATAAGTTTATCATTAACATAAATATCTTCTTTAGCATAAACCTCAAATACAACATCACTTAAAAGAATATTATTATAAAAGTAATTATTATTTTCAAAAGAAACTTCTTCGCCATATTTAATAATATTAATTTCTCCATAACATCTTTTATTATAAAAAGATACTTCCACTATTGGACCATTATCTATATCATTAACCACAGAAGAATCATTATTTATGAAAAAATGTACTCCCTTGTCATTATACAAATAACCATCAAGATTATCATCTACTTCATATAAAATATACTCACCATAAGAAAGTGCTTCTGGCGTAATAAAAGTACCATCTTCCATAAGTTCAAAAGTAGATAATACTATATCTTCTGGATATGATAAATGAAAAGATATAAATTCATTATTTTTAACATCAAATATCCTAAATTTTGCATTACTCTTATTTATTACCTCTCCGCTATCTAAATCCCTCTTTACTACTTTAAGCTTAGCCTTAATCTCACCATTAGAAAGTAATTTATAAATAGGTCTTTCATCATATTTATCAACGTTTATTTTAAAGTCATCCACTTTTTCATATCCTTCGGTGGCATTAACCTGCCTAAAAGTGTATTCACCATAAGGAAGAGTAACTGTTCCATACCCATCACTATCAGTTAAAACACTAGATACAAAATTCTCATCTTTATTATATATATTAAATTTAATATCACCCTCGCCAACCAAAACTCCTGTTTTATCACTAGCATAAACTTTAAATAATTCAATTTTCCTTTTAATGACTTTTTCATAAACATCCAAATTAATACCAAGATTTTCTTTTGTAATTTCAATATCATATACATTATTATCAAGCAAATATCCATTACTAGCTTTAATTTCCTTAACATAATATTTACCAAGTGGTAGATTTTCTACTTTATTCTTTTTTCCAATAACTAATATATCAATAAGATTATTATCTAAATCATATAACCCATATTCTGCTCCATCAAGACTAGCTTCACCTTGTGGTATATTACTATTATTATCATAATCAAGTTTATTAATAGTAATAGTTCCTCCAACTAGTTTAACATTAATTTTAGAAGAAGGCATATTAATACCCCCTACTGACATCATTGTTTGAGAATTTCCCGAAGTATATAAAAGAAAATTTTTCTTATTATAATTTACCTTTTCTAAAATAATTTCATCATCACTAAAATTCTTACCTATAATAAGTCTATTACCATCTACATAAACTTCACTATTTGTACTTTCATACATAGAAAGTACATTATTATCATCAATTATAGTAGTCTCTTCACCCATTACCACTTCAATTTCTTCATTATCAAAAGAGGGTTTAATATTATGTTTTCTCATCAAATTCAAAATATCTTCTTTTTCATAACTCAAGTCAATTAAATTATTCGGATTAAAACCAATAGTCCATTTAATAGAAGAAGAAATAAGTTCACCCCAAATAAGCTCTTGAGTAGCCATATAATATCTATCTGTTTGATGATTAGGATAATCATATCCATAATAACTAATAAGTTTTATTCTATTAAGTGTATTCTCACTAATATTAATACCATCAAAAGAATTAGAAATATTATAAACCATACTGCTAATACGTTTACCTATTTCCAAACAATAAGCAACATTACCTCCAAAACTATATCTACCCGATTCTAAATATCTATATCTTCCAAGATTATCATCATAATAATATGTATAAATATCATCGAATTCATTATTTACAAGTGTAACAGTTTCCGCTAAAACTCGAGGTAGAAACGACACCATAATTAAAATAAAATATACAAATTTTTTCAATAAAAACCTCCCCAAAAAATTAATTTTTAAATTATTTGCAATTGCAGACACAGTATAAACTATTAAATAATCAAAGTCAATATTTATTATTATTTTAATTATTCAAAAATAAAAAGAATATATTTTATAATAGATTACAAGCAAAATTTATACATTTGTTTAGACAAACAAAAGAACGCAAAAAGAAAAGAGCTATACAGCTCTATCTAAATTGACAACAAGATCCACATTGTTCGTTAGTAACAACATTTTCTTCACAGCAACTGTATCTTGGTTGATAAGTGTGTCTGTAAACATGATTGTTGATAACTCTTGTATTTATAGGGCAAACATGTCCTTGCCCTTTTTTGATAGATTTAATTTTTAATTGCTTTATTTATTTCATCAAATAGCGCTGAACACTTTTGATAATCTGAATTTTTTAAATCTATTAAATTTTTTTCTACTAATTCATTACCATTATTCAATTTTGAAATTGCACTTATATATTTTGATGCTTTATGGTAATTTTCTCTACTCTTACCTTCGTTCAATATATTATAAAATTCATCTATAAAATAAGCATATAGCTTATCATTGTATTTATCTTTTAATATTTCTATATTATCTAACAATAAATATCTATAATTACTATCAATTAATAAGTTCCATAACTTTTCTTGTTTTTCATAAAATTTATAAAGTTTAACAAGTAAGAAAATGTCTTTAGTCTTGTTTTCTATAATACTAATAATTTTGTTTTCAGTTAAATAATGCCCTAAAATATCCAAATACTCAATACGACCCAAACATAAATAACTATACAAATAATAATTTGTATTTATATCATCGTTTTCAAAATCAGTAACCATAACAAATCTATATAATACATCTGGAATATACATTTTATTCTTAAAATAATTCTTTTCAATTAATTTCATAAAAGATTTATATAAATTCATAATATCATTACTATTTTCAAATACATAATCAATATATTGCAAATACTTAGCATTTTTCAGTATTAAATTAGCACACTCTGTTATAGTAAAATCATTTAATAGATGAATTACTATTAAAACATTTGATTTTGGAACTGTATTTTTAATACTATAATGTTTTAAACTATCTAAATAATTTTCTAATATTTTACAAAAATCATTAATTTCTTCATTACTTTTATTTTTTTTATAAAATTTCGCAATCCATTTATAATCAGAATAAACAGATAATTCTTCATTTAATAATATTTTATCTATTTCTGATTGTAATATTTTATTTTTATAAAGTTCTTCTATTTTTCTTTTTTCTCTAACATTTAAAATTTCTTTATCAAAATCATTGTAATCATAATTATAATAACCTGTTAACTCTTGAACTTTTTTATTTAATTTATCTAAAAGCAAAAAATCTTGACTACTATTTTGTAAATATTTTTTATAATCTTTTTCTAAATATAATTCAAATGTTCTCTTTTCATTATTTTTAAGTTCCGTTAACAAACATTCTTTTAATTGGTCTATACTTAAATCATCAACATACATTTCTAATACTACATCAAAAAATAATGGTTTTTCAAAATTAGAAGATTCCCTATAATCATAATAATAATCATCGTCATAATATCTATCATATTTGTAGTAATCGTCTTCTTCGTCTTCATCATAATCACTATTTAACCATGATTCATAATCATCTACTTCATCAGGAAACAGTTCAAAATATAATGCAGTCATATGTTTACAAGTAATATTTCCATTTGCATGAGGACAATCACAATATGATTTTTTAGGATGTTCTATATCTATTTTTACATAATAAGGATTTTTTAAACTTCCATCAACATACCCTTCAAATTCATAATCATTTAATTGTTTTACATTGCTAACTTTATTATGTTTGTAATAGTCATAACCTCTACTAACAGAAGAACTACTTGCACTTGTAAGAATACTCAATTTGTACCACCTCAAGTTATATTATACACTATTATTGTTAAAAGTAACCTTAATATTTATAGTTTTATCTTCAAATATTTCAATTTTATCAATTAAATTAATTATTAGCTCCCTACTAGGATTTTTCATAGATAAAAATTTATTAATATATTCATTAATGATTTTATTTTTAAATTCTTCATTTATAGTATCATTAATAGCATTATTTAAATCATTATATCTTTTTTGCTTAATGTTTAGTTCACTTTCTAATTTGACCTTTACTCTTTCAAATTGTTCTTCAGTTATTTTTTTATTTAATTTATCAATATAAATAATATCTAAATTATCATTTATTTGTCTAATATCATCGGTAAGTATTTTTAACTCTTTTTTGTTATTGATTTTGTTATCTTCAGTTAAATTATTCAATACATTATTTTTAATTTTATCTTTATTAATATAATTTAAACACATTTCAGTCAAACAATTGATTATTACTTTCTCTAATTCATCATAATTATTTGAATGAGTTGTACAAAGTTTTTGTTTTATGTAAGTTCGATAATAGTTACAAATAGTATAGCATCTATTATCTTTTTTTCTCCTTGCTTGAACTGATATTCTATGACCACAATCACCACAATACAATAGTCCATCTAGTAAATGATTTTCTTTCTTTTCATTTCTTCCTACATTTTTAGGTATTCTTTTTTGCACTTCATAAAAAGTTTCTTTATTAATAATAGGTTCATGAGTATTTTCTACAATTATATAATCTTTAGGATTATTTCTAACAACTTTTTTAACTTTATAATTTACTTTACTTCTTCTATTTTGTACCATATCGCCTATGTACATTTGATTAGTTAAGATATCCCTTATTGTTTTTGAATGCCACTGTCCATATTTTAAATTATAATTACTTTTCCATTCAAAACTATAATACCCTGCAGGAGTTTTTATTCCTTCATTAGTTAATTGTTTTGCTATTTTATAAAATGATAAACCATCTAAACACATATCAAATATTCTTTTTACAACACTTGCTTGTCCTGCATTTTTTACTAAATGATTTTTGTTATCTGGATCTTGCATATATCCAAATGGAGTTCTACCACCAACAAACTTACCTTCTTTTTGTTTAGCTTTTAAACTGGATTTAATCTTTTTAGAAATATCTTTAGCATACATATCATTCATAATCGCCTTAAATGGTGCTATATCATTATTTGAACTATCTAAAAATGTATCTATATTATCAGTAACAGCAATATATCTAACATTATGTTCTGGAAAATATTTTTCTATTAAATTTCCAGTACCAATATAGTCTCTTCCAAGTCTAGACATATCTTTAGTAATTACCATATTAACTCTTCCTAATTCAATATCATTTAATAATCTATTGAAATCAGGTCTATCAAAATTAGTTCCACTATATCCATCATCAATATAAATATCATAAACTCTTAAATTATTTTCTTTTACATATTGAAGTAATAAACTTTTTTGATTTGTAATACTTTCGCTCTCATATACTTTATCATCATCTTCACGAGATAATCTTATATAAATACCAACATTATATATCTTATTTATACTCCCTAACAATTCTTACCTCCTTCTAGAGATAAATAAGTACATGATGATGTTACCTCTCTTTTATCATTTTTACAAATCATCTGAATATATTTTTTTAATTCTTTATTTAAAACATTTATTAAGATATCATTTATATCTTTTTCATTATTAAAAATAAAATTTATTTTATACTTATCCATAAATTTTGTACACCTCACTTAAACTTATGGATAAATAACTATTTTTAGTAATACTAAATCGTGTAAATATTAAATTACACATTAATTTAGTATTACTTATATACATTCACCTCTTTATAAATTTTCTTTTTAAAAATCATATACATCAACTCCTTTCACGATGCATGCTAGCTCATTAATTAATATTTGTCAAATCATATTTTGCTAATATATTTATTTAATTATCCTAACTTTCATTAATTTCTATTAATTCTACAAAAGCAGGATAAGATGATGACCACATAATATAAAAAGAACCCTTATACAATAAAGATTCATTATGGTGTCATTCCTATTTTGCACTTGCAAAATTCATCCTACTTTGTAGGTTGATATAAAGGAAAAACTCTTATTTTATAATATATTTAGGCATTAAAAAACATCCTAGATTTAATAAATCTATTATTTTAGTAGGATGTTTAATTTTTTTAGTTATTTTCTTCTATTTCAAAATTTAGTAACTCTTCACAAGTTTTTTTATATAAATCTTGTTCATGTTTAATAGTATCGATTAAGAACATTTTATCATTTTCATATTCTTTTAAACCTCTCATATAATAAGGTTTATCATCATCTAATACAATAAAAGGCATAATGTTATTTCTTAAACATTCTTTAAACATTATAATTCTACCTACACGCCCATTTCCATCACCAAATGGATGTATTCTTTCAAATCTAAAATGAAAATCAACTATATCTTCTAAAGTAATATTAGTTTTAGAATTATATTCATTTAATAATACTTTTATTTCTTTTTCTACATCTTCTGGTGCAGTGGTATTAATAACATTAACTACACCTATTATATTAGGAACAACTTTAAATCCCCCAACATTATATCTAAGATTTTCTTCATCACTAGTATTTCTCTTTAAAATTTTATTCATTTCAATTATCATATCTTTAGTTAATAACTCATCAACATTATCTAACATATAATCAAATAATTTAAAATGGTTTTTAGACTCTATTAAATCATCTAATTTAATTAAATCATCACTTTTAGGAATAAATGAAGATGTATCAAATATTGCTTCAGTTTGATCACTAGTTAATCTACTTCCCTCTATCTTATTTGAATTATAAGCAAAATTAACTTGTGAATAATAATATATATTACCCTTAAAATTAGACTCTTTTTGTTTAATTAATTCATTTTTAATCTTATTTATTTCCATAATCCAACTCACTTTCATTATATATTATTTGATAAAGAAATTGCCCATTTTAATAATTTATCATTTGCATCTTTTATTTCTTTGTCTATAACATTCGAATCTTTTCTTTTACCATTTTTATAATAATAAATTTCCTTTGAAATAACATAATCATCAATGTTATCATTATACACCTTGTTAAACCCTTCGGGTAAATTATCAAAATTATAATTACTCTCAAACTTTATATAAACTGATGTATATATAGATGGCATAATAATATCATAATTACTTTTTTCTTGATTTACTATATAACCAAGATCTTTAAATTCAAAATCATCATTGTTTTTTACATTATATAATTCATATAATCTAGGATCCTTTGCATGTCCAGAACAGCAATATTTCGTATAATATCCTTTTTTATTTAATATTGATATTGTTTGAGATATATCTTCATCTACTTCAAATACATTATCAACTATTTCAAAAGTTTCCTTATTTATATATTTATGATTCATAATTATCTCCTTTAAACACTACATTAATATTATACCACACAAAAAGACATTTCTTATCAAAATGCCTTTATTTATACTTATTTTATCTCAAATATTTTGGTCTATCATAAATTATCACTCTTGTGGTACAGTATGATAAATATTTCTATAAACAACTCTTTCTCTAGGAGTCTCTACAACTGGAGAAGTAACTCCCCCCATTATAGGCCCTCCCATCATTGGTACACCAACATTATTATAATTCATATTAGTATTATCATTAACATTTTGATTAGTATTAGTTATATTAATATCAATATCACCATCATACATACTTTGGTTAAAACCATCACTATAATTCATAAATTATCCTCCTATCTACAATTATAATATGTGATTATCAAACATGTAGATAGTAAAGAAGTCTAATTTTAAAATAAAATTAATTATTCATATCATAATTCCATAGTCCAAGTTTCCCCCTACAAGGTATTGTCTTTTCATACTTAATAACATTTTCAAATTTCCAAGCATAATTTCTAGTATGCCCACTTGTCTCATATACTATTGGATTAATTTCTGAAAGTTTTCTATTAAAATCATCATTAACCAAAATACAATCAGTCAAAGTAGCCTCACCAATAATAGCACCACTAGAATATTTTAAATCATATTCCTTAAATCTAGGTACATACTCTTCTTCTAAGCTCATTCCTGCATGTATTAATATCTTCCCTCTATAATTTGTCTTCCAACTTCTAAATTCATACATCTTGTAACCACTAATAATTAAAGTAGCCCAAGGTTCCTTAATAGTTAATACTTTCATTTTAATAACAACCTCAAAATGGCATTTTAAACTTACCACTAGTCATCATTTTCATCATCTTTTTCATTTCCTCAAACTGATTCAAAAGTTTATTTACTTCAGTTACTGTCGTACCAGACCCATCTGCTATTCGCTTCTTTCTACTAGCCTTAAGAATCTCAGGATGTCTTCTTTCTTCTAAAGTCATTGACAAAACAATTGCCTCTGTTCTTTTCATAATCTTAGGATCAATTTCTATATTATTAAGTCCCATCTTTTTTGCCCCAGGTAAAAGCTTTAGAATATTTTCAAGTGGTCCTAATTTTTTTATTTGCTTAAGCTGATCTAAAAAATCCTCTAAATCAAAATTTCCCTTCATCATCTTTTTGGCAGTTTTTTCAGCTTCTTTCTCATCAATCTCATTTTGTACTTGTTCAACTATTGATAAAATATCTCCCATTCCAAGAATTCTCGAAGCCATTCTCTCTGGATAAAAAGGCGTAAGACCATCCATCTTTTCAGAAATACCAATAAACTTAATAGGTAAATTAGTTAAATGTTTAACAGAAAGAGCAACACCACCTCTCGTATCACCATCCATCTTAGTAAGTATTACACCACTAAGCTTAATTTTATCATTAAATCCTATAATTACATTAATAGCATCTTGTCCCATCATTGCATCAATAACCAAAATAGATTCTTGAGGATTAACCCTATTTTGAATATTGGCAAGTTCTTCCATTAAGCTTTCATCTATTTGAAGTCTTCCAGCAGTATCAATAAGAACATAATCAAAACCATTATCTTTAGCATATAAAACAGCATTATAAGATATTTCTACAGGATCTTTCTTCCCTTCTGAATATACTTCAATTCCAAGCTCTTTACCTATCTGCTTAAGCTGATCAATAGCAGCAGGCCTATATACATCACAAGCCACTAGTAAAGGTTTTTTCTTATTATTCTTTCTAAGATAATTAGCAAGTTTTCCAATAGTAGTAGTCTTACCACTACCTTGAAGACCTACTAACATAAGAATAGCGGGTTCCCCCTTTACATTAAGTGGACTATTTTCACCACCAAGTAAATTAGTAAGTTCATCCTTTACAATTTTTACAAACACCTCTCCTGGCGTAAGGCTTTTATTAACCTCTTCTCCAAGAGCTTTCTCTTTTACATTATTTGTAAACTCTTTTACAACTTTATAATTAACATCAGCTTCAAGTAAAGAAAGCCTAATCTCTCTCATCATTTCACTAATATTATCTTCAGTTATTTTTCCATAACCCTTAATCTTATGAACAACATTCTGCAATCTATCACTTAAATTTTCAAACATAATTTATCACCTATTACTTATTATACATTATTTTTTTACTTTTTTATTAAAAAGTAGTTGATTTTTCCAAATAATTTTAATATAATATGTATATATCTAATGCAGATGTGGTTCAACGATTAGAATTCGGCCTTGCCAAGGCTGAGACGGGGGTTTGACTCCCCTCATCTGCTCCATATGTAATTAAAGCCTTGTAAATCAAGGCTTTTTATAATTTTATAGTGTGCTTAGGTACATTTTAGGTACATAATTTGTATTTAATATTTATTAATTTTCCAGAGAAAGGAAGATTAATAATGAATAACTACTGTATACACTTAAAGAAGAGAAAAAACAAACCATTCTGTAAGTTACTAGATAAAGAAATAACATTTTCCCTATGTAGGGAATGTGATAATAAAGAATATAAAAAAAGTGATATCAAGATATCAAAAAAGTCCGGTTTTCGTTCTAAAAGTCCGGTTAAAAGCGGGCAAATGAATAAAAATGCACAATCATTGACAGAAAAGCCAGTTAAAAAAGCAAAAATGCACAATAAATCAAAGAAATTGACAAAACTAGAAAGAAATAGATTTTCAATATTCACAACTAATAAAGATAAATGTATGTTCTGTCCTGCTACTACTAATTTAACATGGCACGAGATATATCGTGGTAAGAACAGACTTAATTCTATGATATATGGTTTTTGTTTAAGAATGTGTTTAAATTGTCATGACAAATATCAAGAAGATATTGAATTTAATGATTATTGGCACAAACAGGCCCAATTATACTGGGAAGATAATATTGGCTCTAGAGATGAATTTATTAAGGTGTTTAGGAAGAATTATTTAGAATAAAGAACTAGTGAATACTAGTTCTATTATATTGTTTCCAACAAAACTCTATGAAATTGCTTAAATTTATGTGTTTTTTTTGTATACTTTTTTATTTCTTTGTATAATTTAGTTTTACCTATATATATGTATATATCTTTCAAACCTTCTTTTTTATATTTTTCTATAATCTTTAATAATATTTGTTGATGATTATCTGTTATTTGTTCTATTTTTATAATGCCATAATGTGGTTGCTTTCTTAATTCTTTATAATCGATGTCATAGGTAATTATACATTGCTTATTATTAACAGCATATTCAAACACTTCTTTATCTTTTATTCCTTTTTTATTATCGTTTATATGTTCTACATCATATCCATTTTCTTTTAATAACTTTTTTAACGAAACTGGTATATTTTCATCAAGTAAAAACTTCACACCTATCACCTATTTAAAAAGAGTAAATATTGATTTATTTCCAATATAGTACATTAAACCTTTAAGTATTGTTTTATTTTTTTTGTTTTTTAATGATGGATATTCTTCTTTAATATCATATATAAAAGTTTCTGAATCAAAAATGTTTTTTTCACATTTTTCAACAAAAAAATCATAAACAACTTTAACTGGAACCCTAGTTCCTTTAAAAACCACTTTGCCATTCATAATTTCTTTATTTTTACTTATTGTGTCTCTATAATCCAATTTTTTTAGTTTCTTTTGTAACATCCAAAAATTGAAAAAATAAATAAGTTCATCAATAAAATTTGTTTTTTTAACTCTTGTTTTTTTAGATTCATCTTGAATAATTTCATGACCCCATTCCATAACTAAATCAGGCATCATAATCAAATCACCATTCCTATCCTTACAATATAATTTCACATATCTCACCTTATTAATATTATGTAAGAAAGTGTTATTTATTATTCTCTACTCTATATTTCAATTATAGCATAAGTAAAACACCTGTGCAATAATAAATTGCTTACTATGATATACTTTTTCTTACAAAAAGTCAATACATTTCTAAAAAAGAAAAAAGAAGTAGACTACTGCCTACTCCTTTACTGTTCACATCTGTTTGGTGGTATTCGCTACTCAATTACTATCTGAAATTTAGTAGCAGGTACTCCCATTACTCCAGCATAACCATCTTGACCATTTGTTTTTTCATTATCGTATTGCCAATCATAATTATTAACTTTGTATTTGGCTTTCTTGTATGGTCTTATATCATCTGGCGTATAATAATAAACTTCTACTGCATCAATAATATCTTTACCATTGCCAGCAAAGCCACTATTAAAGTCATTAATGTTATATCCAGTTACATAAGGAAGCCAATCCTTACCTTTTAAATGTACCCTATATTTAATAGATCCTTTGTCTACTCTAATTGCTAAACCAGTTATAGGACTATTCTCCCATCCTGCATAATCTTCTAGATTCTTAACTTCTGGAAGCCATCCGTGTTTTTGCGTTTTAACTCTGTAATAAACATTAACATTTTTATCTGAGACTTGATTTTGGGTACCATTAAGTTTCGTTTCAATCATTTTAATAAATCTATCCCAGCCCATATCTAAAGTCCTGTGAGGGCAATATTTATTGGCATAGTCTTGATGTTTAGTTACTCTGTCTATTCCCCAATTATATCTTTTTAGAATATCCACTATTAAATCAACTGCATTTTGTTCGGCTTTAATAAATCTATCTCCACCACTTTTAGAATAACATATTTCTATTGCTATTCCTTCTCTGTTACCTTTACCGTTGCCATCTCCAGCATGCCAAGCATTACGATTTTCTTCAATACCTTGTACTATCTCTTTATCATCAACAGCATAGTGAAAAGATACTTCATTATTGTTATTTGTCATATATGCTATTTCACTTCTTGCAGAAGCATCATTAGCTGTATTATGTACTACAATCCTTGTAGGTTTCATGCTATAAGGGCACTTTATTCCAAATTTATTTTTTGGTACTATTTGTTTTACTATATTTACCATATTAATCACTCTCTTTCTTATTATTTAATGCAACAATTATTAAATTCATAACAGCACTTATACCACCTGATATTGCTCCTATTAACAATGATTTTATTACTGCTGGGCTACTAAAATCACTTCCAGGTAGTGTTACTGCTAATGCACCCAAAAAACCTTGTAAAAAAGTTTTTCCAGCTCTAATTAATATATCTTTCATTACTCATCACCTCTTACTTCATTCCTAATTTCATAAATATAAATACTATTAAGCCACTTACTATAGCAGATACTATATATCCCCAAATTAAATCCATTTTTTTACTAGGCTTGTCCTCAATAGCAAGAACTCTTTTATCAATCTTATTCATATCTTCTCTCATCATTTTCATTTCTGTCGCTATCTCACGAACCGATAAAGTTAAATTATGAATATCTTCCACTTTATTTTCTAAATTATCAATTCTTTTAGTATTAGATTTACTTCTTTGCTCGACTTCGACTAGTTTTTCTAAATCTTCTCTTTCCATCTTATATTCCTTTCTAGTACTTATTCTTGTATGTCATCTTGCCAATCTTTAAACAAGCCTTTTTTAGCCTCAAGATATATTTGTTCATATACTGATACATTTCTATCAATAGGACAACTTATATTTATCGTTTCTAATGGATCATATTCTTCTAAATCTTCTCTGGTTTTATGTATTTTCATTTCTGCTATTGCTAAATCGTTTTCTATTTCTATTCTGCCAACCATTGCATAAGCAGGAATAACATCTATATTTAATTTTTTACTTTTATAGCTATCTTTTTTTAATCCCATTATTCCTCAACTCCTTCTGTTACATGCCAAGCATTCCAAGTTATCTTTTTTGTACTGGTATTATATAAACCAAACCTTGAATAAATCTTCCACGGCTCGCTTATCGAATAATACTTTTGCGACCTTCGATATTGTGTAACTCCATTGACTGCGACATTATAATAGTATGAATTTAAAATATATAATTCTTTGTCAACATTACTTGTTATTCTGTAATCGCCATTTCCATTAAAACTATCTAAATAATTTCTTATTGTGTATGATGTAGTAATTGATGAATAATGAACATGATTTTTTAAAGCAAATAACGAATGACCTTGTGAAGATGTTAAAAACGATATCCAATCATTCCAACTATAAGTATCAGTATCTTCATCATAAAAGCCACTTCTGTAGTAAATATATTCGTATCCTTCTTCTGAACTGCAATAACTTTGACCTACTAAATAATCTCCGAGCCAAATTACATTAACATACCAAGTAAAATTATCGTAACTATCAACAAATCTATATTCCCCTTCTGAAGTCAAAGTTGATATAAATTCATTTACATCATCACTAAAATTAGATAAATCTATCTCTCCTAAGTCTCTTATAGCTCTCTTTGCTCCAATATTGGTTCTTGCTGTTGTTTTGTATATTTCATTTAAATTCTGATTTTGATTATACAATACGCAAGAGTTTGGTATTCCTATATTAGTTCTTGCTCGATTTTGTTGTGCTGTTGTCTTTGATTGTGTATTATAACTAACATAATTTGATAAATCATTATTAATATCTTCTATATCTTTAGAACTTGCAAAGCCAGTATGTCCCGAATTTTCAAAATCAAGATTTTCTAGTTTTCTATGGTCTTTTTCAACAACTCTTAACACATCACTATCTATTTCTAAATCTTCAACCATACTTTCAAGTTCTATATTAATTTTATTTATATCTATCTCGGCATTATTGTTATCAATATCTATACTTGTTGTAACATTATCTGCTTCAATATTTAATTCTTGACTATCAGTATTTATCATTATAATTTATCCTCTACTTCAAATTCTTTTTCTTTTATGAGGTTTCCACAAAAAGTATCTTGTTTATACCAGTCAATAGCATATTTATATTTGCCTATTGGTAATCTGTCGCTTTCTTCTTTAGAAAAAGTTAAATTAATAGTATTGTTTTCTATATTTTCATAATTTTGGTCTACTATTTTTTCACTATTTCTATCTTTTTTTATATAAAAATTTAATTTATCATCTGCAGAAATTGTTATCCCATTAATTATTAATGGTAAAGTTAAACCATAATCTCCTTCAACCATTGATAATTTATTACTTCCTTTATTTCTTAACATTTCTATCACTCTCCTTTTTAGTCTGTTGTTTTTGTATATTTTAAAACAATATTCTTTATCCATTGTTCACCCCAACCAGTATCAGTCAAAAACATTATATTAGTATCATCTACTAAACAACATACTTTGTCCTCTCCTCCTCCATAAAGAATTATTGGTAAAGTATAAGTATCATAATTAGTTGTTGCCCGAAAAAAAGAATTACTATAATCTATCCATATTTGGTCTATATCTTTTATGCCATGTTCTATAGTAACTTCGTTGCTTATATTAGTTGTAAAAGTTAATCTTTTTGCATAAACTGTCTTGCCATTTATTTTTTCATTTGTTTTGATTTCTTGGCTATCTGCATAATCTACTATTATTTCGTCTAGTTTTTTCTTTAAAGTTTCACCATTATATTCAATATTTTCACTCTTTAGTATTAAATTGTTTTCTAAATCTACTAATGTTTTGTCTTGCATTAATTTTGTATTTAATTTATTTATTCTACTTCCATTTTCCTATTGCTAACAAATAAAAAAATCCTCCCGCCAAACTTGCGTTCCAATAAGTCATTATTCCTATCTTTTCAACATTGGTATTAGATATTTGTCCAGAACAGTATGACCATGTTCTTCTAGTAGAATTTTCACTCCTATTTGTAACTTGGACAAAAGGTGTAGAAATAAAAGGTTTTGGAAAAGTCCAGCCATCAAAATCTTTTAAAAACATGCTGCCATCATTTTCAAAATTTTCATCTACTGAATAGTCTCTGATTAAATAACAAATCATAGTACCGTCAGCCCATTTAATCCAATTACCATTATCATTACTGCCACTTTCAATTACCTTATCTAAATAATTTTTTAAAGTTTCACCATTATATTCAACGTTCTCACTTTTTAATATTAAATTATCATTTAAATCTATTTTTGTTTTATTCATATTAATAGCATTATTTATTATGCTATTCTTCTCCAACGGTAAACAACTATTGATTTTTGTATGTTATTATGAGATTGTCCTCCACCAGTAGTGTCAGTTTGTAAATCACTAACTGTACTGCTTCCTGTTAAATTCCATTGTATATTATAACCTGTATTTCCGTTGCTTGAGAGTGAAACAGAAACCCCATTTTGATATTCTATTCCATTGTGTTTATGCTTGGGCATCTCATCAACAGTTAATGTATGTGTACTTTCACCAATCTCCTTACCTATGGTATTGAAGTTAGAATCGTTAGAATCTATACAAACAGCAACTCTGCCTTGTCCATATAATTCCCATGTTCCAATATATCCATCATCACCTGGATTATTAGGATTAGTACTTTCTATTATGTCGCCTATTCTATAATAAGGTCTAGGATAAGCAGAATTACCATCTTTGTCATATAATTGAACTGGTATATCATTCATAGTAGTCACCTACCATTGAATCGAAAGAAGTAGAAGTATTATTTAAATTAAATACTTCCCTCCTTTCTTTGAGAAGAATTGCTAAATAATGCAACCCCCCCCCTCGTTAACCTACAATTTACTTTTTTCATTTTATCAAATCCTTTCTTTTTTATGTATTACTTTCACTATTATTTTCTGATACTTCTGTGTATGTTAAGGTTTTTGCTAATTTAGTATCAATACTATCTAGTTTCGTTTTAATTTCATTAAAATTAGTGATGATTTTATCTTGAAATTCGTTCAACCATTCACTAGTAAATGGTGTTGTTGTATCTGGATAATCTTTAAATTCTTTTTTAGTTATTGTTTCCACTTATTTTCTCCTCCAATTCTTTTATTTTACTTTCTAATTTTTCAATTATAATTTGTTGTTCTTTAATTGCTTGTAAGCATAATGATGTCATTGAATAATTATCGACACCTATTTCTTTACCATCATCATTTAAAGATGTAATTTCATGTGAATAATTATAATTATCTCCAATGATAAACCCTAAATGCTTTTTTCTTTCGTCCTTTTCTGATTTTAAATTATACCTATATATATCTGTCTTTTTAACCTCCTCAAGTGCATTTGTAAATTTTTCAAGATTTTTCTTATTGTTTTCCAAAGACGTTTGTGTTAAAGAACTACAAGAAACATTTCCATTACTATTTAAACTAATTACTTGTTCAATCCCATTTGAACCATCAGAACGAATGTCAAATTGCCCAGTTTTGTCATCTGGAAATGTTATTTCAAAGAAATTGGCATTATCATATGTTGCTGTTCTTATTTCAAAACCGCCATTATCTCGATTGTCAAAATCAAATTTTTCTGTTACATATAATGAATTTAATACACTTCCATTTGTTCCAATTTTAACTAATATATTTCCTTGCTCGTTTTGAATATTTAGAAGTTTATCTATATAATTACTATTTATTTCAATTGTATATTCCTCGTTTGAATTATCGATTAAATTTTTTATAAGCATATAATCTACGGAACTGACTTTACCATCTTTGTTATAATCATAAAAAGTTTTTTCTTCATCTGTTAGAGTAGTCTCGCCCAGTATATATTTTCTTATCTTTTCTAAATCTTGCACTGTATATGAGATAACATTTTTCTTGTGTATTCCATACAATTTATAATCTTGTATTTTAAATCCACCTATAGTACCACTTTTCGAAAAAATTTCTCCTTCTTTACTGACTGAAAAATTTGGACTTGTTATCTCTATTTGATCTGATTTTAAATTAAATTTTTTGTTTTTTATGTTTAATTTATCTGAGTCAATTTGAATTAAAGAACCATCTTCATTTTTTTCAGTACTCATGTTTATTTGAGCTATAATGTTGTCTTTATCGGTTTTCTTTTCTAACTTTAAATCAATATTTTCTTCATTCATAACGATAGCAGAATTCATCTCTACTTTTGTTGTAAAAATATCAGTATATTCATTTTTTTTGGCATATTTCATTGTATAATTTAAATTAGGAAAGGACTTCATGTATATTTTGTTGTATCCTTCATTTAACTCAATATTAACTAGTGAAAGGTTTTCTTTTGTTTCATCTTTTAAAGTGTATAAAGTTAAGTCATTATTGACTCCTATTCGTCGAATTATATAAGAACCGGTATCATCAGTAATAAATTCATCATAAACATTATTTAAAGCATTTAATTTTCTTATGTTTGTTTCAATTTCTCTTTTGTTACCATCATTATCTTCAATAATCAATTTAGAACTTTTGAAAAAAGTATTGCTTCCTAAAAAAGTCTTGCTAGAAGGCAAAAGTAATGATAAATCGCCTTTTATTGAGAAATAAATTGAGTTCCCTTTTACGGCATCTGTTATTTCTAAATAATTATTATTATTGATTGTGCTCGTTACATCTTTTAATACATTTACTTCGCCATTTAATTCGTTAATAGCAAGGCCAAGTTTTGTTGTTTCCTTTGATGTTTCGCTTGTTTGTTCTATTAAATCTATTATTGTTCCTTCTTGTTTATTAGCAGTTCTTTCTACTTTTAATAACCTATTTTCTATACTAGCAGAATAAGAATACTCTGTTGATGTCTCATTAATTTCTTCTGAAGATAATGTAATTTCATAATTATCATCATCTGTAGGATCACCACCTAAATAAGTAATTTTTTTACTCATTACATATGCAGTTAAATCATTTCCCCATATATCTTTATAGCTAACTTTTTGCCCTAATTTTATAGATAATTTATTTTCAACAGATTGTGTCCTCATATTGAATAATAAATAAGAAAAGCCTTTTACTCTGTCGTAAATTGGCTTTATAGTAGTATATCTTATATCATCACCAGAAACTTGCGGATCTAATATATAATTATTATCAATTCTAAATTCAATAGGATTTGTTGGTAATGTTTCTGGCCATTTAACATTATCTTCTACATCTCCTCTACCTAAAATAACTACATTAATTGAATTACTTAAATCTTTCTCTGTAGTAAGTTCAATCCAATCGTTAATTGTATGACTTGTACTTTCAAACCATTTGAAGTAAAAGATGTCGTCTTTATCAGTATATACAAAACTGCATCCAGCCTGTGCAATTTGGCTTATAACATTTCTATTACTAGGATTATCACCTACATATGGCTCCGAGTTTAAAGATAAATCACTATTTGGAAAATCTGAATTATCATATTCTACACCACAATTACTAAATATTGCATTTCGCCATTCTTTTAAAGTCATTGGCCATGTATAAAGATTACTATCATATGGAGTATCCAATTTATATTTTATATCATAGCAAGAAAGTTTAATATTTACTTTTTCTTGTACTGGCTCAACATCATGAATATAAAAAGAACCATGAATTGTTTTAATCCATTGTCCCTTTAAAGAACTATATTCATTACTGTCATTTATCATTTGAATTGTAGCATTACCAAGTTCACAAGTTCCAGCAATATTACCATCACTTATAGCTGTTGTTTCATATTCAAAATTCTGAATTACTTTATCATCATAATTTTCTATCATGAATTAACATCCCCATATCCGGAAAACTCAATAGTAAACTCATTATATATAATATTGTCTGTGTTATTATCTTTTGGAATAGTGTCTACTGTTGGATTAGGTTTCTTAGCATAAAACTCTCTAGTAACATAAGTATTTAAATATTTTTCAAAATAATAAATATTTATTTTTACAAGTCTTAATAATTTTAATAGTGGATATAATTCAGCCTGAGTAAGTTTTTTCTTTATTGGAAGTGTTGCAGCAGGTACTTCAGCACACCTAACACGACTTAAATACCCATTTAATTTTCCTCTTTCAGCACTTGCCTCTAAATCGTTTAAAGAAGGAGCATAAGTCCCTTTTTCAAGCCATTCCCATGGAATTTCAAAATAATCTGTACTATCTTTAGGATTTATTATTTTAATTTTATTCATATACTCACACTCCTAACTTACAAATAAAGGTTTTCCCATATTTTTTTCTGCAATTCTTACCCCTTTTACAACTGTCTTACTTACATCTGTATCGCCCATTCTTGCAATAATGGTTAAGTTATCTATTATTACTTCACCTTTAGAATCGTTTCTATTATCTAATGCTTTGTTAAATGCTTCTACGATTGTATCAAGTGGTGCTTCAATATTTACGCCTCTTTTTTGGTCTCCCAATATAGCCATAAATTCACTTCTAGGAGGAATTACTGTTCCAGTTGCTAACTTAGGTATTTGTGGTACAGGCGCTCTCCAAGTTATCCAGTTAAATGGTTTTATCCCAGCAATGCTAACTCCTTGAATCTTATCTAATATTTTATTCAAGCCATTAAATGGTAACGAAACGACTTTATTTATTCCTGTTATAATTGCATTTACAACTGTAGTAAAGGCACTTACTATTCCTTCTTTTATTCCATCAAATATTTTTCCGCCAGTAGAAAAAACTTTTTTTACCCCCTCCCATGCATTAGTGAAAATGTTCTTAAAAAAGTTAGCAACAGTGGAAAATATATTTTTGATTCCTTCCCATGCATTTTTAGCACCATTTTTTAATGTATTCCACATATTACTAAAAAAGTTAACAACGGGACTTATAACCTGTGTGTAAAACCAATTTCCAACAGAAGAAAAAATGTTTTTTATTCCATCCCATAATCCAACAAAAAAATCTCCTATTGGTTTTATGACATTATTATATATCCATTCTCCTGCTTTCGAAAGCCAAGCCATAATTTCATCTTTATATTTTATTATTATTGTGGCTAAAGCCGTTACAGCCGCAATTGCTAAAACAATCCAAGCAACAGGATTCGTTGCATTTACTGCCAACATTGCAATTGCAACTCCTGCTAGTATTAATGTTAATCCAGTCAATATAGTTCCAAAATTTTCCCAACTTGGGTCTTTAATAAAATCAATAATTCCTTGAATTAGAATAACTATACCAGCAATTGCTATTCCTATTCCTAAACTCTTTATTGGTTTAAATCCTAATGTATTTAGTGCAATTAATGCACCTGTTATACCAGCAATCATTCCTATGACAAGTTCCTTATTTTCTACAACAAAGTTTTTAATATTATTTAATATATCTAATAATTTTTGACTATATTGTAATTCTCCACTATAATCAATACTATTATCTGATGAAGTTCCTCCACCGCTACTATTGTTATCTGCTACTACCTCTAAGTTATCAAAACTAGCAAGTGAGCCGCTTGCCTTTTCTCCACTTTTTGCAGTGCTATCAAGTGATTTTGACAGTCCCTCTGCTTGTTTTTTTGCATCTTCTAAACTAGTTCCAAATAATCCTGATACGAACACTGCTATTGTTCCAGTTAATTTAGAAAGTGAATTCATTAGTGAGTTAATTGCAGGTAAACAAGCATTATAAATAGGAGCAAATGCAGTCATCAAGTTTGCCTTTATTTGATTTAAACTAGATTTAAAAGTATCATTTTGCTTTAATAATGAAGTAAAACTATTTCTTAAACTAGTCAGACCACTTCTAATTAAACTAAATACTGCAACAGTACCTATCAATCTAGTCATTCTAGTTTTTAGTTTATCCACTTTTTTACCAATACCATCAAACCCTTCAGTAATGCCGGATAGTTGTGCTTTAATTCCTAAATTCTTTTTTATAGACTTTCCTAATTCATTAGTTTGTTTTTTTGATTCTTCTAATTTACTAGTCATATTTTCTATTTTTTGTGTTAAATTTTGTGCTTCAAGAGAATTATTAGGATTTAATTTAACTTCTTTAATCTTTGCCTCTAATTCAGCTGCCTTTTCATCTAAAGAAATCATTGTATTCTTTAGTTCTTCATTTTCTTTCAAAACACTTTGTATTTCATTGCCAATTCTGGTTGTTTCACCAATATTACCTAAATTTTGTTGAACTTGTTTTTCTCCTTTTTTCTGTTCAACAATTTCTTTATTAGCTACTAGTTTTTTGTCAGCAATATCAAATTGCTTATTTAATTTATTTAATTCTGTTTCCATTGCTTTTACACTAGCAGGTGTCTTTTCAGAACTAACTATAGAATCTAATTTTTTCTTTACATTTTCAAGTGCTATTTCTTGAGACTTAATACTATCAACAGATTTGTTATATCTATTAATCATATTTTTTGTTTGTTTATCTATTTTTTTAAAATCAGTGTCTATTTTTTCTGTATTTAGTCTTGTCTCAATTATAACAGCACCATCACTTCTTGCCATATTGCACCTCCTAACTGTTTAATTTTTTCATAAATTCATCATCTTCTTCATCATCAACATAATCTAAATCTAATATTTTTCTCATTGACATGTATACTTTTTTCTCATCTTTAGTAAGTTTGCCTTCATTCTTTCTTTGTCTATAATAGATAAGTTGATTAAACATGCAATCTTGACCTATATCTAAAAAAAGATAGACAAAATTCCACCAATGCAAATATTCTATACTATTTAAATCTATATTATGTGATTGTCTGATACCTGTATAAATATAATTATCATCTTTTATAAATGAATAAAGTCTTTTACTAGTACTTGAATCATTATCATTATTTTCTTCTCCTAAATCCAAAAATTTGATTCCTTTAATTATTGCTTCTTCTATATCTTCTGTATCTACTTCATCAATATAGAGTTTCTTAATAAGAATTAAATATTTTTCTTCATCAAACAAGTCATCATCTTCAAATGCCTGTATTATTTTTATACAATTTCTAAAATCAGAATTTATCTTTAAAATTTTATTATTTACTTTTATCTTTGTAGGAAATTTATCAGTTAGAACATTCATATTCCTACTCCATTACATCATTTTTATTATCTAAATATTTATTTACTTTGTTTTGTCTTGTTTGTTTTACATAAGGCTCTATAAACTCGATTATAGGTAATAAACACTCAGCATCATTCGTTCCTTGTGTAAATAATTCAATAGTGTCTTTTCCAAATATTTCAGACAAGCCATTAATCATTTTATCTACTGCTTCAACTTCTATATCAAGTGCTTTATCAATTGTTTCAAAAGATTTACTTACATTTTCAAAATCCTCAATAGATTTCAAATCTTCTTTTTTTATTTCTTCGACTTTTTCTAGCTTATCAAGTTCTTTTATTCTATTAGAAAAATCTTTAACCAATTCAGATAATGTTTTCATTATTCTACTATCATTTGGATTAAATTTTAATTCTCCTAGTTTATTTCCTTTTTCGTCAACAATATCTTCTCTTACAAAATTATTTTTTATCTTTAATGCCATTTTTCAATCTCTCCTTTATATAAAAAATAAGGGGGCTTTTATATTTGCCCCCTAGTTATTATTCTGCTGGTGTAAATGTTTTTGTTGTAGGGTTAAATGTTCCATAAGTCTTCTCTCCTAGCCAGTTAATATCAAATGGACTATTGATACCAGTGGTATCTCCACCCCAAGATTTCAAGTCAATTGCACCAGTTTGCATAAATGCTTCATACTCATCATCTTTTCCACTTACTGGCATAGATGTATTAACTTCTACAAACTCCTTTTCAACATCTGATAATTCACTATCGTTTTTGTAGATGTTATAAAGAATTTTACTTGCTTTAGAATCATCTCTAAATTTAACTGGATCGCAAGAAGTAACTTGATTTCCTTTTGTTACTTCAACTTCAGTTTCACCAAGAATATTAGTAAATGAATTAACTTCATTATTTAATTCTCTTGATAATTCTTCAATATCTTTACCTATAATTTCCCATTCTTTAGAACTTGCACTTGCTTCAGCAACATTCATAAATATTTTATAAGTGTTTCTTTTAGCCTTTGCCATTTTATCATTCCTCCTCATATATTAATCGGCATTGAATCTGATATCTAGCATATTGACTACTATTATCAGTACCATATAAATAGCCACTAGATACTGCTTCTATACTAGTGGACGTTTGATTATTATTTAATTTAGGTAATACATTTTTTTCAGTATTTTCCTCTAACCAATTTGCTATTTTTTCAAAAAGATGAATATTTTCAATATTTTTCTTATTTTCTAGTGTCCCAAAGAAAACCCTACTAGCAAAAACGAATTGGCATTGTCTTTCACTGCTTCCATCTATATATTTGTGTAAAATGATAGAAGCTGGCACTTCTTCTATGGAATAGCACTCAGCTTCATCATCTAAAAAATCTATATTTATGTCTAATAAAGAGTTTAAATAAGGACAATCTTCAAAGTATTCTTGAATACATTCTATAATTGATTTTTTCATTACTTACCTCCGTCTACTATTTTTTGACATCCTTCGATTAATTCTTCTTTCTTATCAATAATCATTCTGTCAAACCAGCGTTCTCTTCTGTTGTTATCTCCGCTATGATAATCAAGCGTCTTTGGCGGTTCAGCATAAATTTTTTCTTCATGCTTTTTAGCCCAAGAAGAACCAGTACTTGGAGAAATCATTAACTTTCCTTCGTACATATAATGTGCATAAGGTGTATTCCAAATAACTTGTCCGTTACCTATCTTTGTAGATAATGAACCGCTAGCTATTAGTACACCACTTTTATGTGGCATATATGGTTCTGATTGTTTAAGAACAAAATTATCAATATATTTTTGAACTTCTCCTCCCTCATTTAAACCACAATTTTTCATCATTTTTTCAACACTTGGAAGAAACAGTCTTGCCGTTATTTTCAATTTCTAACCTCTATGCTTTGCAAATCATTACTACCATATCTATTATCATTTATTGTTTTAATTGTAAAGTAGTCATAAGTAGATGATTGAAGTTCAGTAATACTATTTATACTTTCGCATTCTCCAAAAACAATAACATCTTTAGGAGCAAAAGTAAATTTGTTTGTTTTGGGCTCTAAAGCATTAAATTTCTTTCTATCAACATAATTTGTTAATTGTTCTAATGGAATTATGCAGTGATATTGACTACTATTAACTATCCCTTTTCCTTCATCTACTACCATATTACTTTTATAGAAAAAAACACCTGTTAAAAGTGTTCTATGATAATAAACTATATCCTTTTTCTTATAAACATTAAATAGTGTCACTGTATGTGGAAACATTATATCCCTCTATACATTAAACCAGTCCTAGATAAATGTTTTAAACATATAGAATATGTTTCTTTATCTAGTTCCTTTTTGCTTAATATTCTTTGAGATTGAAGATTTGATTTATTTACATAACTTACAGAACGAGGTCCCACTGTTTCACTGGCTACTGTTGATTTATCATCATTTTGATTTTCTTTTAATTGGTTTTGTTCATACAACAGTTCAGCAATTTCGCAAGTAGCAAAAATTACTTTTATTAAAACATAATCTTCGATATTTTCTTTATCGATTTTATCAAATGTATAATAATTGACTATGCCACTTGCTTTCATTGCAAAACTATCAAAGGAATCTTTAGGTATGAGAATACCTTTATATTCTGATTTATAATCTGAATATTCTACAAATGCTTCAGTCATACCCTATCACTTCCTTTCCTATTCTTCAGTATTTTCTTGATTATTTTCAGCATCACCATTATTTTCTGCTACTGGTTTATCTGTTTTCTTTTCATTTTTTTTAGTTGTTACTTTTTTAGGAATAAATCCTATAACAGTTGGTTTTTTCATTTATATCATCCTTTCCATTAAGCAACTGGTTTATAAGAAACATAAACTCCGGCAAGTTTATTTTCATAAACATGTCCATATAAGTTGTAATTTCTATATGGGAATACATGAGAATCACCATTTTGATCTTCATCTGGACTAAAGTATTTGATGAATTGATCCATAGCAGTTACTGCTGCACTTCTTTCAACAATCATAAAGTTAATATCAGCAGCACCCTCTGCCTTCTTGTAACCATAGTTTTCTTCACCTGTATTTAAAGTAATTGCAGTATACATTCTTGTTTGTGGTACCTCAATAACTTGACTAAATCTAGACATAACTGATTTTGATTTATATGTCTCTAAATCATCAATCAAGGCTTTTCCAGTTGGTGTAATAAATAAGATTCTGTTTTCAGTTGATACTTCATCTTCATCTTGTTTATTAGTTCCTGCTCTTAATGCCTTATACATTTCATCACCAGTAGTAATAGTTTCTTCTTTCTTAGAAACACCTTCCACACTAGCTATTTTAGCAATTCTAGCTGCATCAGTTTCTGGAGCAACTTTAGTTCTTAAAAACTCACTAGACAATTTAGCAACAGCAATTCCTAGACTTTCATCATTATCTAATCTGTCTATTTTTAATTTTTGAGAACGCTCCTTATCATATTTGATAGTTTCCCAAGTTAATTTAGATGTTCCTTCTGTATATCCAGAATTTCTATCAAAATCTCCTAAACCATCCATATCTAATTTAGCAACTTTTATTTCACCATTTTGGCCTTTTTTAATTGTTGCTTGATCTCCATCTAATACAGATGTTTTTACTTCATTTTTGTATACTTCATCAAGTAATGGTAAGTATACTGTACTTAATTCAATATTATTCATAAATTATCATTTCTCCTTCTTTATTTTTCTTTATTGGCTAAGCCCATAACTTGTCTAAGTTCATCGTTGGTCTTAGTATTTGTTGGTGCTGTTGGTAGTGTTGTAAATTTTGGATTTGCTACATCACTTAAAAAAGAACCTTTATCAGATTCCTTTAAATTATTTAACCATTCTGTTGCACCTTGAAATGACTTACTTTCTTCATCATATTTAAAGTCTTTCTTATTAAACTCTGCTATAACTCCATTTTTGGCCATTTCACTTGAGAACTTAGTATCTTTAAAGAATTCATTTACTCTTTCATTTCTGATACTTTGTTCTTTTTCTGCCTTTTGATTTGCTACTAACTCATTATATTTAGTCTCCCAATCACTAGCAGATTTTTTAATGCTATCAATATCCATATCTTTGTATGATTGAATTTCCTTGTTCGCATTATCAATTTGTGTTTTTAATGTTTCCACCTCATTTTTTGAATTTGTTAGGTCTGTGTTTAATTTTGAAATAGCAGTGCCATGTTCTTTCATGATAGCCTCTACTTTTTCACTTTCCAATCCTAATCCTTCTAAAAATTCTCTTTTCATAATATTCTTTCCTCCTACACTTTTTATCGAGGTTGTGTCCCCGTAGATTTGAAATATTTACTAGTCCTATCGTTGCTATGTCACACGAAAAAAATCGATAGAAATATCGATTTAAACCTAATTAATACTTATTGCTCTATTTTCTTGTTTTTTATAAGCATATAAATATAACTCTTTTTTATCACTATTATAAGTTAATTCATAGTACATATTGGGTACTAATCTTCATATTGTATGGGGTTTTCTTTTAAATATTCATCAATTTCCTTAGTTACTTGTTTTTGAAATTCTTCATCAATTTCTATTGGTTCATCAATGAACTCTTCTAATTCTCTATCATCAAACATCATTTCATTTTCTTTCAATTCTTCCATAATTCCAACCAACTCTCTTACTAATTTCTTTATTAATCATATGAAGTGTTTCTTGCTTCTTTCCATACTTTTGAATATATTTATTTCTTGTTATTTCATTGATTTTTTTTAAATCTTTGGACTTTACTTTATTTATACCATTTTTTTCTAAATAATACAAGTATTTATCAGTTTTTACTATGATTGAGTTAATAGACTTATATTTATTGAATGTATCAATATCAGTAAATGAAAAACTTGAATTACTTGGATGATTATGAACCAACAATAAACTATTATCTTTTGATTTAATTGACAACATAATAGGCTTAATGCCACCAACACTACTTTTTTTATTTTGATGAACTTCTAATAGTTTTTCTTTGGTATCTATATTATATATAAATAAATGTTCTACTTCGTTATTCAAGTTTTTGAAATCTTTATCAATTATATTATCATTAAACATTTCAAAATTACTTTCATTACGAACTAAATCTTTCTCAATGTATTCTCTAGTATAATCTCTTTGAAGATTATTCTCTTCTAAAAATCTATTATAATTTTTGTTAAACATTTTTGTTTCAATACTTATCCTTTTTAATTCATCAGCATCATTTAATATTTTAGAAACTTCTCTTTGTCTTTTTAGACTACGAAGTTTTCTTTCATATTTCCTTTGTTCTTGAGATAATATATAGGTCTTTTCATTCTCTTCTTGGTCTACTCTTTCTGGGTGCTTTTCCCACTCAAAAGTAGGATAAAAAGTGTGCCTACAATTAACACCACAAAGCCCTAGCATTTTACCATAGCCAGTTTTTTCATAAAAATTCTCATATTTATCACTTGAACCATTTAGCATATAAACTTTCCCTTGCCAATCAGCATGGACTTCAAAATCTTCTTTAGTATATGGTGTTCGTATTCTGGCACCAAAATGTTGGGTAACATAAACTAAATTAGTTCCTAGTTGTTTAGCCTTTTCTATTTGTATATCTCCTGTTAGTTGATGAACTTTAGTAAGCACATCTCTTCTTACTGTGGATTCTAAGGATAATCTTTTACCATTTTTATATGTGGCACCAATAAATCCTTCTTTAGCCATCTTCTTTAAGCCTTGTTTTATAGCTTGGTCATATGAATAAACTCCACTAGATACCTTTATATATGCATCAGTTAATATTTTCATATAGCTTTCTTTCGCACTTTCTATCGCTTTTGTCTGTATTGTTTCCATCAAAGAGTTTGTTTCTTTTATGGAATTTTCTATAATATTCTGAACTGCTAAACTTTCATACATTTGAGTTGGATTACTCAGCAATTGTTCATCATCAATGTAATCTTTATATTTGTCTAGCTTAGAAACATCATATCCTGCCAATTTTAGTATTCTTTTTACTTCGTTTTGAGATTTTCCAGCATACTTTGCTAATAATGCTAGATTTTCTTTATTAAATCCGCCTATTTCTTGTAACTTATCTAAATACCATTTCAATGAGCCTTCAATACCAGTATAGGTATTTAATCTAATTGCTATGTCTTTAATTAATTCTAATTCTAAATTATCATATATTTTTATTAAAGGTTTTATTAATACTTCAAGTTTGGCATCATCCATTTAACTACTCCTCTATAGGCTCATTATCTGTTTGCTGTTGATATTTTGTTTTTCTTCTCTGAATATTGTCATAGAAAGCAGTAGCTTCTTCTTCAGAATAATCTCTTGTTTCCATTATATATTGAATATCATCAATAATATCTGCATTTCTTTCCGTTAAGGATTGTCTTTGTAAAGATTCTTTATCAACAAGAATACTATCATCCCAATCAAATGTGACTTTGTAATTATTGCTTACTGGTATTTCATATAATTTACATAGTACATAAATACCGTAAATTAAGTCTTCAAATGCTTGTTGAAGTGATGTTTGAATATCACTTACGGTAACATAATAATCTTGCTTGCCTGTCTTTATTTCAGTAGCAGTCTTTTCTATCAATTCCGGTTTACATAGTGTTCCCACTGCTAGTCCACATTGCAATTCTACCTGTCTTAACAATTCATTTAAACCATTAAATAAAGCAGTATCTCTTATCTCTGGACTAAATATATTCCACTTATTTTTATCATCATCACTTGCTATTAATTTACGATATAATCTTTGTTTCCCTTTTGGATAAATTGGATTGCCTTTTTTATCTAAAGGCAACATTGTTTCATCTATATCAACAGCTAATTCAGAGCCTTCATATTCCCAAAGAGTTCTTGAAAACTGTTTGTCTATCTCTTTTAGTGTATCAATTGCATTATGAAACAACGAAACACCCAAAGGACTATTATTATCGACATTGTTAGTATTGTTCATAGTGAAGAACCCACCAATTAACCTATCAACACCTTCAATAGCTAAATTTTCATCTATTTCTTTCCATTTATTAACACTATGCAAGTCTATCTTATTTGCTAAAATAACACCATTTTTCTTTCCTTTATATGCTATATTTTTAATAGTTAATATATTTTCATTTAATTCATCATATTCTAGCCTAGTGTAAATATCATTTCCATCAGTTATTTGATCTATAAATATAGCTCCTAATAAATCTCCACTATCATCGAATTTAACAGGTATAAATTTATCTGCTTGTATAGTAGTTATATTTATTTTATTATTCTCATAGGATGGCTTAAAAAATATGCAACTTTTGCCAATTGCATATTCAGTATTTTTTCTTTTATTTTTTAAGAACTTCTGATAAACATTATTTATATATTCATCATCGCATTCACTTTTAAACTCTATTGTAACTGCTTTAGCAACTTTTTCACACATTGTCTTTGCTACATGGAGAGATATTGTATCTTTATCTATCCATGGTTCATTACCATTAAATATTCTGCTCCAATTTTGAATTGCATCTAGCATTTCTTTTGAAGTTTCTGTATCTAATCCAAAATCAGAAATTATTTTATTATAATCAAACATATTTTTCCACCAACCTTTTATTTTATTTATAATTTTATCAAACACTACAATCACCTCATTTCTCTTCCAAATCTATAAATGGTAGTAATTGTTTAATATATTTCCAAACACCCATTATTGCATATCTTTCAGCATCACAGCAGTGATCATATTCTTTTATGGGTTCCTCTCTACCTTTATCTAATAAATCCTCATTCCATTTATATTGATATCTTTCTTCGATTAGATGTTTTTGTTTAGGACTTAAAAATAATCTTTTAAATGACATCATCTTCTGCACTCTGTTTATTCCTAGCAAAACTGTGTTATTAGCATTAAGTATTGATACTTCGGGACATATTCTTTTTATTTCTTCTGATAAACCTTTTGCAGAAGGATCTATAAAAACAAACTTTATTTGCTTGCTTGTTTCTTCTTCTATTCTATTTTTAAATATCTTAAAATCATTAGCATATTCTGATGGGCTTTTTTGCCTTCCACTTTCTCTACCGCTATGATAATATTCATCTATTCCTTGAACACATTTATTTATATAATCCAAACTAAAGCATTGAAAAGTAGTAGCATTCATCTGCCCATAGTCTACACCAATAAATAGCCAAGGAATACCTTTTAATATTTCTTCAGTTACCTCTCTTATATGTTTTTCTTTATCAAACATATAATAAATAACTTCATCTATTCCAGTACAAAGTCCTAACCAAATCCAGTTATACATTTTTTCATCTAATTTTTTCAATAGTTCAGCTGTTTGAATCAGTTTTTTACCTAACCAATTAATTGGAACATCCCTATAATCTGTATGTATTCTTATGCAATCTGGTCTTTGTACCATCTTTTCTACCCACTGCATTATAGGTGCTTTTGGATTCTGTGGCGGATTAAAATAATATTCCATACAGAATTCATCATCATTTCCACGAACAAATGTTGCTTCTATATTGGTTAATTCATCTTCTCCATCACCTTTATCAAAAAATTCAGTTAATTCA
The DNA here is from genome assembly GCA_051872635.1 of Bacilli bacterium. GTDB lineage: Bacteria > Bacillota_I > Bacilli_A > RF39 > UBA660 > CAG-302. The sequence continues at coordinate 35,592 of JBJEEA010000009.1, forward strand.
TCTAACTCTACTAACTTAATTGGTTTATTTTCATCAATCATACCTTTAGTATCATCTATACTATCATTACCAGTAAAATAGATAGTGTTGCCATTCTTTAAATACTTAATTTCCATTGGACTAACAGTTATTTTAAAGTCTTTTTTATTAAGGCCTAATCTTGTAATAGCTCTTAAGCATTCTTTATATACAGTCTTCTTTAACTTATTATGAAACTTTCTCATAATAACAACAGAACAATTATCATCTTCTACTATCTTTTCAACAGCCTTTATTGCTCCTCTGCTAGATTTAGTTCCTGCTCTTCCAGAAGTAAATATTTTATGCATATACTTTGTATCATTAAAAGTAGAATGATATTTAGAAATTATCAAATCGCTTAATTTAATAATTTTTCTATTTTGGTAGATCATTTACTATCACTACCTTATCATCACTACCATTATCAGTTTTCTCTATTTTTTCTCGCCACTTATCAGGTTGTCTATTTTTTAGCCAAAATATTTGAGCAGTAGTGTCTGGAATAATTTGTTTAGTAACTTCTTTAGTAATCATCAATTCGTAATTACCTGTTTTAGGATTAACTCTCATTTCTTTAGTTACTTCTGTATACTCATATCCATTTGCTCTTTTATATAATGAATTTTCCACATTAAAATCGGCAATATCTTTACTCTCTTTTAAGGCTGCCGAAAGTGCCAGGTTTTTGTCTCTCCACACTCTAAAAGTAGAATAAGCAATTTTCATATTTTCTGCTATTTCTTTATCAGTCAAGCCTGCTCTGGCCCATCCCTTAATTAAATTAAGTCCATCATCAGTTAACCAATACTCTACTTTTTTACTAGCCATTATTAATCACTTATTTCTTTGATTTCTTTTTTAGATTTTGGCTCTTTATATACTTCAACTATTCCTTTATTAACTAATTCCTCAATTCTCTTTTCGTCAAAATCAACTATTTCATCTTTTTTATACCATCTATTTGTAATTTTGTCTGGATAGTCTCTTAATACTCTTGCTTTCATTTTCTTTCATCTCCTTTTTCTTACCTTTTTTCTTGCACTTATTATTTTCAATAATATCATCCTTGCACCATAAATAATCACTGCAAGTTTTGCAATTGTTATTTCTCATACATTTTTTGTAATTCACACATATCAACCCTTTTTTATATATAATAAAAAGACACATCTGTGCCTTAAACTGATTGTACTATGAAAGGAGGTGTACAATCACGAATTAGTGAGTACTGTACTAATGATACAATGCCTATTTGGTTCGACCTACCAAATCTACCTTTCAGCCCTTTATATTGCATAGTCTTATATGTTCATCGTAGTAGGTCACTATACTTCACAAAGCTATACTTGGTTTCATATCATCAGTACACTACCCACTAAGGTAGTTTTTTACTCGGGGGTTAAATTGAATATAAAATAATCACTTTTTCGATTATTCCATAATACAAGTATAAACCTAATTTTTTCCGATTTTTTCCGATTTTTTATTTTGATACAATTTTATTTTCATTTCATCTATATAATCATATGTCCTACTAAGAGAATAACCTATTAATTTATAAAAATATTTAGGTTTTCTTCCTTCAATCCATCTATAAATATAAATCTTATCGTAGACATCTCCCTCTTCTCTCATTTTAATTAGTTTCTTCTTCAACTCATAATTTAACATATCTCGTGTATTTCTGCTTTGATTGATAAGATTATCTACTTGGTCAATTTCACTCGTGTAATCAATTAATTTTAAGTCTGATGAGGCATGTTCACCAAATACCATAACTTCCTTTGGTTTTGATGAACCAGGTAAAACTGCTAATATTAATTTACTTTTTTTCTCAAGTGCCTCATTATAGTTTCTTTCAGCTTCTTTACATTTTTTTAATAATTCATGATATTCTATATACATATCTACACCCCTTTTAATATCTTCTGCATTTCTTCTTCGGTGTATTGTTTATTAGTATAATTTTTGCCTAATAATTTTTCTTTTTTATAAATCTCAGTCATTAAAAATTGTCTATTCTCTTTAGAAATTATTTTATTCTTATTTTCATTATATTTTGATAACAATTCCATATCATTTTTTATTTTTCTTCGTTCTTCTCTTAAAACTTTTATTTCTTTTATCATCCTATAACACCATAAAACATTTATTTTATTATTTTCTATATAGTGAAGTAAATCTTGCAGTTTACTATCAACCACACTTAATTTATCACTTAATGAGTTACTATAATCATCTATTCTATCTAATTTATCTACTATATTTTTTATTTCCTCTATTACATCCATTTACTTCCCCTTTCTAACCAAAACCTATTTTTTATTTTCCAAATACTCTTTTAATTTCGGATCACTATTTGATAATATTTTTAGTGTTGTATTATAGTTATTTTTAAGTATCTTATTTTCTCTTTTTGTTTGTATAATCTCATAAATTAATATAGCCATTACTAATACTGCTAATATAAATAACTCTTTCATTTGTTCCTCCAATCTAATATTAAACCAATTATTGATGCTATAAGTAAAATACCTAGTACAATAAATGGCAAATATAATATAAACATTACTCCTCCTAACTAACCATAGCCCCTGAAGTATTTAATTTTCTTTATTTAACCTTTCTATTATCTTCTTTTGATTTTTGATTAATTGATTTATTTCTTCTTCTAATTTTTCAAAATTATAATCACAATAGTCTTCTAACCTATCTGTTGTTACTGCTTGTCCTGTTCTTTCAAATGTTCTTAATATTAATGGTTCAATATCTTCAAATTCTTCTTCATCTTGTATTTCTGTTTCTTCATTATCTTCTAATATTAATACTTCATCATTTAAACATCTTGTTATATTAATTGAATTGTCTATATACATTTCCCAATCTCTTATATCGTGTGAATTTTTTGAATAAACATAATTTTGTTCATCTTCTAACAAATAATAAACTTTATCATGTATTAATACTTTTTTTGGTGCTTTTTTATCTTTAACTAAACCTAATAATTCATATATTGTTATTGTCTTTTTCATTTGCAATCCTTTCTAATTGCCTATGTATCTTCTGATGCTTAATTTCTATAACATCTTTAATATCAATATCATAGTAGTACATAAATTGTTCTACCATATTTAATACATCTGCTATTTCTTCTGCAATATGGTCAATATCTTGTACAGGCTCAAACTTATTTTCTGCTTTTATAATAGCCTCATTCAATTCAAATACTTCACTTTGAAAATATTTTAATTGTGGAAGTACACCATAGTTATTAATTATCTTTAATAAACCTTCTTTCATTATTTATCATCTCCTAAATCGCAAGTAACTTTATATGGTGGTGTTAATTCATTACCATTAGTTCCACGATAAGTTATTTTAGGGTAAGTAAAAGGTGTATAATTGCTTTTTAATTCTTCATATTTACCTTTAATAATTAATAATTCTTTATATTCTTCTAATGTTATTGCTATTGTTCTTTCATCTGTCTTTTTCATTATTTATCATCTACCTTTTCTACTAGCCCATCTTTTATTAAGTCATTAACTCTTTTGCTTTCTCCTAAATCTTTCATCATAAGAAATTTATAATCGGTGTCAATATCTCTTATTTCTCTTGTTTCTTTTGTGATGTCAGTTACTATTCCATTACTATAAACTCTTGTATATTCTTTTTCATACTCTGCAAATCCATATTTTTTTAATTCTTTTAAATCTACATTAGCTTTTATCTTTAACATTATTTATTCATCTCCTAACCTATATTCTATACTTTCAAAGCATTCTTTTGTTACTATTGATTTAATATCTTTATTGTGTAAATGTATAATTCCACCATAACTCGGTGCTTGTATAGTTATTTGTCTTTCTTTTCTTCGTATTGGCTTTTCATCAACATAATGAGTTATCTCACCACTTTTCCATATTTTTGATACATAGTAACCATTAACATAATCTCCTACTTCTATTAGGTCTATTATATTATGACTGGCTTTTATTACATCTATTTCACTTATATATTCAGTATCATCATTTATTTCTAAATATTTATCAGTTACCCACATTTTAAAATAATAATTGTCTGGTTCTAATATTCTATCAATTATTTTAGCAATTCCTTTTTTAGTTCTTACATACATTCCTACTTCTAATTTATCTTTCATTATTTACCTCCATTGCTACCGACATTAATGTCGTTACCTATTATTTCTTTATAAGTTTCTCTTTTTAATCTACTTCTCATTTTCTTATTAAGTGTTCTATCTTTCCTTTTGCCGACAATATCTTCACTATAGCAATTAAGTGTTTTCTTTAATAATGAATTTTTTATTACTCTCCACCCTTTATTTCTATCTTTTCTAGTTCTGCTCATTATTACCTATTATTTCTTTGTGTTTTGATAAAACTGCCATATAATTTCTATCTTTATCCACATAATCTTTATAATAATAATTTTTATCGTGCGGAGTTAAAGAATTATACCAATTTATATTTTTCTCCATTTCTTCTTCTAAATACTCTATAAACTCTTTTTGTTGATTTTCTAATTTCCTAATCTTATCTTTTGCTTTTTCATTACAATACATAAACATTAAAGTTAAATCTTCCGGATCTTCGTATGTTTTTACTTTTTCTTTTAATTCTTGATTTTCTTTTTCTAAACTATGTATTATGTCAAGTATATCTTTATCAACACCATATATAATCTTGTTTCCAATTTTTATTTCATCTTCTACTATGTCATATTTCATTTATTCCACCCCAATTCTTCTATTTGTTTATTTATGGCTTTTATTTCTTGTATTGATAATTCAACAATTTCTTCACTATCATCTGCTAGTATCATTTTCTTTTTATCTAATTGAAATTCTATTAGTTTACACTCTTTTTCAAAATTATTGTAAGATATTCTTAAACCATTATTAAAATATTCATACCCCAATTCTTCAAACATCTCTTTAGTGCTCATTTATTTCACCTCTTTTAGAATATCTAATAAATCATCTCTTATAACTGTATTTATATTCAAATAATCATTTAATTCTTTTATTGCTTTATCAATTACTTCTTTGTATTTTTGGTTTTCTTGTTGTAATTTTGATACTTGTTCAAATAATTTATAAAAAGATATTATTTCTCCATCCTTAGACATATAAGCATATTTATTATCCCTAAATTCTTTTAACCAATAATTTATTTCTTCTTTATTCATTTTCTTAGCCTCCTAACTAATAATTCCTAACTTTCTTAATTTTTTTAAATCTTCTGCTAATTCTTTTTGAAAATCTTCCATATCTTTTGTAAACTCTGCTATATTCCAATTATCACACCACCAACTATCATAAGATGTTTTTATTTTTACATAAGGATATATTTCTTCCCCACAAAAACAACATCTTTCTAAATTTATACATAAGTCGAAAGTCCCTCCACAACAACTATAACTTTTATAAAAAGAAGTAATATTTATATTATCTATTGGTCTATATAAACTATCGTAATATTTTCCAAAGTGCATATCATTTAATATCTTCATTTGCTCTTCATTTAAATGAGTTATTTTAGGCTTACTATTTCTCAACATTCTTACACCTCCTACCATTTATAAGTTAGCATTAAGTAAAGCATATATATTGCTCCCACTAGCATTACTAGAAAGAACATTGTTATAAGGAAGTAACATACATTCTCTACTATCGCCTTTTTCTTTTCTTGTTTTAGTTGTATTTCTTCTTTAGTTAATTTTCTTTTTGGGAACTGCTTTTTAAGTTCCTTTTGATCCTTTTTTGTTAATTTATTTGGATACATATTTTCCTCCTACTAATCTAGTGCAACGACTACCCTGCAATTATTTCCTTTATTTCTCTTTAATTTTGTAGGTGTCATATAAAAAGTTATAGTTCTTTCTTTTACATTGAATTTTTCTGCCAATTCTTTTTTAGTTCCTATAGCTAGTAATTCTTCGCCTTTATAAAGAGCATATTCTTTATATTTCTTCATCTTCTACCTCTTTATTTAATAATTTTTCTTTTTCAGCTGTTAACATATCATTAATGTATTGCAGTTCCATTATTACCTCTTTTGGTGCATTATTTTCTTTGTATTTCTTTATTCTTTGAGGTAATGAATTTTCTAGTGCAGTTAATGTAGATTCTCTTTTTTTTAAACAAGTATTTTCTATACTGATTTTATCTAACTCTTTTTCAAGTCTCTTTTTCTCTAATTCAAACAAGTTTTTATCTCTCTTTAGTCTTTCTAGTTCTTTTTCATTTGATGACATATTATTTATTACATCCATAACCAAATTATCATCTGTTTCATTTTTTAATTGCATAGATCACAATACATTTCCTTATATTCTTTTAATTCTTCAATTCTTTCATCACGTTTATCTAATTCAATTAATAAGTCTTTAATAATTGTCATCAAATTATCATTCGGAATAAAATCACCTAACATTTCATAATCAGTTAAAGCTTTTTCTTCTGCTTTTTTTATTGCATTACAATCTTCAGAAGTTAATTTCTGAAATATCATAGTTTATACCTCCCTTTAATAATTCTATAACCTTAGCTCCTGCATTTTCTTTGGTAGTAAATATAAATTCAACATTATATCTTTCAGACATAGTTTTCATTATTTTCATCAAAGTTTCACCTTTTACTTTTGTTCTTTTAGAGTTCCAATTGGGAACTTCCTCTATTGACTTTATTTTTTGTTCTTTAATTAGAAAAATAAATCTTTCACAGCCAATTTCTCTGGCTCTTTCTATTTCTTTTTTTATTCTTTCATGTTCCTTTAAACTGGTTAAATTTCCACACATTTCTAAAAGATCCTTTTTTAGATCAATTAAAACACTTGTGCTATTAAGTAATTTTATATCTGCGGCATAAAGTTTATTGCGTATCCACTTTATGCCCTGCTTGTCTAAATATTCAGTTACATATTCATCTTTTTGATTTCTAGTATCCATTTCTATTATCATAATTATTAACCTCGTTAAATATTTGTTTAGTTTTATCGTATTCCATTTCAACATAACCAGTAACACCATCACGATTTTTAACAATTTCAACATTCATTTGATTAACCGATGTGATATTATTCTTATCTTTTTCATCGCGATATAGTAATATAACCTTACTAGCACTATTTTCTAATTCCCCACTATCTTTTAACATTGCTAAACTGGGTCTTTCACTTTGGTAAGCTCCTCTATTTAATTGGCTTGCAGATATAATAGTACAATCATATTCTAGACACATCTGTCTTAATTGTTTTGCAACTTCTGTTGCTTGTTCGTATAAACTTTTTGTATTATCTGCTCTTGTTAATCCAAGATGGTCTATAAATAATATCGTATGTCTATTTTTATCTTTCATTTTAATTAGTAAATTTTTTATTTGTTTTATATCATTTGCTTTATGCTCTATCACAATTCCAGCATTTTCTATTTTATCAATAGCCTTTTCTATTAATTGCCTTTGATATTCACTTTGCGGGTTCAAAATATCATCAATCTTAATATTTGCTTCTATTGAAATAAGTCTTTTGTAAATTGTACTCTTACTCATTTCCATATTGAAATATATACACTGATATCTTTCCATTAAATCAATCATAAGATTTAACATAAATCCTGATTTACCAGCACCAGTTGTTGCACCTATTATTAAAAAATCTCCTTGTACTAGTTTTAAGAAATTATTTAATTTATTAAATTTATTTAGTCTAATTTCAATATTTTCTATATTAATATTGGTAAGTAGTTCTTCCTTATCAACAGTATTTGATCCTCTAATCAATTCAATATCATCTAACTGTCTCATCTTCTGAATGAACCCATCATAACTTATCTGTTTTCTTTCTAGTTTTTCATTCATTACCTTAACTAAATCTTCTTTATAAAATCTGACTATACTTTCTTCGCACACTTTTAACTGTTCTTTCCAAGCATTGTTATAATAAAAAGTATTTATCATTAAATCCATCATCCATTCAAAATTAATATCTTTATGCTTTTCATATATCTTCATCGGACTAACTACCTTATACTCCTCATAACATTCTTTACAATACTCAAACAACTTCTGATTTTTTGAATTGCTTAAATACTGTGGTCTTATCTGTGTGACATCAAATAATTCATTTTTATTTAATAACAAAGCCATATACTCATTTTCTATTTCTTCTCTATTATCAAGAGTTATTGCTAACATCAGCCTAACCTCCTTCTATTATCGATTTTTATCTTTCCACTCTCTAAATCTTTTTTATACCAGTAATTTACTTTTGCTTTCCAATTCTTTATTTCTGTACCATTCTTATTTAACCAACCATTTGCTTCGTAATAGTTATAGAAATTTTCATAATCAAAGTTTCCCATATTATTGTCAAAACAATAAGAACGAAGTTCAGAAAGTGTGGGTGCGAGTGATGGTGTATTCTCTACACACACACTTCTTTTATTCTTTATTTCTTTATATTCTTCTATTGTGGTTAGGTGTTGGTTAGCTGCTGGTTGGTTGTTGGTTAGATGCTGGTTAATTTCTTGGTTAGTCTCTTGATATTTTTCATAATTAACTATTGTAATTATTGAGAAATTTTTAGTTGTTTTGATGGTTATTTCGTTGGTTGATTTTAATCGTTTTAATGCAGTTCTTATTGATTGTTCTGAAATATTTAATTCTTGAGACAATTGTCTTCTCCCTGTAACAAAACTACCTCTCGGAATATCATAGCCTTGAAATCTTCCATCTTTCCAATTTGCCTTTAATAAACAATGTATAAATACATTTTTTGCATTTTCGTTTTTATACCATTCCCAATCTAACATCTTTCTGTATATTTTTATAAAGCCTTGATTGTCCATAAGGATTACCTCCTTATAAATTCAATCCAGCATTATCTAAAAACTTATCTAACTCCTCATCTGTTAATTGTCTAGCAATAGGGTTATTCTTGTTCTTCTGATAATCCTCATATTCAACCATTTCCCCACTGATTAACTTAACTTTAGGTATTTTTACCTCATTTAACTTATCTAAACTTCTAAATTGAACTAATTTAGTAGTAGTTTTTATTTCTCCTTTATCATTCTGGTATTCCTCTAAGCCAAATACTCCAACAATTTTTAATCCTTTAAATTGTGTTAAATCTAACTCTTTTCCTTCTTCTACTTTTATCTTTATATTGTTAGATTTTTCCACAGTAGTAATAAAACCTTTTAAATAAGACATTTGTTCTTCTTTGAGAGATAAATACTTAACTGCTCCTGTAGGCCACTTCTTTTCTGATAAATTATTGTTATCATATTGCTTTTTAAAATAGTCTTTAAATTCATTATTTTCATCAATATCAATTGATACCTTTAGCGAAGTATTACCACTTGTTTCGCTTGTGTATTCTCTTACATCAAGTATTCTACAAACGTGTCCTCCTAATGTTAAACTTGTAAAATCACCTGCTTCTTTTGATTCTATTTCATTCCAATTTTTTGGTATTATCATAATTATTTTTCCTCTCTTCCTTTATTTAGTTTTGAATTATCCCAATTAATATTAATTTTAACATCTTTATATCTGAGCTTTAAAATATTAACTGCTTTATCAATCAATATTTTCGCTTCATTAATGTATAATCTTGTACTCAATATTAATTTTACTTCTCCAGATATTAAATTTTCATATAATACTGCTGTTCCGTCTATATCATAGTCATTGTAACTAAAACACACTTCTAAAGTTATCATTATTGTTCTTCACTTCCTTGTTTATCCAATTCATAATAATCTCTTATTATTTCGTCAACTTTTTTCAAATCATTTTCCATTTCTTCTATGTCAAACATTCCGATAGGTGTTTTAACGCAATCTTGTCCATTTGTTTTTAATCTAAAAATATAATTACCATTTTCAAACATTGATCTGATACATACAGTAAACATACCTTGAATATTAACTTTATCATCTAGTAATTTACCAATCGTTTTAGGTTTAACATTTCCATCATCATCTGAATCTTCGTGCATTATAAGAAAAACCGTCTTGCCACCCTTAATATTTTTAATACCTTGTATTAGATTCCAGAAATTGTTTGCTAACTCATTATATTTATCAAAACCTTTAACACTTGATTTAGCCATAAATTCATTTGTGATTAAATAATTAGCATCATCAATTACTATTGTTTTTTTATCTGTTTTTTCAATAGCAGCTAGTATAGTTTTATAATCATCACACTTAGGTGCATTCAAATCATTTTTGAAAGGCAATGGTTTACCTAAAACATTAACTATTGCAATTTCTTCTTTCTTAAAATTTCTCATTGAAGCAGATTTTCCACTTCCACTTTTACCAATCAATAATACTGGTACACTATTCATATTTTTCACTCTCCTATTTTCATATATTTCAATCACTTCTTTGCGAAGTTCTAGAGGCTCTATTACCTCATAATTATCTTTGTTACAATCAAAATAGATTAATAACTTGTCCTTTACTTTTAACCCTGTCATATACTCAATTTTATATGCATAGGCATTAAGCTGAAGTGAGTAATGTATATAATTACAATCTTCATATTTTTGTAAAGGAACCTTCATTTTTTTGTGCCCGAAACTTTCATAATCAATCTTTTTATTACTTTTAAAATCAATTACTAAAAGTTCATTTGTAAACTTGTTTATAAGTAACATATCTGTAGCACCACATTCATCGTAATCAGGCACTCCAAGATATATCTCACAACCAATTAATTCATACATATCTTTGTAATCATTGTAGAAATTAATAGCTTGTCCACTCATATTACATAATTCTTTTTGTAATCTTAGTAAGTTAATTTCTTTTGGTATATAATCATATTTAAATATATAATCTTTTCCTTCCCACAAGCTTTGTGCAAATTCATGTATCATTGCCCCTTTAATTGTTGAATGCAAATTCTCTATTCGCCATTCCTCTAAAACATCTAATTGACTTATTCCTCGTTTTGCAGCAATGCTTGCAGATGTTATCCATTTATCAAATTCTTGCGAATATTCATGAATAAGTCCTGTTGTACTAATTCCTACTTTTTGTCCATTATAATAGTAAGTGTGTGACCCCTCAAAAAACTCATAATCTTTAAATGTTTCTAAAATTGTATTTTTAATATCCATAAATTCCCATTTGATTTTTTATCTATACTATGTTAGAATTATAGTGTAAATAATTTATCCAAATTATTTATTTGTGTGTTTAACAGTTCCAGTGTTAGACACATTTTTTATTTGATTGTAAATGTCATAAGATACATAAAGAGACAATATAAAAGTTATAAATCCAAATAAGGTCCAACTTGTTAGTTTACCGGATATAATTGGATAAACCAACAATATATACAAGTCATAGATTACAATTCCTACACATATTACAAAGATTACTAATTTAAATACATTTTTCCAATTTAATTTCACATCACATCATACCCTTTCTCATCTTATTCGCTTCTCTTCTAATTAAAGATACATCTATATTTAGTCTTTCAACAACTTTTTTTGTTGGTACTAATATAGGTCTAGTCTTAAAATAAAACTCCCCTGTCTTGTCCATTTCATCTGTAAGGTTTTTCCTAAAATTATTAACAGCATTCTTACCAGTTGGTATAATTACCATTAAATCTTCTGTGGATAACCAGGGTTTATTTAATACCTTTTCTTGTTCTGTATAATCAGATACAGGTCTTTTTTTTCTTTTCATTTTTTCTCCTATCGTGATAGGCTATTGCAGTAGCCTTTTATTATTCATTTTTCAAATCTTCGAATACGCTTTTAGCGTTATTTGGCGGTAAAAAAATAATATCATTATAATTCATACCTGTAGAAATTAATATATTATTGATTATAGGAACATCAGGAAATGTTTTAAAATTTTCATAATTCTCTAATGTATACACGCTGATCCCATACTTTTCTGCCGTTTCTTCCTTTGTCCAGCCTTTATTAATTCTTATCGCTTTTAAGGTCATTTTCATATTATCACCTCCAACCTTAATTACATTTTACTACGCTTTTAGCGTTATGTCAATACTTTTTTACGCAAAAAACATATTTTTTTATATTTTTTGTTGAAAAAAATACGCCTATAGTGTATAATATACATGTGAGGTGATAATATGAGCGATTTAGGAAATAAAGAAATTTTTGCAAATAATTTAAAATATTACCTAAAATTATACGATATAGACAGAAATAAAGTTTGTGATAGCTTATCTATTCCCTACTCAACATTCGCCGATTGGATAAATGCAAAAAAATACCCTAGAATTGACAAGATAGAAATATTGGCAAATTACTTTGGAATTGAAAAGTCGGATTTAATCGAAGACAAAAATAAAAATATTCAAAATACAAGACAAGTTTTATTTGACAAAACTAAAGACTTATTGTCTGATGATGATTGGGCTACTATTGAGTTTATAATGAATAAAACAATTGCAAATTATGAAAAAAATAAAAATAATATGGAATAAGTGCGCTAGTATAGGTACTTAATAAAGGAGTATTGAGCATTATGAATATATTAAATTTATTATCTGGGGAAATTACGCAAAAAGAACTGTTAAATTATTATAATGCAACTATTATATATGAAGAATTACCAGTGCAAATAAATGGCTTAGTGTTTGACTATGATGATGTAAACTTCATTATAATAAACAAAAACTTATCTTATTACAAAAGAAAAAAAACAATTCTTCATGAATTGGCTCATATTGAATTAAATCAGTTAAATCAGATTGATAGAGATTTATTCTCATTTAAAATTGATAATTATGAAGATGCTGCTGATGTATATATTAAATTTTTAATTGAAAATGTGGTGAAATCAAATGAATGAATCAATATATAAAATCAAGTACTTGTATTATAAAAAAATAGGAAATGTAAAATTAGCTGAGCATATGTTTAATTTTACTGATAGCGAAAAAAAATCAGAACAAGAATTTTTAAATTGGTTGCGTAGTAAATGTTCCGGAAGAATGGATTATTTCGATATAGCAATCAAATTATGTGGCAAGCCCATTACTAAACACAGGAGATTTTTGTTAGCAAAAATATATGCTTGGCATTCTGTTGTATATGCAGATAAAGCAATTTATTACATAAATCTTTACTTAAATAATGGACTATATGGTGGTGCATATAAACATATTAATTATGGTAATGATACAATATCTAGCCGAAAAAACATTCATTTATCTGACATGTACATGTACTTAGGACAATCATATGAAAGATTAAAAGATTATGATAATGCTATAAAATATTATAAAGAAGAAATAAAATATAGACCAGAAGTTCCAGTTGGATATGTGCACATTGCTAATGTCTATAAAAATAAAAAAGAATTACAACATGCAATCGACATTTTAGAACAAGCTAAAAATTCTAAATATTATGTAATTACAGAAGTTAAAGATTATTTTGGGAATTCTTATAACCCACCATTATATAATAAATCATTTGTTGATGTAATTGATAGATATTTAAATGAATATAAAGATTTGAAATTAGGAATTAAAAAACATGAATTTTCTGGTTTTGACTATGTTGAAGGTATAAATAATAAATATATACAATTACGATATAATGAATTAAAAAATGAATATAAAACAATATTTGATATTCATAGACAACATTTGAGAAAAAATGATGAACTTTCTTTTAGAATAGAAAATGAAACAAATAGTACTTTATTTGAAGAATATACAGAAAATTGTTTGCAAGATATTGATGTATATAAATCCCTTGAAATTTTTTATTTCAAACTAAATAATTTTGGACTAAACAATCATTATAAATATCAGGATAGTTATTCCAATGGTTATCTATTACCAAAAAAATGTTGTATCTTTCTAGAAAAATATAAAAGATATGATGATGCTATATTAATTTGCAAAAAAGCAATTGAAAATGGTATCATCGATGATGGAACTAAGGGTAAAATGTATAAAAGATTAGAAAAGTTAGAAAAGTTAGCAAAAAAATAAAAAAAGACTAGCCTGCTGCAACAGAACTAGTCAGAATGAAAAACAAATTTAGCGACAAAACTAAGATCAATTTTTATGAGGAGGAAATCTAATGAAAGAAATAGATGAGAAAACAAAAGAGATTTTAGCGGATAGATTTATAAAAGCAATTATAGAAGTATTAGAAATGAAATATGATGTTGAAATAAAATATACATTAAAAGATAAGAATTAAAAAAAGAGCCAGTGCTGGAACACCGACTCAAACACTATAAAAGTGTATGTAAAATTAAATTGTTCTTGCGACAGACAATTGGTTTTTTACATACTCTAATTATAGCAAATGCAAAGAAAAAAAGCAATAAGGAGAGTGATAATTTATGCCAGTTTATAAGACAAAAACTGAAAAAACAAAAGATAATAAAATATGGTATTTTAAATGCAATTATAAAGATGTTTATGGAAACATAAAGCAAAAGAAAAGTAAAAAATATGCAACAAGAGACGAAGCGCTGAAAGAAGAAGCAAAATTTAAACTAAAACAAGATGAAGTTTCAGTTTTAAATACTACTATGTATGATTTATATAATGCCTATTTCTTTTTAGACGACAGTATAATAAATAGAGAGTCAACATTATATACTAAAGAATATAGAGTTAGAAAATATATACTACCATTCTTTATAAATAATAAAAATGGTAAGTACTCTGATTTATCCACAGTTAATGTTGATAAAATTAAAAAATGGAAAATATGGCTAAATGAAAAAAAATTGTCATTACAAACAAAGAAATCATTATTTAATACTTTCTCTTCTTTAATGAGTTATGCCGTAGAAAAGTATAGTTTAGAATATAATCCTTTAAAACTTGTTGAAAATTTTAGAGAAAAGAACGATAAGGTAGTTGAAGAAGAAAAAGTCAGATTTATGACTAATGAAGAATATAGAATATTTATTGATGAAGTAGATGATGATTTTAAAGTAGTGTTTCACTTCTTATATGAAATTGGATGCCGTAAAGGTGAAATGACATCTTTAAAATGGAAAAATGTTGATTTAAAAAACGAAAGAGTAAAATTAAATACAACATTTTCTCGCAAAAGAGATGGTAGCCTTACTATTGCAAATACAAAAAATGGCAAAAACAAATATGTTGATATGTCTCCAAAGTTAGTTGAAGAACTAACCGAATTATACAACAAGATGAAAAAACTGGATGGTTTCTCTGATGAATGGTTTGTGTTTGGTGGGATAAAATATCTTTCCTACACTACTCTAGGAAGAAAAAAAGATGAAGCATTTGAAAGATTAAAAGAAAAAGGTATAAATATAACTAATATAACAATACATGAATTTAGGCATAGTTCTGCTAGTTATATGATTAGTAATAATATACCAATAGAAGTAATAGCATACAGATTAGGAGATACACCTGAAACTATCAGAAGAACTTATGCTCACCTATTTCCTGATGCTCAAAAAGATGTAAAAGGATTATTTAATAATTTATAAAAATTAATAAATTTTAGGTACACTTTAGGTACACATTTTTTAAAATAACATAAAAAAACACATAAAATTAACTATATTAAAATTAAACAAACACTTATTTTATAAGGCTTTTAGCAAATGATAAAATTAACTAATATTTTCCCCTCATCTGCTCCATTGAGGTTAATACTCGCACACTTATATAGTGATTGCGAGTTTTTTATTTTAAAACAAGTCCATATTATTTGATATTATGGACTTGTTTCATTATTTAAAGGAAGTATGAATTATTTATAAAAACAACCATAAAAACTTTGACTTTTCCTTTTGAAATTAAAAACAAATCAAAGATTTTGTGATGTCGTATGCTTCGTAAAGCATTATAAATGCTGGATTTACTATGGTGTCATCAAAGTGTTTTTTTAATGTTTTCCCAATTTTTAATGTGACTGAATTTATTTCACTATTGACCCTTTCATCTTGTGAATTGTTAAATGCTTCTTTATCTCCATTTTTATAACTTATAACATACCAGTCATCATTACAATAAACTTCTTTTAAATCCCCAACATCTATTGCTTTATATAATGCTAATGTGTTTTCTTTTTCTGATTTTATATATCTTAACGCATTAACTTTTTTGTTAATAAGTTTTATATAATCTTCATCATAAGAATCAGCTGCTAAATAATACATAATCTCTTTTCTATCATCTTGGTAATTAAAATAGCATTGACCTAAATTAAATGTACCATTTCCTCTAATTAAATATTGGACATTTTTAGAATCAGAATATTCTACCGCCTCAATCGGTTGTGGTAAAATGTCAACAAATTTTCTATTACTTCCTAATTTACTTCCAAAATCTTTATCTTTAAGATTACAAATTTTTGCAATTAAACAAGGATATTTTTCTATACCTTTTATTTCTTTATCAAAATTAGTAAACCCAATTGTTACATTTTTAATGCAACTTTCTATTCCTTCAAATTCAAATGAAATTCTTATTAATTCATCAATAGCTTGTAAATATACATCAAAGAAATCAACACAATCTATACTTTTTGAAATTTCAATATTATCAAAGCACAGTAAATCTCCATTTCTCCAAACCCAACTATGTGCTAAAATATCATTATCTTTTTTTATAACAAATATTCTCCCATTAAAACTAGTTACAGCATGTTTTAAACATGAATATCCATTACCTAACACAGTAAAACAGCAATCAGTCTTATTACCAACACATAAAGCTTCCATATCATCTAATCTTAATATCTCATAAGAATATTTATCTTTTATTCCTGCAATTCTTGGTATTGTAGAAGATATTCTGTTCAAAATCTGATCATGTAATACTAAAGTTTCATTCACAATACTATTATCACAACCAATAAATTTAAATATTCCCTCTAAACGATAATATTTAGGTGGTAGTGTTATTTCATCACTTTTTAAAAATTCTATTATTGTCTTTAATGATTTATCCTTATTATTCATCTCAATCATTTTCCATTCACTAAATATTCTAGGAAAATATTTATATAAATCACTATCTTTATTAGATAACATCCCTTTAATTCTAGAATAATTTTTATCATTAAATAATAAATTAATTATCTTAGTATTTAGTATTGGACTTCCTTGTTCATCTAACATTACATTTTTAACATCAACATTACCTACTAAATGTTCTAATACAGGTAATGTATCATCAATTTCTAATAAAACTCTAGCGTTATTAAATCCAACCATTAACATTAATTTTAAAATTAACTGTTTATAACTTCTAATAGACCATTTACCTTCTTCAAACTTTTTACATAACTGTTTATGTTGTTTAACATTATAATTTTCTAATTGTTCTACAGTAAAATCTTCTACTTTAAAGTCTATACTTCCTAATCTATTTAAGATTGTTATTTCTTCAATACTAGATAACTCATATAAAACAGTAATTGACTTACCCATAACAATTTTATAAAATAATTTTTCTATTTCTTTAAAATTATTATTCTCAATATTGTTAACAATATTTTGATTTCTTAAGAACAATATAAAATTTGATAAGTGTTGTTTATAATTTTCATCACTTTTTGAAATAATATTACTTTTTAACATTTCTCTAAGTTCACTTAAATTCTTAAAATATTTTTCTGAAAAAACAGAAGTCATTTCATCAATTTCCTCTAATATACCATTAGTTTTAATATTACTTCTATATTTTGTTTCAACATATCTCAATGCTGATATAGATTCTTTATGCCAATAAGAAATATAAAAGTTTGTGTCAAAAAGCAATTCAATATTATCAATTTCAAAAGTATCCAATATTTCTTTAAATTTATCATTAAATACTCCAGATCTAGAACATGCTTTGATCCAATCATTTAAAGTTAATGAATTAAACACTTCTTTATCATCACTATATAAATTAATAATAATCTTTGGTCTGATACTATTATTAATTTTCTTGATATCATGGCCTTGTATTATATTTTCAAAAAAATTAGATATTAAAATCTCTTGCTTCGTTTCATCAGTTTCGTTCAAATACTCTTTTAAATCATATTCAGAAATATTACTAAATGCAGTATTTAATTTATCATAATGATTACTTACAAATTGTCTATATACATCTACATTTTCAATATACCTTATAAATGTTAATAGTTCTCCTGGTTTAAATTCATTAATTTTATCTATATATTTTTCTAATAAAAAATCCATAAATTCTTCATTATAAATTATTTGTAATTCAAAGATGTTATTTATATCATGCATATTAGCATTATCATAACAACAGCTATTATGAAAATATAATCCATTGATAAATTCTCTATTTTCTACTTGAACTAATTCAGTATAAAATTCGGTATAAAAAGAATAATACTCTTCATGTGTAAATCCATGAAATAAATTCTCAGGATTTTGACTTATAACTTTTTTAAATATATCAGTATCAATATTTTTTAATTCTTTTAACACATTAAAAGAAAGAAAATAGGATAAAGATCTAGGGGCTATCATTGTGTATAAAAATATATCATTGTCATGTTCTTTAATGTATTTTATATTATCCTTCATAAATGTTATTTGCTTATCTTCTGGTAATTTGCTAATAATATAATAAATAGAAAGAGGATTCATATCATTAATATTTTTATTACCAGTTTTAATATATTCATCACACTCTTTAAGCGCTTTTTCTTCATTTTGTTTACTTGCATTTAATGAAAGTGGTATAGATTTTTTCCCAAGTCCTTCTAACAACACTTGAATTTGTTCATCAGTTAATTCTGGCATAATATAATCCCCCTTTCTTTTTTTATTTTATAAATTTATTAAAATCTATTTTTAAAACTCTTTGTACAGGTTTAGATATACTTGCATCTAAATTTCTTAATCTTGCTATTGCTTGTTCTCTTGTAGATTCATAAATTCTATCACAGTATTCAAAACTTTCAACAAAATGTTCTGCTGTTATAAACTCACTATCATAAACTTTAGCAAATGCAAACACTTTATCAACAATAGATATTGATAAGTCAGGATTATTAACCATATCGTTATAAACTCTATGATTTTTTTCAGTAGCACTTACAATAATATCAACAACTTGATTTCTTATATTTTCATTTTCAAATTGTATTCCATTTTTTAAATAGTAATCACCAATTACTTTATCAATTATTTGACATAAAATATCTTCAGTAGGCTCTTTAACTATAATTTTTTCAAATCTTCTTTTTAATGTATCACCACTAAAAAATTCATTATACTCTTTTTCAGTTGTTGTTCCAATTACCTTTAAATTTGATCTATCTATATAGTGTTTTAACATAGATGCCATATCATTATCCTTACTTTTAGATGAACCAATACCATATATTGTATGAATCTCATCAATGAAAACTATTACATCTAATTTTTCACATAACTTCATTAATTTAGTCATGTTATCTTCAAACATTCCAACATATTGACAACCTGCAACAACATCACTAGGATTAACCTCTAAAATTATTTTCCCTTGTAAGAAACTAGGTACTTGTCCTATTTTAATTCTATATGCTAGTTCATCCACTAATGCAGTTTTTCCTACACCTGACTCTCCAACAATTAAAGGTCTCTTTTTATCTTGTGCCAAAGTAATCATAAGATTTTTTAATTCTTTTTCTCTTCCAATAGTTGGAGCAACTATATAATTTTTCTTATTTAATACTTTTCCATATTTTTCAAGTTCTGAAATATCATTATCAGATAATGTTTGTGTCACAGTAGCAAAGGGAACTTCTTGTTTTACTGGGGTATTACTAGCAACAACTGTTTTTATTTCTTTAGATTGATTATCCTTGTATAATTTTGAATATCTTTCTTGAAATTTCTTTTTAAAACCTTCCATTTGCTCTCTAGAATATTGCTTTTGAAAAATCATAGCTTCAAGTAAATTTCTTGCATCTTGATCTTCTAATGAAGAATCAAATCCATTAGCACACAATAAATCATAAATTCTTTCAACTTCACCTAAGTAATCATCACTATATATTGCAGTGTGCATAATAGTATCTTTATCACTATCAACATGATTAACATTTAATTTGTATTTTAATGACTCAGTAATAATATTTAAAATAAACTCTTCACTATATCCAGCATATAAAGCGGTTTGAATAAAATTATAATTATAATCAGCTTCTAAATTCGGACTTAAACCAATTTGCAATAATGATTTAATAGCTAGAAAACACTTTGCTTCATCATACTTATTATCTACTAAAATATGTAATAAAGATTGATTATCGTCATCAGTATAATCTAAATTTCCAAATGCACTCTTAATTTTTTTTACATTAGAATACATGTCGTCTGTCATTTCTGACAATAAAGTCCTTATATTATTTTTATTTAACATACATAATTTCCCCCCTTAAATAGTTGAGTGCTATTATAACATAAGATCTAAAAAATTACCATAAAAGCAATCAAATTTTCGATTATATGGCTATATAATTAAAAAAAAGACAACACTTGAAAATATATTTTTTCAAATATACAATATAATTTAAAATTTCTAAATTATATTTATTTAAACATATTACTCGTATAATTCAAGCATAATGTTATGAGGTGCAATGATGGATCACTTTTGCTTTTTTCTTAGATTAATAATTTGTTTTGTTTTAAGCTTTATGATTGATCTAGAAAAGAAATAAGAGGAAGAAGTGCCGGACTTAAAACAAACATTATTGTATGTTTAGGAGCTTTCTTGTTTGTATCTTGTTTGTATCGGCATCATTTAACTCATATGATGATGACTTGATGTGTATCCCAGCACAAGTTGTTTCAGTAATAGTTTTTTTAGGAGCAGGTGCTTTTACTATTGATACTAATAAAACAAAAGGTTTAAATACCGAAGCAACAATATGGGGTGTTGCAGCAATTGGCATATTAGTAGGATTAAAGCTTATATTTGAAGCATGTATTGAAACAATTGCTATTATTTTTACTAATGTTTTCCTTCGAAAAATTAAAAAAACAATAGCACCAGATAGATATCTTGAAGATAACTTGTGACTTCATAATTTTAATCTAATCTTTATAATAATGAATTTTTTAGATATGATGAATCGTTTTTCATATAATACATTATTTACACAAATAATTACTTAATTTCAATAAATTCATTCATTGCTACCTTACATCGTAATTCATTAACCATAGTATAATTTTATTTCAAATCTATTTATTAACTCGCTTAAAGCTCAATCTAAAATATTGACTTTGTGGCAACTCTTTAAAAAAAGAAGTTAAAAAACTTCCTTAGGCTGTATAATAAATAGTGTTGGTGTAATAAATCACTACACTATTTTTTAGTATTTAAAAAAGACATGTAATCTGATACAATGTAATTGAACAAAAAACATTGAAAGGTTGTGATCACATATCTCATAATAATTATATACTAAATTTGTTAAATATTAAAGATAAAAATATATTTATTCTTACTAATTCTATTCAAGAAAGGATTATTAAAGAAAAAAAACATAAAATTATTGAAGGTATCCTTACTTATACTCCTGAATTTTGTCCAAATTGTAGTTGTGTTAATGAATCAACTAACGATATTATAAAATGGGGTTTTAAAAAGAATTATAAAGTTAAAATACCGAATATATCTAATTGTAAAAGTTTATTGGTTTTACATAAGCAAAGATTTTATTGTAAAAATTGTCATAATACTTTTATTGCTAAAACTACTTTAGTAGATAGAAACAATAATATTTCAAATAATACTGAACTGCAAATTAGAATTAAACTTATGAAAAAGCAATTAAAATGAGTAAAGCACTAAAACTATATAAGGAAAATATAAAATATATTGAAAATTGATTCAAATACAACATAAACAATGGAATAATAGAAAGAAAGAATAATCTAATTAAATGTATAAGAATTGGCTTTGACTATAGAAAATATAGTCACTTCATATCCAGATATTTTTAATTTCTGATATGACAAAAGAATGACTTTTGTCATCCTCTCGCATTGTATATTATTCTTCACCTACACTATTTGACAAAAAACCACTACTTTCTTTAATATTTATACTATTCTGTTCTTTTTTAATTTGCTTTTACTTTACTTCTTTTTTTTAAATATATTATTACACCAAATAATCCAATTAATGATATAGTTCCCATTAGTATACTATTACCAATACCATCATAAGTTTTTGGATTTTCCTCACCAATTTCTGCTGCTTTTTCTGCTAAAATATAAGTGCTAAAGTGATTAGTTTCAAATGATGCATATCCATCTTTTACTGTAACTTCGTGTTCTTCTGTAGTGCCTTCACTTGTAATATAGTACACTATTAAATCTTTTCCATTTAATTCAGTTGGTACTGGTATCTTAACTAAAAATTTGCCATTTTCTAATTTTTCTATTTTTGCATTTTTTGCAGCTGAATATAAACTAATATCATAAGATCTATAATTTTCAGTTCCTATTATGTCTTTAATTGAACTATCTTCGACATTATTAACTGTTAATGAAGTATCAAGTGGTATTGATGAATCTTCACTTGTTATTTCAATTTTAGAGTTCAAATCTAATCCATAATATGTTGGTTCTACTAACTCTTCATCAGTTCCTTTTACAATATAAAACTTGTAAGTTCTACTGCCAATTTTTATATTATAATAGTTCCCATCACTTCTTATTGGGCATCCGTCATCTTCAGAACCTTCAGGTAATGTGCTTAACAAACCACCATATGACACAATAACAGATGAATTTCCTAAATAATCATTAATTCTCTTTTGTGCGGCAGCTATGTAAGATTCTTTTGTATCTTCAGTATCTTGTGGTATATAGATAACTCTTTTTAAATATAAACCTTCTGTTTTTGTACCATATGAATACCCATTATAAAATATACTCATTGGTCCAAAAGCTGATTCATACATTAAAGTTTCATCTTGCTCTCCAGCTCTAACGTCTATATAGTAAGTTATATTAGCTCCATTTGTAACATTATTTAATGTACTAAATTTTAATGCTCTACCAGGAGCTCCCGGATTCCATAATTCTGATTTTTCACTTGTTAGATAATAGTTTATTAAAGACAAATCTTCAACAAAATAATATGTATTTGGATTAGATTCAGAAAAATTATTTAGTTTACTAAAATAATCATTAAGAACTGAATTAGATTTTGGTTCGTCATATGTAACATTAATAGTATATGAATGGCTCCATTCTGCTTCAGTATTTTGGATTTGAACTGTGCAACTTGTATATGGTGCTTCATAGCATCCTGCATAAATTTCATATCCATCTTCTTGAAGTAAGTTATTTACATAACCGTTTATAAGAATATCTCCTTCGATACCATTTGTAGGTTTCTTAACCTTAAATACCGCATTCTCTCCATCAGGTGCTATTTTTTTGATTAAATCTTCATGATTCTCCAATGCATTTACAATATTTGGAACTAAAAATAATGCACAAACCATAATAGCAAAAACCCCTAACTTTTTTTTCACATTTTTCATGTACACTCCTCCTATTATTAATGATACTATATTTTTTTTATATTTGAAATGCTTTTTTAACAATTTTAAATAATTTTGAAAATATACTAAGTGATTTAAACATTAAACATTCTTATAGTAATATCCTTATAATAATACTTCAAGTCCATATAAAAAAAGAAGAAGTAAATGTTAATATTTATGAAACATTTAATAAAGATAAACTAGATATAATTGGTATAATAATCAAAGAATTCATGAAGCTATAGGATACACCAAGTAAAAAATATAATGACGATATAGCAATTTTAGCACCAGCATAGTATTTAATTTTATGACAAGAAAATATATCTGTAATTGACAGACAAATTTCATTAGTTAGTAATAATCTCAAAAGATGATTGTAACTAATTAGGTCTAATTACAAATAGAGAATTTAAATAAATTTCAATACATTTAAATAATATTGTTTGAAAAAATGTGTCCAAAAAGTTAACATAAATTCACCTGGCGTTTCAAATTCACTCTTTAAAATCTTTTTAGCTGAACCATTTCTATAATTAGTTTTTTCTTTCGCCCTAACATATTTAGAATAACCAATAGATTAATCAAATTCAAAATTAATCATCTCTAATAAAGCACTAGATAAGTTTTAAGTAGGCTTAATATCATAATTCTCTTGTATTAATTTTAACATTTCTTTTTCTTAATTAATTTCTTTCATAATAAAAATCCTTCCATTTCTTTAATTCATTATATCATGGAAAGATTTTCTATTTACACAAAATTATTTGCAGACCCAAATTTTATAAAAACACTTCTATTTCTTTCTCTCAAAAAGCTCACTAGATACTCCACAAACAGGACAAACAAAATCTTTAGGAAGCTCTTCCCCATAATAAACATATCCACAAACAGTACATACATATGCTGTTTTTCCCTTTTCCGTTTCAACCTTTATAATATCATTCTTATTTTCTTGATAATAATTATATGTCATAGGCTTCTCATCACTAAATTTATCGGCTTCAATAAGTTTACCAATAAATATTGTATGCGTATCAGCATCTATTGTATCTACAACTTCACAAATCATATATCCAATTGAATCTTTAATAACCTCTATACCATCGACTGAGATAGTATTAACCTTTTCAAATTTATTAATATCCCTTGAAGAATTAAAACCAAAAGTCTTAATAAGCTCCCCTTTAACGCTCATTCCAAGAACAGATATACCAAATTTACCATTTTTAGCTACCATCTCATTAGTATAATTATTCTTATTAACTGCAACTGAAATAAGAGCAGGATCCCCAGAAGAAACTTGCATTACAGTATCAACCATACATCCAGCTCCATCAGTAGAAAGAACATACATTCCCGCACTAATACTACGTGTTATTTTTTTATTTTTTATCATTCATATCACTTTCCCTTAACTAAATTTTAACACAAATAAAAATAATCTACAACAAAATTCAAAACAAACAAAATAACAATTTACAAAGTTTATTCTATATAAACTTGTTCTTCACTATCATTAGGAGAAGATATTCCTTTTCCCTGATTAGGCTTAAATATCGAAAAACCTAAATCAATCATAATTACTACAACTAAAATTGAAGAAATGATAACTCTATATTTATATTTTATATGATTAAATAATCTCTTCAGTAAGGGTGATAATATATATATCCCTACAGTACATCCAAATCCAAATACTAAAAGTCCTTCCAAACATATCCTACCATTAATATTAAATAAATATCCGCTGTAATCCCACCATTTCATATTATACAAGACATCTAAATAAAGTGATGTAAAATATTCAATAATTCCACATAAAAACATTGAAAGAATAAAAGTAAGTCCAATATTTTTACTATATCTTTTTAATAGAAGCAACGACAAAACTCCACCAAAGCCATATATCGGAAGATAAGGGCCATATAAAGTACCACGATTTACAAAAGTACCATCACTAAATAAATGAAGAAGTACTTCCCAAGCATATCCAATAAAAGAATAAGCAAAAAAGAGCATTATTATATCAATAAAAGAATACTTAATATTAACATCACTAATTTCTACTTTCGTTCTCAATGTAGGAAGAAAATATTTATCTATAGGATAACTATTATTACTAAATTTTACATCTAAATAATCATCACATAATAATTCATTATTAACTTTTTTACAATCAATATAATCTTCTCTCATATTCATATAAAGCTCAGCAAAAACACACTCTTTAAATGGATTAGTATAAAACAAATTAAATAGATTAAAACTCATAATACCAACTACATAATATAAAATAAAAGATAATTCCATCACAAATAGTTTCCATTTATATCCTCTTGCCATCTCTTTAGAAATTCTAAAAGCATCTTTTAAAGAAATATCAGGATTCTCTGCTAAAATGTATGGAATAAAGAAATACTCATATCTCTTTACAAAGCCAAATACAATAGTAAAAGACCAAAAAAAAGTATAAACCTCTCTTACAAACATTATCTTTGCAACATTCCATTCTTTCTTTAATCTATAAGGAAAGAGTATTCTTCTTATTTTTGTTTCACCATATCTTCTATTTTCTAAAAAAAATCTACACTGTCCAACTTTTATAACATTACCAACAAAAAAATAATAAATAAATGTAATCATAGTACCTATTAAAATAACAATACCAGCACCAATTTTATCTTTAAAAATCATTTGATTAATAGCATTTAATGTTCCAAATAAAAACGAATCTGATTTTGAAATATTGTTAGCAATATTAGCAAGTACTCCAGCATTAGCCCCCTCTAAATACTTATCAATTTTCACATTACTTTCTTCTTTTACTCCCTTAATAAAATCAATAACAATATCTGAATTACTTTTAATATCAAGTTGATTAAAATATTCACTATAATCATAATTTTTAACTTCTTTTTTTATTATACTAGTAGTAGTACCACCAATTAAAATAGTTACAATAAAACATACTGCTATACACTTCACAAAACTTTTATTAAATACTCGTCTTCCTTCTTTTTTTAGATTATTAATTTTTAATTTACTACTCATACCTCAAACTCCAAACTACAATACATGATAATTATACTATAAACAAATATTACGGTCAATAACCAAAAATAAAAGACCTATAAATATAAGTCTCTTATTAAAATTACATCATAAGTCCGCCATCAACTTTAATAATAGTTCCAGTTGTAAATGACGATTTATCGCTAGCTAAATATAAATAAGCACCAGCCAAATCATCCGGCGTAGCCATTTTTCTAAGTGGAGTCATTCCAATTAACATCTTCTTCATATCTTCACTTACAGAATCTCTCATCATATCAGTACCAACAACACCAGGAGCTACAGCATTAACTCTTATATTATAACTTCCAAGTTCTTTGGCAAGTGAAATAGTAAGTCCATTAACCGCGGATTTAGAAGAAGCATAAGCGACTTGTCCTCTTCCACCATTAATTCCAACCATACTAGAAGTATTAATAATAGAACCACCACCATTTTCCTTCATATATTTGACAACTACTCTTGTTAAGTCAACAACGCCAAAGAAATTAATTTTAAACATTTCCATAAATTCCTCACTTGTTGAATCAACAAAAGCAACATTTGAGGTTATTCCAGCATTATTGACTAAAATATCTATTTTGCCCCATTTATCAACAACTTCTTTAACAGCATTGTCAAAAGTATCAGGTCTACTAACATTAAGTTCTAAAGCCATAACATTATCAGAGTATCCTTCTTTAGAAAGAGTATCGCAAGCCTTTAAAGCACTCTCTTTCTTAGAACCACATATCACAACTTTTGCTTTCTCTTCTAAAAATAATTTAGCTATTGCATAACCAATTCCTCTAGATGACCCAGTAATTAATGCAACTTTTCCATCTAACATAATTATCTCCTAATAATTTTCTTTCTTTATTTCAAAATAAGATTGTGGATGATTACATACAGGACAAACTTTAGGAGCTTCTTTTCCAATAACTATATGTCCACAGTTTCTACATTGCCAAATTTTATCTCCATCACGTGAAAATACTAAACCATCTTCAACATTAGTAAGAAGCTTTCTATATCTCTCTTCATGCTCCTTTTCAATTTTAGCAACTTCTTCAAATAAATAAGCAATTCTAGTAAAACCTTCTTCTCTAGCTGTTTCAGCAAAACCTTTATACATATCAGTCCATTCATAGTTTTCACCCTCAGCAGCATCTAATAAATTTTCACTAGTACCAGGAATTTCACCACCATGTAATTCCTTAAACCACATTTTAGCATGTTCTTTTTCATTATTTGCAGTTTCCTCAAATATTGCAGCTATTTGCTCATAACCATCTTTCTTAGCCTTTGAAGCATAATAAGTATACTTATTTCTAGCTTGAGATTCTCCTGCAAAAGCAGTCATTAAGTTTTGTTCTGTTTTACTTCCTTTTAATTCCATTAATAATCATTCCTTTCCATACATTCTCTACAAATGCCTTTATATTTTATTTCATAATCAGTTACTAAATTATCACCAATATACTTAATATTCGCATAATTATCATCAAAAATATCAATTATTTTATGACACTTATTGCAGATAAAATGACTATGTCTAGTATTCTTATCATATCTATAAGTATCAAATACCTTAAGCCTTACAATAAGTCCACTATCAACTAAATTACCTAAATTACGATATACCGTACCAAGACTAATATTTGGTATTACTTTTTTACATAAATCGTAAATTTGATAAGCATCTAAATGACTAGTACTATCTTCCACTATTGAAAGAATCAAATTTCTCTGCTTAGTATTACGCATATTAGCTTCTCCTTATTAGTAATGATTACTACATATAAAATATACCACTTTTATTATTATTTTGTCAATAAAAGAATACACTTATTTTACATAAAATATACTTTTTAAAAATAAAAAACATATAATAAATTGGTGATACAATGTTTAACTTAAAAGATGCCATTTATGCTGCTAATAAATTAGGCGTAAAATTTGACAAATACTCCCCTGAAGAATTTCTAACAGGTATTAATATCGAATTAGAACATGGCAAAATAGATCCAACTACAAATGTAACAAACAATGACTTGATAACCACTGCTAAAATAGCCCTAGCTCATTTAAATGAATTTCCAAATTATTATAATCCCAAATATGGTCTAAAAGTATTTGAAGAATTTTTAAAAGCAAAAATGAATGAAAAGTAAATCATTCATTTTTTTTAACTAACATATCAGCAAGTTTAGTAACATGACCAGCGCCTAGTGTTAAAATAAGATCTCCACTATTTACATATTCACTCAAATATAAAACAATATCATCATAACTACTAATATGAAAAGCTTCTTTTCCATATTTCTTTATTTCTAAAACAATATCTTCTTCTGTAATACCATATATATTATCTTCTCTAGCAGCATATATATCTGTAATAATAATATGGTCAAAACTACTAAGAGCTTTTGCAAAATCACTTTTATGTTTAAATGCCCTCGAATAAGTATGTGGTTCAAATATTACCCATGATTCATTATATTTTTTACCATGAATAGCACTACTAGTAGCTTCAATCTCAGTAGGATGATGTCCATAATCATCATATACCTTAGCTCCTTTAAACTGCCCCTTATATTCAAGTCTTCTACTAGCTCCAGTATATTTCTTTAATCCATCTTGAGCCTTGTCAAAAGGAATATCATAAGAAAGAGCTAAAGCCGTAGCAGCAAGAGCATTAGATACATTGTGATACCCGGGAACAGAAAGTTCTATCTTACCAATTCTCTCTAAATTTTTATTAACGTAAAAACTTCCATTACCATCTTCGTCATATTCAATATCCGTGGCCATATATAATGCCGAATTCTTAATACCATAACTAATAATTTTAGCTTTAGTATGTTCTTTTAACTCACTACTATTCTCATCATCATTATTTACTACTAAAAAACCATTACTAGGTAAATGTTCTACGTATTTATAAAAAGACTTTTTAATATTATCGATATTCTTAAAATAATCCAAATGATCAGCATCAATATTAAGTACAATCGAAGACTTCTCATGAAAATTAAGAAAACTATCACAGTACTCACATGCTTCAATTATAAAATTGTCACTCTTACCAACTCTATAATTACCCCCAATATTACTAAGAATACTACCAACCTGAATAGTAGGATCTAAATTAGCTTCTAGAAATATACAACTGACCATTGATGTTGTACTAGTCTTACCATGTGTTCCGGCGACACCTATTGTATTAGAAAATAGCTTTGTAAGCTCTCCTAAAAACTCCCCTCGCTCCATCATCGGAATGCCTTTTTCTAACGCAACAACTCTCTCTAGATTATCTTCCTTTATTGCAGCGGTATATACAATAAAATCAATATCATTAGTAATATTCTCTTTTTTCTGAGGAAAATATACATCTATACCTTGTTCGATAAGTTTTTGGGTAATATTATTCTCTTCTCTATCACTACCACTTACTTTATATCCCATATTAAGAAGAATATCTGCTATACCACTCATACTTATACCACCAATACCAATCATATAAATATGTTTCCCTTTTTCTAAAAATAACTCTTTTTTATATTTATTAATAGACTCTTTAAATACTCTTCCCCTTTCTTCAAAATCACTAAATTGATCCCAAGACGCACATGCTGGACTAAGTAAAATAACATCTCCAACATTAGAATTACCATAAGCCTCTTTTACTGCACTAACTAAATCATCACATACATTACACTTAATATTAATTTCATTACAAAAATCTTTAATTCTATTCTTAGTCTCACCATAAGATACAACCAACTTAGTATTTTTCATATAACTTTCAAGTTCATCAAAAGAGTGTCCCCTATCAGTACCTCCCATGAGAAGTATTGTTGGAGAGTTAAAACTATTAAGAGCAATCTTGGTAGATTCAACATTCGTACTTTTAGAATCATTATAAACTATTCTACCATTTATGTTACCAACATATTCAAGACGATGTTCTACACCACTAAAATTACTTACAACCTCTTTAATAATTTCATCACTAACACCATATACTTTAGTAGCTAAAATAGCACACATAATATTTTCATAATTATGTTCACCCTTGAGAATAATTTTACTAGTATCAATAATTTTCTTATTGTTATAATAAATAAAACCATCATCATAATAACAATCTGTTTTATCATTTTTAGAAAAATAATATTTTGTACTATCAATATTTTTAGTAAGTTCTACTTCTTCATTATTATCGCTATTAATAATAGCAACATCTTTTTCTGTATGATTCATAAAAATTTTTTTCTTAGTCTCAACATATCTCACATGACTGTCATGAAAATCCGTATGACATTCATAAATATTTGTCATAACCGAAACATTAGTCTTAAAGTCATACATATCACAAAGCTGATGATCAGATATTTCCATAACTAAATAACTATCTTTTTTAATATCACGTGCAAAATGAGAAAGAGGTATTCCCATATTACCCGCAAGAAAAACTTTATCGCCAAAAGCTTCCTTCATAATCTCATATATAATACTAACAGTTGTCGTTTTACCATTAGATCCAGTTACGCCAATTATCTTAACAGATTTATCTATATAATGATAAGCCACTTCTACCTCATTGATAACTGGAATTCCCATATTCTTAGCCTTAACTACGCATGGATGATTATATTTAATACCAGGATTCTTAACCATAATGTCAAAAGAATCATCAAGTAAAGTATCCGGCTTATCACTAATAACAAAAGTAACACCTAAATTTTCAAGTTCACAAACCCTATCCTTATCTTGCTCTTTCATATCCGTAATAAATATCTCATTATCATCCGCTAATAACTTAGCCACTTCATACCCACTTCTAGCCATACCAAGAATAAATACCTTTTTATTTTTATACATACAAACCACTCCATAAACATTATATCACTTCATAATTAAGAAGTAAATTTATTTATCAAATGTTAATATAAATATGAAAATCCAAGTAATCAAACAGAAGAAAAAATAATCATAAATTTAAATGAAACTATTAATTATATATAAATTAATATAAGAATAAAATAGAATTTTTAAAAATTATAATCTTAAATAATAAATATCAAAGAATTAACATATATTATAATTTCTAAAAAAATTTAAATACAATCACTATCTTTAGTAATAATGACGTTTTGATATATATTAGTACCGATGATAATACTATATATATCAAAAGAATTATATAGCCACTATATTACAGGAAATGAATACAGTAATGAATTATTAGATTATTTTATCAAATTATAGAAGACAATAACAGTATCAGAATATAATATATTAATAGTAAATAAAAGTAACTGAAGTAATAATACACTTAACTATGTTGCTTTAATATTCAATAAAAATCCATATATTTTGATAATATTGACAAATCGTAACTATATTGAATATGAGTACTTTTCACACATAATATTGGAATCAAAAAAAGAAAAAAATTTAAATTTAAATTAAAAGAAAGACATAAAATCTTTCTTTTAATTATTATCTATAACATATCGTTTGCTAATACACTCATACCCTAAAGATTTCATATAATTATAACTATCAGGAATAATACAAAAATCAATAGAACTAGTATTACACTCCATAAAAAAATCATCTAATTTTTTAATAACATCCTCATCCTGAATATTTTGACTATATAAATTACAATTAATACCATTTTTAGTATAAAAATATTTAATACTTCTCATATCAATTTCGGCATATTTTTCCTTAGAAATAGAACTACTTACTATTTCACCGTTTTTCTTGCTGACAAATATCATTTTTATTCTATATAATTCATCCATAATATCCATAAGCTTATTATCCCTAACTTGAATAATTAAATGTCCATTAAAAGATAAACTATTGTTAAGAAAATTAATGCCTCTCTTAACTATATCATCATCTATTTTTTTATTACCAAAAGTAATACTAATTGAATCATCCTCTGGCAAAGAAATAAAACCAAATAAAAACTTATCTTCTTCTTTTACCCCAAAGGTATTAGTATTAACAATACTTTTCTCATCATCTAAAGTAGCTTCTATTCCTAAATCCTTTATATATGTTTTAATATTCTCATTATCAATTTTTTCAATCTTCATAAAAAATCTCCTTGATAATATTATACACTATAATAAAATATATTTCAAACACTAGTTTTTTTATAATTAAAAAAGCCAGTAACATAAAATACTAGCCTTTTAAGTAAATACATCAGCTATCTTTATACTAGCAACACTTGATTTTCTTTTTAGCATGTTCTTCTACCAATGAATTTTCTACTTCCAAATCACTCATAGCTAAACATACATTCCACCAAGCACCAACTAAAAGATCATCACAAAACATGACATTATAGTATTGAATATCATCAGATACAGAAAGTAATGTATCATACAAAGAAACATTATCCAAAATAATATTGCTATCATTAGTAGCAAGAGCATAATCATTTTTAATCATCATCTTCTTTAAATATAAAATAGCATTCTCTATATCATATTTAACAATGCCATTACTACTATCCTTACATATATTTAACTTACTTAAAGTATCAATAATGCATTCTATAAAATCCTCTATATTCATAATCAAATCCCACCTTTGTAAGATAGAAGTCATAGGAAACTATGACTTCTATCTTTTAATCCATAAATTCTTCTTCAAGTACTTCTGAAGCATCTTCATCAAAAAATTCCTTCTCTAATGAATAACCAATATCCATATATTCCTTAGCTCCCGTACCAGCAGGAATTAATTTACCAATAATAACATTTTCTTTTAATCCCTGTAATTTATCAACTTTACCTTTAACTGAAGCTTCAGTAAGCATTCTTGTCGTCTCTTGGAATGAAGCCGCAGATAAGAATGAATCATTCTCTAAAGATGCCTTGGTTATACCAAGTAGTATTGGTTGTCCAATTGCAGGTTTCTTGCCTTGAATAATAACATCTTTATTACCTTTAGTAAACTCTTGTAAAGATACCGTAGTAGTTGGAACAAATGTCGTATCACCAGCATCCATAATTTTTACTTTAGAAATCATTCTTCTAGCAATAATCTCAACATGTTTATCATTAATATCAACACCTTGTGATCTATATACCTTTTGAACTTCTTTTAAGATATACTGCTGAACTGTATTAGGATCAGTTACCGCAAGCAATTCTTTAGGAGAAATACTACCTTCCGTAATTCTCTCTCCAGCTTCAATAGCTTGACCCTTTTCAACCCTAAGTTTAGCTCCATATAAAGTTACGTGCTCACGAGTTTCATTATCATTCTTAATATATACTTTAAATTTACCACCAGCATCTTCAATTTTAGAAACAACACCACTTATTTCTGCTATAGTAGCTTTTCCTTTAGGTATTCTTGCTTCAAATAACTCTTCAACTCTAGGTAAACCTTGCGTAATATCAGCGCCAGCAACACCACCAGTATGGAAAGTTCTCATCGTAAGCTGTGTACCAGGTTCACCAATAGATTGAGCACCCATAACACCAACAGCCTCACCAATCTCAACTAAATTACCCGTTGCCAAATTCTTACCATAACATTTTTGACAAACACCATGATCTGTCTTACAAGTAAGAACTGTTCTAATTTCAACTTCTGTAATTCCAGCTTTAATAATTTTATCCGCTATTGCTTCCGTAATATATTCATTTTTATCAATAATAACTTCCTTAGTCTCTGGATCAATTACTTTCTTATTTGTAAATCTGCCGACAATTCTATCATATAATGGCTCAATAATACCATCTTTATCATCAGTAAATGCACTAACAAGAACACCTTGAATAGTTCCGCAATCTTCTTCTTTAACAATAATATCCTGTGCTACATCAACTAGTCTTCTCGTCATATATCCAGAGTCAGCAGTCTTTAAAGCCGTATCGGCACTACCCTTTCTAGCACTATGTGTTGATAAGAAGAATTCCGATACCGATAGACCATCACTAAATGAAGATAGAATAGGTATTTCAATAGTTTCTCCATTAGGTTTAGCCATTAATCCTCTCATACCAGCAAGCTGTACAAAGTTCGATATTGATCCTCTGGCTTTTGAATTCATCATGATGAAGATAGGATTATCAACATAAGTTTTAGCATATCCTTGAAGTTCATCTTGAATTTCTTCCTTAGCCCTTGTCCAAATATCAATAACAAGCTCAAGTCTTTCTCTATCCGTAATAAGTCCTCTTTGGAACTGTTTATTAACTTTCTTAATTTCTTCATTAGACTTTTCAACAATGGCCTCTTTATTCTTACTTACAATAACATCCGAAGCTGCTATTGTAATACCAGAGTAAGTCGAATACTTAAATCCTAAATCTTTAAGTTTATCTAGGAATATACTAGTCTCCGTCGTCTTATATCTCTTAAACATTTGAGCGATCATTTTCTCAAGTGCGCCTTTATTAAATGGCGTTGTAAGAGGCATTTCCTTAATTCTTTCAGGAATATTTTCCCCATACTCAATAAAGTATTTACTAGGAGTTATTCCACCAATATTTTCACTAGTAGGCTCGCATAAATATGGAAATGAATCTGGAAGAATTTCATTAAAAATAATCTTACCAGGAGTAGTTACCAAATATTTATTTTTATCACTATCTAAAAATACTTTATACTTAAACGAATTAACAGGAACAGCAATTCTCGTCTGAAGCGTAATTTCTCTTCTTTGATATGCCATTAAAGCTTCACTAGTATTTTTAAATATTCTTCCTTCACCAGGAAGTCCTGCCTTTTCCATCGTAATATAATAGTTACCTAAAATCATATCTTGTGAAGGAGTAACAATCGGATCTCCATTCTTAGGGCTTAAAATATTATTAGAACCAAGCATAAGAATTCTAGCTTCAGCTTTTGCTTCTTCAGAAAGTGGTACGTGTACTGCCATCTGATCGCCATCAAAATCTGCATTAAATGCTGTACAAACAAGTGGATGAAGTCTTATAGCTTTACCACTTATAAGTTTTGGCTCAAACGCCTGAATACCAAGTCTATGTAAAGTAGGAGCACGATTTAGCATTACTGGATGTTCTTTAATTACATCCTCAACAACATCCCATACTTTTGGATCCTGATTTTCAATCATCTTTTTAGCAGATTTAATATTATTAGCAAGGCCTCTCTCCGTAAGTCCGTGTATAACATGAGGTTTAAATAGTTCAAGTGCCATCTCTTTTGGAATACCACATTGATACATCTTTAAATCCGGTCCTACGACGATAACACTTCTACCAGAATAGTCAACTCTCTTACCAAGTAAGTTTTGTCTAAATCTACCTTGTTTACTCTTAAGCATAGAAGATAAACTCTTGAGAGCTCTATTTCCGGCTCCAGTTACACTTCTTCCTCTTCTACCATTATCAAATAATGAATCAACAGCTTCCTGAAGCATTCTTTTTTCATTTTGTACAATAATAGATGGTGCACCTAATTCCATTAATTTTTTAAGTCTATTATTTCTGTTTATAACTCTTCTATATAGATCATTTAAATCAGAAGTAGCAAATCTACCACCATCTAATTGAATCATTGGTCTAAGTTCAGGAGGAATAACAGGAAGGGCTTCAATAATCATCCACTCTGGCTTATTACCAGATTGAACAAACGAATTAATAACATCAAGTCTCTTAACAAGTCTTATTCTCTTTTGACCAGTAGCTCCTTCAAGTTCCTTTTGAATATCTTCAAGCTCTTTATTGACATCAAGTTCAGAAAGTAATTCCTTAATAGCTTCTGCTCCCATACCTACTCTAAAAGTATTGCCATACTTCTCATAATAAGCTCTATATTCTTTATCAGACAAAGTCTGTTTCTTAATTAGTGGGGTAGAACCTGGGTCTAATACAACATAAGATACAAAGTATATTACTTCTTCCAAATCTCTAGGAGACATATCAAGGCATAGTCCAATATATGAAGGAACACCTTTTACATACCAAATATGACTTACTGGAGTAGCAAGTTCAATATGACCCATTCTCTCTCTTCTAACAGAAGATTTAGTAACTTCTACTCCACATCTATCACATATAATATTTTTATATCTAAGTCTCTTATACTTACCGCAAGAACATTCATAATCTCTTGTAGGTCCAAATATCTTCTCACAGAAAAGACCATCTCTTTCAGGTTTCAATGTTCGATAGTTAATTGTCTCAGGTTTTAATACTTCACCATAAGACCAAGATCTAATCTTTTCAGGTGAGGCAATTCCTATTTTTAAAGCCTTAAAATCATTAGCCTCTAACATTAGAAATCACCTCCTTCTTCAACATCTTCATCAAAGTCATCTAATTCATCATCCAAATCCTCTTCATCGAGTTCATCCGTCTCTTCTTCACCAAAATCTTTAAATAATTCTTCTTTATCGACAACCTCTTCAGCAATTGGTCCATCAACTTCTTCAGCATTCTTTTCAAGATCACTAAATGAAACAATTTCATCATTATTATTAATAACTGATATATCAAGTCCCAAAGCTTGGAATTCCTTAATAAGTACTCTAAATGCTTCTGGTATGCCAGGTTTAGGAAGTGGTTGTCCCTTAACCAAAGCCTCATATACCTTAACTCTACCTACCACATCATCTGATTTATAAGTAAGAATTTCTTGAAGTACATGAGCAGCACCATAAGCTTCAAGTGCCCAAACTTCCATCTCACCAAATCTCTGTCCACCAAGTTGTGCTTTACCGCCAAGAGGTTGTTGTGTAACAAGAGAATATGG
>JBJEEA010000009.1:73097-76170 GCA_051872635.1 Bacilli bacterium
TCAAGTATCTGTCCAATGTTCATACGTGAAGGAACACCTTGTGGATTAAGCATAATATCAACAGGAGTACCATCTGGCAAGAATGGCATATCCTCGCTAGGAAGTATTAGTGAAATAACACCCTTGTTTCCATGACGACCACTCATTTTATCGCCAACTTGAATCTTTCTCTTTTGAATAATATAAACCCTAACAACCATGCTTACACCACTTGGTAAGTCATCATTATCATCTTTTGTATAAACTTTAACATCATGAACAACACCATCACCACCATGTGGAACAGTAAGTGATGAATTTCTAACTTCTCTTGTCTTTTCGCCAAAGATAGCATGAAGTAGTTTCTCTTCACTAGTTAAATCTGCCATTCCCTTAGGAGTAACTTTACCTACCAAAATATCCCCTTCATGAACTTCTGTACCAATTCTTACAATACCATTTTCATCTAAGTTCTTTCTAGCTTCTTCTCCAACATTAGGAATATCTCTTGTAATCTCTTCAGGCCCTAGCTTTGTATCACGACACTGTATTTCATAATCTTCGATATGGAGAGAAGTATAAACATCGTCTCTGACAAGTCTTTCATTCATAATAACAGCATCTTCATAGTTATAACCATTAAATGTTGTAAAGGCAACAACAACATTTTTA
The DNA here is from genome assembly GCA_051872635.1 of Bacilli bacterium. GTDB lineage: Bacteria > Bacillota_I > Bacilli_A > RF39 > UBA660 > CAG-302. Next base: position 73,749 of record JBJEEA010000009.1, read on the forward strand.
CCAAGAGCAAGTTCCCCTTTATCCGTACTTGGTCCATCTGCTATTATCTGACCTTTCTTAACTTTATCTCCTTCTCTAACAATAGGAACATGATTAAATGTTTCTCCTTGGTTAGATCTCTCAAAAGAAGCCAAATAATAAACATCTTCTCCCTTAGCATTCTTAACAACAATCTTTTTAGCATCAGCATAACTAACAATACCATCAGCTTTGGCTACTACTACTGAACCACTATCTCTAGCAGCAATATATTCAGCACCAGTTCCAACAAATGGAGCCTCAGTAGTAAGAAGTGGTAATGCCTGTCTTTGCATATTAGCACCCATAAGTGCTCTCGTTGCATCATCATGCTCCAAAAACGGAATCAAACTAGTAGTTACAGATACTACTTGCTGTGGTGATACATCAATATAATCAACCTTATCAGGAGATACTAAAACATTTTCTCCCCTATATCTACCGGCTACAATATTATCAATAATTTTATTATTATCATCAATATTAACAGTAGCTTGTGAAATATAATAATCTTCCTCTTCATCAGCAGTTAAATAAACAACCTCATCAGTAAGAGTACTATTAACAACCTTTCTATATGGTGTCATAATAAAACCATATTCATTAATCTTAGCATAACTAGCAAGTGAAGTAATAAGTCCAATATTAGCTCCTTCAGGAGATTCAATAGGACAAATTCTACCATAGTGTGATGAATTAACATCTCTTACCTCAATACCAGCTCTGTCTCTCGATAATCCACCAGGTCCTAAAGCTGATAATCTTCTCTTATGTGTAAGTTCTGCTATTGGATTAGTCTGATCCATAAACTGTGACAACTGACTACTACCAAAGAATTCTTTAATAACAGCAGTAACAGGTCTAATATTAATTAAAGTCTTAGGAGTGACCGTCTCAATATCTTGAGTAGTCATTCTTTCCCTAATAACTCTCTCCATTCTACTCACACCAATTTTAAATTGATTTTGAAGTAGTTCTCCTACTTGTTTAACTCTCCTATTACCTAAATGATCTATTTCATCATCTTTACCTACACCATCACTTAAATTTAAATAATAAGATACCGTAGCATAGAAATCTGATATAGTTAAGTTTTTACATTCACATTTAGGATTATTACCAATAACTTTGACTATCTTTTTATCATCAACATTAGAATATACATGAATAACTTGAATCTGATTATGTACATCTACAGTAGCATTAATAGTAAGGTCTTCATTTACCTTACATTGTTGCATACCATAACCATCATCTAAATATTTAGAAAGTTCTTCAAATACTTCTTTATTAATTAAAGTACCTTTTTCTATTTTAACTTCACCATCAATAACTATATCTTCAGCAATTCTATTTCCAAGAAGTCTATCTTTAACATTTAGTTTCTTATTAAATTTATATCTACCTACTCTTGCCAAATCATAATGAAAGTCATCAAAAAATCTCGTAATAAGTTGATTCTTTGAACTATCCAAAGTAGTAGGCTCCCCCGGTCTTAACTTCTCATATATTTCAATAAGAGCCTCATCAGTATCATGTGTTGAATCTTTTTCTAGTGTATTCTTTAAATACACATCATTATCAAATAGAGATAAAATATCATCGTTAGAAGATAATCCTACAGCTCTCAAAAGAGTAGTCATCGGTACTTTCCTATTTCTATCTATCCTTACATAAATCACATCTTTGGCGTCAGTTTCATATTCAAGCCAAGTACCTCTCGATGGAATAATCTTTGATGCAAAAACAGGTTTACCATTTTTATCAATTTCCTTAGAAAAATATACACTAGGAGATCTAACAAGTTGGGACACAATAACCCTTTCAGCTCCATTTATAATAAAAGTTCCACTATCAGTCATAAGTGGCATATCACCTAAGAATATTTCCTGTTCTTTTACCTCTCCCGTTTCATTATTAAATAGCCTTGTTTGAACTTTAAGAGGAGAAGCATATGTAATTTGTCTATCTTTACATTCCTTAATAGAATATCTAGGAGTACCAAATTCATATTCTCCAAATTCTAAAGATAAACTACCTGAAAAACTTTCAATTGGTGAAAATGTTTCAAAAACCTCTTTAACCCCTTCTGATACAAACCATTTGTAAGATTCAGTTTGTACTTCAAGTAAATCACTAATTACTAGTGAATTTTTAATCATAGAAAAATTTCTTCTCTTTCTATAATCACCACTTTGCTTTAATTTATAAGCCATTAATCTTTCACCCCGATATCTAATTTTTTAAAAATAATCCACATAAAAAGATGTGTTACCAATTTATAAGTTTATCAGTAATTAATAAATAAGTCAATAATTTTAAAGCATTTTTATTAACTTTTTTATAAATTGTAATTTTAAATATGAAGTGCACAATTGTTGTGCAGTAAGTTTTATAATCATGT
>JBJEEA010000010.1:0-2371 GCA_051872635.1 Bacilli bacterium
GTATTTTATAAGTTAACATTACAAGGTGATGATGTAACAATTAATTTTTATGATACTTTCAAAATTGCTCCATATAGTTTGCAAAAATGCTGCGATGATTTTCTTAAATTACATTTACCAAAAGATGGGTTAGATTATGATAAAGAAAGAAGTTTAAATGAAGATTTGACAATGGAAGAATTAAGTTATATTTATAATGATGTATTTGGATTAAGCTATTTAGTAAAAATGTTAAAAATTGATGGACTTGATATAAATGGGAAACATGTAATCTATACTAAATTAACTAATAGCGGTCAATCATTAGAAGATTATAAAGAAACAGTTCTTGAAGATTATACTTTAAAACAAAATATGTTTAAAAACCAAGATTTATATGATTATGTAGATAATGGATTAATGAGAAGTAAATTTTTTCAAACTAATAAACCATCATTAAAGAAACAAATAATTTTTGAATGTTTGTTCCCAAAACAAAGTTATTTTACAGACGCATGGCAAAGGCATTCTTATTATGGTGGTTTAAGTACAGTATGTTTTGAAAATGTAGAAAAATTTAAAAAATATAAAAATCATAATGGGATAGTTTTAGATGTAAATTCACTTTATCCTTATATTATGTCTGATAGATTATTACCATATGGTCAAGCAAATTATAAAGATATTCCATACTGTAAAATGAATGATAGTTATAAAAAATGTTTTCTATTGTATATTCAAGAAATTACAATTTATGATTTTGAAGTAAAAGAAAATAAAATGGCTTTTTTACAAGTTAAAGATAATCCGAATTTTAATGGTAGAGAGATTTTAAAGAATAATTTAAAAGATGGTGAAAAGGTAACATTATCTTTTAGATTATGTAATCCATTATTAGATTTATTATTTGAATGTTATAATGTTTATTCTTACGAACTAGGTGGTCATATGGCATTTACGGGTAGTCATGATTTATTTAAAAATTATATTGATTTTTGGAGTGAAGTAAAAAAGAATTCTACTGGTGCAAATAGAGCTATTGCAAAACTTAGACAAAATGGGTTATATGGTAAGTTCGGTATGAGTGGAGCTAATGAAATTACAGAGTTTGAAAATAAAGACGGTATATTTACAATTAATCATTTACATGATGAATATGTTTCAGATAATATTTATTTACCTATGGCGACCTTTATTACATCATATGCAAAACAGTATTTAGTTCAAGCAATTAATGCAAACTATGAAAGATTTCTTTATTGTGATACAGATAGTTTACATTTATATGGAACACTTGAAGAAGTTAAAGGGGTAAATATAGGTGCAAAAATATATGGTTACTGGGATAACGAATTATGTTTCGAAGATTTTAAATATATTGGTAGTAAACGTTATGCAGAAAAGAATGCAGCAACACATAAATGGGAAATTAAGTGTTGTGGATTAACAGATAGTATAATGAAACAAGTTGATGATATCAATGTATTCGATAATTGTCCACACACAACCAAAGAATTAAAAAAGATGAAGTTATATACAAAAGAAAATGATGTATATTATTATTATGATGAACAATGTACAAAGAAAATAATTGGATTAATAAAATCTAAAAAATCAAAGATTATAAAAGGTGGTACTCTTATCCAAGAGCAACCTTATAAAATTTCAAATAGTTATTATTTATTTTAGGGAGTGGGGATTTATGAAATATGAGGATTATATAAATAAATATGGAGATAAATATTTAAGAGGAATGACATATAGATATTATAATACTATTTTAGTAAAGTATCATGATAGAGTAGAGTTTGAAGATGTATTGCAAATATGTGAAACAAAAGTTGCATTTGCTATTAGTGAATATAATGAAGATATCGCAGGATTAAATACATTCATAGCTAAAGTAATAAAAAATGGGGTTTATGATGTTTTAAAAATTGAAAGAAGAGAAAAAAGGAAAGTTTATGATAACAGAGTATTTTTGGATAAAGAAGTTAATGAAAATAACAATGATATGAGTTTATATAATGTTATTCAATCTGAAGATGAATATGAAGATATAAATGAAACAATAGATAAGGTATGCGAATTTATTAAAAATGATAGGCACAAGGAATATTTTAAAATGTATTGTCAAGGTTATACAATAGAAGAAATAAGTAATAAATTTGGGGTAAAATATAATGGTACAAAAACAATTCTTTCAAGAATAAGAAAAAGATTAAGAGAACATGAGAATGAAATAAGAGAAATGATTTAATAATTGGAGGGATAAACCCTCCTATTATTTTACCCCTAGACTTCTAAAAATGTCATACATTAAATGTTTAATATTTTGGTCAGAAAATCTTACTCTTCCAACTTGGAAATATGAAATTAATTGTTTTAACAT
>JBJEEA010000010.1:2471-3572 GCA_051872635.1 Bacilli bacterium
AATGTTTTTCCTTTTACCTCAAATGTATGTGTTTTAAACTTTTTTCTTAAGTCGGGTGAATCAAAAAATTTATGAATATCATTAAGCTCAGTTTTATATCTTCTTACATAAACAAATTGTTCACCTCTTTTTATAAACTTTTTTATTACATTACATTTAGCTCCAAAGGTTTTCCCGAATCCTCTATTAGTTAATATAAAATTTAAAGTAGCATTATAGCTATTAATTCTATCATAATTATACCAAGCCACGAACAAAACACTTCCTTTCATTTAATTTTTAAAATTTTAGAATTAATTAAGATAACTATTTCTCTATTTGAATTTAAAGTTAAAATTTAAAATCTGTCAGAATTGATGATTTAAAACCCTTACAAATACTGGGTTTGCAAGGGTTGAATAATTGTTCAGTTTATTATTACTAAACTTTTCCATTAAAAATTTTATACAATTATACTATCAATACCTAAATTTTTCAATTTTTGTTGCATTTCCTCTGCATTTGATTTAATTTTATATGCTCCAACTTGTACACGATAAATCCTATCATTATTTGAATTATTATTCGTATTATTTGTTTGATAAGATTTACCAGTTAATGCTTGTATAATTGCTGAACAAATGTTGTCAAAGTTTTCTTGATATTTTTGTACATCATATGATGAATCGCAAAAACAAATTTCTATTAATATCATTGGTTTATTTGTGTTCTTTAAAACATAAAGCCCTTTTCTTTCTTTTCCTCCTCTATCTTTTAACCCACTTGCTTTACTAATTGCAGCTGAAACTTGATTTGCTAATTGTGCTTGTGAATAATAACAAACCTCTGTTCCCATACTATTTGATGTATGTTGATAAGCATTAAAATGAATAGATACATCTATTCCATCTTTAAACTGATTATGCCAGTTTACAATGTTGGCTAAATTTTGAGAGCTTGAACTTGATGTATCATGATACTTGTACACTTCAATACCAATAGCTTTGCACATTTCGTAAATTTTATCGACTACTTTTCTTGCTTCGGTAACTTCGTTTATTATATCACTTGCACCTTGACAATTAATACTATGTCCACTGCTTATATTAATTTGATTATACA
>JBJEEA010000011.1:0-3475 GCA_051872635.1 Bacilli bacterium
ATCAAATTGAGTCATTTTTACAAAAATTTTGTTTCACATCATTTACAAACGTACATTCAAAATATTTTTAAGTAATTCTTTTTCTTTTTCTAAACTTTCTCTTTCTTTAGCGACAATCTCTCTTGGAGCTCTATTAACATAGTTCTCATTAGAGAGTAATTTTTCTCTACGAATAATAGATTTTTCTAAATTTTCCTTATCTTTAAGTAACTTTTCTTTTTCTTCTTCTAAATTTCTACTATTATCATAAACGATATCAATTTCAAAGTTGTCATATTTAACTTCTGTACTAGATATAGCAATTTCATTAGTTATTTTATCATTAAGTTTAAGCATATTTGTAATTATTCGTTTTTCATCACCATTATCTATTTTAATAATAACTTTAAAGTCACTTCCAATACATAGTTCAGCCTTTTTATTTCTAAACATTGTAATAAATTCAAGTACATTATCAATATTAGTAGTAAATACTTCCTTTTTATTATATTCTGGGTATTTACTAATCATAATTGATTCTGCTTCTTTTATTGGAAGCATTCCATATATTTCTTCAGTGACATAAGGCATAAAAGGATGTAACATCTTTAATATATCTGTGAGAACCTTTATAAGTACACTCTTAGTAGTATTATCATCATAAAACTTAGAAAGTTCAATATACTTATCACAAAAATCACTCCATATAAAATCGTATAAAGTAGACCCTGCAATATTAAAGTCATACTTATCCATGCACTTTATAACTGTTTTAATAGTTTCGTTAAGTTTAGTAAGAATCCACTTATCTTCTTCTTTTAAATTATCTAGTGTATAGTCTTTTCCATTAAATCCATCTACCTTCATTAGTACAAATCTTGAAGCATTCCATATTTTATTAATAAAATTCCAAGTAGATTTAACTTTATCTTCATCATATCTTAAATCCATACCCGCAGATGCACTTGTAGTTAAGAAGAATCTAAGTGAATCAGCTCCATATTTGTCTATTACATCCATAGGATCTATTCCATTACCAAGACTCTTACTCATCTTTCTACCTTGTTTGTCTCTTATAAGTCCATGTATTAAACAATCTTTGAAAGGCCTTTCACCCAAAAATTCAAGTCCTTGAAAAGTCATTCTATTAACCCAAAAAGGAATAATATCATATCCCGTAACTAGTACATTATTAGGGTAATATCTTTTTAAGAGTTCTGTATCTTCAGGCCATCCTAAAGTACTAAAAGGCCATAGAGCCGATGAAAACCAAGTATCAAGTACATCAGGATCTTGTACCCATCCATCTCCTTCTGGCGCTTCTACTCCAACATATACTTCTTCTCCTCTATACCAAGCTGGTATTCTATGTCCCCACCATAATTGTCTTGAAATACACCAGTCATAAGTAATTTCCATCCAGTGATTCATAATTTTTTCATATCTGCTAGGTATAAAATTAACTTTAGTATTCTTATTCTTCTGATTTTCAAGTACTCTATCCGCAAGTGGCCTCATTTTTACAAACCACTGTTTAGATAGATATGGTTCTATCATGACATCTGTTCTTTCAGAATATCCGACATTATGATTAATTTCTTCAACTTCTAATAGTAGTCCTGCTTCTTTTAAATCACTAGTAAGTTTTTCTCTGCAGTCAAACCTATCGAGTCCTTTATAAGAACCAGCATTTTCATTCATTGTACCATCCGGATTAATAACAACAATTCTCTCTAAATTATGCCTATTACCAACTTCAAAGTCGTTAGGATCATGAGCAGGAGTTATCTTTACAACACCTGTTCCAAACTCCATATCAGCATGCTCATCAGCAATTACTGGTATCTTTTTACCTAATATAGGAAGAATGACCTTTTTACCGATATATTTTTTATATCTCTCGTCTTCAGGATTAACCGCTACTGCAGTGTCTCCAAATAAAGTTTCTGGTCTTGTTGTAGCAACTTCTAAATATTCACCATCACTATCTTCTAACATATACTTAATGTGGTAGAAGGCCCCAGGAGTATCTTTATAGATAACTTCTTCTGTCGATAGAGCAGTTCTAGCTACTGGATCCCAATTAATAATTCTCTCTCCCCTATATATTAATCCTTTATTATATAAATCAACAAAAACTTTCTTAACAGCATTAGATAGCCCCTCATCTAAAGTAAATCTCTCTTTAGAATAATCAAGCGCAAGACCTAGTTTAGCCCACTGTCTATGAATGTTTTCAGCATATTCTTCTTTCCAACTCCATGCTACCTTTAACCATTCTTCTCTATCCAAACTTCTAGGATCAATACCTTCATCTTTTAACTTCTTATCAATTTTAGCCTGCGTAGCAATACCTGCATGATCCATTCCTGGTATCCACACTGCATCATATCCACACATTTTCTTGTATCTAATAATAATATCTTGAATAGAAGTATCCCAAGCATGTCCCAAGTGAAGTTTACCTGTAACATTAGGAGGAGGAATAACGATTGCAAAAGGCTCTTTACTTAAGTCATTAGAAGTAAAGTATCCCTTCTTTTTCCAATTTTCATATTTATCTTTTTCAACTATTAAATGGTTGTACTTTTTATCTAGCATATAAAACACCAATCCTTTTATCGACATAGTTATTTAAAACTACTACAAGTTGTTTAAAAAAGTTTTCGATTTCTTTATTTTCAAAAGTAAGACAATCAATAACTTTAGTTATATAATTATTTTGCTTAAGAAGGTAATAAGAATATTTATAATTAAAAGAATACATCTTCGATAATACTACTAAAACAGTATCTGAAGAATTTTCACTCATTCTTGGACTAATCGTTTTAAATTTCTTAAAATCTTCATATATAAGATTATTAGGATAACTATTAATTCTAGTATCAACATAAGGGTAATTGACAAATACTCTAAATGAATCCAAGTTATGAGCATCCTTTATAATGGCACAAATATGCTTTGTTTTATTATCAATACCATCAGGAAAACCATTTTTTTCATAAGCATAAATAGCCATTTTAATAACATTGTCATATTTATTATCTTTAGTTATTTCTCTAATTAACTTTTTATTAAATAGAACATCAATTGTCTTTTCATATGAATCTTCATTATCACCATCTATATGATAGTCGGGAGTTTTTGAAAAAGAGCCAATTTCATGAAATAGAGCAATAAATTCACAAACTGCCACATCTTCTTCGGTAAAAAAGTCAAGACTACTAGCTAATTCTTTTGCTATTTCCATAACTTTAAGAGAGTGAAAATACTTAGCTTTTATATTAATATTATTCATATCATACCCTCTTACATATTGTTCGAAGATTTTCATAATTCTACTACTTTTCATAAAACTCCTCCTAATTCATAATTTAATATAAGTATATAATAAAATAATATATTTTTCAAGTAACTTAAAGTATTTATTTCATCTCGCACTGTTGTGTTACAATTGATGTGAAACATTTCTATATAAAAAAAGTGATTCAAGTTG
>JBJEEA010000012.1:0-3352 GCA_051872635.1 Bacilli bacterium
AATTCATTATATCATGGAAAGATTTTCTATTTACACAAAATTATTTACATACTCAATAAATTTATCTAGTTCTTGATTTTTATTACATAACTATAATTCTTTTTTTAGTTTTCTTTCTACTCCTTCAATTATGTTTTGATAAGAAAGAGTATTTACTATTAATGTATTTGTTTTAATTGCTTCTGAAATAATTGCTATTTTTTCTTTATAATTTTTCTTCTCATACCAACTGGCTGGATATAAATCTTCTATATCATCAGTAGCATCCTTAAAATGATTTTGATATGATAATTCTGCTAAAGTATATAATTCAAGCAATTTATCTTCCCTTTTATTTTTTCTCATATTATTTATTATTTTCCTCCTATTGCTTTTTTTGTTTCTAATTCTTCTTTGCTTAAATGAACTATATTTTCATAGTAGAAGCCACTTATCATATCATATAATTCATCTCCTACTATTTTTTTTAGTAATTGTAATATTTCTTTAGAATCTTTTGATTTTGAAATAAATGCAAAATTAGCAATCATTTCATCAAAGCCATGTGATGTATTATAGTAGTAATAAATCCCATGTCCGGCTGTTCCCTTTATCTTTTCACCTTGATGATTTTTTTGATTTTCACTATACAAATTACCTTCATATATAGCATCAAGTATATCTCCAATTGCCATAAAGGCTCCAAACTCACTCCTCATAATGGCGTCAACATTTTCTTTAACAAATATTCTTTTCTGATGAGCAATATATTCTTCTTCAGTAAAAATATTTTCTAATATAATTTCTAATTGCTCATCTGATATTCCCAATGAACTATACTCTTCTTTTTTTTCAATTTTTGATTTTGCTAAATTACTTTTTATTTCCTCTTTTTTTTCATCATTGTAATAATTTTCAAAAAAGTTTTCATACTTTTGTCCTACAAGTAATTTTATTTTTTGATTTAATTTGTAAAATCTATCAGCATATTCTTCAACTTTGTTTAATGTCTCGGGATTCTGTCTTGTATGTTCTGTTATCTCTTGATAAGATTTTGGTACCTTATTTTGCGTTAAATAATAATGCATTGCATGTCCTGTTTCATGCAAAACAGTTTCAACTACTGCACTATCACAAAAAATTGAACCATTTGAATTAGAAAAATAACCACTATCTTCTTTTTTTATGTAACAAAATCTATAAAAATTTTTTTGCTTTATTTGAATCAATCTTTTTAATTCTTCAACATTAACTTTATAATTAATAAATAGAGAATGTCTATATCCACTAATTAACGCAGAAATTAATTCTTTATCACTTTTACCATCTGAAAGAAACAATTGCTGTAATTGTTTTAATAAGAGTTCTCCTTCTTCAAGTAAAGGCCCAATACCAAGACTATTGTTAATTTTATCTAAATATTCTGCAGTATAATCATTCTTTTCTGAAGAAATATTAGCATTTTCTTGTTCTAATCCCCTTGACTTTAAAATAACTGCAATTTTAGGATCTGCTTTTATAGATTCTGTTAATATTTTATTTAGCGTTAAATTACTATCAGCATTTAATAATCCATTTAGCAAAGTAATACCGTCATATTCTTTTAATAAATCTTCTACTGTTAGCTCTTTTACGTACTCCATCATATCGTGTTTTGCTATTGCAAGATAACATTTTACATACTCATTAATAGAACTAGCAGAATAAATAAATTTTTGAATACTAGCCTTTATCTTTTTTTCTGCAATACAATCTAAAATATAATCAAAATATGTATTAGAGTCTCCACAAGAACTTAACAACTCTTTAATATCTGCTTTTATTAGTAAATCAGGCATTTGTTTTTTATATAAAATATCAACTGTTTTCTCTTCATTAATATAATCTATTTGAGGTCTATATCCTTTTTCAATAAGAATTTCTAACAAAGTTTTTTCAGGATAAATTTCTAGTAATAATACTTCTTCACTTGCTTTTTTTAAATAATCATAAAAATTATTTTCCATAAGAAACTTTATAAAATCCAATTTTGATGGAAGATATTCTAATATATCTGGTATAATATTTTTTTCGTTAACTAAGTAATTTAAAACAGTAGTATCTTTATTATAATTAGACATAAGAATATTTTTATTTGCATATTTCATCAATTCATAGTTATTATAATTATTACATAATTCAATTAATTTATTTACATCACTTACTAAAGAAATTATTTGTTTTAACACTTTATTATTATTTAAATATTTTTCAATCAAGTATGTTCCATTTTCATTTTTAGTTATTAACTTTTCAATAATTTTTGGATTTAAATAAAATAACAAATATTCACAATTATATGCACACATTAAATCTATTATTTCAGTATGTTCTTTTATTGCTCCTACTGTATTGTAGCCTATATATTTTTTTTGTAATATATAATCAATTAGTCTTTCACCATTAATATTTGAAAACATAACACTTTCATCAAGTTCAAAGAATATCCATTCATCATTTTCACAAAATATATATACAATTTTAGCACTATGTTTTTTTTCATTTAATACATCACATAGTGGTAATAATGATATTTTATTTTTAAATAAATGTTCTAAAAAATAAACACCATCTTTATCTTTTGTTAAAAGGTCTTCTTGTGTTAAGTCAAGTCCAAACAAATCTTTTCTTTTACCACTTTCTATTTCTTGCAATAGCACTTGTAATTCCTTTATCATATTAATATAACTCCTACTTCATCTACAACAATCATATCATGTTTAAAATGATAAGTAAATAATTTTTTTCATAAAGCAAGCCTATATATAACGCTTTTCTTTTTCATAACTCCATACTTTTATATCCACTTACTGCTTTTAATATATAAGTACATATCTGTCTCGTATTTTTCATTATACTTAATTATTTTATCTACTAATAAATTTTTATTTTTCATGTCAAAATCATTTATATCTATAATTTTCTTTAACCCTCTTCTATACCTACTATCTTTCAAATATAAATAAACACCCTTATCTATTTTTTTTATAACTTTCAAATCATAATTACTACTTGCATTATATAAAAATATTACATCTTTATACCAATTTATAAGATGAAAAGTAACATCATCTATGTAATAAACATTATAATTTGTAATATAATCATAATAATGACAATTATTTATAATCATTTTTATATTATCAATATCAATAGTATGTATCATAATATCTCCTTTATTTATACTACTTATAAACGTAGTATAGCAGTAATTGTAATATGTGTAAACTAATTAGACATATTATGACAAAACTAGCCAAAATAAAATCAAGAGCCTATTATGAACTGAACCCCAAAAGTTGGACAGTTTATAAATAGTTTCTAATTAGAGGAT
>JBJEEA010000013.1:0-3285 GCA_051872635.1 Bacilli bacterium
CCTTGTACAAAGGAGGTAGTAAATATATGTACACTTTAGAAAAGCTTATTGATAAAGCTTATAAAGAACTTCTTGATGCTGGATATAGTGAAAAAACAGTCTATAGTGCCAACTGGTATATCTGGAATCGATTGATTCGTGAGTATGGAAAAGATGCAGTCTTTAAAGAAGAAATGATATATCAATACTGTACCAGTTATTTTAATAGGGATATTTATAAAATTCCTAAAGAAAAATTATTAAAAGTAGAGAGGACATACATAATTGCGTTTGATAGACTTATTCAAAGTAATAATGATATTCCTTTTGAAATCTTAAACGTTCATTATAGAAAAGATTTTATTATCAGTGATAGATCTGAATCACTTCTTGATGGTTATCTTTCTAATTGTAAAAATGATGGTAATTGTATAAGAACGCTTAATAATAAGCGTCTAAGAATAAGAAATTTCATAGTCGATTCTGATTTTGACAATCTTTCAAAAGAAACTGCTATACAATACCTATCATCAAGGAAAAATGATATGAGTCTTGTATCATACGCTATAGAAATGAGGCTTATTTTTAGATTTTTACTATACTGTTATGATATTGGTGAAATAAGTAAAGAAATTATCAGTGTTTGGCCCAAGAATTTTCCGAATACTAATAATAAAAAAATACCATCTGCTTATAGTACCGATGAAATCAAAACTTTATTAGTTGAATCAAAGAATTTTAATCGAGAAGATAATCATCTCAGGAATTATGCCATACTTTGTTTTATCGTATATACAGGTATTAGATGTTCTGATGTATGTAATTTAATGTTCAGTAATATCGACTGGAAAAATAATTTAATAACCATAATTCAACAGAAAACAAAAAAACAGATTATTTTTCCCTTAATACCAGAAATTGGAAATCCAATTATTGAGTATGTCCAGAAAGAAAGGCCAAAATCTAATAATAAATATGTTTTTCTAACTGAAAAAGGCGAAAAAATGAATTCGCGTATACCATCAGGTATAATTGAAATTTATTTTTCTGCATCATCAATAAACATAGGGGATAGACACTATGGAGCTCATGCATTAAGACATTCTTTGGCTACAAATATGATAAATAACTCTGTACCGGTATTTACTATAGCTAATACATTAGGTCATTCAGATTCAAGTTGTGTTCATATATATGCCAAGGTAAATATAAACAGCTTAAGAAAATGTGTATTGGAGGTACCTTCCAATGCGTGAATTGATTAGTCCTTGGAAAGAACACCTTAAAAATTTTTATGAATATAAACGATTGTGTGGCTATAAATATGAAAGCAGTGAGAGCGTAATATATCTTTTTGATAGATATTATTATGGTTTGGAAATTGATGAACTCTTGTTTACCAGAGATATAGTTGAGCCGTTTCTGTTTTTAAAAGAAAATGAAAGAATCGGCAATCAAAACGCTAAAGCCTCAGTTTTAAGACAATTTGCCAACTATATTTATGAAAATGATATTATTGAAAACATTTATAAAATTCCTCCAATATCAAAAAAAGGCGAAGCACAGTATATACCATATATCTATCCCTATGAAGAACTTATAAAAATTATTGAATATTTTGATAATTTAAAGCCAAGTTCCATTCCTGGAACTTTTAAAGCTGATATCAATACATACAATTGTGTTAGTGCAGTGATAAAAACACTTATCACTACTGGTATGAGACTTGGCGAAGTTACTGACTTAAAGAAAAATAATGTTGATTTAGAAAACAATATATTTACCATAAAAGAAGCCAAAAATAATAATGAAAGAATAATACCATTTTCTGATTCTTTGAAGAAAGTTTTATTAGATTATATTGAAAGTACCCCTTACGAAATTAATAATGATGATTATTTCTTTTCTAAAATAAATAATCAAAAAATAATTAAATCAACAATAAATAGATATTTTTATGTGTGTTTGAAAAAGTTAGGGATACCCCATCAAAAAGGTAAGGGCCCTAGAATACATGACTTTAGACATACCTTTTGTGTTATGTGTTTAACAAACCTACAAAAAGAATGCGATAATGTAAATCTAAATTTAACATATTTATCCGCTTACCTTGGGCATAAATCGATTAGAGAAACTCAGAAATATATATGGCTTACACCAGGTTTGTTTGAGGATACTAAGAATAAGATGGCTGATTATTCTTCTTTTATAGCCAGGATATTCGAAGGAGAAAAATATTATGATTAAAAATGATTTCTCCAAAATACTAGAATCATACTTTTTAAAGCATTTAAAGCTCGAGAGAAAGTATTCTGAGAATACTTATACTACTTATTTATCAGTTATTTCACAGTTTATTAATTATCTTAAAGCTGATAAAGGTATTAAAGCCGGCAAAATATCAATAGAAAATTTCAGTAAAGATAATATACTTGATTTTCTAAATTACGTTGAATCAGATCTGGGATGTTCGAGTAAAACAAGGAATCATAAACTTACAGTTATTAATTCTTTTCTTGAATATGCTCAAAGCATCAACCCGATATATATAAAAGTATTTTTAGATAGTAAATCAATCAAGTTAAAAAGAGTTACTAAAGTTAAACAGGATTTTATGACTATTGAAGAGCTAGAAGCATTCTTTAAATCAATCAATATCAAGACAAAGGATGGTTATAAACACTATGTACTCTTTACTGTTCTATATGAAACAGGTACAAGAGTAAGTGAACTCATTAATATCAAAACATCTAACCTTTTCTTTAATAACCAAAATCCATATATAAGAATACTTGGCAAAGGTAACAAGGAAAGAATAATATATGTAAATGATAATGTTGTAAAAATAGTTAATGAATATATGTCTAAATTAAAAATAAATGATGGATATTTATTTACCAATCACTGTGGTGAGCCATACACTAGGTTTGGCATTAATAAACTGGTCGATAAATATTATGAAATAAGCAAAAAAGAATGTCCTACATTAAGTAATAAAACCGTAACACCTCACACATTCAGACATTCTAAAGCAGTTCATTTTCTTCAAAATGGTACCGCATTACCAATTATACAACGTTTTTTAGGGCACGCTTCAATACAAACAACGGAGATATATCTTGATATAACTAATGATGTCGTTATTGAAGCTGTAAATCTAGCAGCTAATTTAATAAATGTTGAATCAAAGAAGGCACTATGGTCTGGTGATGATAAACTAATTGAAATGTTAGAAGGGTTAAAATAGATAATATTATGTGGAGTTTTCAAGTAACGAAAAGGCTTATTAATAGGCTTATTAGTTCA
>JBJEEA010000014.1:0-63851 GCA_051872635.1 Bacilli bacterium
CTACTACAAAACCAACAAATGCTGGTAGTTATAAAGTATATGCTATAATTGGTGAGACTACTAATTATAAAGGTGCAACAACTAGCAAAGTGGATTTCACAATTAATCCAAAATCAATAACTATAGCAGTTGATCCTATTGCTGATCAAACATATACTGGCTCAGAAATAACACCAACAGTTGTTGTAAAAGATGGATCAACAACATTAACAAAAGGAACTGATTATGAAGTTGTATATTCAGATAATAAAAATGCTGGAACAGCTAAAGCTATAATTTCTAAGGCAACTAATGGAAATTATACTTTTAGCGATAAGGAAGTAAATTTTACAATTAAAAAAGTTCAATTAGAAAAAGTAACTTTAATGACTGATGAAATTGTATATAATGGTTTAGGAAGTTTCCCAGGTACAGATAATTATAATAGTAGTTTACAAGAATTATCTGGAACACTTGGTGCTGTTAATGTAGGTGATTATACAACTACAGTAGCATTAAAAGATAGTGCCAATTATGAATGGGTTGATGGTACTACAGGAAATTTAACTCTTAATTGGAAAATTATTCAAGCAACTATTACTGATGCAAGTGTAACATTACCACAAGCAGCATATAGAGTAACAGGTAGTGAAATTACACCAAATCCAACAGTAGTAGTAAATGGTAGAATATTAACACAATATACTGATTATACAGTAAGTTATACTGATAATACTAGTATAGGTACAGCAACTGTAACTGTTACTGGTAAAAATAATTATAAAGGTACAGGAATAGCAACATTTGAAATAGCCGATAAAGAAGTTTTAACTATCAGTGGACTAAACAATAATGAAGAGTTCACTTATGATGGAACTTCAAAAACTCCAACTGGAACTTTAACTATAACAGATGATAAAGTTTCTGTAAGTGAATTAGAAGTATTATATGAAGGAACTGATAATAGCTATAATTCTACTATTGCACCAGTTAATGCAGGTTCTTATAAAGTAACTTATAAGATAGCAGATACCAATGTGGATTATTCTGGAAGCGTTAGTTATAACTTTAAAATTAAAAAAGTTCAATTAGAAAAAGTTACTCTAAGAACTAATGAAATTGTATATAATGGATTAGGAAGTTTTCCAGCAATGGATAATATTGATTTCAATTTACAAGAATTATCTGGAACACTTGGTGCTACTAACGTAGGTGATTATACAACTACAGTATCATTAAAAGATAAAAACAATTATGAATGGGTTGATGGTACTACAGGAAATTTAACTCTTAGTTGGAAAATTGTTCAAGCAACTCCAACTTATGAACTTCCTACTAATTTAACAGGTGTTAAAGGAGATACTCTTGCAGATATTACTTTAAGTGGAAGATTTACTTGGAATGTACCTAGTACAGCACTTGTTGTTGGAACACATACTTATAAAGCAACTTATACACCAGAAGATACTTTAAATTATAAAACTATTACTGATATTGATATAACAGTAGTTACAAAAGATTTATTTGATGTTAATACTTCAGTTAATGGAGGTAATGGTACAATTACTTCTTCTAAAACTAATGTAATAGAAGGAAGTGTTGTAGAACTAACATTTACTCCAGATACTGGTTATATGATTGATAAAGTACTAGTAAATTCAGTAGAAACTAATGTAACAAGTAATAGAATTAATCTTACTGTAGATAAAAATTATAATGTTGAAGTAAGTTATAAAAAAATTCCATTTGTTGTAACTGTTAAGGAAGTTACAGGAGCAACTGTTACACCTAATGGTGCAATAAGTGTTAATTATGGAGATAATAAAGAGTTTACTATTTCTGTAAATAGTGGTTATAGATTAATTAAAGTATTAGTTGATGGTACTGATAAAACTTCAGATATGGTTGGTGATAATTTAACTCTTACTAATATAACTTCTAATATGGAACTTGAAGTAGTCGTTGAAAAAATCATCTATGAAGTAACAGAAGGTGCTAATCAAAAATACACAATCACTAAAAATACTGAAGCTAAATTTAGAATAGATGCTAATTATGATTTGTTTGATGGAGAAGTGTATATTGATAATGTATTAGTAGATTCTGAAAACTATACTTCTGAAAGTGGTAGTACAGTTATAACATTTAAACAAAGTTATATTGATACATTATCAGAAGGAGAACATACTTTAAAAGTTGTTTTCTCAGATGGTGGAGAAGCAACTACTAAATTCACTGTAGCAAGTGTTATTCCAGAAATTGATAATCCAAAAACAGGGGATAATGTTATATTCTATGTAGTAACTGGCATCCTATCTTTATTGGGATTAGCTGGAGCTGGAGCATTTGTTATTAGAAGAAAACAAACAAATTAAAAATGGGTTAGAGTTTTCTCTAACTCCTTTTTTTGTAAAAGAAAGGATGATAATGTGAATAAGAAAAAAAGTAAATTAAAATTCAAGAAAAAACAAATTATCATTATTTCAAGTATTCTTTTAGTGATTATAGTATTTGCTATAATAATGATTACTAAAACTCCTAATGTGGGTAGTATTAAAAATGGCAAAGCTAATTATATTGACAGAATTGTAAATGTTACTAAAAGTGAAGATAATATTGTCATAGAGTTTAAAAACAATGAAGAACTAATTGATAATTGCATTATGACTAAAGAAATTTATGATAAATTTAAAGCAAATGATCCTTTATATAATATAAGTATTAAAGACTATGCTAATTTATCTACTATTAGTTCAAAGGAAAGTTATAACATAAATAAAGCGATTCAATTAAAATTAGTTTCAGAAGACACTAGCTATACTGAATTTTTTGCAATGACTTGTGGCTTTAAAAATAAAAAGGAACTTATGAAATACACAAAAGCAGTAATAAAATTATCAAATAAAGAAAAGTAAAATAATCAATTTAAGAATTAGGTAGTGTTTTCACTACCTTATTTTTAATTAATATTAGCAATCCTATTTTTTAAAATAAAAAAGATTCAATTATCTAATTTTTTGAATCTTTTATTTTTCCACATATCCAATCAATAGATACTTTATAGTATTTAGCAAACTCTATCAATGGATAAGTATGAATTAAAATTTTTCCCATTTCATATTTTGAATAATTAGATTGATCTACTTTAATTATTTCAGAAATTTTATCTTGGGTATCATTATTTTCCATTCTAATAGTCTTTAAATTGTTTCCTATAATTTTTTTATCAATATTATCGTTAATAGTATCATATTTCTTAATATTTGTAAGACCGCATATATAATCTAAACTAATGCCATAATAATTACAAAAATCATTTAATTTCGTCAATGGAATAATATCAATACCATTTTCCCAACCGGCATATGTTGATCTTGTTGTCTTTAAACTTTGGGCAACTTCTTTTTGTGTATTATCAAAGTATTCTCTAATCTCTTTCATTCTTTCATATATCATAAGTACCACCTCATAATATAATTTTCTCAAATAAAAAAATAATATTAAAAAAGTGTCGGGACATTACCTAAAAATATGATATACTTATTAAGAAAGGAGCGATTATTGTGTATAAACTTGATTTTGAAGATTATATTACTATTATTTTTAAGTCTTTATTAATAACTTTAATACATACACCATTAATTATTGGATCAGTCTATCTTATTGATATGAATATTAATTTTTCCAATATTATTTGTAGTATTAGTGGAATTCCAAAGGATTTAGCTTTAACAGTTATGAGTCCTGGATTTGGTAATGAAATTATTTTTTTGACTACGGTTTTTGAATTTGGTATTATCTTTTATGTAATTAATAAATTTACAAAAACAAAATTATTTAACACTGTTTATGAATTTATTTACTATTTATAATTTATGTTATAAATAATAATTTTATGTGATACAATAATTTATATAAAGAACCGTTATTATTAAAATTTATTAATTTTTGAAAAGAGGATGTATATATGATAGATATTAAATTTAAAAATATTTATGAATTATCAAAAGAACTTCAACAAAAATACTATAAACAAGACTATGATAGATTATTGCAAATAGACACCAACATTGGTACTTTTAATGAGTTTGTTGAAAATGAGAATACAAAACTAAAAAATATATCTTCTGATAAGAATCAAAATCTAAATGATATTTATATATCAAAAGATAATATTCAAAAAGATAATATAACTTTTGAATTGTATTTGATTCATTATATGCATACTGATCCAACTATGTTGGATGAAAATTATCATGTACTCCCTTTAACTGAAAAAGAAGTTTTTGAATATGGTGCCATTGTATCATTAACAGATGACAATGGTTTCTATGATATTAGTGGTGTATTTGGAGGAATAGAAGATAATAAAGAAGATGCTATTTTAAAATATAATATATTAAAAGATATGATAGAAAAAAAATCTATAACAGAACTTCTTGATGAAATAGAAGATTCAATTTTGCAACAATTAAATGGTTAAAAACGCTTAATTTAAGTGTTGGCACAAATTGTACACAAAATGACATGAATTGGTCATGAATTGAGCTTGACTTTGTCTTGTCAAGTGATATAATGTAGTAAAATGAATTAATTATGCAAAGAGATTACTTTATTATTCATTTTTATAAAAAAATTATTGACATATTTTCCTAAAAATATTAGAATAGGTAACAATTAGTTTAAAGTTATTGGTAGTTCTGCTATCTATAACGAATTTATATTTAATTTTTTAGGGTAGAAGAAGCAGTATCAATTTCTATTTTAAGATTAGTTACTGGATTTCTTCTCCCTTTTTTTAGGGAATGAGGTTGACTGTATGAATTACAATAAAATTGTTTATTCGTCTAAAACTATATTTAGAAATTATGATTTTGGTGATAATTCACTTGTTTTAAATGCCTCTGAAAAAAATATGTTAAATCTTATTAAGAGAGAAAGTTAGGGTTTTGCCCCAATTTTCTCTCTTTTATTTTAGGAAAGGGTGGTTACTATGGATTTAAAATTAGAACCAAATATTCAAGATGAATTTGCTGACAATTTTACATTAACAAAAGAAGAAATGGTAATATATGATATACCTGCTACTTTTGAGAAAGTTGTTGAAAAATTAAGAGAGTTAAAAATAGCAAGAAATAAGTATATTAATGGATATCATGTACGATTAACTCCAAATTATAGACCAAGATTAGAACAATTTACTCAAAATATTTCTGATCCTGTTGGTAAAGCAGTAGAATATAAATTAGATAATGAACAAGAATATAACTTATTTAATATTCAACTAAACAAATTATATTCTATTATGTCAAAAGAAGAAAATGCTTATATAAATGATTGCTTACTATGTGGCAAATCAGAATCATCAGTTAAATCTAAATTTGATATTCCTAGAAGAACTTTTGATGTAATAAAGGATAGTGCAATAGTAAGATTTGGAATAGTCTTTAATATAATAGTTTACAAATAATAAAATTGAAGTAGTAGCCATAGGAGTCGTATTGACTCTTTTTTTGTGCATTAAGTTACGAGTTTATAGGGATCTCGTTAAAAAAACTAATATTTAAGAAAGGAGTGATAAACTTGAAGTATATTATAAAAGTTAAATTAAAAATACCATAAATACTAATATTTGAAAAATTTTAAAAAAACTCTTGCAAAATTTCATTTTTTAAGTGATAAATAGAATAGTAAAAATCTTTTATATTTACCTATTTTTAGCCATTATAAGAGATTTAAGGGTAGGAGTTGATATACTATGAGAGAAACATTTAAAGGTCGTATTAAATGGATTATTTTGATTAGTGTAGTAGTAGTTGGAATAGGTATTATATTTACATTAGTGTTTAGTGATTCCAATAAAAATTATGATACTAAAAGAAATTCAAAAATTACTTCTGATGTTAAAGAAGAATTAAAAGAAAATAAAGTATTAGAAGAACAAAAAATAGAAGAAGATAAGGGAGAGGAAAGTATTGATGTTGTAGAAAAAGAAACAACTACAAATAACACTCCAAAAACTAATGATAAAAATAGTTCTTCAACTAATTCTAAACCTAATAATGTAACATCAAGTAATAAAACTAATACTAACTCAAATCAAACAACGACCAATAACAATAATAGTGTAAATTCTAATACGAATAGTAATTCTAATAATAATAATAATATATCAAATAATACTGAACCACCAAAGCAAGATCCACCAATTAATAAACCTAGTGAAGACTTAACTAAAATTGCTAACCCAAATGACTTTTTTTATTCAATAACTGGTGGTAATGTTGAGTTTTCAACTAATGCAGGTTGTATGAAAGCAGGAGAAGACATTGCTTTTATAGATGTAGTAGATATTCAGTATTTTAGATGTTATGAGGTAACTTCAAAAGCAAATACTATAATGGGTTATTACTTAAATATATTTTGTGAGAATGGAAATTGTAATTCAAGATACAAATCAATGATTAATATAAACGATTATGATTAATCTATATGCACCTAGAAAGGTGTATTTTTTTTATAAGGAGGAAGATGAATACAAATGAAAATTAATTTAAAGAAATGTGCATTAGTATTAGCACTAACAATTGGTGCGTTTATTGGTGTTCAAAATGTTCATGCAGCCACATTAACAATGGAAGATTCAGGTTATTTTTATGATAGAAATAATGCAAGTGGAAATGATAGACACTCATGGTATTGGAGATTATACACTGTAGATGGGCAAGTTGCATATTGTATTGAGCCAGGTACTCCAGAGGGGACTTCAATGATAGAAGGAAATTGGTCAAATACAGGTTTATCTGATTCAATAAAAGAAAGAATTACATTAATTGGATATTATGGTTATACTTATCCAGGACATCAAACTTTAAAATATCGAGCAGCTACACAAGGAATGATTTGGCAAACAATTATAGGTAGTGGTTATGTAAATTTTTCTACTGAAAGATGGGGAGCAGGAACTCAATTAGATATATCAGCAGAAACTGCTGAAATTGAAAGATTAATAGCTACCCATTATACTAGACCAAGTTTTAATGGTGGAACATATAGTTTACAAGTGGGAGAAACTATTACACTAACTGATACAAATAATGTACTAGGAAATTATGATATTTTAGTAAATGGTGCAGATTATAGTGTAAATGGAAATAATTTAATTATAAAACCTACTACAAGTGGAACTATCACAGTAAATTTAAAAAAGAAAATGCCTTATTCATCAAATTATAAAATATTTTATGGAGATGGAGTTCAGAATATGTTTGTTGCAGGTTCGACTGATCCTGTTGTTAGTCAATTTAAAATAAATTCATATTATGGACAAGTTGAGATGAATAAAAAAGATGTTGAAACAGGTTCTACTGCTCAAGGACAAGCGACATTAAAGAATGCTATATATGGAGTATATAAAACTGATGGATCATTAGTAACAAAAATTACGACTGATGAAAATGGATATGCCATAAGTGATTCGGTATTAAGTTATGGAACATATTATTTACAAGAAATAAGTGCTAGTAATGGATATGAAATAAATAATGAAAAGATTTTCTTTGATATTAAGGGAAAGAGTCTAGTTAAAGCCGAAGATTCAAAAGAAACAGTAGTAAAAAATTATATAAGTATATTGAAACAATATGATTTTGTAGATGGTAACACTACTTTTTTAAATGCTGAAAAAGGTATAAAATTTGAAATTTATTATCCGAATGGAGAAAAGTTTGATGAAATAATTACTGATAAAAATGGTTATGCAACTATTAATCTACCTTATGGAGTATGGAAATTTCATCAAGTAAATTCAACAACAGGATTTGAAAAAATTTATGATTTTTATATTACAGTTGATTATAATTCAGAAAAAGAACAATATTATAATATTTTAAACAATGCTTTATCTGCTTATTTACAAGTTTTTAAAACTGATGTTGAAACAGGAAAAACAATTGCTTTTGCTGATACTACATTTAAAATCTATAACAAAGATACAAAACAATATGTATCTCAATATGTGGGTGGAAAAGTATATAGTGAATTTAAAACTGATAAAGATGGTAAATTTATAACTTATCTTAAATTAGTTGCAGGAAATTATACTTTATATGAAATATCTAGTCCAAAAGGTTATTTATTAGATGAAAAAGGGATAGATTTTACTATTGGAAATGATACGCATTATTCATATACTACTTATGAACCATTTATTACAGTATACTTTAATAATAGTCCAATAAAAGGACAAATTGAAGTAATAAAGGATGGGGAAGTTTTCACAATAGAAGATGGAACTTTTAATTATAATGATAGAATTACATTAGAGGGTATTGTTTATAATATCTATGCTGATGAAGATATTAAATCATCAGATGGAACTCATATTTATTATAATAAAGGAGATTTAGTTGGAACAATTACTACTAATAAAGATGGATATGCTATAAGTGAGGAGTTACCATTAGGAAAATATAAAGTAGTAGAAGTAAGAACAAATGATGAATATTTACTTGATGAAACTGAATATTTTGTAGAGCTAATTGAAAAAGATAATAAAACAGCAATTGTTTATAGTTCTATTAAAATGACTAATACTTTAAAAAAGGCAAAGGTGGAAATAACAAAGACTGATCTTATCAATGGAGATGTTATTCCTAATACAATTTTAGAAGTATATACTGAAAATGATGAATTGATTTTTACAGGAAAAACTGATAAAGAAGGTAAAATCATTATTGATGGATTGAAATTAGGTAAATATTATATTTTAGAGAAAGAGGCATCATTAGGTTATGTTATAACTAACGAAAAAATCTATTTTGAATTAAAAGATAATGGAGAAATAGTAAAAGCCGAAATGAAGAATAAACCTATAACATCAACAGTAGAAATAACAAAAATTGATGTTTCAAATAGTGAGCCATTACCTAATACTATTATTGAAGTTTACAATGATAAAGATGAATTAATTTATAGTGGTAAAACAAATGAAGAAGGTAAAATTGTCATTGAAGAATTAAGGTATGGAAAATATTATTTTATAGAAAAAGAAGCACCAGAGGGTTATCAGTTTAATAGTGAAAAAATGTATTTTGAAGTTCTTGAAGATGGAGAAATTATAAAATGCACTATGACAGATGAAAAAATTGTAATTGAAGTGCCTAATACTTTAAAAAATGATTATATACCATTTATCATGTTTGGAATGTCAGTTATAGGAATGGGAGCAGTTGCTTATGGATTCATCAAAAGTAAAAAAGCAAAGAAAAAATAAAAGATACTCATTAATAATTTGTATGGGTATCTTTTTATTCTTTTTAAGTACATTATATTTTATTTATAATTACTGTCAAAATAGAAAACAAGATATTCAAGAAAATCAAATGATAGAAGAATTTTTTGAAATTACAAATGAAGATGAAGAAGAAATAGTAATTGAAGAAAATGACAAGGATCAAGAAATTGTTATTCAAAAGGAAACAGTTAATTATATGGCAATATTAGAAATACCTAAAATAAATTTAAAAATAGGACTATTTGATAAAAATAGTTCTAATAACAATGTGGATAAAAATATTTACATATTAAATGAAACTACTTTACCAGATGAGCAAATTAATAGTCATATTATTTTAGCTGCTCATTCTGGTAATAGTTATATATCATTTTTTAGAAACTTAAAAAAATTAGATATGAAAGACAAAGTTTATTTTTATTATAAAGGTGTTAAATATATCTACGAAGTATCTAATAAATATGAAATTGAAAAAACAGGAACGACTGAATTAAAGCAAACTAATACATCTGATATTACACTTATTACTTGTATTAGTGGAACTAACAAACAAGTTGTTTATGTGGCAACATTGATAGATAAACAAAACTATTAAAGAAAGGAAAAATTTATGGAGAAGGTTGCAGTATATGCTAGTTTCAAAAATCATAACAGACAATCAATTGATTATTTTTTAAGGCAAATATCAGATTGGTGTCTTATGAAAAATTATGATTATACACTCTATTTTGATAAAGTTCAAAATCGATTGGATTTGAATAGAAAAGAATTAAATAATTTGAAAGAAGACATTGAAAATAAAGAATATTCAAAAGTAATTATAAAAGACATAACTCAGTTATCAAGAAATACTATTTACAATATAAATTTTTTACAATTTCTAGAAGATAATAATTGCAAAATAGAAAGTATGGATGGAACTGATTTGAATTTATATAAAAAGATATTTGATAGATTTAACAAAAATAAGGAGGAAAGAGAAAGATGAATAACGAAGTTGAAAGAGAAGTAAAAAATTCAAAAAATAAATTTGAATTAGAAGGGAATGTTGCTAATATCAATGATATTTATACTAATCAAAATGGTAAAAAAATATTAAGATTTGATTTAGCCCAAAATAATAATGGGAATACACAGTTTGTTCCTATTGTATTAAGAGGAGAATTAGTAAACTCTTATGGTAATGAAATTCAAAAAGGAGATTGGATTTCTGTAAAAGGTAGAATATCTACTTATCAAAAAGATGTTGAAAGAGATGGTAAAACATATAAAGATAAAGCAATAGATATTCTTGGTTTTGAAATTACTGATAGAACAAATAATAAAGTTTATACTTCTGATGGTCAAGTTCATGAATTAACAAATAAAGAAAAAAACCAAACAGAAATGGAAAGATAAATAATGAAATATCAATATGAATTATTAAATTATTGGAATGACTCTGATGATTTATATGTTAATTACATAGTAGAAGATTTAGAATCTCATAAGAAAGCAAATGTAATCAATTATTTTAATACTTCTGATATAGGTTGCAATTATAATACTGCATCAATAGAAGTAATAGAAAGTTCATTATATAAACTTATTAAAAAAAACAATGGTGTAGAATTTAATATGCCAAAGGTAAGTGAATTAAGCCCATTATTAAAATATGTATATGACTGTGTATGTGATAGTGAATCAAATATGTGTCATATAGACTATAACGATTGGGAAGAATTAAAAGATTATAATGATTTTATCGAAGAAGATATTGCCACATTAAAGAAAGAAATTGATAAATATAATTTAGACGATTATATTACTATTGACGATGGAGAATATAAAATATGTGGTTATGGTGGATTACAATGTTGCTTTAATGATGATAGAGATAAAGGAAGTGATGAACTTGAAAGATGAATTAAAAAAAGGTCAAGCATTCATAGGATTGGATGATAATAAATATTATTTTTTAGGATTTGATTATGATGACCAAATATTTTTCACAACATTGGATTTATGGAGTGATAAAGAACAGGGTTATATGTCAAAAAGTAATATATTTATAAAAGAAATTTTAGATGAAAAATCTGATGTCATAGAAAATTGTACTTGGTATTATCAATCTATGAAAGAATTAGATAATTCATCTATGGAAGAAAAAATTAAAAGATGTTTAGATATTATTAAAAATTCAAATACTAATGACTTTGAATTAAGACCTACTGAAATAGGTCCATTAGTTAGAGGACAAGCATATAGTAAGGAATTTAATCAATATTATGAAGTTATTGGATTTATTGTTGATAATAATATTTATGTTGATGATAATTTAAAGTCGAAGCAAAAAGGATTTTTTGCAATATATCACTCAAATTGTGAAAGCACTGTACCATTAATATTTGAAAGAAATTTTAGTGATAAAGATAATTCTTTTGATGGTAAACATTTTGTTGCAGGTAATGATGATAGAGTTGATATAGAAGATATTATTTGTAATAAAGATTTAGTTGAATCTTATATGAATGATAATTTAATAGAAAGATTAGAAAATAATAAAGAAATGTCAAAATAAAAAATAACTGATGTTCTTTGAAAATTAGGTTAATAGCTACACATTCTAAAATGGTGTAGTGTTTATATTTTTAAAGGACAACTCTTTCTTGGAACTGTGTAGTTATTAATCAATGTTATTGATGATTACACAGTTCTTTTTTTTATGGCAAAAAACAAAAGAAAGGGTGAATATAATGAAAAATTTATTTAATGTATTAGCAATACAACAATTAGAAGGTGGAACTTATACAGTGGATACAGTATTAAAGGTTATTAAACAAATAACTGATTGGGCATTGGCAGTTGGTATATCACTTGCAGGTGTTGCTCTTGTTATTAGTTTTATAATGTATGCAGTTGTAGATGTTGACCAAAAACCGAGAGTTAAAACAAGAATATTGCAAACACTACTTGGTATATTTGGAATTATTTTAGCAATTTCATTAGTTAATATTATAATTAGATTATTCACATAGGTATATACTTTATGATGACAAAAGTTTTTGATTTATTAAGAAGTCTAGGTTGGTATGTAATTAGTTTTATATATGATTTAATAGATGGACTTTTACAAATAATAAAAAAATTAAATACTTTTGATATAATCAATTCACTATCTAATAATCAAACTTTTAGAAGTTTTTATACAGGAGTTATGGCAATAGCGGTAACATTATTTGCGTTGTTTATTATATGGAAATTTGTAAATAAACTTTTAGATCCAGATGAAGAAACAACTTTTAAAATGATAATAATGGAAATAGTAAAATGTGGAACGCTCATTATGATGTCCACATTTTTATTTGTTCAAGTATCAAACTTTTCTATAACACTTTCAAATTATACAGGTAATATATTCGAAAGCAGTACAAATTCAAAAATGAGTGATTCAATGCTTACAATGTTTATATCGTATAGAGATGGTTATAAGAATAGTGATAAATTTAAAGAAGATAAAAGTATAGAACAATTAGTAACAAGTGGTTCTTTTGATAGTGACGAATTATATCTATCAAAGTATGTAACTAAATCACGAATAATATTATCTGATGAAAAAGATTATAAATATGATGTTAATTGGATTATGGCAATTATAAGTGGAGGATTCTTTTTATATAGTTTATTCTTTGCAGGAATTATGCTCGGTAGAAGACAAATAGAATTTCTATTTCTATTTTCAATATCTCCGATTGTATTTGCAACAAGTGTTTGTAATAAGCAAAGGAGAGGGGCAGTAATTGAACAACTTGTATCATTAGCACTTCAAAGTGCTGTTGTTATGTTGATAGTTAGTCTAACAGTTATGGTAATGCAAGAAATTAATACAACAACTTTCTTTACTAATACATTTATGAATTTAACAACAAAATCACTTTTATATTTAGGTTGTGCTACATTTATATTAACAGGAAGTCAAGTTATTAATAGATTTATTGGTGCAAATGTAAGTGCAGCAAGTGGTAGAGAACAATTAATGTCATTAATGGGTTATGGAAAAATGGCAGGAATTGGAGCTACTCTTGGAGCAGGAGCAGTAGTAGGAGGAAGTCTTTTAGCAACAGGTGGAGCAATGAAAGCAGGAAAAAGAGTTGGATCAGAGGTTTTATCACAGGCAGGAATTGCACTTGGAACAATGGGAACTACCGGCGAGGGACAACCTCAAAGTAGAATGCAAAGATTTGCAACTGCTATGGGTAGTAGAATGTATGCAACAGGACAACGAATGGGAAGAAAAACTGATTCTAATAAATTTAGTGCAAGTGATGCTTTCATTAATGCAGGTGCTAGTAGTTTAAATAATACTGTTCGAAAAGTAATGCCACGAGCAAGTTATAATACTTCTTATTA
This sequence comes from Bacilli bacterium, assembly GCA_051872635.1. Lineage (GTDB taxonomy): Bacteria > Bacillota_I > Bacilli_A > RF39 > UBA660 > CAG-302. The sequence continues at coordinate 13,664 of JBJEEA010000014.1, forward strand.
TAGAAGAAGAAATAATATGATATAGGAGGAATGAATTATGTATATAACTGTAAAATCAATAAAAAGAAATTTAGGATTTAAAGGTATAGAAATATCAGATATTGTTATTGCTTTACCAATAATAATATTATTTATAGTTTTATTTTGTTTTACTCCACTTAAAATACCTGCAATAGTAGGTTTAATGATAGGAATATTTTGTTTACTTCCTATCAATGTTAGTAAGAAAAATAGAATGTATAAAGTTATGGGACTTATATTTAAATTCTTAATAAAAGAAAAAATATATGTATATCAAAAGGAAGGAGAGGTGAGCAAAGTTGAAGAAAGAGAAAATTAGTAAAGAACAAAAAAGAATAAATAAAGAACATAAAGTTATTGAGAAATTTATTAAGAAAAAAGATAAAATGAAGAAAAAATATATAACTAAAAGTGTTCTTAAAAGAAAGTTCAAAAATGCTCAAACTTTTAATAATGCAGAATTTGTAAATGCTGATGGAATTATAAAACTTCGAGATAATAGTTATGCAAGAGTATTTTCAGTAGATGCAATAGATTTATCTTTAACATCAAATACACAAAAAAATAATTTTTTTAATCAACTTAAATATCTATATCAATTAAAAGACTTAAATTTAAGAATATATAAATTGGATGATAAAATTGATCTTAATGCAAACAAAGATTATTATACAAAACTAATAGAAGAATATTCTAACGATGAAGAAAAAGTCAAATTTTTAAAAGAAAGATATGATAGATTAGAATTATTAGAAGAACAAAATTTAACAACTACAAGTAGATACTATTTTGTATTAGTAAGTGATAATGATAAAGCACTAGAACATATATCAGAAGAATTAAAAATGCACTGTTATAATATGACACCTAGACTTAATGTTCAAACTATAACTAATAAATTAGAAGTATATCAATTTCTTGTTAATCTTTATTTATCTACTGCAAGTATTGAACAATTAATGTGGAGTGATTTAGTAGAATTAATCTCTCCATTTTTTGTGCAAGAAAGTATGGGATATATAAAAGCAGATGAAGAAGAAATTCAAGTTGTTACAATAAAAAAAATACCACCATTTATTGATGAATTGTTTTTTGAAGAACTATTTAATGTTCCAGATACTAGAAGTTGTATTCATATAAAAGATACTATTCCTACTGATGAATTAGTCAGAAGATTAGATAGTAATTATGAGTTTTTAATTTCTGAAAGAAGTACAACAAGGAAATTATCTGATGCAACCCAAATGGATACTGAAAGAGAAAACTTTCAAGCACTTATGACTCAAATAAAAAATGGAGACGAAAAAATAAAAGAAGTAGATTTTATTGTCATAATAAATGGTACTAGAAAACAAAGAGAAGAAAAGATAAAGGAACTTAAAAAAATAGCAGATGTTTTTCATATAAAATTAGATGCTCCTCGTATGAGGCAAATGGAAGGTTGGCAGTCATTTGATATATCAAAAAATGGATTTGAAGATTACCATAATTATTTACCAAGTTTAACTCTTGCAGCATCTTTTCCATTAACAATTACACATTTTAATGATGAAACAGGATATATGATAGGATCAGATATTCATACTGCATTACCTACAATATTTGACTTGTTTCATAAAGATGCGACAAGACCATCAAGTAATTTAGCAATAATAGCATCCACAGGAGGAGGTAAAAGTTTTACTTTGAAGAAAATGATTATCAATGAAATTAATCGTGGAAATAAGTGCTTTTTATTTGATGCAGAGGGAGAATATGAAAAACTGATTAGAAAAAATAAAGGAGAATATATAGATATGTATTCTGCTAGTGGAGGTATAATAAATCCTCTGCAAGTTAGATTTCTTCCAAGTGATAAAGAAGAAAAAGAAGATAGTGAAGTAAATACAATTAATTATGAAGACTGTCCTCTTGCAAAACATCTTGGATCACTTGAAACATTTATTAAGTGTGCTTTTGAAGAAATAAAAGAAAGTGAAGTTGTTGTTATGCTTGATATGATAGAAAAATTATATAAAAGATTTGGTATAACAAAGAATACAAAAATATCTAGTTTAGAAAAATTAGAAAATACAGATTATCCAATATTTTCAGATTTAATTGATTTCTTACCAGATTATCGTAATATGATTACTAATCCAGAACAATTAAAAATAGTTGATAAACTAGAAATATTATTAGATAGATTTAAAGTAGGAACTGATGCCATGTTATTTAATGGATATACATCAGTAAACCTTGACTCTAATCTAATAGCATTTAATGTAAAAGATTTATTGTATAGTAAAAACAAAAGGATTATTACAACTCAATTAGTAAATTTATTAACTTATCTAAATAACATTATTGTAAGAAATAAGATTGTTAATGATAAGACAAAAAATAAAAAAAGAATTAAGAATATAGCAGTAATTGTTGATGAATTTCATTTGTATTTAAAAAATACTGATAGTGAAGTTCTTTTAACATTTGAACAAATAGCTCGTAGAATTAGAAAATATCATGGAGCATTTATACCTGCAACACAAAGTATTCATGACTTTTTGGGAGATGATGATAGTGTTAGAAGTGCTACTGCAATATTTAATAACTGTCAATATCAATTAGTAGGTATGTTAAAAGAAGATGACCTAACTACATATTTAAAATTGTTTTATCAAAATCCATTGACTGATACACAAAAAGAATTTTTGATGCAAGCAGAAATGGGAGAGTTCTTACTTACTATTAATTCTAAAAATAGAATCAGAGTTAAGATACTTGCAACACCTATTGAAGTTGACTTGATGGGAGAAGAACTTAAAGTATGAAAGCATTAACTATTAAGCAAGTAAGGGATATGTTTAAAAAAATATATTTTGAAGAATTTGATGATCCTAACGAATCGTTTATGGATTTTTTGTTAGATTTAATTCCAAAGGAAAAATTAATTGAAATTATAAATAAAGGGGAGAATTATTATTCTTCTCTTTTCTATAAATATAAATAATGAAGAAGAAAAAGAAAAATATTTTCTTAAAGATTATAGGTGGTAGTAGTATTTTATCAATAGCATTTGCAATGGTAATTTTAATTTGTGTTCTGATGATTTTTGATTTTTTTGGAACAAAACTCACAAAGGAAAAAGTACAAAATAATGCAGAATTTGCTGATGCTTATACGAGTGCAGTAAATAAATATTTAATGGATGGATATGTGCCACTACAAAGACTTTTATATTTTCATTTGGAAGATACAAGTTTAACATTAGATGCTTTATATACAATGAATCAAAATAAAGAACAAAAAACTGCAAGAGAAATATTGTCAGTATGTGAAGATCAGAGAGTAAAAAATATGGTTGCCTGTACTGAAAGTAATATAAATGAAAATAAGGATTATTTAGAAGTAAGTACAGGACATTTTAATTTACCTTTGGATAAAGATTTTACTATAACAAGTTTTTTTAATGAACAAAGAGTAATTTATGGAGAGACTAATGTTCATAGTGGTTGGGATTTATCTGTACCTGCAAAGACTCCTGTTTATTCAGTATGTAGTGGGACAGTTGATAAAGTAACATTCACACAAAACGAGAATATCCCATACGATCAAAGTGGGAATAAAGTTGGTAATCTAATTACAATTAAATGTGATGAAGATTATGATGAAACTTATTATGTAGTATTTGCACATCTTTATCCAAATAGTGCAAAAGTAAAAGTTGGAGATAAAGTAAATCATTGGACAGAAATTGCAAGTGTTGGAACGACAGGACACTCAACAGGAAATCATTTACATTACCAAGTTGAAAATGCAAATAGAGAAAAAATAGATGGTATGCAATTTATAGATTTTACTTTAAAAAGTCCTAACTATCATTTGAAATTAGAAAAGCCAAATAATATTCTAAATGAAAATGATTTTATAATTCAATAATACACTTTTAAAAAGTATTGGAAGCACAAAAAAAGAGGTTATTTTTACAAAGTAGCCACTTTCAAATAAAAGAGTAGCCATACAAATTGTTGATATTAAAGGTATTTTCAATATAGAGTAGCCACTTTCAAATGAAAAAGTGGTCATTTTTGCAAGTGCAAAAATAGTTATGCCACCCATTTTATCCTAGTAATTATAAAGGATTAAATAGTTTTGGGTGGCATTTACCTTATGCCCATTAAAAATATGCAATATTTTTATTAAGAAAAATACCTTAAAAATGTAGAAAGTGGCTACTCTTAAAATTAAAATAAGGAGGTTTATATGGTAAAAGGAACTAAAAAGTTTTCAATAAGAATGGATGAGAACTTAAAAACAAGAATTGAGTTGTTAGCCATAAAGAATAATTTAAGTTTTACAAAAATGCTTATCTATATTTGTGAACTAGGTTATCAAACTTATGTAGAAAGATTTGATAAGTATTATGAAGAACAAAATAAAAAATTAGAAAATGAGGGAAAGAATTATTATGAATAAGATTAGAGTTTATAATGAAGAAGAAATTAAAATATTATTAAGTAATCCTAATGTTGAGAGAATAAGAAATAAAAGTCAAATAGTTTATAAGAATAGTTTTAAATTGTGGGCGGTTAAAGAAAAGTTATCTGATACTTCAAAAACTGCAAGACAAATTTTTGTTGCAGGTGGTTTTGATATGAATATATTAGATGATAGAACTCCACAAAAAAGATTATGTTCTTGGGTAAAGAAATATAAAAAGTTTGGAGAAGATTATTTTACTGATAAAAATAAATATTCATATAAGGCAATTCAAAAAACTAAATATATATTTTTAAGTAAAACATTTAACGATCCAAATTTTCTTGCTTTCATAATTGAGAAAAAAGATAATGGAACTTTTGATTATAGAGTTATTAGGAAGATGAAAGATGAAAAAACTAACAGTTAGAGTTGAAGATTATATTTATGATAGATTATTTCTTGTAGCAAAAGATAATTCTACTTCTACTAATAAAATTATTAATGCAATTATTGAAAAGTATATTAATGAGCCAAGAGAGATAAATTATTTAAAAGAAATAAATGAGAAGTTGCAAGAGCTAGTTGAACTTGAAGATAAAATTGCAAAAAGACAATATAAACATTTTAGATTATCACAACAACACTTTGCTAACTTTGGTTATTTATCTAATGCAGACATTAAAGAAGATAAATGTCTTAATGAGATTTTAAATAATAAGGACAATTTCAATGAGTAAGAAAAGTCCGAAAGTAGTTTTTAAAAGTAAATATTGTTTAGCTCTTAACTCACGAGATACTAAAAATAAATCTTTAAATTATAAAGAAGATAGATTAAAAGATATAGATGATATGGTTGATTACTTTTCTAATGAAAAGAAAAAGACAGTAGGTATGTTTGAATATTATATGGGACATACAAGAAAAGAAAAATATAATCTTATATTAGAAGATGGTAGTAGTGCCACTAAAAAAGATATTGCAGAAATTAAAACTAAATATAAAAAGTATATAGAAAATTCTAATTTGTGGAAAGGTATTTTAAGTTTTAAAAGAGAATATTTAGATGAAAACATTGATATTAAAACTTTGGAACAAAAAATAGCAAAAGAAGTAATGCCACAATTTTTAAAGTATTGTGGTTTTAAAGATATAAAAAATATGAGTTATGTTTTTTCGATTCATACAAACAGAAAACATCAACCTCATATACATTTTGCTTTTGTAGAAAAGAAACCGAATTTTATATGTGCTAATAATAAAATAGGATATAGAAGAAAAGGTAAAATTAGTATTGATGAACAAAACTATTTAAAAAGATTAGTTGAACTTGCCATTGAAAGAGAAAAGTATTATACACCACTTTTAAAAAAGACTAATGAAGATATTGATTATTTAAAATCATATTTTAATCCAAAAGAAAGAAACTTTACTTTAAGAAATGTTAGTGAGATATATATTGAGGAAGATATTTTAAAACTTGGAGAGTTAGTAAAACAATATAGGGAACATAATAATCAAACTTCTAAAAAAATAAAATATAATTCAATTAAGAATGATGAACTTGGCAAAGAAATTAAATCTTTAACAAGAAAAATTAAAAAATATTTGTTTAGTGATGATACATCTATTTTGTATGCTAGTAAGAAAGATATAAATAAAGATTTAGAAAAATTAAATGATTACTTTGATGAATTAAATAGAAATAATAATATTGAAGAACTAACGGCTAATAATATTATCGTTAATAAAAAGCAAGAATATATAGATAATTATATTTATAATTCAATAGTAAATCATTCATTATATAAATATGAGCATATATCAATGGTTGTAAAAAATAAAAATAATATTGATAAGATTACTTTTGAAGATTTAATACAAGAAGTTGCTTATCAAAATAGTAAAAGAAATAAATACTCTGATAAGCAAAGAAGAAAAATTGTATTAGATAATTATTTTAAGGGTAATAGTAATATGACAAAATTTCCTAGTAAGCATAAAATGGAAAAAGCATTAAAGAATATTAATTATGAAATGGAAAAAGCATCGCAAGAATTTAGTAAATTATTTAATTATGATGTTAAAGATAAATGATTATAAAATTAATTTGTTCGATTGTTTTATGAACAAATGTTTGATATAATGTTTAAAAATGGAGGTTGAAATGAAAAAAGTTTATATGTGTATAGATTTAAAAAGTTTTTATGCCTCTGTTGAATGTATTGAAAGAGGTTTAGATCCTTTAAATACTAATTTAGTGGTTGCAGATGAAAGTAGAACAGAAAAAACTGTTTGTCTTGCAATAACACCAAGTTTAAAACAATATGGTCTAGGAGGTAGAGCAAGACTTTTTGAAGTCATTCAAAAAGTTAAAAGTATTAACTATGAAAGAAGAAAGAATAATAATTATAAAAAATTTAATTCGAAATCATTTTTTGATAGTGAACTAAAAAAAGATAGAACATTGGAATTAGATTTTATAATTGCTCCACCTCAAATGAAAAAATACATGAAATATAGTACCAATATTTATAAAATATATTTAAAATATTTAGCACCAGAAGATATTTTTGTTTATTCAATAGATGAAGTTTTTTGTGATATAACTACTTATTTAAGTATGTATCAGATGACAGCAAAAGAATTAGTTTCTAAAATAATAAAAGATGTTTATGATACAACTGGAATAACTGCAACTGCCGGAATAGGAACTAATATGTATTTGGCAAAAGTATGTATGGACATAGTTGCTAAACATGCAGAACCTAATGAAATTGGTGTTAGAATTGCAGAACTAAACGAGATGTCATATAGAAAATTATTATGGAATCATAAGCCATTAACATCATTTTGGAGAGTTGGCAAAGGTATAGCAGATAAATTAGAAAAGAATGGATTATATACTATGGGAGATGTTGCAAGATGTTCTTTAAATAACGAAAATTTATTATATAAATTATTTGGAGTAAATGCAGAATTATTAATTGATCATGCTTGGGGTTGGGAACCGACAACAATAAAAGAAGTTAAAGCATATAAACCCGAAAGAAATAGCATATCTTCTGGACAAGTTTTACATTGTCCATATAAATATGAAAAAGCTAAATTAATTGTTAGAGAAATGATAGACTTATTATCATTAGATTTAACTGATAAGCATTTAGTTACAAAGCAATTAGTATTAGATATAGGTTATGACATTGAAAATTTAAACAATCCTTTAATCAAAAAATTGTATAATGGAGAAATAACAATAGATAATTATGGAAGAGAAGTTCCTAAACATTCTCATGGAACGATAAATTTGGATTACAATACTTCTTCATCAAAAGTCCTATCAAAAAAATGTATTGAATTATATGATAGAATAGTAAATAAAAATTTATTAATTAGAAAAATAAATATTACTGCTTGTAATATAATTGATGAAGATATAGTAAAAAAAGAAGTAGTCCATGAGCAATTAAATCTTTTTTCATCAAGTGATGATTCTGAACAGGAAATTGAAGATAAAAAAAGACAAAAAGAAGATAATAAATTACAACATGTTTTATTAGATATTAAAAATAAATATGGAAAAAACTCTATCTTAAAAGGTATGAACTTAGAAGAAGGTGGAACAACAATTGATAGAAATAATCAGGTTGGAGGTCATAAAGGATAATGGATAAATATGACGATATAATTAATCTTTCTCATTATGAGCCAAAATATCATCCTAGAATGAGTATGTATAAAAGGTCGGCACAATTCGCTCCTTTTTCAGCGTTAGTTGGGTATGATGAACAAGTTCGGGAATGTTCAAGATTAACCGACAAAAGATTGGAAATGGATGATGATTCAAAAGAAATAATAAATAATAAATTAAACAAGATAAATGAGTTTATAAAAAATAATCCAGAAGTAGAAATAACATATTTTATACCTGATGAAAAAAAAGCAGGTGGTAAATATGTTACTGAAAATGTAAATGTAAAAAGAATTGATTTTATAAATAGATTTATAAAACTTACTGATAATAAAAAAATAGTCTTAGATGACATTATAGAAATAAATATCAAAGATAAGTGAATTAAAATCGTAGAAATACGATTTTTTTTAATACAAAGAAAGGAGAATTATTAATGAAAGAAGAAGATGAAATAAAGATTTATCATAAAGTTTGTGATATTTCTAGGATATGTAAAAAATATTTTTACGAGAGAAAATATTTGCCAAGTTACGCTTGGTCAATGGATAAAGTTGTTGAATCTATTTATTCAACTTCAAAAGAATTAAAAAAGCAATATGATGAATTAAAGAAAAATAATAAATAGGAGGTTTTAAAATGTTATTGATTATATTTGGTGCAATAGGATTATTCTTATTGCTTTTTATTTATTCTGCTTGTGTTGTATCAAGTAGATGTTCAAGAATGGAGGAAAGCTATGAAAGAAAAATTAGTAAAAGAAATTAAAAAGGAATTGGAAAAGTCTGATTATTTTTTTGATGGTGAGATAGAACAAATAATAACTATCGTTAGAAAAGCATTAAATAAGTATATTCATGATGAAAAAATAATTAGCAGAAAAGATAAACTTTTAAAAGTGATAGAAAAATATTTAATAAAGATAAGAGTAATTATAAAAAGAATATCTTTTAAAAAAAGATCAGTAGAGGAGGAAAACGATGAACACATTAGAAATGTATAAAAGATTATCAGATGAGGATAAATCTCATTTAACAGTGTATTGTATTTACGATAGCATTTACGATGTTGCAAGAAATAATAATATAGAAATTAGTGATGAACTTGCTATGAATATTCAAGAACTTGCTCATGATTTGTATCTTGAAGATGAATATATGAATTTATCTGCATCACAAATTGCTTTCTTTTTAACAGAGTGTTATACAAAAGATAATACATTTATGGATAAAGTAGAAGATATGGATTACGATGACATATTACAAGCAGTTGAAGATAATAATCATGAATTTTATATTGAAGAAGAAATGGAAAGGTAGGTAATAAATTATGGATTTTACAAAGTTAAATGTTGAGTTTGCTAATATGCAAAATACTATTACTAAGTATAATAATATTTTGAATGAAATAAAGAATAGAATTAAAAACAATTTAAGAGATATTAGTAAATATGAAACAAAAATAAAAAATACAAAGAATAATTTAGAAAAAGAGAGTTATAAAATACTAGTTATTTCATTAAAAAATGAAACTTCATTTTTAGAAAATATTATAAAGGAGGATGAACAAAATGAACGAGAAACAGGGGTTACTAAAACAGTATAATGAAGAAGAAATTAAGCAATTACTTAAAGATAAAGTAAAAATGGTTTATATTGATAATGGAAGTGAAGAATTTGTAGCAAGATATGATGATTTACCAGACATTATCGTAGATGTAAACGAAAAACTTGGACATACTGAAAATTTAAAGGTATATGATTTTGAAAATCCAATTGCATATAAACCGATTTTAACAACAATAGGTTATTTTTTAGATAAATGTGATCCAGAGATAAGAAAAGATATAATAGATAGATTAGTTGGATTACAAAAAGGAGAAATTGAAGTAAAAGATTATAAGGTAATTGATGAAGATATGTTAGATGATGTAAGAATTGCTATGGAAAAAGAAGAAATGGATAGATAATTATGTCAATGATATATATAGTTATTTTAGTTTTAGTGGCTTTAATAATTATATTTTTGTATTTTATTGAGCCACTAATAACTAGGCAAAAAATAAAAGATAATAATGAGCATGGTAGTGCAAGATGGGCTACTAAACAAGAAATAGAAAAGCATTTTAGAAAAGAGCAAATAAGTCATATTGTAAAAAGTGGATTTCCTGTATATTATTCAAAGGATAATAGATATGTATGGTTTGATATGGAAACACCACATTGGATTTATTTAGGTTCCACAGGAAGTGGCAAAAGCGCTACTGCAGTAATTCCTGAATGTAGCTTTATTGCTACTGCTGAAAATAAAAAAAGTGTTTTTATTACAGATCCAAAAGGAGAAATATTTTCTACAACAAGTAAAATGTTTAAAGACAATGGTTATCATGTGTTTACATTGGATTTTAGAAATCCAGAATTTTCTAATCATGCTAATTTATTAGAAACTGCAATTAATGAATATGAATTGTATGATAAAAATGAGAAATTGAGTGAACAGGAAAACGATGAGAAATTAAAAATTAAGTATAAAAATGAATCAATAACACATTTTGCACAATGTAATCAAATAGTAAATGATATATGTACTATGATTATGTCAGATAAAACTGCAAAAGAGGCATTTTGGAATAATAGTGCAAGTGATTTGTTATATGGAATCATTTTTTTATTTTTGGAAGATTATGCTGATGGAAAAATTAAAAGAGAACAAATTACTTTAACTTCAATGAAAAAATTTCAAAATAGTTCAATGACTGAAAAGAATATTAAAGTATTAAGAAAATATGTGGAGGCAAAACCTTATGGTTATAGAAGTAAAGATAAATTAATACCAATTATATCTACTAGTGAAAATACATATAAGAGTATTACTTCAATTTTTAATGAAAGAATGACTTTATTTGATGATGTAAATGTAGAAAATATAACATCAAATTCAGATTTTGATTTTGATATTTTAGGAAAAGAGCCATCGGTGTTATATTGTTGCATACCTGATGAATCAAAAATATATTATACACTCGTATCGGTAGTAGTTTCCTTAGTATATAAAAGATTAGTATTATTATGTAATATGCAACCAAATAAAAAACTACCTACTGAACTTGTATTTTTACTTGACGAGTTTGCAAATACTCCACCACTACAAGACATTGAAACGATAGTATCAGTAGCTAGAAGTAGAGGTATGTATTTTCAATTCTTTTTACAAAGTTTTGCCCAACTAGATAATTTGTATGGTAAGGAAGTTAGTCAAATAATTCAAGATAACTGTGGTTTGGCTTATCTTAAAACAAATACACAAGAAACTGCGGAAGCAATTAGTTCTAGATTAGGTACTCATGGAGTTGAGACTACTTCATTAAATTATTCAATGAGTTTTTTAAATAATAATGGTAGTAAGGGAACAAGTCTTATTTCTAGAAGATTATTAACTGCTGATGAAATTAAACAATTACATTACAAGACAATTATCTTTCCAACAATAGGTTACCCAATTTTTCGTGATACTGTTATTTATCAAAAATTTAGTTGTTATAAAAAAGGTTATGTTGAAAGAAATATAAGACCACTTGAAAGATTAGTTGATACTTACTATACAGTAGAACAGTTGAAGTTTGAAGATAAAAATAGTAATCAAGAGCCAAAACTAAATACTTATGAATCACAAATGAAAACAAGGTTAGTATCCATTATAAATGAAGTAATAAAAATATTTGGGAAAATAGATTTTAATGTAGAATATACAAAAGAAAATAATAATATAATTGCAGAGTTATATTTAGCACCACCATTATCAATCAATGATTTAAAAGGACTTGAAGAATTAAGTAGTAAATTAGATTTTGGATATAATGCCATATCTGATAAAGAAAAAGTTAATAGAAAAAATAGAAACTCTTTAATAGAGATTTTTTTAAATGATAGAGAAAAAGAAATGTGAAAGAAGGTGTAAAAAGTGAATAACAAATTTATAAATGAATACTTTGAAACAAGAGATAATACTTTACGAGATATACAAAGTAGTTCATATAATTGGAATAAGTTTATTACTTATTGGTCAAAAATATTAGATAAATATAGCGTTGATAATGTTTTAAATCTGTATTCTTATAATTCAAGTGGAAGAACTTTTATGACTTTTGATGAATGGAATAGCGAAGAAGTTGATAGAAGAATAAAACCTAAAAGTAAAGGAATACCAATAATTGAAGATGATCATAAAATATATGTATTTGATATTAGACAAACTTATGGAAAAGATTATAAGCTATGGAATTATAATCATTATGTAGATAAGTCAATACTTAATTATTATCAATTTAGTGTTGACATTATAAATGATGATAATAAAACAATAAATGAAAATTTTTATGATACCTTCTATGAAATATCGTTAAAACAAATAATGAATAATTATATGACTATGTCAGAAGAAGAAGTGGAGTTTGTTGCTAAAACAATGACTTCACTTTTTTTATCAAAGTCTAACTTTAATATATATAATCTTCCGAATTCTTATGAAATGTTAGAAGAAATGGATACAGATGATATTTTAAAATGTATGCAAATTGCTAATAAGGAAACTGCAATTATATATAAAGATTTTGTAGAAAAAACAAATAGTCTTGAATCAGTTCAAAATTATATTCAAAGTAATGTATTATTTCAGTTTAAAGATGGTAAATATTTTAATGAAGAAGAAAAACAAAACTTTTTATCTGGTATAGAAAATAATACTTTCTTTAACAATAAATTTTTAGAAAATATTTATGATAGTTATGTTAATAAGTATGAACATTCATTTAAAAGAAAAGTTGATAAAGTTGAAAATATTATTAGTTTTGATAAAGATAAAGTTTATATAAATAATGAAGAAGTTAGTGAAGAAGAATTTGATAATGCATTTGAAGAAATTGAAGAAGAACATTTTAATAATGAAAATAATCTAAATGTTATAAATAAAAATAACTATGTAGAACAAATGTCTCTATTTGCCCCAAGAGAAGAAGAACTAGCAAGTAAGATTTGCGATATATTTAATTCTTTTGACACTAAATATCAAAATACATTTGAAGTACATAATGTTGAATTACAAAGATGGGAACATATATCAAGTAAAAAAAGAAATCTTACAATATTATTAAAAAGTTCATTAATAGATAGTTTAGCAGATAGAGAAAATAGTTTTACATATTTTAATACTGATAAAACTGATGAAAAGAAACTTAATGAGGGATTATTAAATAATGCTTTTATTCAGTCATTATATAAAGATAAAGATTTTTCAATTTCTTTTACACCAGATATGATACATATATATTGGCATAACTTTGATGACAAGCAATTTGATATGTCTATTCCAAGTACTAAATTAATAAATCAAGATGAAATAGATAGTAAAGAATTAGAACAAATAGATAAAGAAGTTTCTAATATTACTGATGATGTAATTGATTATAAAGTAACTACTGCTGAAATAATACCAACTCGTAATGGTATAGAAACTAATGTTATAGAAGAACATAGTTATAACAGTAATGGAGAAGAAGTAAAAGAAAAATATCCACCAATTAATTATCATATTAGTGATGATAAAATTGATACAAGTTTTGGTGCTAAATCAAGATTTGAAGATAATATAAAAGCAATAGAACTCTTAAAAAAATTAGAAAATGAAGATAGAAATGCAACCGAAGAAGAACAAGAAATTTTATCTCGTTATGTAGGTTGGGGTGGAATTGCTGATGCTTTTGATGAAAGAAAAGAAAATTGGAAAGAGGAAAGAGAGAAATTAAAATTACTCTTAAATGAAGAAGAATATAAAGCAGCTGCACATTCAACATTATCTTCTTTTTATACTCCAAATATAGCAATAGATGGGATTTATAAAGCATTAAAACAATTTGGATTTGAAAAAGGAAATGTTTTAGAGCCAAGTTGTGGTATTGGTAATTTTTTTGGAAGACTTCCTAGTGAGTTTGATAAATCTAAATTATATGGTGTCGAGTTAGATAGTATAAGTGGAAGAATTGCTAAAAAACTTTATCCAAATGCTAAAATAGAAATAACAGGTTATGAAGATTCAAAGGTTGCAGATAATTTATTTGATATTGCAATTGGTAATGTACCTTTTGGAAGTAATACTGTATATGATAAAAGATATAAAGATAGATTTTTAATTCATGATTACTTTTTTCAAAAAACATTAGATAAAGTAAGAGATGGAGGAATTATTGCTTTTATTACTACTGATGGGACACTTGATAAGAAAGATACAAGAGTAAGAGAATACATTGCAAAAAGAGCAGAATTTTTAGGAGCAATAAGATTACCTAACAATACATTTACAGGAAACGCAAATGCCAAAGTTACATCTGATATTATTTTTTTGAAAAAGAGAGATGAATTAAAGTTAGATATAAGTGATGAAAGTTGGATATATACGAGTGAATATGATGATGGAATTACAATAAACAATTATTATATTGATAATCCAAATATGATGCTTGGTAAAATGGAAACAACAACTCATTTTGATATGGCGACTTGTATTCCATTTGAAGATAGAGATATAAATGTTTTAATGAATCAAGCAATAGAACATCTACCAACTAATATATATGAGCAAAGTAGTTTTATAGAAAATAATGATACTAATTATGAAGTATTAGATGCAGATGATAGTCTTAAAAATAATGCTTTTACTGTAATAAATAAAGATGGTAAAGACATTATTTATCAAAGGTCATTTTCAAGTTTAGTACCATACAGTATTCAAGATGGCATGACTGCTAAAAGAATTATTGGTTTGTGTAAAATTAAAGATGCTTTAAGAGAAGTATTTAATATACAACTTCGAGATGGAAGTGATGAAGAATTAAAATTTGCACAAGAAACATTAAGTAAAGAATATGATGATTTCAATAAAAGATATGGTTATATTAATGATAGTGTAAATGCACGAGCATTTGATAGTGATCCAGATTATTATTTGCTTACTTCTATTGAAAATAAAATTAGTAAGGATGAAGAAGATGATAAACCTAAATATGAAAAGGGAGATGTCTTTACTAAAAGGACAATAAGAAAAAGCAAAACTATTACAAGTGCTGAAAACGCTGAACAAGCATTAAGGTATTCTCTTAATAATCGTGGTTGTGTTGATTTTGAATATATGAAAACATTATATCCAAAAGAAGATAATGAAATTATAGAGGAGTTAGATAATTTAATATATCAAGATCCAGCAAAGATAAATGATTTTAATAATGGATGGGTAATTGCTAGTGAATATTTAAGTGGTAATGTAAAGCAAAAACTTAATTATGCTAAATCAGTAAATGAAGATAATAAGTTTGATAAAAATATTGAGGCATTAGAAAAAGTACAACCTATACCACTTGAATATGATGAAATTAGTGTAAAATTAGGTTCAACTTGGATTCCAGAAGATGTCTATCATGAGTTTTGTTGCGAACTTTTAGATATACCAAAATATAATAGAAGTTATTTGAAAATAAAATATGCAAAAGAAGTAAATACTTGGTTATTTCAAGCAAGTGGATTATATGGTTATGGTGTAAAAAATACTAATACTTGGGGAACTGATAGAGCAGATGCTTTATCAATAATAAAGAATACTCTTAATCTTCAAAGTATAACTATTTATGACAAATTAGAAGATGAAAGACGAGTTGTAAATCCAATTGAAACTGCTAATGCAAGAGAAAAACAAGAGGCAATAAAACAAGAATTTAAAGAGTGGATTTGGAAAGATGAAGATAGAAGAAATAGACTTGTTAAACTATATAATGAAAATTTTAATTGCATGAGAGAAAGGGAATTTGATGGAAGTCATTTAACATTCGATGGAATGAATCCCAATATAGAATTACGACCTCATCAAAAAGATGCAGTAGCAAGAGTTTTGTATGGAGGTAATACATTACTTGCTCATGCTGTTGGTGCAGGAAAAACTTATGAATGTATTGCAAGTGCTATGGAATTGAAAAGATTGGGAATTGTAAGTAAGCCAATGTTTGTTGTCCCTAATCATTTATTAGGACAATGGGCAAATGAAGTTTTAAAATTGTATCCTACTGCAAATATTTTAGTAGCAACTCAAAAAGATTTTGAAAAAACTAGAAGAAAAAAACTAATGGCAAGAATTGCAACAGGAGAATGGGATGCAGTTTTAATTGCTCATTCTAGTTTTGGTTTAATTCCAATGAGTAAAGAATATGAAAAGAAACATATTGAAAAAGAAATAGAAGAAGTTGTTAGTGCCATTGAAAGAATAAAAGCAGAATCAGGTGATGGTTTAAGTGTAAAGAAACTTGAACAAATAAAAACGAGTATGGATACTAAATTAAAAGTATTATTAGATGCACCGAAAGATGATGTTGTTACATTTGAAGAATTGGGAGTAGATGAACTAATAGTAGATGAGGCACATATGTTTAAAAATCTTCCAATGTTTTCAAAAATAAGAAATGTTGCAGGTATAAATAACAGTGAATCTAAAAAAGCAACTGACTTGTTTATGAAGATAAGTTACATATTAGAAAATAATGGTGGTAAAGGTGCAGTATTTGCAACAGGTACTCCAATTTCAAACTCTATGGGAGAATTATTTGCAATGCAAAAATATCTTCAAATTGATAGATTAAGAGAAATGGGATTAGAACATTTTGATGAGTGGGCTTCAACATTTGGAGAAGTAGTTAATAGTTTTGAAATTGCACCAGACGGTAGTGGTTTTAGAACAAAAGCAAGATTTGCTCAATTTTTTAATATTCCTGAACTTATGACTTTATTTAAAGAAGTAGCTGATATTAAAACATCAAAAATGTTGGATTTACCTGTTCCTAAATTAAAAGGTGGAGATTATAAAACAATAGTTGCTCCTAAAAGTGTTGAATTAGGAGAATATGTAGATAAACTTGCTGAAAGAAGTGAAATAATTAGAAATGGTTGTGATCCACGAATTGATAATATGCTTTTAGTAACAAACGATGGAAGAAAAGCAGCACTCGATTTAAGAATGATAGATCCGAATATGCCAGACTTACCTAATTCAAAAATTAATTTAGCAGTAGAAAATATTTATAGAATATGGTTAGAAAATAAAGAGGACAAGTTAACGCAACTTGTCTTTTGTGATTTATCAACACCAAAGAATGATGGTACTTTCAATGTATATGATGACATTAAGAATAAGTTAATTCAAAAAGGAATACCAGAAGATGAAATAGAATTTATTCATAATGCAAAAACTAATCCTCAAAAATTAAAATTATTTGAAGATATGAGAAATGGAAATAAAAGAATTTTAATAGGTTCAACTTCTAAAATGGGAGCCGGAATGAATGTTCAAGATAAATTAATTGCTCTCCATCATCTTGACTGTCCATGGCGACCAAGTGATATTGAACAAAGAGAAGGAAGAATTTTAAGACAGGGAAATCAAAATGAAGAAGTAGAAATATATAGATATGTAACCGAAGGTAGTTTTGATGCCTATTCATATCAATTAATTCAAACAAAATCAACTTTTATAAATCAAATAATGGCAAACTCAAATGGTGGTGGAAGAACTGCTGAAGATTTGGATAGAGATACACTTACTTATGCAGAAGTTAAAGCACTTGCAAGTGGTAATCCATTGATATTAGAAAAATTTAAAGTTGAAAATGAATTAAAACAATTATATTTATCAAAAAGTAGATATGATAGATCACATATTGAACTAGAATCAAAATATAACAGAGAATTGCCAAGACAATTAAAATATCAAAAACAATATTTAACAGGTTTAGAAGAAGATATCAAAAAAGTGGAAGATTTATCTGCTGATAATTTTAAGATAATTATAAGAGATCAATT
The DNA here is from genome assembly GCA_051872635.1 of Bacilli bacterium. Taxonomy (GTDB): domain Bacteria; phylum Bacillota_I; class Bacilli_A; order RF39; family UBA660; genus CAG-302. The sequence goes on from JBJEEA010000014.1 coordinate 31,724, forward strand.
TTTTAATTCTAGAAAAGATGCTAGTACAAAATTTTACCAATCGTTATCTTTATTAAAGACAGGAGAAGAAATCAAAATAGGAGAGATAAGTGGATTTGATATAATTGGTACACGAGAAGAACTAAGGTTTACTCCTGTTGTTTATATTAAGGGTATTGGTAAATATAAGGTTGAAATAAACAACATGGATGAAATAGGTAATATTTTAAAATTAGAAAATATGCTCAAAAGTTTTGATAATAAAATAAATACTGTTAAAGAGCAAATCGCCTATACTGAAAAACAACTTGTAGATGTAAAGGAAGAACTAGATAAGCCATTTGCAAGTCAAGAAAGAATACGAGAATTACAAAAAGAAAAAGCACGAATTGATAGTGAGCTTGATTTAGATAAACAAGAAAACACAAGAGAAATAGAAGAAAATAATGAAGAAGAAATAGAAAGATAAAAGTTTTTAATTTTTTTGCAAAAAAACTCTTGCAAAATTTGCTTTTTTAAGTGATAAATGGAACGAAGAAAAAAAGTCATTAAATATATCTAATTTAAGCACTGTTAAACTTAGAGTATGGGGTTGAACAGTTATAAGTATAAAAAAATAAAACCTCTTAAAATGGCTTTAATTCGTTATTTGAAAGGAGATGCTTTTTTGGAACAGAAAATTACATTAAATTATCGGCTATTAGATTGGTTATCATCAGTAATTAAAGATATTATTGAAGATACTATAGAAGATGAACCGAACAAAATATCAACATTTATAGCAGTAAACAATATGATTAATCAATTGGATAATGATACTGCAAGTGATGATATATCTAACTTAATCAGTGAAACATTAATTAATAAATTATTTGATGAGATTAAAAATAGTATATAAGGGAGGAATGAATTATGTATATTACAGATACTACTGAAAATGTTAGAAAATTAATATTAGAATTAGAACAAAAAGATGATTTAAACAAATTAAAGTTTCTTATTTATATATTTGGTTTACTAAACAATGATCAAATAAATGATAAGAATGAAGCAAATCCAAATATTATTGAAGACGATAATATAAAGATATTTTCACTCGAATTATTTGGATTGCCAATGAATGCTTGTACTATATTATTACAATATTTTGCAATGCTTTATAATAAATTAACAAATACCAAAGATGCTTATGAAGATAATGGAAATGTTTTGGGTATTAAAGTTACTGATGAAGACATTTATTTAGCATCACAATTTGAAAAATTGAATTTTAATGAAAAATTAGATTTATTTAGTGAAATTTTTATTAGGTATGATAATGAAACATATTTTAGTCAAAAAATAACAATTATTACTCTTGATCCGAAATCAAATGGATTTGATTTTGCTAAAATCATAAAAGATTTTAAAAGTAAGTAGTATTTAAAAAAATAATCGTAGAAATACGATTTTTTTTTGTCTAAAAAAGTAGGTATATAAGATGAAAAAAAATTTAATATCAAGAGTAATAGGAGCAGTTAATTATGAATGTTGTAGTAAATAAGAAAATTTTAAATTTAGATGAAACATCAAAAAATAAACTAAATGCAAGGATAATTATTGCTCTATTTAAAAATATGTACAATCAAAATAAGATTACAAAAAAAGAGTATGATTCTCTAATTTCAAGTGTTAATCGCACATTTAATTTAAATAAATAATTATGATAAAGTTCTATTAAAGAAAGTGGGTGAAATATTATGGTAAGAAATGTGGCGATATATGCAAGAGTATCTACTGAACATGAGGCACAATTATCTGCTCTTGAAAATCAAGTACAATATTATGATAATATTTTAGCCCAACATCCAGATTGGAAATTGTATAAAAGATATATAGATGAGGGAATTACAGGAACTTCTGTCAAAAAAAGAACAAACTTCTTAAAAATGTTAAAAGATGCAGAAAGTGGTCTTTTTGACTTAATAATTACTCGAGAGGTATCAAGATTTGCAAGAAATACTGTAGATACACTTCAAGAAACTAGAAAATTAAAAAAAATAGGAGTAGAAGTTTATTTCACTGAAGATAATATATGGACTTTTAATGATGAAGATGGTGAACTAAAACTTACTATAATGGCAACACTTGCCCAGAATGAAAGTAAAAAAACTTCTCAAAGAGTTAAAGCAGGTCAACAAATTTCTTTTGAAAATGGTGTTTATTATGGAAATGGTAATATTCTTGGATATGATAAAGTAGGAAATCAAATGATTGTCAATGAAGAACAAGCTAAAATCGTTCGTTTTATTTTCTCATCCTTTCTTAATGGTAAAGGTTCTACAGAAATTAAATATGAATTAGAAAAGAAGGGATGTCTCACTTCTACAGGGTTAAAGACTTGGAGTGCATCATACATTACAAGAGTTGTAAAAAATCCATTTTATTGTGGTACTATTGTTTATAGAAAAAGTTTTATTCCAGATTTTCTTGAACAAAAGGCAAAAATAAATAGGGGAGAAGTTGAACAAGTGATTATTGAAGGAAAACACGAACCTCTAATTTCAAAAGATGAATTTGAAAGAGTTCAAGAAATTATAAATAAAAGATCTTCTAAAATTAAAGAAAAAAGCAGAGTTGGTCAAGGAATTCCTAAAAGTATTTGGACTAAAAAACTCGTATGTAATTGTGGTGCATCATTTAATAAAAAACTATACCATAAAAAGAAAGATGGAACTAAATCTTATTGTTATCAATGTTACAATCAAAAGAACTTTGGCTCAAAACAAACTAGATTGAAAAAAGGTCTTGATATTTCAAATGCTTGTGATATTAAATTGGTGCAAGAAGATAAATTGAAATTAATGGCAAAAGTTGTATTTGATACTATATGGAATGATAAAGAGCAAATTATAAGCATGGCTAATAAATTAATAGACGAAAATATTAAAGAAGAAAATAATAATGAAGAAATTGACATTGAAATTAAAGAAATTAATAAAAAAATAGATAATATTAATAATAAGATTAATAAACTACTAGATTTATATTTAGCAGAATCATTATCAAAAGAAATGTATATAAAAAAGAAAGAAGAATTAGATAATACTATCATTAACCTAAATAATAAATTGGAACTTATAGAATCTGAACGAACAATTCCAAAAAGTACATTAAAAGAAAAAATAGAAGATTTAAAACAATTTATTTCATATAATTTAAGTATCGATATTGATAAACCAGTAGCTGATGAATTAATAGATGCATTTGTTGAAAAAATAATTGTGAAAAATGATTGCTTTGAATGGAAATTAAATTGTTTTGATGATATAATTGATATGGATGTAATAAAAACGCAAAACAATTTATCAAATAAGGTTTTAGATATGCGTGTCAAAAAAACTACTCCCGAACTTGACTGTAACACAAGCGGCTATACGCGAAAAAGAGAACAATTAGTCCGTAGTTGTGAACTGTTTTTAACCCGCTTAATCATTACAAATGATGATGCTAGAAGGTATTCTGATAAAATATCGCAATGTAAAAATGTAAGGTTAAAAGAACCAATAAAATTAGATATATATTTCTAAATTAGACTGAGATTTTAAAAATCTTGGTCTTTTTTGTGAAAAAATATCATTTTTTGCGATGAAAATTTATGGGTGAAAAATTGCAATCTAATAAAATATAACTCATAAAAAAGATAAAAAGGAAAATTTAATATTAAAATAGAACTAAGCCCCTGTATTTTAGCTCTTTGACATTTAGGTCATATACGAAAGGAGGAATAATAATGAAATACGTATATTTAAAACCTGAATTAGATAATTTATCTCAAGGAGAGAGAATTGCATTTGTAAGACAATTTAGAAGACTTACACAAGATAATGTTTCAGAAAAATTAGGATTAACTGGAGAGGCTAAAAGAAGAACCATGACAAGATATGAAAGAGGTGATAGAACTCCAAAAAAGGATAGACTTTTAGAAATAGCGAACATTTTAAATGTTAATGTTAATTGCATTAGGGAATATGAATTCACTAAAACTGAGGATATAATATATTTTTTACTATGGTTAGAAGAAATATATCCTAAAATGAATATTGATTTTTGCATTTCTGAATATTTCCATGATAGTAGGGATAATATGCTTATAAAATTTAAAGAAGAATGGGAATATATGAGAAATTTAAGAGAAACACGCGAAATATCATATGAAAAATATATAGAATGGAAATTAAATTATGAAGTAAAGGAAGGATAATAAAATGAAACAAATTGTTAAAATAGATTTAAGAAAAATAGATTCGTTTGAAGATCATCCATTTAGAGTTGAAAACGATGATTCATTAAAAGAATTAAAAAGCAGTATTAAAGAACACGGATTATTAAATCCATTAGTAGTTAGAGAAAAAGAGCATGGTAGATACTAAATGATATCTGGTCATAGAAGGAAGTTAGTTTTAGAGTTAAATGGAATAATGAAAGCTAATTGTTATATAGAAGAATTAAATGATGATGAAGCAACAATTTATATGGTAGATTCTAATATTTATAGAAATAAAATATTGCCATCTGAAAAAGCTTTTACCTATAAAATGAAATTAGAGGCAATCAAGCACCAAGGTAAAAAAAAGTCACTTCTGCACAATCTGTGCAGAAGTTAACCTCGGTGGAATTAATAGCTAAAGTAAGTGGAGAATCTAGAGAACAGGTTAGAAGATATATAAGACTTACTTATTTAATACCAGAGTTATTAAAGTTAGTTGATGATACTGTCTTATATGACAAAAGAAGTATTTTAACCTTAGGAATAACTACAGCCGTTGAATTATCGTATTTAAGTAAAGATGAACAAAAATTATTACTTTTTGCAATAGAATATGATGAAATTACTCCAAGTTATGCCCAGGCATTAAAAATTAGAAAATTAAGTGAAAAGAATAAACTAAATTATGATATTTTAGAAAAAATATTAGATGAGAAAAAAGGTAATCAAAACGATAGAATAACTTTTAACAAAGAAAAGATAGAATCGGTATTACCGAAAGAATTATTAAAAAGAGATAAGAGGTATATTGAACAATATATTATTGAGGCAATAAAAAAATATAATGATGTAAAAAAATAAAACGAGTAAATATTATTACAATAGTATTACTAACCGTTTAATAGAAGTCAGTTTTATGTTATAATATAATCAATTGGAGGCGTTCTATGTATTTATTAGAAGAAATAAAAAAAATAGTAGAAAACAATTCTAAGAAAATTTCTATCTTTGTAGATATGGATGGAGTGGTAGCAGATTACAGGTTTGGAGAAGGAGAAAATATAAAGAACAATAAACCTGGACTATATTTAAATAAGAGACCTATACATACAACAATAAATAATTTAAAAAGGATCAACGATGAAATAGATTGTGAAATGTGTGTATTAAGTTCATGTTTATTTAAAGAACAAGCAGAGGAAAAAGATTTATGGCTTACCAAATATATGCCATTTATAAAAAAAGAAAATAGAATATTTATTTTATCAGAAAATTTTGAATCAAGAAAAAAATTAAAAATAGACAAAATAAAGGAAAAATTGGATTCAAACGAATGTGAATTAGCTATTTTAATCGATGATACACATGATATATTGTTTTTAGCTCTATCAGAACTAAAAGAAAAAGTAATTCCATTTCATGTTATAACTTTAATTGATTAAGGAGGGATTTAAGATGAAATATGATGTAATAATAGATTGTTATACAGATGAACCATCAGGATTAGGCGTACCACCATATTTAAGTGTACATTCTAGGTATATAGCAGGTGCTTTAAAAAATAAAAACATTAACTATTATTATTTAACAATTGATGATTTACGTTTTGCAAATGGAGAAAAACATTTTGATAATTCATATAATAAAAGAATAATAAACAAAACAAAAAATGCTAACAATGTTTCAAAAATATTAAAAAATGCATCAAATATTTATGTTGTAATGGGATGTTTTGTTAAATATGAGTATGTTTCTGCAGAACCTCCTACTTTTTTAGAAGTAGAAAAGTTATTGGATCTTTTCTGTAATAAAGAAACTAATAAATTATTATTTTATTCTCTTGGTGGCAGTGAATTAACAAGAGAAAATATAAGGAAAACAGTACCTAACAATTTATTCAATAAAATTATTTTTGGGAATACTTATAATTATTTTATTGATGAAAATGGTAATAAGTTTAAACCAAATTATGATATGTTAAGACAAATAGCTATTGATTCATCAAGTGTATTAGAACAAATAGAAAGACCACTAGTAATTGAGATAGAAACTGCTACAGGATGTAATAGAAATCCTGGTTGTACATTTTGTATAGAAGGAATGAGAGGTTTGCCATTACAGTTTAGGGAAAAAGAAGATATTATAGACGAAATAAAAAGTTTATATGATGTTGGAGCGTTATACTTTAGATTAGGAAGGCAACCAAATTTTTATGCCTATAAGAATTGTAATGTAGAAGAAATAGAAAACTTATTTAAAGGAATTTGGAGTGCTTGTCCAAATATTAAAACATTACATATAGATAATGTTAGTCCTCATAATGTAAATACTGAAGAAGGAGAAAGAATAACTGAATTAGTAGCTAAATATACTACTGCAGGAAACATTACACCATTTGGAATTGAATCATTCGATCCAATAATAAGAGAAAAATGTAATTTAAATGGATCTTTAGATGATGTTCATAAATCAATATCTATAATTAATAAATATGGGAAAGAAAGAGGAAAAAACGGATTACCTAAATTACTTCCAGGTATTAATATAATTTATGGATTAGACGGTCAAAATGAAAATACATTAAGATGTAATTTAGATAATTTTAATAAAATATTAAATTCTGGAAATTGGGTAAGAAGAGTTTTTGTTAGGAAATTAACTTCTCCTTATGGTGAACAATTTGATAATTATAGTGAAGAAGATTTAAAAGAATTTAATCTTTGGAGTAAAACAATAGAAAAAGAATTTATCGTTCCAATGCTAAAAGAAGTTTTTCCAATTAGTTTAGAAATTAGTGAATTAAGAATGGAAATGTATAAAGATGGTAATTCAATTCTAAGACAAATGGGTACATGTCCAGTAAGAGTTGTAATTTTAAACAAGGAACTAAAATTAGATGAATTTTATAAAGTTAAGGTAGTTGGATACATTGGAAATAGAACAATTATTGGAGAAATAATATGAAAAAAATAGGATTATTAGTTCCTAAAACTAATTTGACTGTTGAATATGAATTACAAATGCTTTTTAGTAAAGGATATTTTGATATAGAAAAAAGTGTATTTTATATATCTAAACTAGATTATAAAACAAATTATAAGGAAGATAAAACAAAGTTTCTAGAAGATCTTGCTACAGATATAAATAACAAGAAAAAAGATTTAGAATATTTAGATGTTGATTATAATGCATTCTTTTGTACTACTTCAGCATTAGAAAATGGAGTAAAAGAAGTAAACCCAACTATTTCGTTGATTGAGGAATCAAAAATAAGAAATGTTAAAAAATGTTTATTAATAACACCATATAATGATAAATTAGGAAAAGAAATAGTAGAAATGTTAGAAGATAATGGAATAAAAGTTGTGAAAAATATAAATTTAGACTTATTAAATACAGCAGATTATTTTAATTATGGAATAAATAAATTAGAAAAATTAATAAAAGAAAATTATCTAAATAAATATGAAAATATTATTATATCTTGTACAAACTTACCTACAATTGGCGTAATAGAGAGCTTAGAGGATAAGTTGAATACACAAATTATTTCAAGCAATTCAAGCTTATTTGCAAAGATTAAAAGAGACAATAATATTTAAAGGAGGTAACCATGACTAGAGAAGAATTTAAAAAGATTATTGATATATGTAGTAATCAGGAAGAAGTCAGAAATTCAGTAAAAAAGAATCACAACAATAATTTATGGTGGCCATTAGAAGTAGAAGATTATAGAAAAAGATTATTGATTGCTGGTCTTTCTACTAGGATTTCTTATAATATGATAGATAGTTATAGAAAAGTAATAAATGATTTAAATAGTTACACTTATGATGAAATCAAAAATATGACGGAAGATGAAATCATTAATATAATCAAAGGATTAGGATTATCAAATGCAAGATATAAATATTTGTCATCAATGATTGACTTTATAGAAAAATATGATAATGAAATAAAAATATTATCTAATGATGAATTAATTAAACTAATTGCTGATAATGTTAGTGGTGCATCTTACAAAGTAGCACAATGTTGTGTTTTATACATAAGAGGATATTATTCAGGTATAATGCCAGTGGATAGTGGTATGAAGGATGTAGAATTACCTTGTTTAGGATTTGAACAATATAAAAATGCATTAGGGCACGATATTTTAAGAAAAGAATTAGAAACACTAGTAAAAGATAATAATATGGAGGAAATAATAAAACAAAATGGATATGAAGAACTTAAAGTAGAAAATTATGATAATGCTACATGGTTTTGTCATTTAGTTCTTATTTATTATAAACGCTATTTTTGCAACAAACATAATCCTGAAAATTGTCCATTAAGAGATTGTGTTGAAGTAAAATGTAAATGTAGGAAATAATAGTTAAAGGGGGAATTCTAATGTTAATAATAGAAGGTATAGATGGTGTAGGAAAAACAACTTTAGTTGAATATTTACAAAGTTATGGAATGAAAAAATATCATTTTGATTATGATTCAAAAAACATGGATTTATTATCAAAATATATGAAAGTTTTATCGTCTGATGATATTGAATTAGTGCTTGACAGATCGTTTATTAGTGAAATGGTTTATGGACCGGTTATAAGAAATAAATGTAAATTAAATCTTGAAGATTATACAAAATTATTAATTGCATATAAAAATGCAGGAGCTAAAATTATTTATTTAACAGCTCCTAAAGATGTTTTATTAAAAAGAAGAAATGATGAAAAAAGTGATTATGAAGTTATCACAAATCATTATGAAGAATTAAATAAAAAATATGATGAAATTATGGAATATTCTTCAAAATTTATAGATGTAATTGCTATAAATACTCACGAAGCAAATATTGAACAAGTTAGAAGTCAAGTAAAGAAATTGGTGAGGAAATGATTGATTTATGTTATATAGGTAATTCTTCCAATGATAAAATCATTATAAATAATGAAATTTACAATACATTAGGAGGAAGTTGTATATATTCAAGCTTTTCTTCGAGAACTTCTTTTGATGGTAAAATTGCAATAATAAGTAAAGTAGATAGAGACACAAATTTACTATTAAAAGAAAAGCAAATAGAGTTTTATGGAACTATCGTTGATAGGATGACAGAGTTTATAATTGATGAATCAAAAACTACCTGCGAATCACAATTTTATAATACAGATATAATTAAATTAGAAACAAAAATAGATGTCAATCATTTACATATATCATTAAGAAAAGGTGTAGATGTCCAAAGTATTTTAGAAAATAAATTATTGAATTATAATCATCTTTCGATAGATGTAATGATACATAGTGTTGTAGATTTTATACCTATAATAGAAAAATATGCTTCAAAAATAGAAATTTTATTTTGCAATATTAATGAGTACAATATAATAAAAAAATATGTAAAAGATATACCTTTAGTAATAGTAACAAATGAAAACAAACCTATAATTGCAATAACGCTAACTAATACAATTAGTTATAATGTAATGAACAACAATAATATTAAATCTACTACTGGTGCTGGAGATTCTTTTATTGGGGGATTCTTATCAAAATATATAATTAATCAAGATATAGATGAGTCTATTTCACAAGGAATTTATAATTCTAGCAAATCTATAGAAAATATAGGACCTTTACTATCTATAAAATCATGTATAGATAATACTACCAAATCAAAATTACTTCCTAATAATATTATTGTTATAGGTAATTCTTGTGCTGGGAAAACAACATTTATTGATTATTTTAAAAACTACTATAATATATATTCAGATATAGATGATCTAGCGCCATTATTAGAGACATTTATGTTAGATGATTTGTTATATCAAAATAGAATAGAAGAATTTAAAAAAATAAAAAACAAACTCAAATATATTAATAATATATGGGAAGAGTATAATGATAATATAAATTCAATATATCACTATACTAAACCCGCAAAACAGGGTGATGGGCACGATATAATAAGACCTATTCTATGGGATTATATAATTCAAATGGCAGTTGTAAACTCAGAAACACACAATATAATTCAATTTTCAAGAGGCAGGGATCGGTTATACGAATTAGAATTTTCTGAAAATGTATATTTTCGTAGTATAAAAAGTTTCATAAACGATTTACAAAATAGTGACAATTGTATTATTGTTAATTTAGTTTCTAGTTTAGAAACAAGAAAAAATAGAAACAGAATAAGATTTGAAAATGGTGGGCATTATGTCTCTGATGATACTATGGACAATGTATATTCAAAAGATATATTTGAATATACAAAAACGGGTGAAAATTTTGGATATTTATTAGTTGATGGAAGAACTATTCCAGTATATACTATTGCTAATGATAAAACATATAGTGAGATTGAATTAAATGAATTTTTAGAGTATAATGTTAATAAGGTAATAGAATATTATAATGATTTTAAGGAGGAAAGAATATGGAATTAAAAAAGATTCAAAAAGATATTTGGCAAAACAAATTAAACAAAGGATTTAATACAACAGATGTAAATAAAGAATTTTGTTTATTATATGGAGAAGTATCTGAAGCATATGATGCTTGGAAAAAGAAAAAAGATGATTTGAATGAAGAATTAGCCGATATTGCTATTTACTTAATGGGATTATCTGAAATGCTAGGTTTTGATTTGGCGGACGAAATTGAAAAAAAAGTTTCTAAGAATGAAAAACGTGTATATAAAAATATAGATGGGGTTAACGTAAGAATTAGTGATTAATATTTAAGTATTGTATAAAAATTCATCTAACTTAAATTTATATTATTGCATCCCGAACTAAACTGTGGTACAAGCGGCTATACGCGAAAAAGAGAACAATTAGTCCGTAGTTGTGAACTGTTTTTAACCCGCTTAATCATTACAAATAATTGATTTGAAAAAGTATAATATTATAAAATAATTGGAGTATACTAATAATGGATATACTAATTGACATTTTCGTAAAAATGTAGTATATTTATATTGCACTGAAAAGTGTGAAAATGTTTTTCGCTTCTGGATGGTGCGAATAATAAATGATTCCAGGCGACAATGTTTTTCGCTTCCAGGTGGTGCGACTAATAAATGATCCTGGTTGAAAATGTAGAATAACTTCATCATATGATGGAGTTTTCTTTTGTTTTGTGATATATTATATGTGGAGATGATGTACATGGAAATAAAGACAGGTTATTTATATCATATTAAAGATGAATATTTCGATGTTGTAGATGATGATAGTTTAATGCAAAATCATGAGAAAGGTAAAAAAAGACCAACTTATTTTACTATTAAAGATAAAGATATTTTATGGTTTATACCAATAAGTTCTAAAATAGATAAATATAAGAAAATAATTGATAAGAAGATAGAACGATATGGTTTTTGTAATACAATTATAATTAGGAAAATAGCAGATGAGGATGCTGCAATATTACTTCAAAATGCATTCCCAACATTAGAAAAATATATAGATCATGTACATACTGTAGATGGTGTTCCATTAAATGTTCCAACCGATTTACAAAATGAAATTAAAAGTTTATTTAAAAATATGATTGGGTTAAAGAAAAGAGGAACTAATTTATTTTTTACTGATATAGATAGTTTAAAACAAAAAATGTTAGATGAAATAAAATAAATAATTAAATATGAGTCATTTTAGTGTTTATGCATATTTGGTACACATTTAAGTACCTTATTGTGGTACAAGCCAAATTAAAAGAAAATATGTAATACTTAAAAAGAGTACAGAAATGTACTCTTTTATAGTTTATCTATTCCATCTTTTATAATATTATTTGCTTTTTGAAGGGTATCTTTATTTATACCTTTCCATTCATCATTAAAGGTATAACTTCCATTAGTACATAGGGTTTGTCCTATTAACATAATATAGTTTCCTACAGCACTTTGTTCAGTGGGAGTAAGATTATCAATCAATGCTAAACCTATTAGAAAAGCTGAAGTAGTTAGAGCTCTTCGATCTATTTGATTATTATTCATATTACATATTATTCTAAAATATAATAAATTAGTAGAAATAATGAAAAATAATAAATTTTAAGTTGACAATTAGGTTATAAAAATGGTATACTTAATTTGTTCGAAATTAATAGGTTGGTTATAGTAGTATAAGCTTTAATTAGCAAATTTAATTTTGTTTGTCGGACCCTTAGCTCAGTTGGTTAGAGCATCCGGCTCATAACCGGGCGGTCGCAGGTTCGAGTCCTGCAGGGTCCACCATTTAATTATCTATGCGGGTGTGGCGAAATTGGCAGACGCACTAGACTTAGGATCTAGCGGTTTATCCATGGGGGTTCAAGTCCCTTCACCCGCACCAAATGATTATTAACCCTTGTCAAATAAGGGTTTTTATTTTTTGGGTTTTGTTTTTGGTCTTGTTTTTCCAACAATGACACCAATTTGTATTGCAAATTTGGATAAAGATGACCATAAATATCTAGTGTTATTGGAATATTTTCATGATCTAAATATTCACTTATAATTTCTATTGGAATGCTTTTATTAATACACATACTTGCAAATGAGTGTCTAAAATCATGAATTCTAATAACTTTATCTATTCCTGCAAGTTTACAATTATTGTCACACTTTCGTTTTAAAGTTATTAATTTAATTCTTTAAAATATTCTTTTTTATTCACAATTAAAATACTTTTCTAATATATTATAAACGACATTAATTAATTGATTTTGAAGTTTTTGAAGTGGTTAAAAACAAACTTATATTTTCATATCTAGGATTATATGTGACTTTTATATTTATCAAGTTATTTTTTAAATCAATATTTTCTTACTTGGTACAAGAATTTCACTACGATGCATTCCGGCATAAAACAATATTGTGAAAAAATACTTTTATATATATTTGCTTATATTTTTTTGATATTTAAATAGATAGTAAAATCGGTATAATTTAATATAGATTAAAAAAATTATAATGTTTTAATGCTGTTTTTGATTACTGTAATATTATTAAATATTAGTTATTATCAAATTCAACTTAAAGTTTAGTTATTTCAACTTATATTTTATAGATTTGTTAATATGTTTATTTTATAATGTTATTGAGGTGAGAAAAATGAAAAAGAAATTAATTGTTATTGTTGTTAGTATTGTTGTTATTTTATTAGGAGGTCTTTCTTTATGGCTTTTTTATTTTAATAAAGAAAGTGATAGCGAGAGATTTGCTGATGAATATAGTTCTGTAACTCGTGATAATGTTTTTGTATATAAGAATATTGATGAAATTATTAAAATATTAGAACATGGTACTGGTGTAGTTTATTTAGGCTTTCCTGAATGTCCTTGGTGTGAAGCTTATGTTTTTTATTTGAATGAAGTCGCTAAGGAAAATTATGTAGAAAAAGTTTATTATTATAATATTTTTGAGGATAGAAAAAACAATACTGAGGGATATAAGAAAATTGTTAATATTTTGTCTGATTATTTACAATATGATGATGATGGTAATAAGAGAATATATGTACCTGCTGTAATCGGTGTTAATAACGGTAAAATTGTCTTTTTTGATGATGAGACTGCTTGGAATACTAAGGGCTATGAAACGCCTCAAGAATATTGGAATAATGAAGATCTTTCTGGGCTAAAAAATAGATTATCTAATATGTTTGAACTTACTAGTGATAATGTTTGTACTTCTGGTTGTAATGAGTAAAATAGTAATTAATTTAAAAATAAAAAGCCTTTGAATAAGGCTTGTATATTATCCCAATGCAACATCTAAGATCATCATTACTGAAAAGCCAATTAATGTAAATAGGGCCATTAGGTCTTTTTTCTTATTGGTTTGGCTTTCGGGTATTAATTCTTGAACGACGACATATATCATAGCACCTGCGGCAAAGCTTAAAAGAAATGGTAATATATGTCTTATTTTTAGAACGAGGAGAGCTCCGATTACTCCGGATATGGGCTCAACAATACCACTTAATTGACCATAAAAGAAAGCTTTTTTACGACTTAATCCTTCTCTTCTTAAAGGAACTGATACTGCTGTACCTTCAGGAAAGTTTTGAAGACCTATTCCTAGAGCGAGAAGAGAAGCAGCGGTTAAGTTAGCTCCATTTAAGCCATAAATAATAGAACCAAAAGCAACGCCTACGGCCATGCCTTCAGGAATATTATGAAGAGTTATTGAAAATATTAGCATTAAACATCTTTTGAAACTACTTGCTTTTTGGTTATCTTTATTTGCTTTTTTAGAAAATTTCTTTTCAAATAAATCGAATATTTTATCACCAAAATATAAAAGGACGCCACCACTAAAGAAGCCAATAAAAGTAACTAACCATGCTATCATATTAAGATTATTAGCCATTTCGATAGCAGGAGAGAGTAGTGACCAAAAAGAAGCTGCAATCATTACACCTGCGGCAAAACCGAGCATGGCATCCATGATATTTTTGTTTAACTTTTTGAATAGGAATACTAGTGCTGCTCCAATAGCGGTTATGCTCCAGGTAAATATTGTGGCAATAAGAGCTTGCCAAACAGGATTTAGATTAACTAAAAATTTTATCATATTAATAATCATCCTCACATTAATAGATTATGATATATTAATACTATTGTTTGGGCTTTTGACTTATTGGGTATTTTTTTAGTTTTTTTTTGAAAGAATACATAGTTATTTTAATGAATCTATTATCAAGCGTTGGAGTAAATATAATATCGTTAAATCCTTCAAAAATTTCACCATTTAATATTTTTTGAGTAATATATTTCTGATAATAGTAACAAACTAAATTTATATCTGTTATTTTACTGAAATTATAATTCCAAAAATATAATTCTTTATTTTTCTTTGTTTCAGTTAATATATATTCTTCATCATTTATTGTAATTGGGTTATTTTTCATTTTTCCTCTTATAAAAAGAAGAGACTATAATTAATAGTCTCTTTATATTTAAAGCTACTTTATCGTAGCTATTAGTATTATATGTAACTACTAAATAAATATACTATGTTTTCTTCTTTTTTAATATATTTTTAATAAAAATACTGATAGATATAATAGCATAAATACCAAATAGTGGAGCTAAAATATATGGGTATATTTTATATGTGTAATTATTAAACATAGTATTATTACTAAATATGTTATATGATGCAATAACTATGATAATACATAGAATTAGGTTAAATAATTTACTATTTTTCTTTTTGATAATATTTCCTTTTATGTAATAGATAATCATTGATAAATTAATAACGGAACATAAAATCCAGTGGAGGGATAGGAAGTTTTCAATGCGATCGATAAATCCAAATAGTGATATTCTTTTTAGGGATATATATCCTGGATATTGATATAATTCAATCAAATATTTTCCTAATGTACCATTTGATAAGAAGGATACAAGAAAGATAGTAATAGCGGATATGATATAGCCTATCCATAAATATTTATTTATTTTTTCTTTATCTACTAGATTGTTTTTGGGAAAAATAAGAAGGGTATAGATAGGACTTAGAGTAATTAACATATTTATTATGCCTCCTAGAAGGGGCTTTTTTAGACCAAATTCTAAAATGGGTTTTAAGTTTTCTAGTTGAAATTCTTGACTTAGATAGATAAAACTAAAAATAAAGAAGGCAAAAACAATAATTATGAAAATACTACTTACTCTAGTTATGGTTTCAAAACCTTTATTTACTCCGTGGAAGATTATAGCTATTGTAATAATTAGAACAAGTAAAAGGGGAGTATCCGATAGGTATTGAGATACGATAAAGTTTCCTAGATTAAATAGGACAGTTATGCCTATAACAAAGTATAGTAGTATGATAAGAATATTAATAATATTACCAATCACTTTACCAAAAAGATAAACTGTTTTTTCATATATTGGTAAGTCTTTTTCATAATTAAAAATATAGAGAAAAAAGAGTAAGGGAATTATACCAATGATACTACCTATAATAATGCAAAAATAAGAGTCAATGCTAGCGGTTTTAATAGTTGTGAATAAACTAAGACCGATTGATGAAGATAAAATTATGAGAATAAAAGTATTTACAAACTGAAGACTGTTAATTTTTTCCTTCATATTCAATTCCTCCTAGTGTATTTCCTTTTTCATATAGCTTTAGTTTAGCTTCTACTTCAATATTTAGATTAGGGAAAATATCTTCATACCAGTTTTGACAGTTTTCTTTGAAGTATTTATGATCTGTTTTATAGTAGAGATCTTGAAAGCCAAAAACATCAGTTTGGTATTCATCTCTTATTTTTTTGAAAGTATTATTTATCATATTTTCTATTTTTTTATTTAATTCTTTTTCTAGTGAGTTTATTTCATCAGGTGATTTTAAATTTACGATAGATGCCACTTCGTTAATTCTGGCAAATCCTTCAACTGTTATAGAAACTTTATTTTCCGCTACTTTTGCTTTTGTTTTGGTTTTAATGCGGTTTGGCTCAAAAACTATATAACCGTCTTCTCTTTCCATGGTTATGATGGAATCTTTAAGTTCTCCTGTTATTAGGTTAAAAGCTTTAGCTTCATCTTCGGTTAGATATCCTTTTATTTTGTTATCTTTAAAAACTGCGGTAGTTGATATTTTGACAGTGGTATCTTGTGTGGTTGTTGTTATATTTTCATGTTCTTCTCCTTCTTTTATGCTTCCTTCTACTATCATTGAGGGAAGAGTGATTTCTAAATATGGGTTTAGATACATATTGGCTAGTTCATTTACTGTATAGGAAGAAGAAATGCCTAAATATTCACTTTGCTTTTCTAAAGATTCTAAAATATTTGACGAGGATAGATTGTCTAAGAGAGTTTGAATGGATATTCCTTTAAGACTTTCATTATTTCTAGCTATTATAACTTTGAATTCCGCTCGCAGTTCTGGATCTCTTATAATAAAGTCTAAAACTTCAGGTAAATGTTCTCTGGCTACTTCTTCACTTAATATGACAATTTGTAAGTGAGAACCATATATTTTTCTTGGAGATTCGACAATTATATTTCTAAATGCTTCTTGAACTGATTTGGCACTACTTTCAAAGTTTACAATTATTGGTTCACCAATGCTTGTTGTATCTTGCTGTTTAACAGGGTTTACTAATTGGGCAATAATGTTAAAATTATCTTTTTCTTCATCATAGTCAATGCTTACGGCAGTCATGATACCAAGATCATTTAATTCTCGGTAGTTATAACAACCACTTAATATTAATGGAACTAAAAGAAGTATTAATAATTTAATTTTTTTCATTAGTAACCTCCCTTGTTATATTATCGGTTAAAAATTCATTTCTTTTTTTTCTAGATTTTATTGGAAATTTGATGATGCTGTTTTTTAAACCTGCTACTGATAGGGGAGCATAAGGTATCATAAATGGTTTACCAAAGGAATTTAAAGAACATAGATTAATAGTAAAGAAGATAAAGACAATAAAGACGCCAAACATTCCAACTGTAGTAGCTCCAATCATGAAAAGAAATCTATACCACTTGATAGCATTTATTATTTCTGGTTCAGTAAATAGTAGGGCACTAATGGCTGTTATGGCTTCGACAATAATCATAACAGGTGATACGATACCAGCGTTAACAGCGGCTTCACCTAATATTAGAGCTCCTACTATAGAAAGAGCGGAGTTTGAAACATTGGGAATACGAAGATCACTTTCTCTTAATATTTCAAAAGATAAAATCATAAGGAGGGCTTCAAAGAAGGCAGGAAATGGTACAGTACTTCTTTGTGAGGCAAAACTCGTTAAAAGTTCTAGAGGGAGCATTTCTTGATTGAAGGTTGTTATGGCTATATAAATACCTGGGGTCATAACAGTTATAAAAAAAGCAATATATCTTAGAATTCTCGTTAAACTGTTATTAATACTTTTACTATCCTTATCGTCTTCTGATATAAAGTAGTCATTTAAGAAGACAGGCATGATTAGGGCAAAAGGACAGTTATCAAGAATAATTACAGTTTTCCCATTCATTAGTGCATCACAGACTTTATCGGGGCGTTCTGTGGTCATAATGGTAGGAAATACTGATTTGACTTCTTTGGTAATTAGATGTTTTAAGGTTCCAGCATCTGTCATATGGTCTATTTGGATATTATTTAGTTTATTTACTATTTGATCTTTTATTTTTGGATCGGCTATACTATCTATTGTTAAAATACTTATTTTTGTTTTAGTATAAGTTCCTATTTCTAGGTCTTCGTTCCATAGTTTGTTTGATTTAATTCTCCTCTTAATAAGACCAATATTGGTTTCAATATTTTCATTAAATGAATCAAATGAACCACGAACAGTACTTTCGGTCATTGGTTTTTCAATACTTCTAAAAAGATTTTTTTTAACTTCAAGAGCTAGGGAATAATCATTTTCAATAAGTAAAATGACAAAACCGTTATTTAAGTACTTGCAGATATCGTCATATCCTTTTATTTCTTTTATTTTTATATTACTAATATTATTTTTTATAACGTCATATAGTAATTCTTTTTCATTATAAATGTTTTCAATATGATCAAGGCTTCGATAAATAAAGTTAGATAGTTTATCTGAATCAGTAAGTGTTTCATTATAGATAATGTCAATTCTAGTTTTCCTTATATATTTTTCTCTATAGATTATATATGAACTATTATTGGTATCTTGTTTTAATTTTTTAATAATTTTATTATTCATAATTATAAGTTCACCTCATAATTATTATGGTTAGAAATAGGAATAATATAATTTTTTTATTTAAAAGCAATTAAGAAATACTGTTATTTATTTTATATGTCTACTTTTCATTTCGTTTTTGTAAAATAAGTCTCTATTAATTGACAAAAGTCGTAAAAAAAATTATAATTATACTAGAGGTGGTTTAGTGTGAACTATACTAATAGAGAAGTAGTACGTAGGTTAAAACAATATGATATGTTTTTGAATAGTCTTTCTTTGACAACTGATCCTGTTCAAAGAGAGAGAATATGTGATCAACTGGATAAGATAGAAAAGCAAATTTTACTTGAAACTAATTCGGAATATGAAGAAGAATATATGCTTTTGATGAATCAAAATACTAAATATTTTGAAGAAGAGAAAGCAAGACTTAGAAATCTTATATCTTTAATTACTGATAGAAGAAGCTACTTAGAAGAGAGAAAAATAAAACATAAAAATATTACTGGTTCACTTGTTGAACTTACTACTTTCCTCGGAGAAGATAAACTTACTACACTTAAGAAAAGACTTAAAGTTATTGAAAAATATGAGGATAATAAAGCTAAACAAGAAACTCTTATTAAAGAGATGAAAGTATTGGATGTTAAAATAAGTGAAGCTTCTCGTAATGTTAAAGCTAATATGCGATTAAATGAAAGTTTAGAACACAAAATGATAAATTTAGTCGAAAAAGCTTTAGATAAATTAAAGTTATATTCATTAACAGAGAGAAAAAGTGAAATAATAAAAAAGTATAATTCACTTAAATATGCTCTTGATATGGCTAAAGAAAATTTAAAGAGTGCTAAAGAGTTAGGAGATGCTGAAACAATTCTTTCTTGTGATAGCATGTTATCGGAAGTTACGGTTGAATACTCTAAATACAATGAAGAATTAAATATTAATAAATTAATAGATATTTATGATAAACAAGTTTCTGGATATGATGAGCTCTTAGAGAAGAGAACATGTATAGATGAGATACTTAAAAATATTATTGGAAGTAGCTTATATTTAGAAATTGGTGAAGAGATTAATAAGCAGTTTAATACAATAAAATTAGAAAAACAAGATATTAAAAATTATGAATCGTTAAAGGAAGAGAGAGAAAAGAAAAATAAGCTTTTATATGAAATCGAGGAAGAAAATAATTCTAAAGATTTTAAGATAGTCTTAGAGGATCTTATTAAAAATGAAAAGTTATACCGTGAGGAACAGATAAGAGCTGCTAAAAAGAAGGAGTATCAAGAAAGACAAAAAAAATTGATTGAAGAGCAAAAAATAGAAGCTTCACGTGTTAGAAGACAGAAACTTATTGAAGAAGCTAGATTAAAAGATCAACAAGAGAGAGCAGAAAAGCTAAAAGAGCTTCAAGAAAAGACAGTCATTAACCCTAGGAAAATAGATATTAATTCTGCCAAAGATGATAGAAAAATAGAAGAGGTTTCAAAGGTAGAAGATAATACTATTTTTGAAAATAGTTTTGATACTGATGAACTTTTTGAGAATACAAAAATAGTTCCAAATAGGCTTGAGGATAATGAAAATAAAGAAAAGATAAATAGTCAAGGTTCTCTAAAAGATGATAATGTACTTCATGTGAATACTTCTTTAGAGAAAAAAGAAGAAAAGCTAAAAGAGTCACCTATATGGACTCCACCAATATGGGAAAATGACATAAAAGAAGAAGAAAAAATGCCAGATATTATGGACTTATTTAAAGAGGAAAGAAAAAATAAAAAGGATATTGATGTAGAAATTAATGAAGATAATGATGATGTAAGTACAAATATATATGATGTAATAGAAAAAAATAATAATATTATTTGGAAGACAACTGAGACTAAAAATGATGTGAATTCAATACCAGTAATTGGAAATAATAATCTTAAACCAGAAATATTAGATAATAAGAAAAAGGAAGATATTGCATTTCCAAATATAGATAATAAGGAAGGTGAAATATTATGGAAGGAAACTCTATAAAACCTTTTGAAAATTTATGTAAGATTTTTGAAATGAGGATTAAATTAGATAGAGAAAAAGATATTTCAACTTCTTCTTCTGTTTTTGAAAATTATGAAAAATATTCGAAAAAAATTGATGAAATTTATAATGCAGAATTTACTAAGAATATTAAACCACTTATAACTCCTGCTAGTAGTATTGAGAAAGAAGAGGAAAGATTAAATAAACTTATTAAATTACTTGAAGATAGATTGGAAAAAAGACAGTCTTTAGAAGATAGATATTATGAGACAACAGGTACATATATGTCATCTCTTCAACCAGTTGTGTCGGACTATGAGTTAAAGGAAAATAAAGAAAGATTAGCTTTAATAAGTAGGTATTTAGAAACTAAGAGTGAAATTACTAATGTTACGGAAGATATAGCTAAACTTAAAAATGAACTTTCAATAAATGAAGAACAAAAAGATAAGTATACAACAAAGAATAAAATTATGGAAGATGAGTTGTATAGTACATTTACTAGTATTGTTAAAGATGAAGAATATTATCATGAATTAAATGAAGATGATATTGATAATGAATTATCTAAAGTCTTGGAAAAGGTTTCTGAGACTAAAGAGACCTTAGATGTTACTAAGGATAGTGTAAATAGTCTTACTTCAAATGGCCTTGATGATGATTATGTTACTTATGTAGAAGATGCTGAAAAAAATTATTATATATGGAAAAATAGAGAATTTACTTTAAGTATTTATGCTCTTGTAGTGAAGCTTGATGATGAATTTGAAGAAATGTATGAAAAGAGAAAGAAAATTTTAGGATTTATATATGATAGAGTAAAAGTACGCGAAGAATTAAAAATTGATACTATAGATGAATTTTATGATTTTGAGCGAAAAGTAGAAGAACAGTTAAACATTCTTGAAGCAGAAAAAGAAGTATTAGAAAATATTAATAATTATATGAATAGGATTAATTTTAAAGAAGAAAAACTAAATGAACTAGAGGAAATAAATAATTCAGCTGAAGTACTTCCAATACTTAAAGAATACGATCTTATAGATACTTATGAGACGCCTGATGAGCTTGCTATTTACGATATTCCTCTTGAAGAAGATAGTGAAGATTCTAGTGCTGAAGGTGAAAATTCAGTTATTAAAGAATTTATTGATCCTTATCGTATTGTAGAGATAAAAGATTATCCAAAAACTTTAAATATTGGACTTGCTAAGTTAAAAGGGGAAAGTGTGAGAGAAAAGGTTAATAAGAAACTAAATCCTACTATGAAGGTTGTTTTTGAAGATTTAGCACCAAAGTCAGAAGATGAAAAAGAAGAAGATACTTATGTTCAAGATAAATCTGATATTAACTCTATTGAAAAAGATGACATGGTTAATAATAATTCTTCTCAAGAAAATACTTCTAATGATAATGTAATTCCAGTATGGGGAGTACCTTCTGATATTTCTAATAAAATTGATGTAGATAATAATTCTAATAATTTAAATAATACTCTTTTATGGAATGATATTAAGCCTGTTTTCCCCTCAAATGCTAGTGTTGGTAATAGTTTAGATAATAATTTAGAAAAAGGTTCAATAGAAATTAATGCTGATAATCAAGTAAAAGGAGAAGATACTAATAAAAGTAGTAGTAATGATAGTACATTCTGGATTCCTGTATCAGATTCCAAATTGGAGTCTGATCAATTTCCTAGTATAAATGTACCAATTCAGGGTAATTTTTCTAGTGAAAGTGATAATTTTGGATTTCCTTCAATAAATGGATAAAGGAGACTGATAAAATGTTAGATGTTGATAAAGTAATTGTTTTAGAAAATAATGAAGAATATTTAGTTTTAGATAAAGTTGAATATAATGGAATTAATTATTATTATATTGCTAAGGTTAATGAAACAGAGACAGATATAGATAATAATTATAAACTAGTAACAGTAGAAGAGGAACTTGGAAATAAGAAAATTTCTGAAGTAACTGGGGAAGAAAAACTTAAAGAAATATTACCACTATTTATTAGAGATTAAAAAAAGGCCTAGATTTATTGTCTGGGCTTTTTATTTGAAACGTTTAAGTTCAAAAGGGCTTCCTATTATATCGTAACCTTGATTTGTTATTTCTTTAACTACATTGTTAAGAAATCTATCATTGTCTAATTTGTCTTCCATTTTTAAAATAATTAATACTTCTTTATAAGCACTTAACCAAGATAATCTTTGAGTATTTTTATATACAATTAGATGATTTACTACTTTTTGAACGTCTTTTTTAATGTCTTCTGGGATTACTATCATTTAAGCCTCCTTTTAGGTAAGTATAATATAATTTTTGAAATTAATATGTAGTCATTTTGATTACATAATGACCTTATATGGTATAAATTATAACAAAGATTAAAGAAAATTTACTTATTTACTTATAAATTAAAGTCTGATATAATTAATTAGGATGGTGTGCTGTATGGATTATATTTCTATTGATAATTTTGAAGGACCGCTTGATTTACTTTTACATTTGGTAAAGGAAGCTAATATTGATATATGTGATATATCAATTGAAGAAATTACGGATAAATATTTGGATTATATTAATCATGAGGAAAATTTAAATATTAATATTTCTTCCTCTTATCTAGTTATGGCTTCGGAACTTATGTATATTAAATCAAAGTCTTTACTTCCTAAAAGAGAAAATGAGGAAGAGGAAGAAGAGGAATTAACTAGAGAGAATTTAATTAATAAATTAATAGAATATAAGAAATATAAAAATCTTACGGGTACTTTTAGAGATATGGAAGAGGATAGAAGAAAGATATTTATAAAAGGACCTGAGAAATATAATAATTATATGGATACTAAAAAATATGAAGAGGAATCAGTAGAAACTTTGATAGAGGCCTTTAAGAAATTTTTGGATAGACGAGAACTAGAAAAACCACTTAATACAACTGTTACAATGAAAGAATATTCTATAAATGATAGAAAGAAGAGTATTAGGAATATATTAAGGGATAGAAAGAGTGCATATTTAGAAGATTTAATTGAAGAAGATAATAAACCATATTTAGTTGTTACTTTTTTAGGAATACTTGAGATGGTTAAGGAAAAAGATATTGTTATTAAACAAGATAAAAATTTTGATAGAATTTTAGTAGAATTGAGGAATTGATATGGAGGAAATAGTTGAAGGACTATTATACGTTCAAGGTGATATTGGACTTACTATTGAGGAGATAGAAAAGATATTAGATATTGATGAAGATACCGCTAAAAGGGTAGTACTTAATTTAAAGAATTATTATGATGATAATAAAAGAGGACTTAGAATTAATTTTTTAGGTAATGCTATTAAACTTACGACAAGGGAAGAACATAGAGAATATTATCAGAAACTTATCGAAGGACCTAGAGAGAATACTTTATCTGATGCTGCTCTTGAAACGCTTGCGATAATTGCCTATAATGAACCAATTACAAGAGGAGAAATTGATAGTCTTAGAGGAGTGGATTCTAGTTATGTTCTTAGAAGGCTTTTGGCTAAGGGACTTGTTAAGGAATGTGGGAGATCGGATTTACCAGGAAGACCAATTTTATATAAGACTACGGATGATTTTTTAGATTATTTTGGCCTTTCTTCAAAAGATGATTTGCCTAAAATTGAAGTAAATAGTGAAGAAGATATACCAATGGACTTATATACATCTATTTATAAGGAGGGGGATAATAATGGATGAAAGAATTGTTACTAATACTTTATTAGAAGAAGATAAGGATATGTCAATTAGGCCAACAACTTTAGATGAGTATGTGGGTCAAAGTGAGATTAAGGAGAATCTTCGAGTATTTATAAAGTCTGCTACTATGAGAGGGGAAGCACTTGATCATATACTATTATATGGACCTCCAGGACTTGGAAAGACAACGCTTGCTTATATTATTGCAGGTGAACTTGGTAGTAATATTAAGACGGCATCGGGTCCTTCTATTGAAAAGTCAGGGGATCTTGCAGCAATACTATCGACTTTAGAAGAAGGAGATGTCTTATTTATAGATGAGATTCATCGTATACCAAGATTTATTGAGGAAATTTTATATCCCGCTATGGAAGATTATTATTTAGATATTGTTGTAGGAAGTGAAGGGTCATCTAGGAATATTAAAATTAATTTACCGCATTTTACTTTGGTTGGTGCTACTACTAGAGTAGGTGATTTATCCAGTCCTTTAAGAGATCGTTTTGGTATTATTGCTAAATTAAATTATTATACAGAAGAGGAATTATATAAAATTATTAAAAGGACTTCGAGAGTGCTTGATACGCCAATTACTGATGAAGCTGCTAGATGTTTAGCTAGTAGGAGTCGAGGAACGCCTAGAATTGCTAATAGATTATTTAAAAGGGTAAGAGATTTTGCTTTAGTTTATGGTGATGGTATTATTAATGAAGAAATTTTATCTCATTCATTAGAACGATTAAAAGTAGATAAAACAGGTCTTGATGAAACCGATCATAATCTGCTTTTAGCTATTATAGAAAGATTTAATGGAGGTCCTGTTGGTCTTGAAGCTCTAGCCTCTTCAATAGGAGAGGAGGCTTCGACTATTGAAGATGTTTATGAACCTTATTTACTTCAGCAAGGTTATTTAAAGAGAACAGCTAGAGGTAGAGTGGTTACAGATAAAACTTATGAGTATTTAAATATTGAAAAGTAATATATAATTTGGAAAAATAATTTTTTATGATATAATAAAGGTGTTTGTGGAAATTTTATTAAAAGGGTGGTTTAAATGGAATTGTTAGAAAAAATAGAAGAAGTAAAAAAAGCTATAAGGAATAATCCTAGTGATTCTTTTAATATTATTAGTGATAATATTCCTAAATATACTATGTATAGTTATATGCTTGAATGTAATAAAAATAATTTAAATAATTATGCTCTTAGATTTGGAAGAAGAAGATATACATATAGAGAGTTTATTGAATTAATAGATAGATATGCTAAAGGATTTAGAAGTATGGGGATAAGCAAAGGAGATAGAGTGGCTTTACTTTTACCTAATTTGCCAGAGTCTACTATTATTATTTATGCATTGAATAAAATAGGTGCTATTTCAGATAATATAGACCCTACTAGTAAAACAGATAGAATGAAATATTTTTTAGAAAAAGAAAAAATTAATGCTATAGTATGTTTTGATAAAGTATATGAAAAATCGATTAAACCAATTGAAGATTTTGTATATAATGAACTTCATATAGATAAAGTATTAATTACTAAAATTACTGATTCATTACCTTTATTAGAAAGAACAATTTATAAAATAAAAGAAAGTGATGATGATTTATTAAAGAGGGTTAATAGTTCTTATGGTGATATAAATATATTAAATATTAATAGGTTTGTTAAAGAATCAAAATATCAAATTTGTTATACTAATCCTTATATCGAGAGTGAAGTAGCTACTATTTGTCATTCTTCAGGTACAGAAGGTATGCCAAAAACTATCCCATCTACTAATGAAAATATTAATTTTATTGCCTTTCAGCATCAAATATCTGATATAGATTATAGTAGAGTAAAAACTTTTTTACATGTATTACCAGGATTTGCTCAATTTGGTTTTTCTGATTCTATGCATCTTGGACACTGCTTAGGATTAGAAATGATTGAAATACCTGTTTTTTCACAAGATTCTATTATAGATATTTTATTAAAAACAAAAGCTAATTGTTTATTTGGAGTTGCTTCTTTTTGGATTAGATTGATAGAAGATGATAAATATAAAGATGTTGATTTATCATTTCTAGAGGAAGCTGTATATGGAGGAAGTAGTCTTACGATGTCTCAAGTAGCTAATATAAATAGATTTTTAGTATCTCATGGTTCTAGATGTCTTTTAAGAGTAGGATATGGAATGAGTGAGTTTAATGGAACTTGTATATTAGAAGATCCGTTTATATCTACTCCTGGTAGTTGTGGTAAAGATTTATTAGGTGGAACTGGTCTAATTATAAATCCTGATACTATGAAGAAAGTTCCTATAGGAGAAGTAGGACATTTATTTTATCGTAAAGGAAGTATGCCGGTATGTGAATTTGATGGTGAAATACTTCATGACCCTATATTAATAGATGGTAAGAAGTATATAGATACTGGTGATATAATGAAAAAAAATAGTAGTGGTGAATACTTCTTTGAAGGAAGAGCAAGTGGTATGATATCTAGATATGATGGATATAAAATATATCCAAATGCTTTAGAAAATGCTATTACATCTTCTAATTTGATTAAAGATTGTATGGCAACGGAATATTATGAAAAAGAAGTTTATGGTACTATGCCTATTGTATATATAATTCCTAGTGAAAATTTCGATATGAATAATATAAAAGATAATATTTCTGATATTATAAATAATTATATATTAAATAATAAGAAAATGACTTATCGTGATATTCCAAGGAAGTGGAAAATAGTGGATAGTCTACCACTTACATCTGCATTAAAAAAAGATTATAAAAAAATTAAAAGTAATGGTATAGATGGAAGTGAAATAACTATTATATGTCATGAAACAAATATTGGACTTGATTATTTTGATGTAATTATTCCTAATAAAGATAAGGTTTTGGTAAAGAAATAAAAAGGTAAGGTATAAAATGAATTTTAATTTAGGTTTAACATTTTCAGGGGTAGTATATATAATATTGATAATAATTATATACTTTAAAAGAAAAAGAATAAAAACAAGAGAAAACATAATATATAGCTTATTACTAATAACAACATTAATAGAGTTGTTATTAGGATTATGTAGTTATATATTTATCATAAATATTGATATGCTACCTTATGTAACTAGAATTATTAATATATTATATTTAATTTCATTAGATAGTTGGATATTGTTTTTTATGTTATATGTGGTTTCTATATCTTCTGATTTTAAATCTAAAAAATTATATAAAATATTTTGGTTAATATATATATTAATAGCATTATTAATTTCAGTATTTCCTATAAAATTCTATTATAAGAATAATATTATGTATACAAGTGGAATTGCTGTTAATTTTACTTATTTAGTAGCGATTATTTCTATTATGATAATAGTTGTTCATTCACTAATAAATATTAAAAAATTGAATAATAAAAAATATATTCCTATGTTTGTATTTTTACTAATAGGAGGAATAGCTTTATTTGTTCAAATAAAATTTCCAAAATTATTCTTAGTAAGTCCTTTAGAAGTATTAGTAGCGATAGTAATGTACTTTACCATAGAAAATCCTGATGTAAAAATGCTTGAAGAAGTACATAAAGCTAAAGAAATAAGTGATAATGCTAATGAAGAGAAGACAATGTTCTTATATAATATGACTGGGGCTATTAGAGATATAACTAAAGATATCGATTATTCCGCTAATGATATTTTGGATGAAACGGATAATAAAAAGGTTGATATTGAAGTAATAAAAACTGATGCTAGAGATATAATTGGTAGTACTGCTAAATTTACGACAATGACTAATGAAGTATTTGATATTTCTAGTATCGATAGTGCAGATGTTAAGATATATAATAATAAATATAATATTAAATTAATACTAAAAGAATTAATTCAAATGTATAAAAATAAGGCTCAAGATAAAGGCTTGGAATTTATAACTAATATTGCTAGTGATATTCCCGAATATTTATATGGTGATAGTATAGGAATTAAGAAAGTTTTAATGATAATATTAGATAATAGTATTAAATATACAAATAAAGGTTATATAGAATTTGATGTTAATGTTATCATTACAAATGATATAGCGAGATTAATAATGACTATTGAAGATTCTGGTATTGGTATGAGTCCTGAAGAAGTAAATAAAGCTTTTATCAAAAAAGAAAATGTTAATAATGGTTTATATGATGCCAAAATATTAATTACATTAATGAATGGTACTATTATACCAAGTAGTACTTATGGTAAAGGAACGACAATGAAAATAGTACTAGATCAAAGATATGAAAATGAGAAAAATGATTTAAATAAATATGAAAGTATTTATGATAAAAAGAAGATACTTTTAGTAGATGATAATGAAAATAGTGAAAAATTATTTGAAAAAATATTTTCTAGTATTAATATTGAAATGGATTGGGTAAGACTTGGCAAAGAGGGATTAGATAAAATAAGAAATAAAGAAAAGTATGATCTTATATTACTAGATGAAGAGATGGAACCACTATATGGACATGAAGTAATGAAAAAATTTAGGGAGATAAATAATTTTAATACTAAAGTAATATTACTTACTAAAACTAATAAGTATGAATATGATGATGAATATTTAAAAGAAGGGTTCACAGATTATTTGATAAAGAATGGTAAAAAAGATTTGATATTAGACAAAGTAAATAAGTATTTACAATAAATAAATTTTTATGATATAATCAATTTGATTTGGGGGAATTAAAATTATGAATAAATTAACAGGATATCCGCATATTGATAGACCATGGATGAAATATTATGATGAAAGTATTGTCAATATGGAAGAACCTAAAACTAATTTGACTGAATATTTAAAAATAAAAACAGATGGTAATAGATCACTATTAGCTCATACATATTATGGTAAAGATATGACGTTAGATGAATTTTTTTATAAAGTTGATATTGCATCAAAAGTTTTGACAGAATTAGGTGTAAAAAAGGGTGAAATAGTAATGAATATGCTTCCTAATATACCTGAAGCTGCTCAAATATGGCTTGGATGTGCTCAAATTGGTGCTATAGCGGATTTTATTGATCCAAGACCAGATAGTATGGATATAATGGCTAATGCTCAAAAAGTATTAGAAGTAATTAAATATGAAAAAGCTAAATATATAGTAGCTTTGGATAGATGTTATCTTGCAATGTTAAAACCAATAGAACAAGAATTGAAAGAATTAGGAATTGAAAAAATTGTTATTATATCCGCTAGTGATTCTATGAATTTAGTGGGAAAGATTGATTATTTGAAAGATGTTCTTAAATATAATGAATTAAAAAATATAAGAAATGATAGTTTAAATGTTAAAAAATTGAGATCTTATGAAGTATTATTGAGTAGAATAAGTAGTATGCAAAAAGAAGAAAGAATGTTTAAAGATGCTATTAATAGTAGTATATTAAAAGTACTTAGATATAGTGATTTAGTAGGCGAATGTAAATATACAAAATTTCAAATTGATACTGCTATTAATACAGTTAATTATATCGGTCATACTTCTGGTACTAGTGGTGCAAGGCCAAAACCAATACCCGCTACTAATAAAAACGGTATTTCAGCATTAGAACAATTAGTGAAAGGTAATGCAAGTTTTAATAAAGGTGATAATGCTTTGCATGTTCTTCCATATTTTGCACCATTTGGAGCTTATGATAATTATTTGTTCAATATTGTATGTTGTGCTAATAATATTGATGTACCGGAATTTGAAATAAATGAATTTGGATATTTAATAAAGAAATATCATCCTAATATTGTTATGGGAACTCCTGCTTGGTTAGCGGCACTTCCAGATTATAGTTATTTAACTGATGAAGATTTATCATGTATACATACAATTATTTATGGTGGAGATTCTATGTCTCCTTCTGATGAAGAGAAGGTTAATAAATGGCTTAAAGCTCATGGTAGTAATGCTGAAATAGAAAAAGGTTATGGTATGAGTGAATTTCTTGGCTGTGGTTCTTATGCTCAAGATAGCTATAATAAACTTGGATCAATAGGAATACCATTACCTAATACTATTTATTCAATTGTTGATCCTAATATTGATGATAGATTAGTTCCACTAAAATTTAATGAAGGCGAAGAGAGATTAAAAGGAGAACTTGTAGTTTCATCTGATGCTGTAACTGATGGAAAGCTTCATGGCGACATTATTGTTCCAAGATATGAAATGAATGATAAAAGTTATATTAGAACTAGAGATTTAGTAGAAATGGATAGAGATGGTATTTTTTATCATGAATCAAGAAAAGATAGATCGTTTACTAGATTTGATGGATATAAAATAAAACCGTATGAAATAGAAAGTATAATTGAGAAAAATGCTATGGTAAAATATGCAAAATTAGTAGAATATTTTGACGATAGACAAAGAGGAATTATGCCTATATGCCATTTGGTATTAAATGATAATAGTTTAACTGCAGAAGAACAAATAGAAGTTGTTAGAGATATTGTCTATAATAATATAATTGGTAATCCGACAATGTCGTCAAGGCAAATTCCTTCTAAATTTAAAATAAGAATGGAAATGCCACTTACTAAAAATAGTAAAATTGATTTTAATGCTTTAAAAAATGAACCGTTAGATGGTAGTGAAATAAATGTAGATGTAAGTGAAACTAATTTAACTGTTGATCATATTCAAATATATAGAGGTAGTAGAAATATTAAAATAAAAATAAAAAAATAAGAATAGGATAGGGATATTATGCAAAATGTACAGGGATTTTTATTAATAAATATATATGCTTTATTATTAATATTAGCAATTAGTATAATTTTCTTTGGTAAAAAAAGATTAAGACAAGTAGAAGATGAATTATATAAAAAATTTTTAATAACTAATATATTTATATCTGTTAGTGGATTATTACTTGGATTTGTTGTTAGTCCATTATTTCCTTATAATGAAATAATAATATCTATATTTAATAAATTATATTTAATAAGCCTTGCATTTTGGATATATATATTAACTTTTTATATTGCATTTATATCATTAAAAAATGGTAATATAAAAATATATAATAAGGTATTTGATATTATAAGTATTATAAGTGTATTATTAATATTAGTTCTTCCTATAAATGTAAGTATTACTTCTACAGGTGGAGCGGTTGCTGTTGGACCATCTGTTACGTTTACATATATTATGTTTGGTATAGGCTTTCTTTTTCAATTAGGATGTTTGGCTTCAAATTATAAGAATCTTAAAAATAAAAAATATATTCCGTTATATTTATTAATATTATTTGGAAGTATTATTTTAATAATTCAAATAATTAATCCTTCATTAAATTATATAATAAATCCTACTCTTATTTTTATAGCATTTATTATGTATCATACTATTGAAAATCCTGATGTAAAAATGCTTGAAGAAGTACATAAAGCTAAAGAAATAAGTG
>JBJEEA010000014.1:63951-66690 GCA_051872635.1 Bacilli bacterium
AAGAATGGTAAAAAAGATTTGATATTAGACAAAGTAAATAAGTATTTACAATAAAAAGTTCTAAAAGTCTTTACAAATTATAAAATTTAGTGTATTATTAAATTGTTCCTTGAACTTTGTTATTGGTACCTCTTACCATAACTAGGTACAAGGTGAAAATAAGATAAGGAGGAAAAGAAAATGGCTTTGACAAAAGATAAAAAAGCACAAATCATTAAAGAATTTGCAAGAGATGAAAAAGATACAGGATCTCCTGAAGTACAAATTGCAATTTTAACTAATGAGATTAATGCTCTAACAGAACATCTTAAAAATAACAAACAAGATAAACACTCTAAAAGAGGTTTACTTATGAAAGTTGGTAAAAGAAGAAGTTTATTGAACTATCTTTTAAAGACAGATGTTAAAAGATATAGAGCTGTAACTCAAAAACTAGGACTTAGAAAATAAATATTAAAAGTAGGCACTCTTTTTTGAGTGCCTTTAATTTTAGAAAGAAGGTAATTATGGATAAGAAAGTATTTGAATTAGATTTTTATGGAAGAAAGATAGTCGTAGAACATGGGCAACTTGCTAAGCAAGCTGATGGAGCAGTACTTATTAGATATGGGGATACTGTTGTTTTAAGTACTGCTGTTGTTAGTAAAAGTGCCAATCTTTTATCAGACTTTTTTCCACTTATGGTTTTATACCAAGAGAAATTGTATTCTGTTGGTAAAATACCTGGAGGATTTATTAAGAGGGAAGGAAAACCAACTGATGCTGCAACGTTAGCGGCTCGTATGATTGATAGGCCACTTAGACCATTATTCCCTGAAGATTTTAAAAATGAAGTACAAATAGTTAATACTGTTTTATCAGTAGATCAAGATAATTCACCAGAGCTTACAGCTCTTCTTGGTTCATCACTTGCTGTATCAATTAGTAAGATTCCATTTAATGGACCTGTAGCTGCTGTTAAAGTAGGAAGAGTAGATGGAGAGTTTGTTATTAATCCAACTATAGAAGAAGCTGAAAAATCAGATATTGATCTTACAGTAGCGGGTACTTATGATGCTATTAATATGGTAGAAGCAGGAGCTAGAGAAGTAAGTGAAGACGATATGCTTGAAGCATTGTTATTTGGACATGAAGCAATAAAAAAATTAATTATTTTTGAGAAAGAAATTATTTCTGAAATAGGACTTCCTACTATGGAATATGATAAATTAGAAATAACTGATGAACTTAGAAGTGAAGTTGATTCTTATGTTAGAGAAAGATTAGATGCTTCTCTTAGAATTAAAGATAAACTTGAGAAGTATGCGGCAATAGATGATTTACAAGAAGAGGTAATTGAAAAATATAAGAATGAATTTGAGGACTCTATGAAACCTGAAGAATTAAAGGAATTATTAACGAGGGTGGCTTTGATATTTCATGGTATTGAGTATGAACTATTTAGAAATATTGTTGTAAAAGAAAAGACTAGAGCAGATGGACGTGCCATGGATGAAATCAGACCACTATCTACTGATATTGATATTCTTCCTAGAACACATGGTAGTGCTCTATTTACAAGAGGGCAAACACAAGCTCTTGCTACCGTAACGCTTGGAGCCTTAGGAGAACACCAAATATTAGATGGTCTTGGAATTGAAGATACGAAAAGATTTATGCTTCATTATAATTTTCCAGCTTTCTCAGTAGGTGAAACAGGAAGATATGGTGCTCCAGGTAGAAGAGAAATTGGTCATGGAGCTTTAGGAGAGAGGGCTTTATCTTATGTTATACCTAGTGAAGAAGAATTTCCTTATACAATAAGAGTAGTAAGTGAAATCTTAGAAAGTAATGGCTCTAGTAGTCAGGCTACAATATGTGCTGGGACAATGGCTCTTATGGCGGCAGGAGTTCCAATTAAGAAACCAGTAGCAGGTATTGCTATGGGACTTATTACGCATGAAGATGAATATACTATTCTCACGGATATTCAAGGTATGGAAGATCATCTAGGGGATATGGACTTTAAAGTAGCAGGTACAAGGGATGGTATTACGGCTCTTCAAATGGATATAAAGATTAGCGGTATTAATAGGCAAATTTTAAAAGAGGCTTTAGCTCAAGCTAAGAAAGCTAGATTTGAAATACTTGATGTTATCGAAAAACAAATAGCTAAACCTCGTAGTGAAGTATCTAAGTACGCTCCTAAGACTGAAACATTTATGATTAATCCTGATAAAATTAAAGATGTTATTGGTAAGGGTGGAGAAATGATTACTAAGATCATTTTAGAATGCAGTAATGTCAATAGTGTAAATGATATTAATGCTGTTAAAGTGGACATAGAAGATGATGGAAGAGTAGTTATATATCATACAGATAGAGAGATAATTAATAGGACAGCAGAGAGAATTAAGAATATTGCAAGGGAAGTTGAAATGGGAAAAATCTATACTTGCAGAGTTGTTTCTGTAGAAGATTTTGGCATCTTTGTTGAATTATGGCCTGGTTGTGAAGGCCTTATTCATGTATCACAACTTGATACTAAGAGAGTAGATAAACCAAGCGATTTATTTAAAGTAGGAGATGAAGTTATCGCTAAGGCAACTGGATATGATAAGAAAGGTAAACTTAATTTATCAAGAAAAGAACTACTTAAGAAGTAATAATAAGTATACTTTATATAAAAATCAAGAGATAATGAGATTGATATGAACCCCGTTTCTTGGACATAAGAAACGAGGTTTTTATATGTCAAAA
>JBJEEA010000015.1:0-15034 GCA_051872635.1 Bacilli bacterium
TGTAAATGTTTTAGGCGCTCTCATAATGCTTACTAAGACTTCATCTATTACTTCATCATTATTTTTTATATATCCATAATGAATAGTATGTGTTTCTACTTTTCTTAAGTCTTTAGTAAATACTTTGCTTACTATTTCTAAAGATTCTGGGCCACTTAATCTTACTATTGATATGGCTCCTATCCCTACTGTTGTAGATATTGCAACAATTGTATCATCCATAAATACTCCTTCTTTCTTCCATAGTATTTTATCACATTTTAATAAAATATAAAAGAAAAAGAAAGTATTTATTATTATTTACTTTCTTTTAGTTTAATTACTACTTTTCTATTTGGTTCTTCACCAATAGATTCTGTATAAACATATTTATCGTTTGATAATGCTTCATGAACGATTCTTCTTTCATAAGAATTCATGCTATCCATAGTTACTTCAGTTTTAGTTTTGTAAGCTTCTCTTGCTAATTTTTTAGCCAAATATTCTATACTTTTTGCTCTTTTTTCTTTATAATTACCAACATCTATTATAATTGATAAAGGCTCTTTTAGCTTTGGATTTATCATTTGTCTTATCAATAATTGAAGAGCAGCTATATTTTTACCATTTTTGCCAATTAAAATAGAATTGTTATTAGAAAAGATAGTAACTGTTATACCATTTTCTCTTCTTCTTATTTCTAAATTAGCTTCAATATTCATTTTTTTTGTAATATTATTTATCATATCTTTAATATAAGATATAATTTCATTAATATTTAATACTTCTATTTTTACTGTCTTTTTTAGTAAACTCGATTTTTCTTCAACATTATTTATTATTAGATCTTCTTCGGTAATTTTTAAATCTTGTAAAGCAAGTTCAATAGCAGATTCTTTGGTCTTTCCTTCATAATAATATTTATTCATTATTTTACTACCTTCTTTCTTTCAACAATTAGATTTTGAATAACTGTGAATATAGAAGACGTAATCCAATATAATCCTAGGGCTACTGGTAAACTAAATGATGCAATAACAACCATAGCTAACATAAAGTAAATCATACCTTTCATACCAGATTGCATTGTTGCCTGATCTTTTAAAGTTTTTCTAAATGATAAATAAGATGTTGCTAATATTAATAATAGAAGTAATAAATATACATACCATAAGTTTGACATTATACCTCTTGATATTGTCATACCCATATCGAGTTTTAGAAATTTATTTTCAAATATAACAGGAGTTCTATTAATAGCTTCTAAATAAGCAAATAATAATGGAATCTGAATAAAGGAAAGCAAGCAACTAGAAACGGGATTAATCTTATTTTTTTGATATATAAGCATCATTTCTTCTGCTTTTCTCTTTTGATCTTCTTCACTAGTCTTATTTTTATATTTTTTCTCTAGTTTTTCAAGAGCTGGTTGAACTTCTTTCATCTTTTCTGATTGCATAGCAGTCTTTCTAGTCAAAGGATATAAGATAAGTCTTATGGCTAGACATGATAAGATTATAGCAAGGCCATTTGCGAAACCACTTCCAAGCCCTATTTTTTCTAATAGTACACCTATTTTTATAATAATCCATGCTAATGGTTTGACAAAAATCGTCGTCCATAATCCCTCATATTCATCAAAGGGTTTAAAGTTTTCGCATGTTGGCAATTCATTAATATCAACACCATTTTCTTTATATAATTCAATTGATTTTTCATCTGTTGGTCTACACAAAATATTTTCTGTAAGTGTTTTACCTGTGTCTAACTTAACAACTTTTTTCTCTTCATTAGTAAGGTTCTTAGTACAGCCAGTTAGCATGACTAAACTTATTAATACGAGGACAATTCTCTTGGCATTTTTATTTTTTTTCAAGCTTATCACCTATTTTTTTATTAGTTTTAACAACTCATCTTCCATTTCTTTATATGTTAAATCTAATATTCCTTTCTTAACAATTATAACATAATCTAAACCACTTTGTATAGTTTTTTTATTATCATCGATAATGTTTTTTATCCTTCTTTTTATTTTATTTCTTATAACTGCTGTCCCAGTTTTAGTAGGAACAGTTATACCATATCTATTTTTATCATTATTATCCCGATAGTAGATACTGAAATATTTGCTTTTCTTAGATTTACTGTTATTTATTATTTCAGTATATTCTCTAGATGATTTTATAATTTCAATCTTTTTCATTTATTACCTTTAAATAAAAATAAAAAAAGAAAACAAAATTATGCACATAATTTTTTTCTTTTTTTAGCTCTTCTCTTGTTTAAAACATTACCTTTGATTCTAGCAAAGAATCCGTGTTTTTTAGCTTTTTTTCTATTATTAGGTTGATATGTTCTTTTCATAATATATTACACCTCCAAGTCAAATGCTATTTTATTATATAGTTTTATTTTAATTATGTCAAGAAATTTTATATTTTTTTTAATTGACTTTATTTTATATTTTGAAAATATAAGTAAAGAAAAAAGAACAAAGCATATAGGAGAAAAGGAATTTTAGTAGTTGAAAAAATATTATTTTTATGTTAAACTATATTTTAACTTTAATGAGGGGGGTATTTTATGTATAATATAGGTTTAAAAAGTTTAGAGACAAAAACGGTTGATAATTTTGCTACAATACGTGGTTTGAAATTTAGAAAGGCTATAAATAAACCTTTAAGATTTGTTTTAGAGAAGGCTACGAAAGGGAAAATAACTGTTGAATCATATCCAAGTCTAGAAAAGGGGAAACCTTATATTTTTGCATCTTCGCACTATCATCCTGAAGATATAATAGCAAATCTAGCAACCTTGGATAGAAGTGCTTACGCTCTTTTTGGTACAACGGATCAGTTAGAACATAATCCACAAATGTATGCAGCATGGCTTAATGGCATTATATATGTAGATAGGTTAAATAAAGATAGTAGAGCGGAAGCACTAAAGAAAATGTTATGGATATTAGAACACGGTACTAGTGTGATATTATATCCTGAAGGGGGATGGAATAACACAGAAAATCTACCTTTACAAGATATTTTCCCTGGAGCTTATAAATTATCGAAAGCTACTGGAATTGAAGTTGTTCCAGTATCTAATTTTTTAGAACCGACTTCTAATAATATATATATTAATTATGGAAAACCAATGGATTTATCAAAGTATGATAGTGAAACAGGAAGAAAGCTTCTCAGAGATACTATGAGGGCAATGATGTTTGAACAAATAGCTATGCATTCTATACCTATAAAAAGAAGTGAATTAATAGGAGATGTGCATCTTCAGTTTATGGAAGAAAGAAGGAAAATGTACCTACAAAATAAGTGGACGAGAGATGTTTGGGATGAAGAGCTAACTGTATATATAGATAAAAATATTACTACTCCCGAACAAGTTAGAGAAGAATTAGATAAGGTAATTATAACACATGAGAATGCACATATTATGGCACCAATACTTGTCAGAAGAAGAGAAGATGAAAGGTATAATTTTAAAAAGTATATGAAAGAAAATTGGAATAAATAAAATTTTCTTTTTTTTTATGTTTTTGCATGATATAATCTTAATAAAGGATGGTGATTGTATGACTTTGGAATTTGAACTTCCTTTAGTTTCACTGATTTTTATTATTATTTTATGTATTATTTATTTTTCAAAAAAACGAGTTAATTTAACTGAAAATAAGCCTTATGAAGTTATACTTGTCTGCTCCTTAATAGAAGCTCTTATTGATACAATAATTCACTTTATTTGTTCGTTTAATTCTTTTGATATAATTGTTAGTAATTATTTTACATTGTTTAATATTTTAAACAAAGTTTTATCTTGCCTTTTTGTAATCATTTTTTCATCTTTGTTTTGCTACACGATGATGATTACTTATAATAAAGTAAAAGAAAAACCCAAAAAGTTGGTATCTATATTAGTAATTATTAATGTTTTATTTGCTATTGTTATGTTATTTACTAATATTGAACTTGTCGATGTTGGTCTTGTAACAAATGTAACTGGTCTTACTACAATTTTAGGTTATGTCATGGTAGCTATAATGCTTTTGGCATCATTAGTAATAGCTATTATTAACATCAAAAAAATCGATAAAAGATATTTGCCTATTTTTCTAATATTTTTTATCTTGGCATTTTTATTCCTTTTCACACTATTGATACCAGGAATGATTATCTATGATTTAGTATTAGCACTTATGTGTTATATAATGTATTTTACCATTGAAAATCCAGATGTTAAAATGTTAGATGAAGTCCATCTAGCGAAAGAGATTAGTGATAATGCTAATGAAGAGAAAACAATGTTCTTATATAATATGACAAATGAGATTAGGGATAT
Organism: Bacilli bacterium; assembly: GCA_051872635.1. Classification (GTDB taxonomy): domain Bacteria; phylum Bacillota_I; class Bacilli_A; order RF39; family UBA660; genus CAG-302. The sequence goes on from JBJEEA010000015.1 coordinate 4,330, forward strand.
TACTAGACAAATTGATAAATCTGCTGACGACATTTTAGATGAAATTGACAATAATAAAATAAATGTAGCATATGTTGAAAATTCGGCGAGAGATATAAAAGTTAGTACTGCTAAGTTTACAACTATGACTAATGAAATACTCGATATTTCAAGTGTTGATGCTGCTAATATTAAGATATATAATGATAAGTATAATATTAAGTTAGTTCTTAAGCAATTAATTATGATTTATAAAGGAAAATGTGAAAATAAAAGCATTATATTTAGAAGTAATATTGCCAGTGATTTGCCGGATTATTTATATGGTGATAGTGTAGGAATCAAAAATGTTCTTAGTACTATTTTAGATAATGCTGTAAATTATACAGATAAGGGCTATGTAGAATTTAATGTTAATACTATTAGGAAACAAGATATATGTAGATTATTAATTACTATTGAAGATTCTGGTATTGGAATTAAAGCTTATGAAATAGATAAAATTTTTAACAAAACTGAAGATGATAAAAAGAAGAACTTAGGAAATGATTTGTATACTGCAAGAAAAATAATTACTCTTATGGGTGGAGCTATTATTCCTAGTAGTACTTATGGTAAAGGGACAGTTATGAAAGTAGTAATCGATCAAAAAATTGCTGCCAAAGAAGAAAATGATTATGATAAAATTTATCATAAAAAGAAAATTTTGCTCGTGGATGATAGTGAGGCTAGTGAAAAAATTATAAGAAAATTACTTGCTAGTACAAATATAGAAATGGAAAGAGTTTCTCTAGGTAAAGAATGTTTAGATAGAATAAGAAATAAGGAAAAATATGATTTAATACTTATTGATGATGATATAAAGCCTATTGATGGATATACACTTATGAAAAAGTTAAAAGAAATAAGAACTTTTAAAACAAATGTTATTTTATTAAGTAAAGATAATAGTATTCAATATAATGATGATTATCTAAATATTGGATTTAGTGATTATTTAATAAAACCTATTGATAAAAATTTATTATTAGAAAAGATGGATAAGTATTTATAATTAATAATTTATCTGCTATAATTGGATTGAATTAAAGGAGATTGATTTATAATGAAGCAAGTTGTAGGAACATTATTTTTTAGGGATGGAAAATTATTAATAGATAAGCCAAGAAAAAGGCCAACATTTCAAATGGTCGGGGGTTCAGTCGAAGAAGGAGAAGAAATACTTGAAGCCGCTATTAGGGAATGCCATGAAGAACTTGGAGATAAAGCAATTTTTGATGAAGATAAGATTAACTTTCTAATGGACTTTGATGAAATAGCTACAAGTGATCCTAATCTTAAAATACATATGAATATTTTTACTTATGATGGAAATCTTACAGGAGAACTTACTACTAGTAAAGAGATAGAAAAATTTATGTGGTTTGGATATGATGATGATGTAAATATTTTATCTAATACTTTAAAAAATGAAATTATTCCATATTGCAAACAGAAAAGACTTATATATAAAAATAAATAAATTTAGAGATTATAAGCTCTAAATTTTATTTTTAGAGACTACAGGCTCTAAAAACCTTGTAAGACTTTAGGCTTACGGGGAAAGAAAAAAAACTCTTAAAACTCTTTCTTTTTTCTTTTTTTTTTGATACAATTATATTTAAGGAATACAAGGTGACAATTATGGGAAAAATTATTGCAATAGTTAACCAAAAAGGTGGTGTTGGAAAGACGACCACAAGTATAAATTTAGCAGCTTCTTTGGGTGTTTTAAATAAAAAAGTATTACTTGTTGATTTAGATCCCCAAGGAAATGCTACTACTGGAGTAGGAATTGACAAGGGTGATATAGTAAGTAGTGTCTATGAAGTATTAACAATGAAAAATACTATACAAAATTCAATTATTAAAACAAAAAGTAAAAATCTTTATTTACTTCCTGCTTATCTTAATCTAGCAGGAGTAGATATGGAACTTATCGAACTAGAAAGAAGATCAAAAGAAAGTGGTAAATCTTTTAATAGGGTGACAAGACTTAAGGAAGAACTTAATAAAGTTAAAGATGAGTATGATTTTATTTTAATAGATTGCCCTCCATCACTTGGAATACTTACTACTAATGCACTAGCTGCCGCCAACTCAGTTTTGATTCCAGTACAGTGTGAATACTTTGCACTTGAAGGTATTATGCAACTTATCAATACAATAATGCTAGCACAGAGAAAAGTTAATCCAAACTTAGATATTGAGGGAGTATTACTTACAATGTTTTCAAATACTAATCTAGGTATTGAAGTAATAGAGAGTATTAAAGGTTTCTTTAAAGAGAGAGTATATGATACAATCATTCCAAGACTGGTACGGCTTGCCGAAGCTCCATCTCATGGTAAACCGATACTTGAATACGAACCTAGAAATAAAGGAACAATTGCCTATCTAAACTTAGCTAAGGAGGTTATAGAAAGAAATGGAACAGAAGAAGAAAGCTCTAGGTAAAGGACTAGAAGAATTATTTTCAAGTGAAGTACTAGATTTTGATACTTTTGAAAGTAATATTATGGAAACAGCTTCTCAAGAGGAAATAAAAGAAATTCCTGTATCAGAGATTAGACCTAATCCTTATCAGCCTAGAAAAACTTTCAATGAAGAGGCGTTAAAAGAACTATCTGAATCGATAAAGAATTATGGGGTTTTTCAGCCTATTATTGTTAAGAAAAGTATTAAAGGTTATGACTTAATAGCAGGTGAAAGAAGACTTAGAGCTAGTAAGCTGGCAGGATTAGATAAGATACCTGCGATTGTAAAAGATTTTACTGATGAAGAAATGAGAGAAATTTCACTACTTGAAAATATTCAAAGGGAAAATCTTACCGCTATTGAACTGGCTTGGGCTTATAAAGGTATTATTGATAATTTAGATATCAGACAAGAGGATTTAGCTTTAAAAATTGGTAAGAGTAGAAGTCACATTACCAATACGCTTGGCCTACTTAATTTACCCGAAGAAGTACAAAAGATGATTTTAAATGGCGAGATTTCAATGGGTCATGCTAGAGTTCTAAGCAAGATGGAGGATAAAGAAGAAGTTACGGAACTTGCTGATAAAATTGTAAAAGAAAATATGAGTGTACATAGTTTAGAAGAGATTAGCAAATCAGAAGATATTCGTAAGAGAGTGCCAATTACTAGAAGGGATAAACCTGCTCTTTCAAAATATTCACAAATTGAAAGTGAAATGCAAGAGATACTTGGAACAAAGGTCAAAATTGATAATAAAAAAATTAATATTTACTTTGAAAATATTAACGACTTAAATAGAATACTAGAAATTATGAATATGGAAATTAAATAGGAACTTTGTTTCTATTTTTTTGTTCTCTCATAGTTAACATCAACATATTTGTCCTTTCTTTTTTTAAAATATTTTTTAAATAAATTTATGTATTTATTTTCATGATATGATGTTACTTGTTTAGTGCATACCGCAGCAAGAATTTTGTCAAATTTTGTCTTACTTAATTGTTTGCAAATCACTGTAGTAGTATATTATAATATTCTTGTAGGGAAGAACAGAAAGGTAAGGTGGTACTATGCAAGGAAAAGTTAAATGGTTTAACAACGAAAAAGGCTATGGCTTCATTGACTATCCAGAAGGTGAAGATATATTTGTTCATTATTCTGCGATTAAGCAGGACGGCTACAAGACTCTATCTGAAGGTCAAGTTGTTGAATTCGATCTTATTGAGACTGCTAAAGGATTACAGGCTATTAATGTATCGGCAGTTAATAGTGTCAAAGCTTAGACTTTAATAAGACAGCAAGTATTTTTGCTATCTTATTTTTTATAATAAGAAGGTGTTTTATGAATTATTTAAAGGGATTGTTATTATCTCTTCGAGAAGTTTTATTAATAATGGTAGTTCAGTATGTTTTACTTATTGTATGTATTTTAATATTTGGAGTAAATAAAGCTATTATTATAGGAAGTGTTGTCCTTGCTCTTTTTGAAATTGGTTATGTCATCTATATATATAAGAGAGATAAAAAGATGAAAAGTTGTAAAAATAGTTATTTTCCTTTCATATTATTAGGTATTTCTATTTCGGTTATTTTTAATATGATTACTTTTAAACTAGGTATTAAGTCTTCTGGTAGTATAGATAATCTAGTGTTAATTAGTATTTTTACTTCTGGGATAATTGGACCTATATTTGAAGAGGTTTTATTTAGATATAGACTAATTAACAAGCTAGAGTCTTTTAACTCTAATAAGTTTATAATTATTTTGCTATCAGGAATAATATTTGGCATATGCCACACTAATATTGTAACAATTATATATGCCACTATAGTAGGAGTTATCAATGCTTATTTTTATTTAAAATATAAAAATATTATTATACCTATTATTATCCATATGTCCGGTAATATTATTTCTAGCTTTCTTATAAGATATAATACATGGATACTTATGCTTGGTATAATACTTCTAATTATTAGCACTTTGTTAATTAGTGATAAAAAAAGTTATGAATGATACTTTTAATTTTAAGTATCATTTTTTTATATTAAAATAATTTAATTTAGGAGAATGGATTCTTTACTTTTATACTTTTTTATTATACAATATGTGTAAGGAATGTGATGCCATGGAAAGATATAATTTGATGCCTGCGGATACTTATGTAGTTATTAATAAGACTATTTTACATAATGAAGATAGAAAAATACTTACTGATTTATATCTTCCAGTTATTGGTATGGAAGCTATTATGTTATATTTTTCTCTATGGTCAGATTTAGATAACTCGGAAATTGTAAGTAAAGACTATTCTCATCAAAAACTAGTATCTAGTCTTCGTATGACAATTGGAGAAATTGAAAGTAGTAGAGAAAAACTTGAAGCAATTGGACTTATAAAAACACTTGTAAAAACTGGAGATATTAATAATTATATATATGAGATGTATTCTCCAGTAAGTGCTAGTGAATTTTTGTCACATCCTATTTTGAATGTTGTATTATATAGTAATATTGGGAAGAGGGAATATGAAAATATTTTAAAGACTTTTAAACTTCCAAGATTTAATACTAGTAATTATAAAGATATTACAAAGAGTTTTGATGAGGTATTTGAGTCAGTTAGTCTTACTTCATATGATTTATCACTAGAAGATATTAGGAAATATAATAAACTTAAACTTAATATTAATAGTAATTTTGATTTTAATTTTCTTATCAGTTCAATGCCCAAAAGTATCGATGTAAATAGGGTATTTACAAGAGAAATTAAAGAGCTTATTATTAATTTATCATTTATATATGATATTGATGCAATAAAGATGGCTAATATTATTCCTAGTTGTTTTAATGAAAGAGGAACAATAAATAAAGAAGAACTTAGAAAGAGCGCTAGAAACTACTATCAATTTGATAATGGTGGTAGGCTTCCTACGATTACATCAAATAGTCAGCCAGAATATCTCAGAAAGCCTATTGGAGATACTTCTAATAGAGCTAAAATGATATATACATTTGAAACTATATCACCTAGAGAACTATTAATAAGTAAAAATAATGGTAATGATCCGACAAGAAGAGATTTGAAATTAGTAGAAGATTTACTTATAGATTATAAATTAAAACCAGGGGTTGTAAACGTGCTTATCGATTATGTACTCAATGTAAATGAAAAAAAACTTACAAGAGGACTTGTTGAAATGCTTGCTGGTGAATGGCAAAGACTTGGTATTGAAACTGTAGAGGATGCTATGAAAGTGGCAGAAAAAGAACATAAGAAAAGAAGTAAAAAGAATATTAAGGTAGAAGTAAAAGGAAATAAAACACCCGATTGGTTTGATAAAGAAATAACTAAAGAAAAGATTGATAGTAGTGAAGATAATCAACTAGAGGAATTATTAAAGGAGTATAAATAATGAAAAATACTAGTGAGATAATTAAAGAAAAATTTAGTCCAGATAACTTTGAATTAGAAAAATACTTTGATGAAGAGCTGGAAGATGCTACCTTTAGAAAAGTGGTAAACTCTTTAAAAGTAGAAAAAGAAAAACTTATTAAATATACTTCACTTATTAAAGACTCTTCGTTAGAACTTAAGAATTGTGCTAAATGCAAGAATATTATGGAATGTAAGAACAGCGTAGAGGGATTTGTCTATTATCCAGAGATAAAAGATGGCAATATTATCTTTTCATATAATGCCTGCAGGTACAAGAAAAAATTAGATAAGGATAATGAATATCAGAAAAATATTATGATGTTTGAAATGCCAAGAGATATATTATATGCTTCGATGAAAGATATATATACTGATGATAAAAAGAGACTCGAAGCTATTAAATGGCTTACAACATTTATAAAGAAATACGAAAATAATGAAAAATGTAAGGGGTTATACTTGACGGGTAATTTTGGATGTGGTAAAACTTATTTAGTAGCTGCGACATTTAATGAACTTGCTAAAAAAGGAAAAAAAGTGGCAATAGTATACTATCCTGAGTTTTTAAGAAAACTGAAGAGTAGTTTTTCAGATGACTTTACTAGTGTATTTGATAAAGTAAGAAAAGCTGATTTACTCTTACTTGATGATATTGGAGCAGAAACTACTACTAATTGGAATAGAGATGAAATTTTAGGAACAATATTACAATATAGAATGCAAGAAGGATTACCAACATTTTTTACTTCTAATTTATCTCTTAGTGAATTAGAAGAACACTTAATGGGAAATGATAGCGAAGGTAAAATTAAAGCGAGAAGGATAATTGAAAGAATTAAATATTTAACGGATAATATTACTATGATAGCGGAAAATAGAAGAAAGTGAGGAATGAAGATGGAAGAAAATAATTATGGTTTTAAATTTAATCCAGAGAGTAATATAGAAAAGAATTTTACCGATAGTAATGGACGATCTAAAATAATTATTACTGGAGATGGTGCACCTCTTAATATGCCAGATAAGGTTACAATAGCTAATAGACCTAATAATGGTAAAAAAAGAGTACTAGTAAAAGAGAATAAGATGAGTCAAGGATCTAATATAGGTCCTGGTAGTAATGGTTTTGCAGGTGTTGCTACGCTTGCAGGAATTATTGCTATTGCTGGAGTAATTATTGCTTATTTAGTACTTAGATATTAAAGATAGAATGTTTTTGCAAAGGAGGGATAGATATGCTAACAGCTTTAGAAGTTAAAACTAGTTATTCTATTTTAGGTAGTTTAAATAAAATAGATAAATTAGTTAATAAGGCTAAAGAGCTTAACTATTCCTCTTTAGCTATTACGGATACTAATAATATGTTTGGAGCATATGAATTCTATTTAGAATGTAAGAAAAAAGGAATTAAACCTATTATTGGTATGGAAATAGAAAACAATAATGATAAATTTATTTTACTAGCTAAAAATAATAAGGGGTATAAGAATTTAATTAAACTAGCTACGACGATATCGGAGGGAAATATTAATTATGATGATTTAGAAAAATATGCTAGTGATATTATTCTAATTATGCCTTATCTTCATTATAATAAAGATATTATAGCTATATATGATGAGTATTTTGTTGGATACTCTAATATAGAAGAAAAGAATAGTATTAATGAAAAAAAGGTACTTATAAATGATGCTTCTTATCTTGAAGAAAATGATTTTAAATACTTAGATTATCTATTTATGATTAGAGATGATAAAAAACTCGGAGAAGTAGAACTCGGTACTCTTAAAGGAAAACATTTACTTAACAGTGAAGAATTTAATAATCTTACAGATAAAGATGTTATTTCTAATATGGAAACTATTGTCAATGAATGTAATGTATCTTTAGAATATACGGAAGGACTACTTCCTGTATATGATGAAAATATCGATGCTTTTGAATTTTTAAGTAATCTTTGTAATAAAGGTCTTAATAAAAGACTTAATGGAAATATTCCTAAAGTTTATAAAGAGAGACTCGACTATGAACTTAAAGTAATAAAAGAGATGGGATTTTGTGATTATTTCCTAGTAGTATGGGACTATGTACGATATGCTAAACTAAATAATATTTTAGTAGGACCTGGAAGAGGTAGTGCTGCGGGTAGTCTTGCCTGCTATGCAATTGGCATTACTGATGTCGATCCTATTAAATATGATCTTTTATTTGAAAGATTCTTAAATCCAGAAAGAGTGACTATGCCCGATATTGATATTGATTTTGACAGTGAAAAAAGAGGACAAGTCGTGGATTATGTTACGCAGAAATACGGCAGTAAAAGGGCTATTGGTATTATTACCTTTAATACTTTAGGGGCTAAGCAAGTAATTAGAGATGTAGGAAGATGTATGAATATTAGTCTTCCTATTATCGATGAAATTGCTAAGTCAATTACTAGTAAAGAACTAGAGAATTCTTATGTAATGGGTTCTAGTTTTTATAGAATTATTAATTCTCGTGAAGAATATAAAAGATTATATGATATTTCTCTTCATTTAGAAGGACTTCCTAGGCATATATCTATTCATGCTGCTGGTATTGTCATGAGTAGATATGATATAGATGAAATAATACCTTTATATAAAAATCAGTTGGGTATTTATACCACAGCTTTTTCAAAAGATTACTTAGAACCACTAGGTCTTTTGAAGATGGACTTTTTAGGACTTGATAATTTGACACTTCTTAGTAATGTTATTAATGATATTAGAGAGAAAGAAAAGATAAATATTAGTTTTAGTAAAATTCCATTAGATGATAAGAAAACATTAAAAATATTTTACGATGTTGATACTGATGGTATCTTTCAGTTTGAATCTCCAGGTATGAAGAGATTTTTAAAAAAAATTAAAGTTAATAATTTTGATGATATTGCTTTAGCCCTTGCTTTATACAGACCAGGCCCTATGGATAATATTGATAGTTTTATTGCAAGAAGAGAGGGACGAGAAAAGATAGATTATATTCATCCTGATTTGGAAGATATTTTAAAGCCTACCTATGGTATTATCGTCTATCAAGAACAAATAATGCAAATTGTAAGAAGACTTGCTGGTTACTCTTATGGAGAAGCCGATATTTTAAGAAGAGCTATGTCAAAGAAAAAAGAGGATATTATTCTAAAAGAGCGACCAAAGTTTATAAAAGGTTGTCTAGATAATGGATATGATGAAAAAACAGCAAATAAGGTTTATGATTTAATACTTAAGTTTGCGAACTATGGTTTTAATAAATCACATTCAGTAGCTTATTCTATAATAGCTTATAAAATGGCTTTTATTAAAACTTACTTTCTCAAATATTTTATATGTGGTCTACTTACTAATGTAATTGGAAATACTTCTAAGACAAATATATATTTAAATAGAGCAAGACAAGCAGGAATTAGAATTCTTTCTCCTTCGATAAATGATAGTACTAAAGTATACTATGTTTCACCAACCGGTATTAGATGTCCTCTTTCAATTATAAGTAATGTAGGAACATCAATATCTAATGATATCATTAAAGAAAGAGAGAAAGGTAAATTTAATGATTTTTGTGATTTTGTCCTTAGAATGGATAGTTCTTCAGTTAATAAGAGAGTTATTACTAATTTAATATTCGCAGGGGCTTTTGACTGTTTTGATTATAATAAAAAAACACTCGTGCAGAATTTGGATAATGTTATTAATTATGCTGATATTGCAAGAGATGCCGGAATGATAGAAATTGAAAAACCAGAAATAGAAATAGTAACTGAATATACTAAAGAAGAAATTATTAATATGGAACTTAAAGTAATTGGCTTTTATTTAACAGAACATCCAGTTAGTAAGTTTCGGACAAATATTTTTGTTAACTCAGTTAATATATGTGAGCATTTTGATAAGAATGTAACCGTTGTAGTCATGATTAGTAAAATTAGAGAGACCACAACTAAAAATAATGATGTCATGGCTTTTGTAGTGGGTAGTGATGAATTTGGAGAAATTAATTTTACTATTTTCCCAAATGTATATAAAAGATTTAATAATATAAAAACAGGTAATATTACTTCTATTAGTGGAAGAGTAGAAAAAAGATTTGATAAATATCAGGTTATTGTAAATAATATTAAAATTTTAGAGTAGGAGGCTGTTTATGAAAGGTAAATTTATTGTTATATCTGGTCCTGGAGGAGTAGGAAAAGATACTATAGCTAAAGAATTAGTAAAAAGAACTAATATTATATATTCTGTTTCAATGACTACAAGAAGCATTAGAAGTAACGAAGTAAATGGTAAAGATTACTTCTTTGTAGATAAAAATACTTTTGAAGATAATATTAAAAATGATAATATTTTAGAGTATACCTTTTTTAATGGTAATTATTATGGTACTCCAAGAGATTTTGTTTTTAATAATATTAATAAAGGTATTGATGTAATTGCAGTACTAGATATAAAAGGCGCTCTAAATATAGAAAAAATATATCCTTCCGCTATTAGTATATTTATTATGCCACCGTCTTTTGAAGAGTTAGAAAGAAGAATTAGAGAAAGAGGTACTGACTCTGAAGATGTTATTATACAAAGATTAAAAATTGCTAAGGAAGAAATTAAAAATAGTAATAAATATGATTATGTAGTTATCAACAATACTGTGGATAAATCAGTAGAGGAAATAATTAATATTATAAAGAAAGAAAACGTTGAATCAATCTAAAGTGCACAATTAAGTGCAATAGAAGCTAAAATGTTTATT
>JBJEEA010000016.1:0-3086 GCA_051872635.1 Bacilli bacterium
AAAACATCTCCCAGAGGGAGATGGCGACTAAAATTTATTTTAGTCCTTTTTTATTGTAAGGAAGACCTTAGACTTAAGGGAATAAAATATAAAATATTATCTTTTAATATAGATTTTCTTTTAAATATTTGATAAAATATAAAAGTAGGATGTGAAGTATAAATGTATTTAAAAGAAATTAGAGCATATGGTTTTAAGTCATTTGCAGATAAAGTAAACATTGAACTTTGTAAAAATATTAATGGTATTGTCGGACCTAATGGGAGTGGTAAATCTAATATTGTCGATGCTGTTAGATGGGTTTTAGGAGAACAATCAATGAAAAGCTTAAGAGGAGAGTCTTCTTCTGATGTTATATTTTCGGGAAGTGAAAGTAGAAAAGCTTTGAATTCAGCATCAGTAGCTTTAATATTTAATAATGAAGATAGAACACTACCTATTGATTTTAATGAGGTATCAATTAAGAGAATGGCATTTAGAACGGGTGAAAATGAATACTATATTAATAATGAGAAAGTTAGACTTAAAGATATTACGGATTTACTTAGTGACTCAGGAACCGCTAAAGAGAGCTTTAATATTATAAGTCAGGGTAAAATTGATGAGATACTTTCTAAGAAGGAAGAAGATCGAAGAGGGATTTTTGAAGAGGCTGCAGGAGTATTAAAATATAAGAGAAGAAAAGAAGAGGCTCTTAGAAAACTTGATAAGACTAATCAGAATTTAAATAGAGTAAATGATATTATAATAGAACTTTCTAGTAGCGTTACACCTCTTGAAGAAGCTTCTATTAAAGCTAAAAAATATATTGAAACGAAAGATAAGCTATCGAATATTGAAGTGGCTTTACTTGCTAAAAGTATAACGGATTTGAACTTTGAATATCAAGAAGATAAAAAGAAAATTGCTTCTTTAGAAGATGAAATAGCTTCTCTAACTGCTAGTAATAGTTCTTATGATGTTGATATTTTAAAATATAAAGATAAGCTTAAGAATATAAGGGAAAAGATTAGTAGTAATCAGCTTTCATTAATTGAACTATCTAAAAAGGAAGAAAAGATAACTTCGGATATTAAATTATTACAAGAGAGAAATAAATATAGGAGCGAGAAAGATAAGATTTCTAATAATATTATTGTTTTAAGAGAAAAATTATTGAATATTAATAATGAACTTAATAATTTAAAGAATGAAAGAGAGGTAATAGATAAAAAGATAGAAGTTCTAAATGATAATAAAAAGACTTTAATAGATAAAAGTAATAATATTATTACTAAGAAGAACAATATTAATAATACAATATTAAAAAATAATCGTGATATTGATAGTCTTAAATATAGAATTGATTACTTAGAGAATAATTTAAATAATAATTTAACACTTCCTAAAGCTGTTAAAGGAATTTTAGATAATCCTAAGTTTAGAGGAGTACATGATGTTATTTCTTCACTTATTGATACAGAAAGTGAGTATAATCTAGCTATAAATACTGCTCTTGGAGGAGCTTCATCTTATCTAGTAGTAGATACTCCTAATACAGCTAAAGAACTTATTGGATATTTAAAAGAGAATAATTTAGGAAGGGCTACTTTTTATCCTCTATCAGTAATTACTGGTAGAAGTATAGATACTGATACTTTAAATATATTAAAGAGTATTAATGGCTTTATTGATATAGCTGCAAATATGGTTACATATGATGAAAAATATAAAAATATTATTTTTAATACTTTAGGTAATGTTATTATTACAAATGATATTGATAGTGCTAATATAATAAGTGCTAAAATAAATAAAAGATATAAGATAGTTACGTTAGATGGGCAAGTAGTTAATGTAGGAGGATCACTTACTGGAGGAACTTCAGTAAAGACGAATAGTAGTTTATCTATTAAATATGAAATAGATGATTGTTATAAGAAGTTAAATATACTTACTAATAATAATGATAGTTTAGTTTTAGATATTGATAAATTAAATAAAGAAAAAGATAATATTGATAAAGAATTATTTGATATACAAAATAATATAGCAGAGTACGCGACAAGAAAAGATAATATAAACAATAGTATTTTAAGTAAAGAGAAAGAAAGAGAGGATAGCGATAGAGAGCTTAGTGATTTAACAAGTATTACTAATAATAGTAATGAAGAAGATAGACTTATTAATTCATTAGGAGAGGTTAAAAAGAATATTTCTCTTGTGAATAAAGATTTAGCTATTTTAAAAGTAGAAGAAGAGAATATTAATAATAATTTAAATGAAATAGAAGAAGCTTCAAAGTCTAGTTTGGGATATATTAGCAAGAAAGAAAAAGAATTAAATTCTTTAAATGTTATTAGTGGTAAGATAGATGTTAAACTTGATACGATGCTTAGTGAACTTACTAATAATTATAATATGACATATGAATTTGCTTATGAAAATTATAAGTTAGATATGGATTATGAAGAAGCTAAAAAGATAGTATCTAGTCTTAAAGATACTTTGAATCTTCTTGGTAATGTTAATTTAGATGCTCCAGCAGAATATGAAAGAGTAAAAGAAAGATATGATTTTCTAAATAAACAGAAAGAAGACTTGGTAGCGGCGGAAAATACTTTGTATGATATTATTAAAGAGATGGATAGTATTATGAAAAGTAAATTTGTTTCAACTTTTGAAGAAGTACGTAAAGAATTTAAAATCGTATATAGAGAACTTTTTAAAGGTGGAAGAGCAGAATTAATACTTACAGATCCAGATAATATACTAGAGACGGGTATTGAAATTAAAGCGGAACCTCCTGGTAAGAAACTTCAAAGTATTTCTCTTTTATCTGGAGGGGAGAGAACATTTACTGCAATTGCACTACTATTTGCTATTTTAAATGTCCGTAGTGTACCTTTTTGTATTTTTGATGAGGTAGAAGCTGCTTTAGATGATGCTAATGTCGAGGCTTTTGGTAAATACCTTAATAAGTATCATGATACAACACAGTTTATTATTATAACACATAAAAAGAAGACAATGGAGTATGCTGATTTACTTTATGGTATTACGATGCAGGAGTCTGGTGTCAGTAAGATTGTATCGGTAAAATTAGA
>JBJEEA010000017.1:0-14705 GCA_051872635.1 Bacilli bacterium
TTTTATCGATTTTAATATCATATACTGCTGGTCCATATATAATGTTACCATCAATGTCAAATCGTGATGCATGACATGGACAGTCCCATGTTTTATCGACATAATTAAATATCAAATTACATTTTTCCCATAGTTCTTCTGATACAATTGGTGAACAACTCTCATTATCTTTATAAACTATCCATTCTTCTGGTTTAAATCTAATTCTTTTTTTAGAATGATAATCAACTGTTGTTTCTTTATGAGCACAGAAATATCCTTTATATTTTGAATTTCTAATTATTCTTCCAATTATAGTTCCTGCAAGTGGTTTATTTGTTTTACTCACAATATTATATTTATCATATAGATAGTGTCCTAATTTAGATGTTCCCATATTTTCTTTACTATATTCATTAAATATAAGTCTAATTAGATCTGCTTCTTCTTCTACTATTTCTAACTTACCTTTATTCTTCTTATAATCATAAAAATTATCATTGCCAGGAACTACACCTTTTTCTATACTTCTTTTATATCCAAATCTAATTCTTTCTGATAATTTTCTTATTTCATCTTGAGCAATAGATGACATAATAGTTAAACGAAGTTCAGAATCTGAATCAAATGTATTTATATTATCATTTAAGAAAAATACACCTACATCATATGATAATAATTCTTGTGTATATTTTATACTATCAACATTATTTCTTGAAAATCTTGATATTTCTTTTGTTAATATTAAATTAAACTTACTTGTCTTTGCGTCATTAATCATCCTAAGAAAATTATCTCTTTTGTTTACACTAGTACCTGATATACCTTCATCCACATAACCTGGTACAAATGTCCAATTATCTTGGCCTTTTATATAGTTTTCAAAATACATAACTTGATTTTCTAATGAATTTAATTGTTCTTCGTGATCAGTTGATACACGAGCATAAAATGTAACACGAAGTGGCAAGTCAATAAGTTTTTTACCTTGTGCTAAAACATTTCTAATTTGATACAGATCCATAATCATCGTAAACGCCTCCTTCTATACTGGAATTTTAACTATTATATTTTTAATATCTTTATCGTTTTCTTGTAGTTTTTTTAATTTACTAATATCTTCATCTAACTTTTTAATAATATTACTTGTATTTGTAAAATCAATTAAACCTTTGTTACAAAGTTCATTTAATAACTCTTTTTGTATTAATTTTTTAGCAATTTGAGCCTCAGAATTATTATCCAAGTTTTCTCCTCCTCATTTAAACTTATTAGAATAAATGAAAAAAGAACTCAAATACTCGAGTTCTACAATTAATTTTAGTTTTATATTCTTATATAATCTTTGCTATATCAAATCCACTAGACTTTGAATCAAAAGTTAAAATGTAATTTTATCTTTAAAGTATGTTTCATTATCATATTTAATTATTATTTCACTAATTGTGATTTCTTTATTAGACTTCAAATCAAAAAAGCCAACATGCACATTTTCTTTATATATCCATTGTAAGTCTGTGCCATATGGAGCATCAAATATATCTAACATAACTGGCGCAATCTTATAAATTGTAGTAGCACTTACAATTTCAAAATTATCTGGATTATTAACATATTTGTCATCATCAACTTCTGAATAAATAGTCCATCCATTAAGTTCAGAAATATTACTTTTTTCACGATAGCTATATCTAATTTTCTTACCATTTTTTGTTACATTTTTAGATATTAAGAATCCTCCATAATCATTATTATTTATATTTGGATTATTTTTTTTAAATATATTAAATATTACTATCACACTCCTTATTTTATTTATATTATATAAATTTATAAATTTATCAAAAAATTATTTTTAAAACTAAAAAAAATTGATTTTTTTTTAGTATATTTTAAATTTGTTTTTTCTTTCCTTTCAGTTGAGCAATTGAAACAATTATGCATATTACTCCAAATAATAGCATAATAACACCTATAAAAAAGCGAGATGTTGCAAAACCAATTGTTCCTATTAATATAGATATGATTCCAAACAATAATATTCCAACTGGAGACAATTTATTTTTAGTTTTTTGTTTTACTTTCACTTGAGGATGTGTTTTTAACCATTCATTAGTTTCCATTTCACCATCAACAAATCTATAATTACTATCCATAATTTGTTTTAAAAAGTCATCAAAACTATCAGCTATAACTATAATACTATCAGGATCGTGTAAATATCTAACAATTTGTCCTACTTTTCCTTCTTTTGACGGAGTAAAATCGATAAATAGTTGAGATGTTCCACCATTATTCATGCAATTAGCGAATAATAACCATTCAACATTATCAATATTAGTTGTAATTTTACCATCGATTTCAACATCATCAAATTCTCTTTCTATATAATCACTATAATATTTTTTAGCATCATCTTTTGCTGCAATCATTTCTGTTGAATCAATTAAATAATAAGGATACTTTCCATTATCTACATCAGATTGAAAGCAATAAATTTTAGTCCCATTAGAATATTTTAATAGTTCAACTAAACTATCTGGAATATCATTAAACTCTTTTAATAAAGATTTCAATTCATCATCAGAAATTCCTTTCTTATTTTGAATAAAAGAGTTATATTTTTCCTTTAATATATCATCACTATGAAGATATTTAGTTTCTAGTCCATTAATGTACTCTTCATATATTTTTTTATCTTTACTCATAAATTATTCCTCCTATCTATACCCAATCAATTTTGCTATTTTTATTACAAATATATTCTGTAATTTTTTCTAAGTCTTTGCCGCTTTTACTATTTAGACGATAATAATATCCTAGGTGATATCTTTTTTTACTTGTTACAACAATTACACTTTTACCCCTGCTAGTAGTACTATAGTCGAAATAAAAAATATGAGAAAATAATATTCTTAATATTGAATTTCTTCTTTTCTTTTTACTGTATACATACCCTCCTCTGCCATAATTTGAAATAGCAAGTATATCTTTAAATGGCACCGCAAAAGAATGGGTTGAAATACTATTACTTATATGTACTAAATAATTTTCTGTAATATATATTCCATATTGCGGAAACTCTTCTTCAATTTTAGTATCAAGTTCATTTGCTATTATTTTATAATCATCATCAGTTAATTTATAATAATCAGGGTATTTTACTATAACTATAATAATTAGTATAGTTACGATAATTATACCTACTATTATATAAAAAGGAAACAGTATATTGTTAAAGCTTGTTCTATAATTTAATAAAAGTCCAATAATTAATGCTGATAGAAAGCATAGTAATCCAATAAGTAATCCTCTTGATCGCATCTTGTCATCTTTTATGGACTTTCTAAACATTTCACTTTTTTTCATAATTTTCTCCTTAAATAAATTAATAAAGCTTTCAAGTAATTCCATTAGTACTTTGTTGCATAAGAGATAGAATATTTGTAATTATTCTTTTTCTTTAAAACCTTTTTATCATTTTTTATACTCCTTATAAATATTCTCATCAAATCCCTCTGTTTTATAACCATCGCATTTCAAATATACCTCATATATATTATTATTATTATTATTAATATCCACAACTACATATCCATCGCAATCTTCACAATTATTTGTTACTTCAGATTTTGAGAAAATTATTTTTCTTTCCTCTCCAATTTCTGTCGGTGCCAAAGCAATTTGAGACATATAATATTTTGTTTCATCTTTAATAATTTCTTCACAGTTCTTATATACAGATAGTCTTGTCTTAGATAAAGTACCATTAACAGTTTTGATCGTAGCTATAATTGACATTAAATAATATAATATAAATACTATTCCTATTATTATAATTATTATTGCCCATGCAGGTAATTTTTTCTTAGCATTATTCATTTTTTCACCTTCTTTAAAAATATAAAATGGTATTCAATTAAATATAAAATTAATCAGTATTGATTATTTTATTTGTGATTCATCATATCCTATTGTATTGCAAGTATATTTTCCGTTGCAACTAATATATGATTTTATATTTAAAGTTTCTGTTATGCCATAAGTATCAAGAGAAGTAATATAATCAGAAGAACAGGAACTTTCTCCATATTGTTTTTTACAACGTTCAATCATACGATTAATATATTCTTGATTCACAATAATAACTATATAGCCATTACAGTTCCCTAGTTCGTCTTTTTTTAGTTTAAACAATTTCTCATTAAATTCATTTTCCACTTGATATTTACTAACCACAATTTTATCTAAATTTGTATTTTCAAAATAGTAACTTGGTTCATAATAATATTTTGCGCTATGCTTTAAACTTTCTTCTAAGTCTTTGGCAGTTTCAATATAGTATTCTTCAGATTCAAAATACTCAGTTCTATTATGTCTATAACTAATTAATCTAACTAGCGAATATCCAAAGAAAACTATTAATAGTGATGATAATATTATTATTATAAATAAAGATATTTTTTTCTTTGTTTTAATTATAACAATTGAAGATATAAAAACATATATATTTAATAATATTAAAATTATATATCCTAATAAATCTTTTTGCAACAATCCAAGAATAAGTACTATTATTATACTTATTAATAGTAATACTATATTTATTATAAGCTTGTTCTATAATTTAATAAAAGTCTAATAATTAATGCTGATAGAAAGCATAGTAATCCAATAAGTAATCCTCTTGATTGCATCTTGTCATCTTTTATGGACTTTCTAAACATTTCACTTTTTTTCATAATTTTTTTCTTTTAATGCTTTAAGTAAAAATAATCTATTCCTGTTACTTCTCCATCTAATGTATGAAATTCAATTGACCATTCACTATTTCGATATTCATGAAGAGCTGATATTTTATAAGGTGGCTCTGTACCTATTTCTTCATCCCAATATACATAACTACCATTAAAAGGTTTTGTGCTATAAAGTTCATTAACTTTATCTATTGGTGTTTCAACAGTTACATTACCCGGATATACAATATTCGTAGCAATATTTCTATCATTAGCATCATCATTTAAGAAATAATAATCACCCGGATAACTCTCTTTTGCCTCTATCATTATACCTATAACTAAATCATTTTCTACATAAACATCAAATTTTAATGTTGTTCTATAATTTATTTGTATTTCTACATCTTTAATAACATCACTAAATTCACTATCAATAATTTTAGAATTTAATGTTGATTCAAAAGTATCAACATCACAAGGCAATTGAATGTTTTTTCCTAATATTTGAACTTGTCCACTTTTCCATGGTTTATCTTGTTTTTCTTCAATATAGAATGTAACAAATAATGCAACTATTCCTAGAATAAATACTCCTACTATTGATAATCCTACAATTAAAGCGGTATTTTTCTTTTTAGTTGGTTGATTATAACCCTGATTATTCATTGATTGATTATTCATCATTGGTTGTTGATTATAACCTTGATTGTTCATTGGTTGATTATTCATCATTGGTTGCCCATTATAATTTTGATTATTCATATTTTACTCCTTCCTATAATATAACCTATAATTCTCCTTCTTCATAATCTAATACTGTCCATTTAAACAATTGATTATTAGAGTTATCATACAATTCTATTGTATCTCCTAATGTAGAATCTGGACCTTGTACTTTTGTTTTTTCTTCAGCATCATAAGTACAAGTACCTGTTCCATCACAACTAATTAATTCGTGATAACGATCAATTACAATAGCAGTCATATTTTCTAATATTAATTCTTTTACTTTAGTTTTTTCAGGAACATACAATGTTGAAGATTCTAATTTTAAATAATTATTGTTTTCTAATTTAAACCCTTTATCTTCTAAAAACTTAATATTTTTAAATGTGAAATAAGAATTGTATAATAAATTATTTAAATTTTTAACATTTTTTAATTCAAGACTATTTATTTTATCTATTCTTACTCTACTATATGAACCATATTCTCTATTTTCAAGAGCAATATTATTATCAAGTAATACAGATTCAACTTGTGAATCTTCTATCTCTAAAGTATCAAGTTTTGTTGTATTACTAACTTCTAGTGTTTTTATTGTTGCCTTAGTTGCATCTATTTCTTCAATAACTGTACCTTGTACTTTAAAATCTTCAATTTTACTTTCTTCAATATATAATTTTTCTAAATTGCCATCTTCAATATTAATTGTATTTACATTCACTTTTGTTAAACCCATCCTGTTTATATTTCCTAATATTTGTGAATCCAAATTATTAATTGTTGAATTATTTATTTTTAAATAAACTAATTCATTGTTTTTTGAAAAATCAATTTGGTTATCAAATGTTGTATTGTCTATTTCTAAACGATTAAGATATTTTAATTTACTTAAATCTTCTGTGGTAAACTTTTGATTGTCAAATATAATGTCATCAAAACACTTTAATTCTTCATCAGTAAAATCATCAAAATAACTAACATTACCACAATTAGTAGCATATGTTTCTGTTAAATATATTTTTAATTCTTTTGATGAAAAATCAGTATTTCCAAATATGTTAAACAAAAATTTATTTATACCACTAGGAATAAAAAGATTGAAAATTATAAATATTAAAAGTATATATATTCCAAAACCACCAAATAATAATCCTTTATGCTCTAATTTTTCTTTTAAAGCAAGTTTTTTTGCAAGAATGTATGATATTAATTTTGTTCCTATCAGTCCAATACAAATTAGAGTCCATTCAACAACAAATTTTGTTTGATACAACATATACATACTTATTGGCATAAACATTAAATATGTAATAAATAATATAGTAATGCAATTAAATACAAAAGCAAATTTACTTAATAAATAAGTACTATTTGCTGCTTTTTTTGCTACTTTACAAACTAAAAATTCATTTATTGATAATAATACTATTGCCTCTATCAAAAATACTATTGCTTGAAGTGTAGTAGCTGTTTTATTTTCTTGAATATTAACCCATACTACATCTAAAATAACAACTAATAACGGCAATAAAAATCCGAATATAAAATTAAACAAAACATAAATCCAAAAATTTTTAAATCCACCTTTTTTCTTTTTTGCATTAATAGAAGCTCCTGTTTGTGGATCAAAATTCATAGGTTTATTAAAATTATTTTCTTGATTCACAATTTAAACCTCCTACTCAAATAAATTTTTAAATTTTATTACATTAATATCATCAGTATTTACTCTATACACACCTGTATATTTTGCTTTTGATAATAATGAAACTGATGTTTGTATATCATTATAATCAATTGTAAATGATTGATTCATTGCAAGACCTAAGAACGAATAATCACTTCCAGCATCTATTACATAAAATAATGCTTTTTGCCCTTCCATAGTTATTTCTATTGTTAATGCTTCTTTTCCACCATAATTTGCCACTTTAACATTAGTTGGATTCATTCCTAAATTGGTGTATTCTGCTACTAAATCATCTTTTACTGATTTAACTGTTTCTAATGTACCATAAGTAACTTGTACCATTGTTGCAAATGTATTATTTCCTATTAATAATCCGCTTGTAGCATCAATTTCATATTCGTATCCTGGTTGCTTTGGAATACTAAATCCTTTAAATGTAATTGAATTTTCATCATCTTCATTATTGTTATTATTTACTTCTTGTTGATTATTATTGTTATTATTTCCGGTATTACCATTATCTACTACTCCACCATTTTCATAATCATTAATTGTATTACCTTTTGAATTATTATTGTTTAGTACAATAATTAAAACTACTACTGCAACTACAATTAATGCAACTACTCCAAGAATTATAAATAACATTTTATTATCTTTTTTGTTTGGTGTAGGATTACCATTATAATTGTTATATTGATTGTTCATCATTGGTTGTCCATTATAACCTTGATTATTCATTGGTTGATTGTTCATCATTGGTTGTCCATTATAACCTTGATTATTCATAGGTTGGTTATTCATCATTGGTTGCCCATTATAACCTTGATTATTCATAGGTTGGTTATTCATCATTGGTTGCCCATTATAACCTTGATTATTCATTTCATTATTATTTTCATTATTCATTCTATCTCTCCTTTTCTCATATTAATTTTTAGAATTATTTAATGTTAATTCATCAATTTTTCTATTTAACAATCTAATTTTATAATAATTTGATGAGCTATATTCACTCTTATCTTCTGTATAAAGTAGTGTTATATAATTGTAACTCTCATCTCCACTAGTTTCCATTTTATTTGGCTCACCAAATAACTCTACTATATCATCTTTAGTTATTTCCATACCTGCTTTTAACCCACCGGGGAAAGTAATTGCTGATGCTTTATTAGTATTAACTTGATAAGAAGATTGCCATATCTCTGTTAGCACTGTTTCATTATATTGAACTTCATTACTTGTATTATTTTGAATTTCAGTATATAGTGCTAATTTTTGATTATCGGAATCATTAATATATAAGTTAATACTCATTGAATAATTAGAATCTAAATAACTCTTTTCATCAGAACTTTTCATAGTGAAACCTGATATTTCCTTAAACTCTTTATAAGAACATGAAAGACTTAATGTTTTTCCATTTATACTGAATTGATATTTAGTCCAATCATTTGATACTGGCTCAGTTGTTGCAGTACTATTATAATTACTATTTTCTTCTTCAACTTTTTCTATTTGTTCAGTTGTTGTTCCTTTCAGAAAGAATGCAACAACAAATACTATTAATAGAATAAAAGTTATTACATTAGTAATTATTAATATTTTATTAATCTTATTTCCACTTTGAGATGAATTATTCATTGGTTGTTGATTATAATTTTGATTATTCATTGGTTGTTGAAAATTTTGGTTTTGCATTCCATTTATATCATTATTATTCATTTAAATACCTCCTTTTTACTTCATTTTTACTAATTTTGAATAATATGAATTATTGTTAACATCAAAGATTCTAAATACACTATAATAATCATAGTCATCATTATAGTCTTGTAAATCAAATTCAAAATCTCCTACATCAACTTCTATACCTTCTATTATTCCATTACTTTCCCAATTTTCATTATAAGTACCATCTGCATTTGCTATATTATAGCTACTACTTGCAAATATAACTTGTGTATAATCATTTAAATCTACCATTGTTCTACCCGGTAAATCATCAGTAGCAGATAGTAAAATACCTGAAATATTTACTTTATTTGTTTTCTTATCTAACAATAAAGATATTGTTGCAGTTTCCATCTTCCAATCAGCAAAATTACTTGATGATAAATTTTCTAATGTTACTATTGTGCTATATTTAATATATGTATCTCCAACTTCCTCCTCAAATAAAGTAAGTATATTTTCTAATCCATCACTTTTTGATCTTATTTTTAATTCTCTATCTTTTATTTTTGCTTTTAACTTATTATCTTCTAATGTTACTTCTGTTCCTTTATAAATAGGTAAGTAAGTACCATCTTTATTATCTCTAAATACTAAATACTGCGCTCTTGCATAATTTTGTACTTGCTCTTCAGTTAATTCCAATTCAAAATCTGCCTCAGTATCTTCTATATTTACTGTACTTTCATTGTCCTTAAATGACAATCTTTTAGATGAATTTGTTGTTCTTAATGAACTAAATTCACTAATAAAATTATTATAATTATCAATATCACTTATGTTGTCATACATTTTAAGAAACATATTTTGAACACTACTTGAACCATTATAAGGGAAATATATACTTATTCCTCTTGAAGATGAATCAGTAGCATAATTGTATATAACTGTATTCTCTAACTCCGTTAAAACTTTTTCTGCTTCTTTAGGTGATAATTGTTTTAAATTAGATATTAAATTATATAAATCTACTGTATCATAACTTGGCTCTCCTGCTAGTTTATAAGCATATTGATATAAATTACTTCTAACTTTGGCTATTATATTATAATTACTTGCCACATCAAGCTTTTCAAAAAAATTATCAATCGCATCATTAAGATTATCTAAATTACTTAAATCTACTATTGAATATGTAGAATAAATATTATATTCTTCATTTTGAATTTTATAAGCATTCTTTAAATATGTCATTTTTTCTTTATATTTGCTTATAAACAATTTACCAATATCTAAACTTTTTGTTTCAGGTGTAACTTCATTTATAAAACTGAAATCACTTTTATATTTTATAGACATAGAAATTTCTTCTGATGCCACAAAATAATTAGCATAATCTTTAAATACATTTGCATTTTCTATTGTTCCATTTAAGCAAGTACTAAAAATTATAGTTTCAATTTTATTTTTTTCATTAAATGATGAATTTGATAATGCTCGTGAAATTTCTTCAAGTGATAAATTATCATAATCACTTAATTCATCATATTCACTTCCCATTATTGCTCCACCATGATTCCAAAATAATAATTCATATTCATCAGTAATATAATGTTCTGTTACAAAATTAATGAAATTACTTAATGTTGATGAATCCCCCATATTTTTTATGCTTTGTTGTTTTACCTTTACAAATCCATTATTTGTTAATTGATATATAGATGTTTCATCTTCTGCAATATAATCATTTCCCCATTTTGATGTTCCACCTGCAATTAACACAACATTAACATTTTCTAAATCTACTGATTTTGGATCAATTCCTTCTAGTTCATAAGTCCCCATTGAACCTCTTGACTCCAAATCTGATCCAACCATATAAATCATAAAAGTTCTTGTTGAAAAATCTCTTTTACTAAAAGAAAATACAACTATCAATCCTATTAATAAAGTTAAAACACCTATCAATATATAAAGTATAATTTTTAAATTAGGTTTTTTATTTGTGGAGTTTACATTTCCATAATTAGGACTGTTATTCATAGTGTTTTGATATACATTATTCATTTTTACCTCCTTTTCAAGCAATTAAAGCATTACAAATCTATCTCTACATCATTTTTTTTAGTTTCTTCTACTTCAAAAAATGGTTTTGATTTTAATGCTTTTGAATTTGCAACAATACTAGCAGTGAATGTAACTATCATTTGATTAAATGCTGATACATTTGAATTGTATAATCTTCTTGCTGCTTGTAAATGTTCTTCAACTTCTACTATTGATTGTTGTAATGTTTTAAAATTTTCATTTGATTTCAATTCAGGATAAGATTCTGCTATAATGTTTATCTTTTCCATATTTCTATTCATTTTTTCATTAACTTTATTTTTCTCTTCTAATGACATTCCTTTTCTAAGTTTTATCACTTCAAATAAAGTTTCTTTTTCATGTTTTGCATAACCTTTAACTACTTTTACCATTTTAGTTAAAACATCATACCTTTTAGTTAAAGCAACATCAATTCCTGAATTTGCCTCATCTATTTTAACTTGTAATGCATTTAGTTTATTTGAGATAACAATAACTCCAATAACAACTATTAAAATAATTAATAAAATTATTCCACCTATAACTTCCATTTTTAACCTCTCCTTTTAAATAAATCATTGTCTAAATCTAATATATCAACAAATTCAGTTATAATTTTTATATCACTTAACATTCTTTGTTTTTCTTCTTCTAAATTGATCTTTTTATATACATTAGGTTCAAATAAATCTTTTCTATTATGTAATCCGATATGAATTTTACTATTTATGAAACAAAACAATAAATTCCCACTTAATTGTTCATTTAATTTTTTTATTTTTTCCATTGTGTTTGGAGTTAATATATAAAATGCATCTAATTCATTTTCTGCATAGATTTTAAATATTTTATTAAAATCTACATCTTCCATTTTCACTTTTTCATAAACTTCATCACTAAACAAACCACCTCTTTTGGCACCTCTAAAAGATTTCTCACATATTTGAATATTTGCCTTAAATGTTTTATTAAAATCAAATATAAACCATTGTCCTTTGAATATAGCAGTGTAATGTCTATCCCCATCTTTATCTCTATATTCTTCTTCAATTTCTACATCAGCACATTCAAAATTTATATCTTTATATTTTGCCGAAATGTGGTCGTTAGAATGATATCTATCTCCGGTATCCATCATTTTTGTGCTACTTATAACAGATTTGGGGAGTCCTGAATTTGGACTATAATCAATATCTGTAAAAACACTTTTAAAAGTTTCTAGGGTAATATTCTTCTTATATATTTTTTTTGTATTCTTTTATATTCTTACTTGTAATTAATTTTGTAATTATAACTCCAAATACAATAATAATAAGAAAGAATTCACCAATGTAATCAGCACTACCTAATGAACTACTAGAAACTAATATAATAATAAGCAATAAAGTAATAGATAAAAATGAAATTATTGTTTTAGTCCAAACTTTTTTTCTCAAACTTTCTGATTCTTCTAAATAATTCATAAATCCTCTACTTTTAATTTTTTTTGAATTAGTAGCCTAATTCTTCTAATAAATCTTTTACTTCTGTTTTATATTCATCATTAGCATTTACATAAATGACAGTATTATTAATTCTTGAAACAACTTTATACTTTCCATTTGTAGTCAAAGTGTATTTTGCATTATTCCCACTACTTACAGATGTTTCAACCGCAGATGATGATTTGCTTTCTTCAAAAATAGATTTGTTATTATTGTAGAAACTTGATGCAGAAGCAGCATCTGATAATTCATAGAATTCAATTTGATAATTATATGAAGAATCAATTGCTAAATAGACTTTAGTTATATAATCATAACTTGCCATTTGTGATGTTGCATCTTGAACTACAAAATTATTGCCTTCCATTTTTGACTTGAAGTTCTCGGAAGTTAATGCTGTTTTATTTCCACATCCTGTAAGTAGAAATATAAAACTTAAACAAGTAACTACCGAAATAAATTTCATAAAACCTCTTCTCACTATCTTTACCTCCTCTATCATAATTATAACACATAATTCTACATTTTTTGCATAAAATATTGCAATATTTAATATTATATAAATAGAATTGCAATATTTTTGTGTAATTTTTAAATTTATACTTTTTTAATATAATTAAATTGACTATAACTTTAGCCATTTATATTTAGATTTATAAATAATATTGCTATTGAAAGGTGGAGGAATTATGGATAATAATATATATACTTTAAAAGACTATGGAAGATTAGAAATAACACTAAAAGAAGTATTAGATAAGAAAAACATTAGCAGAAATAAATTATGCACAATGATTGCAGTTAATTATGATTTAGTTAATAGATATTATAACAATCGTGTAATTAGAATTGATATAGATATAATTGCTAGAATGTGTTTTGCTTTGGACTGTGATGTTAGTGATATTTTAAAATATAGAAAATAATCTATATTTTTTATTTAATACATAATGATTAGATATTAAATGTCAAATAAGTGATAATTTATGATTAGATAATTGACAAGAAGTTAATTGTATGTAATTCTTAATTTGTTAGTTGAAGAAGTATGTAATACCTTGCAGCAAAATGTAGTATTATGTAGTAATTTATTTAGTAGTAATAATTTAGTAGTAAATAATTAGTATCAGCTGATATTGTATAACAACCATAAATACTTCAGGTTGTTTTTTTATATCCAAAAAAAGAAGAACATATAGTACTTCCACACACAATTTTTTCATATTTTATCATATTATAACTCTTTACAAACACAAGTCAAGCTCATTTCATGACCAATTTATGTCATCCCATACTCAATTGTAAATGTCAATCTTTTTTGTAGGTTTTTGGTAAAAATTTTTGTAGGTTTTTGGTACGAATTTGGACTTTTTTGATACGTTTATAGAATTAGGCAATTTATACATTTGATAATTTATCTTTTATACAATCATCCAATAAATCTGACTATTTTTTTACCCATCTGTAATCACAATGTTCTTTACTTAATATGACATTAACATCAGTCTTACTAACATTTATAATAAAGTCAATTTCTAAATCATGACCTAAAATACCATTTTTTTCTTTTACTTCATCATAATAATGTGTGATAATTGGATTAAATTCTGAAACAAAGCCAATTTCCTCACATGTTCTCTTTTTAAACCTTCTTTTAAATTTTCACCTTTTTCTAAATGGCCACCAGGAAATTCCCATGCTCCTGGGTATAAATCATTATTTTCACTTCTTTTAACTACTAAGAACTCATCATTATCTCTCAAAATTCCAGTTAAAACAATTCTAGTATTCATATAAGACCTCCTCCATTATCAATTATATCCCATATTTTCGATAAATCATCGACAATTATGAAATTATCACTTTTATTGCCATAGCTATCTAAATTTTCCATATGTTTATTAAATAGAATTGACACTCCACCATTTTGCTTCCATTCTTCAAGATTATATATATCATCATCAATTAAAATATAGTTATTTGAATCAACAAAATTGGTTTTAGAATAATTATATGGAACAAAAATAATATTAAAAATATTTCTTTTATTTAAAAATATTGTTTTAGCTTTTTGTTCCTCTACTTCTTTCACTTTAACATAAAATACACCAAAATTATTACTAGTAAACTCAATAATACTTCTAACTTACTATAATCATGCTCACTATTTTCTTTATTTGCTCTTATTTCTACTCTTTTAGTACTATTTTTGATAGATAGAGTAGCTCTATCATTAATATTTAATTTCATTATCATTTTAATATCCTCCTAAGTAAAAATCCACCCTTAAAAAGGGTGGTTTTTCTCTGAGCCCTATAAGGGCTA
>JBJEEA010000018.1:0-14500 GCA_051872635.1 Bacilli bacterium
TAATCAATTCATTTATCAAATTTATTGTCTACCAACACTATTTGACAAAGAACCCTTCTTTATAATCACATATTAATTACCTTTTACAAATCTTTTTCTTAAAGCAAAAGTCATTCCAATTCCTGCTAATGCAATCATTCCAATAATTAATGGAATATTAATATCTGAAGTTTGAGGAGGTATCTCTTCAACTTTCTCCTCAGTAGAAACTTTTTTAAATGTTGCACTAACTTCTACATCTGAAGTGAGTAAAAATTTACCATTAATAATATTTACTTCTTTACCAGTAGCATCTACTACTTTTAATGAATCTAATTCATAACCTTTAGAAGGATTAGTAATAACAGTAATTTCATCACCTTCAAGAGCAACATCACTATCTACTGCAACTGTTCCGTTTTCAGAATCAAGGACATTCACAAAGAATAATTCCTTATTTCCAACCATAATCTTTCCTTTTTTCTCAATTAATCCTTCTCCATCTAAATTAGCTTCTTCATCAAATGTAATAGTGGCGTTTTCACCAATAGTTAAAGTAGCATCTTTGCTGACAATCAAAGTTTTACCAGCTGGAACAGTAATATCTTCAGTAAGAACTGTATCTTTATTAATTGTGATTTCATCATGTCCATTTTCAATAGCATCCTTTAAACTAGTATGGAAAACACTTTCTGTACCATTACTAGATTTAATTGGAAATAAGATTTCATAAGATACTTTAATATACTCTATTTTAGTAGGAACATCTGTGCTAGGATTCTTATCAGACCACACATACCACCAATCGAGATTATTATACATAAAAAATCTATAATTAATTCCATACTTAAGTTCACTTTCATCAGTAATTCCTAACTTATTCATCAAATCTTGTTTACAAGTAGTAACACCATTTCCAGCAGTATCACTTTGAACCCATTTGTTATTAACATTATCAAAATATAAAATACCTATACCAATAGGCCATACAGTTTCAGTATTACTAAGATCATCTTCTCCAATTCTATCAATTACATCAGCCTTAATTTCGTCAATTGTCTTAGAATCAGTATGATAATAATAAAAGTTTTCTTTGTACACCGGAACATTACCAGTATTAAGTGACATACTTATGTAAAAAGTACTAAGTTTTGCTCCAACTCCAGGTTTTTGACTAAGAATTTTATCAATTGATTCCTCGTTTACAACAAGCGACACTTTAAGATTATTAACATCATTTTCAGCATCATAAGTTTTAGTAAAAGTAGTTAATCCTCCTAGTCCATCATCAGCAGTGATTTTACTTGTTAAATCTGTGGCATAGGTCTTACTTGCAAAAACCACAAAAACTGCAAGCATCATCATAAGCAATTTAAAACTTCTTTTCATTTTTTTCTCCTTTATTTTTTAAATTTAGGACACTCCTTATCCTATAACTGTATTATACACGACAATTATTATTTTTTCAAGATATCTAATTACCATTTACAAAAATTGTACACTTCAAAAAACAATAGTACTTAAAAACTATTGTTTCTTTTTTAATAAAGCAATTCCACATAAATCATTACAACCATAAGGTGCTACTACTGCTCCTATATCTTTATTTATAACATTTTCAAAGTATTTAAAAGATAGGAGGTATTCTCTTATTTTTTCTATATCTACCTTATCACTATGTAAGTTACCTATTACAGCTAGTCTCTTATCATAAGTATTTATATTTTTTTCATTAACAATATCCACTACCATCTTTTCCATACCTTTCACTTCAGTACTCCTAAAAAGCTTTTTTAAATATAAATCTCCACTTTCATGAAAATCTACCCTAAACTTAAATGAAGCCATTTTGGCAAGATGAGAAGTAGCACTTAAAACACTATCTTTTAAATGTGAGTTCGTCTTATCTCTACCGCTTCTAATAAACCCATCAATATTAGGAACATAAAAATGCGTCTTAATTCGTTTCTTAAGTTCATTTAATCTTTTTACAATATCTTGTGTAGGTATATTAC
Organism: Bacilli bacterium; assembly: GCA_051872635.1. Lineage (GTDB taxonomy): Bacteria > Bacillota_I > Bacilli_A > RF39 > UBA660 > CAG-302. The sequence goes on from JBJEEA010000018.1 coordinate 1,995, forward strand.
TATTTATTATTTTTTGATAAGCCAGTTCAAAAAATAATGTTCCACCACTAGCTCCTGTATGTGAATCTACAACATATACTTTATTTTCATATTCACTGTTTAACTCTTCTGCCATAATATTTGCAGCATTTACACTACCCTCACTAATACCACTACTCATACTAAGATGAATAACATCTTTCCCACTTTCTAAAATAGGCCGAAAAGTATCTTCATAATCCCCCATTAAAGGAGAAGACGTTTTAAATGTTATACCATTTTCCATATTCTTTAAAATTTCTTCATTACTAACTTTTCCATCATCTGGAAAATAAGAACCATTACTTGAAATAATTTGTGCTGGAATAATTTTAGTATTTTCCTTTTTCATAGCACAAATACCACTGTCCGCAGTCAATATTATCTTATTCATTACTAAAACCTCCTTAAGCTATTTTATAATCCTTAAAAATATATATTATTTTGAATTTCATGTTTCAAACTAGTACTCTCTCCATGTCCGGGATAAATAATCATATCTAGAGGATACTTCTTTACTTTACAAATACTTTTTTTCATTTCATTAAAGTCCCCTGTAGGAAGATCACATCTACCTATATCTTCAAAGAAAATAAAATCTCCACAAAATAGAGAATTTAATTCTTTAAAATAAAATGATATTGAATCATCACTATGTCCTTTTGTATATATTACTTGAAATTTAAAGCCATCAATATTATATTCTTTCTCTTTTAAATTATCATAAGAATATATAATTTTCTCATCAAAGAGCGAAATTGCTCCAATATGATCATGATGTCTATGCGTAATCAAAACGCAAGCAATTTCTTTACCATCTATATATTTTTTTATTTTATCTATATCTTCACCCGGATCAATAATTAAAAACTTATTATTTTTACTAATTATATATGTATTTTCAAAAAGGGACCCAACTACTAATTTATCTATTTCCATCATATATCACTTTATCTTAGCCTGCTTACTAAGAGCTATTCTAGCGGCTTCCTGTTCTGATGCCTTTTTACTATTACCAGTTCCCTTTCCCATAATTATTCCATCTACTTTAACAACAGAAGTAAATGTCTTATTATGTGATGGTCCCGTTTCATCTATAACTTCATAAACTACCGACTTTTTAACTGTCTGAACAAGTTCTTGAAGAGTAGACTTATAATCATGTAAAAAATCAACTCCTTTTTCAATATAATTAACTATTATACTAAGGACAAATTTTTTAGTAAAATCAAATCCCTGATCTAAGTACAAAGCTGCCACAAAAGCCTCAAACACATCAGCTAAAATTGTCTGATTAATTACTTCTCCACTGCCTATTTTAATATCATTTTCTAAACCCAATTCTTTAGCATATGTAGCACAAGCTTCTTCACATACATAAGAAGCTCGCATTCTCGTCATAACACCTTCTTCTAATTTTCTCTCTTTATATAAATATTCACTAATAACAATCTCTAAAACAGCATCGCCTAAAAACTCTAATCTTTCATAATTAGGACAGCTAGGGTTTTCATTAGTATAAGAAGAGTGCGTAACTGCCGTATAATATAAATTTATATCTGTAGGATTTAAATTTAGTTTATTAAATATTTTCATAGCTTCCTCCTCTAATTCTTACTAGCTTCCAAATAATTAATTTTTATTCCCATACTAGTAAATTTGTCTTCATATTCTGTCGTAATAATATCATCTTTATCCTTATGTAAATCATTAGTTAAATAAGTAATATCATATCCATATTCTCGGAGTGATTCCACTGAGAAATTAAATAGATTAATATTATCAGTCTTCATAATTATTCTCTTTTTATCCCTAAAAATACTATCATATCTAGATAAGAATTCCTTACTTGTAAGTCTTCTCTTAGTATGGCGTTCTTTAGGCCATGGATCAGAAAAATTCAAATATATTAAATCTATTTCGTGATCAAAAATATTATCAATTAGTCTAGCATCCATTCTAACTAAATATAAATTATTAATTTCTAAATCATTACTCTTCTCTACTGCTCTTAATATTACCGAATCATACATTTCTATTCCAATATAATTAACATTAGGATTATTAAGAGCGTTATTAATAATAAAATTTCCTTTTCCCATACCAATTTCAATATATATAGGATTATTATTATTAAATAATTTATGCCAAGAACCAATATAATCATTTGGATTATTTATAAAGTACTTCCCTTTTTGTATTTTTTCACTTGCACCTTTAATGTTTTTCAGTCTCATAATTCCTCACATAAGTATTATAACACTAATTTTTCTTTTTGCATATAATAAAGTAAAAGGAACGTGATAAATGTGGAGGATTCAAGAGATATGATGTATGGTGGCTTTTGTCAAAACACTCCTTACAATATGGCATATGGAAACTTTGGATATCAGTTACCACCTGGAGCACTTCTAAATAATAATTTAATGTCTACACCTCTTAACAATATGCCAAGCATGCAAATGCAAAATAATTTGTATGACAATAACCCACTAATTGATATTAACGCAAGACTAAGTAATTTAGAGAATAGAGTAAAAACACTAGAGCAAAATCTAAACAGTAATACCAGTCAATATCAAGATGACAATTCAATGTACATGATATAAAAAATAGTGATTAATTACTTAATATCACTATTTTTTATATTAATTTATTTAAAGTAATCTTCTCTAGTCTTTTCCACTATTTCTTTCAAATACTTACTAGAATAAGTACAACCACTAATTGTATCCAAATCACTTAAATTATCTTGATTAGAAATAATACTCTCTAAATAATTATTATCATAAATCATTCCAATATAAGTCTCGTTAGCTTTAATAATTTCAATATTAGTAATATCATCGTCTGTAAAAATTATTCTCATCTTTATACTATTATTACCAGCATACCCTCTTCCAGATACCTCATAAGTAGTTATATTTTTTTCCTTTACTTTTGATATAATCTTAAATGTATCATCAAGAGGTTTATTTATAACATTCTTATTAATAATCAAACCTGATAATAGTCCTAAAATAATTACTATAACTAAAATTATATTACTTATAATCCTTTTATTATATAATTTAATACTTAAATAATTTATTAATATAGTCATAATATTTAAAATTAAAATAGAAATTAATACTCCTTCAGGTAATGGTGTTAAATATCTTATTCCCATAGTCAAAATTCCTAGAATAATTCCACCAATAATTTGCCCATTTTTAGTAAGTGGTGTAGTAACTGGATCCGTTGCCATAAATACCGCTCCAAAAAGAAGACCACCGGATAAAATATTATAAAGTATAAACCATAACCCAATATCTTTAGTAAGAGCAATAACTAAACTAATAACTATTACCGTTGTAACATAACTAATAGGTATTCGCCACTTAATAATCTTTTTAAATGTCAAATATATAAAGGCCATAATACAAAGAAGTGCTGATGTTTCACCAATAGCCCCAGGTATATTACCAAAGAAAAAAGATAATAGGCTACCATAAGGACTAACTAAATTTTCATAAGTAGCTAAATATGAACTAGCAGTCATATTAGAAAGAGGTGTTGCACTACTTATAACATCTACTTCATACGAATTCAAGTATCCACCTGTTAAAGAGGAAAAAATAACAGTAATAAATAAACTTCCTACAAGAGCTGGATTTAACTTATTTTTACCAAAACCTCCCATAATAAGTTTCGATAAGCTAGCAATAAATGCTCCTAGAGCCAAAAGCCAAAGTGGTGTATTAATAGGAATAATAAGCCCTAAAAAAACGCCTGGAATAATAGCAAAACTTTCACTAAAAAGAAAATATAAACTCTTTTTATCTTTTCTAACAAGATAATATAAATATTCCGTAAATAGACATATTAATGATGGTATTACAACATAAATAAGAGGCTTAAACACTGAGTATAAACTTCCATACCCTAAAATAGCGGGATATATACCATTTTTATAAGTAGCAAAAATAATAAATGGAATTAGTGCAATCAAAAGTGTATACATCATATTAGTAGTACTATTTTTATCCTTGATATAATTACCTTTTCTGATTTTAAACTTCTTCATCTATTTTTTCACCTTTTCCTTAGCTATACGAACATACTCACGAACTTCAATTTTAGAAGGACAAATATAAGAGCATAATCCACATTCAATGCACTTATCTAGCATCAAATCTTTAATATTATTTAAGCTATCTTTATTTTCCATAATCAAAACTGGATATATACCTACTGGGCAAACATTTATACATTTACCACATTTAATACAAGGTAAATTCTTTTCAAAATAATCCTCAATAACCAAAATAGAATTTAAATCTCTAGTTATAACAATATCATCAGTTGAGATAGAATTGCCCATCATCGGTCCTCCTGCAATTAAAAGGGGATTTTTTATTTCCTTATAATCATCTATATTGGCAATAACATCACTAGCAAGTGTTCCAATTTTAACCTTTATATTCTTTTTATTTTTAATTCCTGGCCCAGCAATAGTAATAGTTCTCTCAGTTAAAGAATTATGATATTTAAGCATTTCATAAATAGCATATATAGTAGATACATTACTTACAATAATACCCTCTTCAGTAGGATATTTATTATATTCTATTCCGAGTGCATTTTTAACTACCAATCTCTCCCACCCATTAGGATAAGCATCTTCGACACACTTAATACTAATATTAGGATAAGTACCTATATATTTTTTTAAAACAGTATTAGAATTTTCATCAGTTTTTTTTATGACAATAATTCCCTTTGCAATATCCATTATTTCTAGAATATCATCCATGGCCTCTAAAATTTCTTCAGCATAACTATTAATAATAGCCTTATCACAAGTAATAAATGGTTCACATTCAACAGCATTAACAAGAAGATATTTTATCCCAGTATTTTTATATTTCAAAAATGTTGGATAATCACTTCCACCAAGTCCCGTTATTCCACTTTCCCTTAACATATCAATAAACTTATCTCTAGATAAAGAAATATCTTTATCACTACTTTTCTTTACGCTTTTCTCTTTAAAATCATTCTCAATAATAATACATTTAACTTTTTTACCATTACTAATAACCTTACTTGTTTCCCCTCTTACATAACCAGATACAGAAGAACTAATTGGAAAATTAATATCTTCCCGAATAGCAACTACCGATTCTTTATAGACATAATCTCCCTCTTTTACTTCTAATTTATATTTATTTCCGCTTCTATCTTCAAGTGGAATATAAATAAATTCCGGTTTTTTAAAAATCTCTATTCCATAATTCATCTTATCATCACCATCAATATGTATTGGCTTATTCATATCAATTCTCCTTTATGATAATAATAACATAAATATATAAAAAAAGAAAGATATTTATATTATGTCATTTAACTTCTTTCTTTTCTTCATTTCTATTTACAAATTCCAAAGCCTTATTATATACATCATCAAAATCAAGTAAATTTGCACTAACCATTTTCAAATATAAATTAGTAGCTTCATAATAATCAGATGTCCCCACTTCATAATTATCTTTAATAAAACTAGCAAAATCACTACTTTTACTGTTAGCTTCAGCAATTTTTTCAGTAACTTTATAAACCACTACCATAAGATTATTAATAGGAAATATATTATTATCAAATATATTATTAAAGTTTACATAATTCTTCTTATAGCCACTATTATAACGAAACTGTTCTATAACACTATTACCAAAATTTACATAGTCCTTCTTAAGTAAAGTCCTAAATTCTTCTATACACTTTTGTACTTCCTGCTTTGTCTTAGCAATATCAATGCCAATTTTAAGACTATCTAAATCTGCTTTGACACTTTCCAATAATAAAATCACTAAAGCATGAATATCTAATGACTTCGTATAAAAAGTTATTATGCTATTACTTAAATTATAGACTTTCTTTTCTTTTAAGTCTGTATTACCAGTACATAAACTATGAATTTTTTTAAAAGTATTAACCTTATATTCTTGAAAATCTTCATCCGATATATCTAATGTTTTTTTATTTTTAAAATCAACATGAATTATCTTGCCCATTTTAATAACTCCTTTTCTCTAAATCTTACTTATCTAAAAAACGCCATATAAACAATAAAAGCCATAAATATAATTGACAAAATTGCCCCGTTTATCTTTTCTTTTTTAGTAGATTTATCAGGAACTCCAACCATCATAGCAATCAAAATACCACCAACTAAACCACCTATATGAGCAGCATTATCTATAGAAGGATTCAAAAAGCCAATAATAAGATTTATAACAACTACTGGAATAATTGACCTTTTCATTGTTGAACCCAAATAAGTACGATAATAACATCCAAAATATAAAAGTGCTCCAAGAAGTCCAAAAATAGCACCAGATGCTCCAGCAGATAATACATTATCATTAAATGCAAGTGACAACATACTGCCACATAATCCACTTAATATATATATTATTAAAAACTTCCACTTACCAAACAAACTTTCAACTTCTCTTCCAATAACATTAAGTGAATACATATTACATAGAAGATGAATAATTCCAATATGTAAAAACATTGAAGTAAATAATCTATAATACTCTCCAGATTTAGTATATGGTCCAAAATTAGCACCAAACTTTATTAAAGTTTCAGTACTTTCCGAACCATTTCCCAAAACATACATTAAAGCAAAAATTACTACACATATTACCATTATAGTATAAGTAATAATCGGTTTTTTATATGAAAATATTTTCTCAGCCATCTTACTCCTCTTCTCATTTTTTTTATTTATACTATCCGTTACTTTAATAAAATATTCAAGTCCTTCCTCTTTTCTATCAGTTTTCAATACAATATCAGGAAAGATACTTGTAAGCTTAGGAGAATTTATATCTTCCTCTTTACTTACAAAGACATCATCTTCTTGAAGTAGTTTTGTATCTTCAATATCAGTATATATACTTAATACCTTTATCTTCCATGATAAAGTTTTTTTCTTTATTTGTTTAACTATTTTTGATAACTTAAATTTATCAAAATCAAACTGTTCTTTATTATGAATATGATGTGAAACAATTCTAATAATCTTATAATCACTATCTAAATTTTCAAGCCATATTTCATCATTAATACCATGAATAATAACCGGATTATAATTTTTCTCAGTAATAAAATAATTAATTAAATTTAAAACTAATAAATCATCACTTTTAAATATTGTCTCTTCCATTACAAACCTCCAATTAATTATATTATACTAAAAAAAGCAAAATAAATAAAGTCTTTTTCACGAAAGTATCATTTTTTAATATAATATAAAGAAAGGAGACTATTTTATGTACGGAAATAGACCCGGAAGAAGACCAATAATGGGTGGTAATCGTGTTTTTGGTGGTGGCTTTTTCGGCCCATTTATTTTAGGTGGAATAACTGGAGGACTACTTGCTCCCGCATTTTATCCTAGACCTTATCCTGTATACCAGTATCCTTACCCACCACCACCATATTATTATTAAAGTGTCCTAAAAGACACTTTTTTTCTTTTCAATATATAAAAAAGATGATATAATAAGCTTATGAAAAAATTTAATATGATTGATGAAAATTTTATTTGTGAAAACTGCCAAAAAGAAGTACATAGACTTGGATATACCGCAAGAGATCACTGTCCATACTGTCTATTTTCTAAACATGTAGACATTAATCCAGGCGATAGAAATAACCCATGTAAAGGATTAATGATTCCTATAGGCATAGAAAAACATAAAAACACCTATAAAATAATTTATAGATGTAGTAAATGTAAAGAAATACATAAAAATATTATGGCAAGTGATGATAACTATGATATTATTATTAGACTATCTAAACCTATTTAAACAAATCACTTATCATTGGAAGTAAAAAAATAAATACAAGTAACACAACAACTATAAGAAGAGCTATTTTAAACTCAGGTCCAAAATTAAGCGAAATCTTCTTTTTTTTAGATTTATTATCAGTGGAAACATAAGTTCTACTATCATTATTAGAGCTAACATTCTGTCTAACATTTAAATTATTTAAATTAGTATTATTATTTAAATTATTAGTAGTATAATTTGTCAAATTAACATTATTATTAACATTATTATTAACATTATTTATATTATTATTAGAACTACTAGTAGTCACATTTTTAATATTAACATCCATCGTATTATTTATATTAACACTAGGGTTACTAATTAAGGTATTTAAATTACCCGAAGCCTTATACGGTGTTACATTTTCATTATTTTCATCCTGTATATTATCATTCATTTAAATACCTCCTTTTAGATATAAAAGATTTAGGATTTCCTAAATCTTACATTTGATTATTATTAGGATTTACTTGATTATTAATATTCTGCTGATTAGGTCCAGTTACAAAACCAGGTCCAAATTGTTCACCTTGCACAACATTGTTTTGTGAAGCTACAGAAGACATATTATAGTTATTATAATTTGGTACTGATTGCATATTAGTATTAGGCATATTATTATTCATAATAGGAGTACTAACAGTACTTTGCTCTCTTGTAGCATCTACACCATTAGAGTTATTAACAGATGAATAAGAAGGGCTAACTGAAGCAGGATTTACGTTAAGATTATTTGTAGCCTGTGCCATACCAAAATTATTTGGCACATTATTTCCTTCTACCATCATAGGGTTAACTTCATAAGGTGGAATACTAGGATTCACATTAGTGTTTCCCATATTACCTTCCATGACATAAGTACCTTGATTACCACTAATACCATTACTTACTATAGACTCTTGTACTCCATTCATTGAAGGAATAATTGGCGTTGGTTCTACAGGTTTTGGTATAACAACTTCTCTAGGTTCAATCTTTGGTGTCTGTTCTGAAGCAGGTACAAAGAAAGTATCATTAGTCCCCATATTATTAGTATTAGAAGTAGCCATATTATCAGGAGCCATACTGCCCGTCATTTGAAAATTACTCTGCTCTATACCACTATTTTGATTATAATTAGAAATATCATTTTGTGAAAAATTACCTATTCCCATATTAGTAGTATTAGTATTAAAACTATTACTATTTACATTATTATAATCATTCACTCCTTGATTCATCATATTAGAATTTTGATTAAACATATTTTGACTATTCATATTGTTATTAAAATCATTTGCCATATTAAAGCCACTATAAGTATTATTCATATTTCCCATCGAATTAAAATCAATTCCTTGTCCTGTCATTCCATTATTCATTTGATTATTCATATTTAAGTCATTTTGAGAGCTATTATTATTAGCATTCTCTCTCATTTTCTTTTTCTTTTTACTATCAGCCAAAAAACCAATTACTGTTATTAATAAAATAACTAATACAACTAAAATAACAATATAATATTCTAACAAAAAATCTACAACTTTTTCCATCATTGTCCTCCCTTTTACTCTGTATTAAGAATAACATAAAATATTACAAAAAGCAATAATTATTGAATTTTTTCTGTAATATTTTTATCAACAAAACTAAGGCTTTTTAAAGACAAATCAAACGATTCTTTATATTTTCCTCTTTTAAATAACTCCTCAGCTTTTGATAAAGCAATGTCAATTTCTTCATATGAACTTCTATATCTATTACCATAAATAATTATTTTTTCACTAGCATTAACTAATTTAATCATATCATTGGTCTTATTATATATCTTAAATACTAAATCTCTTGCAGTATCAACTCTAATATTTAAAATTTTAATAACAATTGGTTTCTTATCAAGTTCTTTTACTATTTCCCTAATTGCATCTTGAGCCTCATTAAGTTCAATATAATAACTGCTAGGTATAACTGGAATCTTAACATCCTTAAGTCTATATTTAGCTTTCTTAAGTAATTCCTCTATTGTTGTAAGCTGCTCCCTCGCCCTAGTTTCATCATCTTTCATACTAGTAATAGATCTTAATTGATAATCCAAGTCATCCTGAAGTCTAGATAATTTGAGAGAAAGTCCATCCAATTCATCAACTAATTTTGAATATGCAAAAGTCTTCATTTTACCCTGATCAACTAGTATCTTATAATCTTTATTAATTTTTTCCAAATTTCTATTCAGCAAACTAAATTTATTTATATCTTCATCAGATAAATTATAATTATATTTAATATCATCAATTTGTAAATAAATATCTCTAACAACTTTATTAACATTATCAATCTTATATCCTAATTCCTTAATATTCTGTCTAAACAAATCTTTCGACTCTTTTTCCTTATCAAAATCATTATAAAGACCATTAAAGTATTCAATAAAAGTCTTAAGTTCAATTATAGCATCCCCAAGTTCTAGTTTTTTCAAATTTTCCATAATATGATTGATTTTATCTCTTATTTCTTTAATATTATATTCAACATTAAGATAATCAAGTGGATACCCATCTCTCTTCATTCTATAATAGTATGTCGTAGCCTCTTCTATCTTATTAGGAACTAAAACAGTAGCCATAAGAACAACCGTTGGAACATCCTCCAAAAGTTTATTCATATAATTTATTTTATCATCTAATACCGATATTTTCTTCTCAACAGATACATAATCATTATTATCCATAGCCCTTTCAAACTCTATGAAAATCTTATCAATTCTATTAAATTCATCCTCTATATAAGTAATAACTTCGCCATACTCTTTTCTATTTCTCTCAAACTTATTCTGTTCTTCCCTATATACTATTTTAAGTTTAGTAATTAAAGATCTATTTCTCTCCTCAGAATTAGTAATTAATTTTACTTCATCAAGCAAATTATCCATCTTCTTCTTTAAAGACCTAATTTCCAATTCAATATTAGCTATTTTTCTAATTGCCTGTTTATAATCCTTCCTATCAATTAAAAAATCAGCATCAGATATCAAATCAGTAAGTTCAGGAATTTTTTCATCCCTAATAGTCTTAAAAATAGTATCCCAATCATCCATTTTTTCTTTTAAATTATCAGTTTTAACAAGTTCTTTAACCTTTGTAATTTCACTTAATACAGGAACTCCTATAAGACTATTCTTTTTGACATCTAACTCTTCAATTTCTTTTTTATATTTTTTATTTTGATTACTCTTGATAACAACAATAGTAATAATTATAAGGATAATAGCCACTACAAAAGATGATATTGTAATTAAAAGGACACTATCCATATGTTACCACCTTTCCTACTTATAATATATTCTACCACAAAATTTACCTTTTTAAAATAAAATTATTAAAAATTATTTTACATTTTATAGTAAATTGCACTTAATTGTGCACTTTAGATTGATTCAACGAACTTTAATCTTATCTAAAAAATTATAGATAAAATAACTACTAAGAAGGAAGTACAACATTAGTTAAATTACTAAAATTAGTATTAATCCATGTCTTACCATCACTACTTGCTATAATTTTACAATCACTTTTTATACCACCAAACATAGAACTATAACCAGTTACCTTAGAAAAATCCATCTTTCTTATATCTAAATTGGTTAATCCGCTACATTCATAAAACATTGCAAACATATTAGTTACATTTGAGGTATCAAAATTACTTAAATCTAAATTGGTTAAAGTGCTACATCTTCTAAACATATTACTCATACTAATTACATTTGATGTATCAAAAGAGCTTAAATCTAAATTCGTTAAACTCCTACAACTATCAAACATATAACTCATATTAGTTACTTTTGAAGTATTAAAATTACTTATATCTAAGGTTGTTAAACTACTGCAGCCACTAAACATAGAACTCATATCAGTTACTATTAAATTATTAAAATTACTTAAATCAAGACTTACTAAACTGCTACAATTGCTAAATATTCCACTCATATTTGTTACTTTTTCTGTATTAAAATTTGATACATCAAGACTAGTCAAACTACTACAATTATAAAACATACTAGACATACTAGTTACATTTGCCGTATTAAATTTACTTAAGTCTAAACTTGTTAAGCTACTACAGCCACCAAACATATAACCCATATTAGTTACATTTGAGGTATCAAAATTACTTATATCTAAACTTGTTAAACTACTACAGCTATAAAACATTTTATACATAATAGTTGCATTTGTTGTATAAAAAGAACTTAAATCTAAACTTGTTAAACTGCTGCAATTTTCAAACATATTACTCATACTAGTTACATTTGATGTATTAAATTTACTTAAATTAAGTGTTTTTAAACTACTACAATCTTTAAACAGGCTATCCATACTAGTTACTTTTGACGTAGTAAAATTACTTAAGTCTAAATCTGTTAAACTTTTGCATCCATTAAACATTGCCCCCATATTAGTTACATTTGGGGTATTAAAACTTGATACATCAAGACTAGTTAAACTACTACAATTATAAAACATATAACTCATATTAGTCACTTTTGAGGTAGTAAAACCCGATAAATTTAAGCTTATTAGATTTCTGCAATCTCTGAACATTCTTACCATATTT
>JBJEEA010000019.1:0-12141 GCA_051872635.1 Bacilli bacterium
CTACTACAAAACCAACAAATGCTGGTAGTTATAAAGTATATGCTATAATTGGTGAAACTACTAACTATAAAGGTGCAACAACTAGCCAAGAAAATTTCACAATTAGTCCAAAATCAATAACACCAACGGTTGATACTATTTCAGACCAAACATATAATGGCTTAGAAATAAGACCAACAGTTGTTGTAAAAGATGGCTCAACAATATTAACAGAAGGAACTGATTATGAAGTTGCATATTCAGATAACAAAAATGCTGGAACAGCTAAAGCCACAATTTCTCAAGTAACTAATGGAAATTATACTTTTAGTAATAAGGAAGTAAATTTTACAATTAAAAAAGTTCAATTAGAAAAAGTTACTCTAAGAACTAATGAAATTGTATATAATGGATTAGGAAGTTTTCCAGCAATGGATAATATTGATTTCAATTTACAAGAATTATCTGGAACACTTGGTGCTACTGATGTAGGTGATTATAAAACTTATGTAATATTAAAAGATAGTGCTAATTATGAATGGGTTGACGGTACTACAGGAAATTTAACTCTTAATTGGAAAATTATTCAAGCTACTATTACTGATTCAAGTGTAACATTACCACAAGCAACATACAGAGTAACAGGTAGTGCAATTACACCAGAACCAACCGTAGTAGTAAATGGAAGAACATTAACAAAAGATACTGATTATACAGTAAGTTATACTGATAATACTAATATAGGTACAGCAACTGTAACTGTTACTGGTAAAAATAATTATAAAGGTACAGGAGTAACAACATTTGAAATAGCTGATAAAGAAGTATTAACTATTAGTGGACTTAACAATAATGAAGAGTTTAGTTATGATGGAAATACTAAAACTCCAACTGGAACTTTAACCGTAACTGATAATAAAGTTACTATAAGCAAATTGGAAGTATTATATGAAGGAACCGACAATAGCTATAATTCTGCTACTGCGCCAGTTAATGCTGGTTCTTATAAAGTAACATATAAGATAGCTGATTCTAATCCTGATTATGTAGGAAGTGTTAGCTATAGTTTTAAAATTAAAAAAGCTCAATTAGAAAAAGTTACTTTAAGAACTGATACAATTGTATATAATGGACTAGGAAGTTTTCCAGCAATGGATAATATTGATTTCAATTTACAAGAATTATCTGGAACACTTGGTGCTACTAACGTAGGTGATTATACAACTACAGTATCATTAAAAGATAAAAACAATTATGAATGGGTTGATGGAACTAGTGGCAATTTAACTCTTAATTGGTCTATCATACAAGCAACTCCAGAATATGTAATACCTACTAATTTAACAGGTGTTAAAGGAAATACTCTTGCAGATATTACTTTAAGTGGAAGATTTACTTGGAATGTGCCAAGTACAGAACTTGTTGTTGGCTCGCATACTTATAAAGCAACATATACTCCAGAAGATACAGTAAATTATAAAACTATCACTGATATTGATATAACAGTGGTTACAAAAGACCTATTTGATGTTAATACTTCAGTTAATGGAGGTAATGGTACAATTACTTCTTCTAAAACTAATGTAATAGAAGGAAGTGTTGTAGAATTAACGTTTACTCCAAACGCTGGTTATATGATTGACAAAGTATTAGTAAATTCAGTAGAAACTAATGTAACAAGTAATAGTATTAATCTTACTGTAGACAAAAATTATAATGTTGAAGTGAGTTATAAAAAGATTCCATTTGTTGTAACTGTTAAGGAAGTAACAGGAGCAACTGTTACACCTAATGGAGCAATAAGTGTTAATTATGGAGATAATAAAGGTTTTACTATTTCTGTCAATACTGGCTATAGATTAATTAAAGTATTAGTTGATGGTACCGATAAGACTGCTGATATGGTTGGAGATAATCTAACTCTTACTAATATAACTTCTAATATGGAACTTGAAGTAGTAGTTGAAAAAATCATCTATGAAGTAGTTGAAGGTGCTAATCAAAAATATACAATTACTAAAAATACTGAAGCTAAATTTAAAATAGATGCTAATTATGATTTATTTGATGGTAAAGTATATATTGATAATGTATTAGTAGATTCTGAAAACTATACTTCTGAAAGCGGTAGTACAATTATAACATTTAAACAAAGTTATATTGATACACTGTCTGTTGGAGAACATACTTTAAAAGTTATTTTCTTAGATGGTGGAGAAGCAACTACTAAATTCACAGTAGCAAGTGTTATTCCAGAAATTGATAACCCAAAAACTGGGGATAATGTTATATTCTATGTAGTAACTGGTATCCTATCATTATTTGGATTAGCAGGAACTGGAGCATTTGTTATTAGAAGAAAACAAACAAATTAAAAATGGGTTAGAGTTTTCTCTAACTCCTTTTTTTGTAAAAGAAAGGATGGTAAGGTGAAGAAAAAAATTAAATTAAAACCTAGTAAAAAACAACTTATTATTATTTTAAGTATTCTTATAATAATTATAGTATTTGCTACAATAATGATTACTAAAACGCCAAATGTAGGTAGTATTAAAAATGGTAAAGCTAAGTATATTGATAGAATTGTAAATGTTACTAAAAGCAAAGATAATATTATCATAGAGTTTAAGAATAATGAGGAACTAATTGATAATTGCATTATGACGAAAGAAATTTATGATAAATTTAAGGCAAACGATCCTTTATATAATATAAGTGTTAAAGATTATGCTAATTTATCTAGTATTAGTGCAAAAGAAAGTTATAATTTAAATAAAGCTATGCAATTAAAATTAGTTACAGAAGATACTAACTATACTGAATATTTTGCAATGACCTGCGGTTTTAAGAATAAAAAAGAACTTATAAAATACACAAAAGCAGTAATAAAATTAGCAAGCAAAGAAAAGTAAAATAAGATATTTATGAAATTAAGTAGTAATTAATTTATGCATTACTTTGAAAATAAGACTTTTGAAAGCATAAATAGAAAAATTCCATAAAAATAAAAACCAATTTAAAAAAAGTTATATAAATTCAAAAAATGCTATAATTGCTGATAGACATAAATTTTTATTTCTTTCAATACTTTTTCGTCAATTACATTGTATCAAACTTATGTCTTTTAATAAATAAAAAATAATACAGTGATTTATTCTACCAACGCTATTTATTATACAACCGATAAAAATAAATAATATCTAGTTCTTTTGACATCATATTGGTTTAATGATATAATATTTCACCGTGAGGAGATAGTATGGAACTTTATTCATTTGATCAAAGAGAATTAGAAAAAGATTATAATATTTTACTAGAATTATATTTAAATGAAGCAAAAGAGGATAAAAAAATAAAATTATATAGTCAAATACTTCCTTTAAGATCCTATCTAAAAAGTAGTAAAAGTCCTATCTGCCCTGCACCACAAGAGTATTTAGATAAAATAAATAGTGAAATAGAAAAAATGAAAAGCATTTATAAAAATAATACTGAACTAACGAAGGAACTATGTTATTACTGGTGTCATAGTCTAAGAGAAGTTCCTTCTTCCAATAAATTCAAAGCATCAAAAGAGTTACTTACAAAAGAAGCTTATTTTGAGGATATGAAGACTTTTTTTACAAAAGTTTTACCTAGTGACATTGATTTATATTTGAATGCATTTAAAAATGGCAATATTCTCGTTAAGAAAAGTATATTTCGTGACAGAGCTGAAATATTATATTTAGAAGATTTAAATAAGTTTTATATTAAAATATTATACTGTCTTAACTTAAGTAAAGTTAATGCAAGAAATACCATTCATGAAATAGGTCATGCATCAGAGTGTAATTCATCTGGATCTAATAATAGTTATGATTATATTATGGATGAAGTAATTGCTATACTATATGAATTATTATATATTAATTACTCTTTTAATAGTGATAATAGCGTTCTATTATCAGAGTTTTATAATTTGTTCAAGATAATTAGCTTATCACCATTAGAAAACTATATAATATCCAATACATGTGAAAAAAAATCCTCTACTGAAGACTTCTTCTTAGGAGAAATACGCTTTTTGTATTCTAATATTATTGCACTTTCTCTTTATTTAAGAAGCGAAGAAGATGATTTTTTAGAAAAAATAGAATACATAAAAAAGAAGAAGCCGTTTGTTCCTGCATTTACTCTTTTAGCAAGTGTTGGAATTACGGAAAAAGAATTAATATATACTGCTAAAAATGCTAAAAAACTAATCAAAAGAGGGTAATTAAATTACGCTCTTTTTAAATTTTTTGTCTAATTTTATTACTTCTAAAACATATTTACCTAAATATTATTAATTGTAAGGAGGATCTTATGTATAATATTAATGGTTTAAATGATAATGAAGTAAAAGAAAATCGCAAAAAATATGGCAGTAATGATATAAATGGTAAGAATAAAAGTACTTTTTTTAGTCTCTTTATTGAAACCTTAGGAGATCCTATTATCAAAATACTTCTAATTGCTCTAGCTATTAAGACAATCTTTTTATTTAAAGATTTTGATTATTTTGAAACTATTGGTATTGTACTAGCCATTTTAGTTGCTTCATTAATATCTGCTTTAAGTGAATACGGCTCAAATAAAGCCTTTCAAAGAATGCAAGAAGAATCTTCAAAAATTAATATTCGTGTTAAAAGAAATGGAAAAGTAAGAGAAATACCTATTGAAGAAGCCGTAGTAGGTGATATTATTATTCTTTCTGGAGGAGACAGAATACCAGTAGATGGTATCTTAGTAAGCGGAAAATTATCAGTAGATGAGTCCTCACTAAACGGTGAAGCTAAAGAATCATACAAAGAAAAAACTAATAATATCGACTATATTGAAGACAAAAACAAAGTCTATAGAGGAACTACTGTCTATGAAGGAGAAGCTCTAGTTCTTACAACAAAAGTAGGTATGGATACTTTATATGGAAAAATGGCCAAAGAATTGACAGAAGAAGAAGACGCCTCTCCTCTTAAATTGCGTCTTACTAACTTAGCCAAAATAATAAGTAGAATAGGTTATGTAGCCGCTATTTTAGTAGCGGTATCTTATCTTTTTTCCAAAATATTTATTGCCAATAACTTTAGTATGAGTCTGATAAGTCAAAATATTACCTTAAATATTTTTCTTTCATATTTATTAGAAGCTATGACATTAGCAGTTTCTGTTCTAGTTATGTCCGTACCAGAAGGATTACCAATGATGATAACGTTAGTATTATCCACTAATTCAAAGAAAATGTTAAAAAATAATGTCCTTGTTCGTAAAATGGTCGGTATTGAAACAGCTGGTTCTCTAAATATCTTATTTACTGATAAAACAGGAACTATAACTAAAGGAAAGATGGAAGTAATAAGTTTAATAGATGGCTCCCTAAAAGAATATAATTATGAAGATAATCTCCCAAGTAATTATAAAGTACTTCTTGAAGATGCTATTCTCTATAACAATGAAGCAGAATTTGATTATGATACTAAGAAAATAATAGGAGGTAATCTAACTGATAAAGCCCTACTTAAGTTTATTAATAAAGAAAAAAATCCTCATATTAAAGTTATTGATAAAGTCTTATTTAATAGTAAAAATAAGTACTCCACGTCAGTAATAGAAAAAGAAGGAAAAAAAATAAAACTAATAAAAGGCGCTCCTGATAAAATAATAAATTACAGCAGTAATTATATTGATAGTAAGGGAACTCTTCAAAAAATAGATAAAGATAAAATACTAAAGTATATTGATACTAAGACTAAAAATGGCTTAAGAGCTATAGCTATAAGTATATCTACTAGTATTTATCCCATCGATAGCCTGCGAAGAAATACCCTTCTTGCTGTAATATTTATTAAGGATGACATAAGAAAGGAGGCTTGTGAAGGAATAAGACTTATCAAAAGTGCTGGGATAAGTACAGTTATGATAACAGGAGACTCTGAAGCAACTGCCAGTTCAATAGCCAAAGAAGTAGGAATAATATCATCTTCAAACGACATAGTAACAACTTCCTCAAAACTAGAAAAAATGACTGATGATGAAATTAAAAAAATAATTCCACATTTAAAAGTAGTAGCACGGGCTCTTCCCGAAGATAAAAAAAGATTAGTAAATCTAAGTAGAGAATTAGGACTAGTTACCGGTATGACGGGAGATGGTGTAAATGACTCTATTGCTTTAAAAAAAGCCGATGTATCTTTTGCTATGGGAAGTGGTACTGAAGTAGCCAAGGAAGCCTCTGATATAGTTATTATAGATGATAATATTTTATCAATATCCAAAGCCATTTTATATGGACGAACTACCTTCAAAAATATTAGAAAGTTTATTATCTTTCAGCTTACAGTAAATATATCCGCTGTTCTACTATCACTAATAGGCCCTTTTATAGGAGTACCTTCGCCAATAACCGTTATTCAAATGCTTTGGATAAACATGGTTATGGATACACTAGCGGGTCTTGCTTTCTCTTATGAAGTACCAAGAATAGAATATATGGAAGAACCTCCTAAGAAAAAAGAAGAAAATATTATTAATAGTTATATGTTTAATCAAATATTAACAGGAGGTCTTTATTCTCTTACCATCTCTCTTATTTTTTTGAAGGTTCCTATTTTTAAAAATTTATTTGTAAATGAAAGTCATTTTATGACAGCTTTCTTTAGTTTATTTATCTTTCTAGCGGTTTTTAATGCTTTTAATGCTAGAACACATCGATTAAACATCTTTGCTCATTTAAAAGAAAATAAAGTATTTTTACTTATAATTCTCTTTATAATTATTGTTCAAATATCCATTATCTATTCGGGTTTTGAAGTATTTAGAACAACACCTATTAGTATTAAAGAATTTAGCTTAGTATTAATGCTGGCAATATCAATAATACCAGTTGATTTTCTAAGAAAGATAATATTAAGAAAGATTGGTAAGAATTTTGGCGTTTAAATTTGACTAAAAGAAAAACTTATGCTATCATATAAGAGCTCGAAAGGGGAAAATATGAAATTTTATTTATATGATAAAGAAATTGATTCAATTAAGTTTTGTGACTATGTTGAAGTAACAACCAAGGAAGATAATAAATATATTTATAATATTACTTGGGATAAAACAGAACATTTTTGTCTTCAGCTTGATGATGAACCGCTAATAAGAGAACTTGCTATTAAAGATTCTAAACTTATCATTTACTATGCTGATGGAGATTTAGATATTCTTAATGAAGAAGTTGCATCAATTGATATATACTGTCTTAATTATCGAAGAAGAAGTCTAATAGAAGGTAACTTACTAAAGTACGATATAAATATGGCTAAAAAGTTTAATTTAGATGAAAGTCAAGCTTGCTTAACAGTAGGTTACAGTGGCAATAATAAAAGGCGTACTTTAAAAAAAGAAGATCCTAAAGACTAAAAGGTATCTTCTTTTTTATTGAATAATTCTAATAAATGATATATAATATTTCTTGTGAAAGGGCAAGATTAAAAATGGAAGATTTAGAAGAATATGCAAGATTATATAAAATACCTATTATGCAAAAAGATGGTATTTTATATTTATGTAATTACATAAAAGAAAATAATATTAAGAGTATCTTAGAAATAGGAACCGCTATCGGATATTCATCTATTATGATGGCTAGTATCAGTAGCAGTATCAAAGTAACTACAATAGAAAAAGATGGGGAAAGATATAATATTGCTTTGTCTAATATAAACAAATATAATTTATCTAGTCAAATAACCGCTATTAATAGTGATGCTTGTGATGTAGATATAAAAGATAAATTTGACTTAATATTTATCGATGCTTCTAAAGGTAAAAATACTTATTTCTTTAACAAATTTAAAAATAATCTAAATAAAAATGGTACTATTATAACTGATAATCTATCTTTTCATGGTTTAGTAGAAGATTCTTCCCTTATTAAGACTAAAAATCAAAGAGGTATAGTAAATAAAATAAAAGATTATATAAAATTTTTAGATACTAACGAAGAATTTATTACTAATTATATTGAAGTAGGAGACACTATCGCCATATCTAAAAGGAGAGGCGAAAATGAGTAATTTAGTAGTAATTCCCAATAAGAAAGAAGAAATTAAAAATATTTTAACTAAAGATATTAAAGGTTTAATAATTGGTGTTAGAGATTTATCTATCTATCCATTAGAATTATCTATTGAAGAAATTATCTCTCTTGCTTCCTCCACCGATAAAGAGATAATTATTGCTTTAAATAAGATGATTCATAATAAAGATTTAAGTTTAGTAAGAGAAGTATTATCAAAAGTAAAAGAAAGCAATATTAAAAAGATAATGTTTTATGACTTAGGAGTATTAAACATATGTAAGGATATGCATATTGATAAAGAGTTAATACTAAGTCAAGAACACTTAAATGCTAGTATAAATAGTAATGAATTTTATTATAGTAAAGGTATTACTAATTCTTTTATTACATCTGATATTACATTTGAAGAGTTATTAGAAATAAAAAATAATACTAAGATGAATATATTTTATACAGTATATGGATATTTACCAATATTTTATTCGAGAAGGTACCTTCTTACGAACTATTTTAAATATATTGGCAAAGAAATGTTAGATAACACTTATTATATATATAATGAAAATTTAAGATATATGATAAGAGAATATTATTATGGAACTATTATTTATAGTCCTTTAGTCAATTTAATTAACGAAATAGATAAAATTGAAATTATAGATAATTTAGTTATTGATTTATCTTATAATGATAATCTTGATGTTATAGATAAGTTTATTAATCACGAAAAAGAAGATAACACTTATACTGGCTTTTTTAATAAGAAGACAATATATAAATTAAAAGAAGAAAAACAGTAATTATAATATTAATATATTTTCTGAATGAAAAACTATAAAATTATTGAAAGAAAGATGATCTGTATGAAAAAAATTGAATTACTTGCTCCTGCTGGTAATTTAGATAAACTTAAATTTGCTTATCTTTATGGAGCAGATGCCTGCTATATTGGGGGTAGAGATTATTCACTTCGTGCTAATGCTAAAAATTTTAGTATTGATGAAATAAAAGAAGCTTGCTCTTATGCTCATAATCTTGGTAAAAAAGTATATGTAACAGTAAACATCGCTTTTCATAGTAATGATACTAAAGATATTGAAGCTTACTTAAAAGAATTAGCTAAAGCTAAGGTTGATGCGATAATTGTCTCTGATCCTTTTATAATAGATATTATTAATAAAAACAAAATAAATTTAAAAGTTCATATATCAACGCAAGCTTCAACTTTAAACTATGAAACAGTTATGTTTTGGAAAAGTTTAGGCGTTGAAAGAGTTGTTCTAGCAAGAGAATTATCTAAAGAGGAAATAAAAGAAATAATCGATAAAACTGGTATAGAGGTAGAAATATTCGTTCATGGTGCTATGTGTTCTTCTTATTCAGGAAGATGCGTATTATCTAACTACTTTACGAATAGAGATGCCAATCGTGGTGGATGCGCCCAAATATGTCGCTGGGAAAGTTCTTTATATGATAGTAATATGAATCAGGTAGAAAGTTCTACTAAATTTACGGCCTCATCTAAAGACTTAATGATGGCTACACATATTGAAGATATCATAAAGACAGGCGTAGCTTCACTAAAAGTAGAGGGAAGAATGCGAAGCAATTATTATGTAGCCACCGTAATAAATACTTATCGTAATTTAATAGATGACTATTACGATAATAATCTTACAAAGGAAAAATTAGATTACTATATTAAAATTCTTGAGCGTGTTTCAAATAGGGAAGCTACAGTTCAGTTTTGGGATAAACTTCCAACTGTAAATGAACAGTACTATCTAGGTAGGAATGAAATCTCTAATCAAGACTTTTTAGGAATTGTAATAGACTATGATGAAGATACTAAAATGGTTACCATAACTGAAAGAAATTACTTTAAAACTGGTGACACTGTCGAAATATTTGGACCAAATATAAAACCATTTACTTTTACCGTTCCCGATATTTATGATGTAGAAGGCAATAAAGTAAATATTGCTCGTCATCCTGAAGAAATATTAAAGTTCAAATTAGAACAAAAAGTATATAAAAATGATATGATAAGAGTAAAGTTTTAACTACGTGTGAATATAATATTAAAAGCTAGAATATGCTTGACAAAAGTATAAAAATCTAGTACAATTGTGAATTGTAAAAAAGAAAAGATTATAGGTAATTAATATTAACCAATAATCAAGAATAATATTAAGGTAAATAAGCTATGTTTATACATAGCGGTTATTTTTAATATTAAGCAAAATAATGAGAGGTGAAAACAATGAAAGATAATAAAGTATATCTAACTGATGAAGGATTTCTCGAGTTAGAAGAAGAATTAAATGAATTAAAAAATGTCAGAAGACCAGAAGTAATTAAAGCTTTAAAAGAAGCACGAGCTTTAGGAGATTTATCAGAAAATGCCGACTATGATGCAGCAAGAGCAGAGCAGGCTTTAGTAGAAGGAAGAATTCAAGAATTAGAAAAGATTATTGAAAATGCCCACATCATCGAAAAGAGTAGTACTGATAAAGTTTCCCTTGGGACTACTGTTAAAATAAAATACATAGATGACGATGAAATTGAAGAATATCGTATTGTCGGATCTAAAGAAGCAGATCCATCTAATAACAAAATATCAAACGAAAGTCCTATTGCTAAAGCTATTATGAATGCTAAAGCTGGTGAAATAAGAAAAGTAGAAAGCCCAAATGGCGAATACGAAGTAGAAATAGTAGAAGTTTGTTAGGGAGGTAAATTATGAAAAAGCAAATAAACTACAAAGTAAGTGGAGAAGAGTGGCAAGAGGCTAAAGACAAAGCATTTGCTAAAATTGCTAAGAAGGCCAAAGTTGATGGCTTTAGAGAGGGTAAAGTACCTAGAAATGTCTTTGAAAAGAAATACGGAACTGGAGACATAATCAGTACTGCTATGGAAGATATGGTTGATAAAAAATATCGCGATGTCATTATTACTGAAAAGTTAATGCCAGTAGTAGAACCAAAATTAGAAATAGTAACAGCCAATGACGATGGTTTTGAAGTAAACATGACCTTTATTTTAGATCCAGAAGTAAAATTAGGCAAATATAAAGAATTAAAAGTAAAAAAAGATAAAGTAAAGGTAACCAAAGAAGAAATAGAACACGAAATAGGACATATCTTAGATAGATTTGCTGAACTTGTAACCAAAGACGGAGCCGTTGAAGAAGGAGATACCGCTATTATCGATTTTAAAGGTTTCAAAGATAATGAAGAATTTGAAGGTGGAAGTGCTGAAAACTATTCATTAGAAATAGGTAGTCACTCATTTATACCGGGCTTTGAAGAAGGCGTTATCGGTATGAAGAAAGAAGAAAGCAAAGATATAAATCTTACTTTCCCAGAAGACTATATGGCTAAAGATTTAGCTGGTAAAGATGTTGTCTTTAATGTTACCGTTCACGATATAAAAAAGCGTGTTATTCCTGACTTAACTGAAGAATTCTTTAAAGATCTAGATATGGAAGGTGTAACTAATAAAGAAGAATTAAGTAAAGTAATCGAAGAAGAATTAACAGCTCAAAAAGAACATGATGCTGAAAATAAATTTATTGAAGACTTACTTGCTACAGCTGTTAAAAATATGACTATTGATCTAGATGAAGAAATTGTAGAAGATGAAAGAGATAGAATGTACAAGAGCTTTGTCAAGAGATTAGAAATGCAAGGAATTGGAGAAGACTTATACTTTGCTTATGCTGGATTAAAGAAAGAAGACGTTTTAAAAGATATCGCTAAAGAAGCTGAAAAGAGAGTAAAAGAACGTTATTTACTTGAAAATATTATCAAAGAAGAAAATATTACAGTAGAAGATAAAGAAGTACAAGAAGAACTTAAGAAATTAGAAGAATCATATAATATGACTGAAGAAGAATTACTTAAAGAAATTGGTTCTCTTGAAGCATTAAAATATGATTTATCAATGAGAAAGGCAATTGATGTATTAAAAGACAATAATTAAAGGAGATAATTATGAGCGTATTCAAAGCAATAATTTTAGGAATTATTCAGGGAGTTGCGGAATTTCTTCCAATATCATCATCAGCTCAT
>JBJEEA010000019.1:12241-14467 GCA_051872635.1 Bacilli bacterium
ATTGAAAATGTTGTTAGAAATAAAATATGGATAATAGCTTTAGCTCTAGCTATAATGGGATTACTAATATTTATCGGAGATAAATGGGCTAGTAGGCATTATAAAAAAGAAACTAAATTTGAAGATATATCTTTAAAACAAGCCATTATAGTTGGTGTATCGCAAGCTTTCGCTGTTATACCCGGTTTCTCTAGAAGTGGCACTACTATTTTAGCAGGAAGACTTCAAGGAATATCAAAAGAAGCTATAACTAAATTTACTTTCTTAATGTCCGTTCCTGTTATATGTGGAGCAACTATATTAAAAGTAGGAGACTTAGTATTTACTAAAGAAGTAATAATTGGTATTATATCCTCATTTGCTATGGGAATAATTTCCATTAAATTTCTACTTAATTATATTAAAAAACACGATTTTTCAGTATTTGCTTTTTATAGAGTAATACTTGCATTAATTGTTTTTGCAAAATTAATATTTTTCTAATATTAATTTTCCTTTGCCGATTTAGTACAGTGGTAGTACGGAAGCATGGTAAGCTTCAAAGGGCAGTTCAATTCTGCCAATCGGCACCAGATTGATAGTAAACTCGAACTTTTATGGTTCGAGTTTTAAAATACAAAAAGATATGTTATAATAGTTATAAATTTTTAAATTGAATTTGTTAATTTAGAATCACACTTGCAAATCAACATAATCATTTTGCTTGTTATAGGAGGGAATGTAATATATGAACAAAACGGATGAAATCAAAAATTATAGAACAACAAAAAGAATCAAGTAAATTACTTACCATCTGATTTTATTAATATTTGTTCTATATTAAACAATTAAAAAATTTTAGTTAGTAATAAGAATATAAAACCAAAAAAATAATGCAATACAGAGAAAATTTCCCCATTTTTAAGCTAAAAAAAACATAATTAAATAGAAACTATAGTTCAAATAAAATTATGTTTTTTATATTATCTTTGATATGTAAAAGTATATTTTGTTCCAGAGTTTAAATACATAATATCAGTTTGTCCTATTACAAGTTTAATTGTATTGTCAGCTAATTGTACATAGCCAGTAACTTTACCAAGTTTTCCAGTAGAAGTAGGACCATTATCTGAAGTAGCTTCAAATGTTCCATAATTATTACTTATATAAACTATAACATCACTGAAATTAGCAGCTTTTGTAATATAAAAATCAAATGTAATTTTATTGTTATCGATTTCTTTTATAATTATACGATTTGAATTTTGATCTTTTGAATGTTGCTCACTTTCATACCAAGTTCCTTTATAATTATCTATGTTACTATTTTCAATATGGTAAGAAAAAGTATATTCTGTTTCGGAATTTAAATACATAACATTAGATTTTGTTATAGTAAGTTTAATTGAATTGTTATAAATCACAATATTACCATTTATCTTTGCAACTTGTCCATCGGAAGAAGTTCCATTATCAGTACTGGCTTCAAATGTTCCACTAGTTCCATTCATAGTAACCTCAAAGCCATTGAAATCAGCAGTTCTTGTAATGTATAAGTCCATTAATATTTTATTGCCATTAACATTCTTAATATTTAAAGAATTTGCATTTTGATCTTTTGAATGTTGCTCACTTTCATACCAATACCCTAAATAACTTTTTTCTAAACTATTATTTTGCTTTTCATCAACAGTTTCATTTGCTTTGTCATTGATTGAATTATTACTCGAATCTATTAATTGGTTATTTGCAATAAGCTTATCATAAATGATATATGTCCCAAGTCCTAAAATTAATATACATAAAATTACAATTATGATATATAATCCCTTATTACTTTTTTTATTCTCCATATCTAACTCCTCTCTACTATTTATTTTAACATACTTTTTACATTTTAAAATAATTTTTATTATATTTTACATATTATTTTACGTATATAGTTTAAAAAATAATTTGAACAGAAGCCTTCAAATGTCACACAATAAGACTATAGATTAATTACTACTCGAACTTTTATAGTTTGAGTTTTATTTTATTATATGCTATTTATAATAGTCCATGGAAGTTAAGCATGAATATAAGTATGAATAAGATAACTAAAAATAATTAATTAAATATTATCATCCCTTTTATGATAATTATATTATAAATATCAACATAACGCGGATAGTAATTAGTATATTAATATCCGTTGAATCAATCTAAAGTGCACAATTAAGTGCAATAGAAGCTAAAATGTTTATT
>JBJEEA010000020.1:0-2971 GCA_051872635.1 Bacilli bacterium
CTTTAAAGCCTTTGGAAGCATTGCTTGATAAATAGATATCTTACTACATAAAATTTCTTTCTGTATTTCATCACCTAAATATAGCATTTCTTCATTTAATATTGGTTCTAAATCACATAAACTATCAATCTCTTTTAGTTCATAATCTCCCTTATATTCATCCATAATTCCTAAAACAAATCCCTCTATTAATCTATTATTAAAAGGAACTCTTACTCTATGACCAATTTTAATTATATCAAGATATTTACTAGGTATTACATAAGTAAATTCCCTATCAACTGCTTTATTTCCATATTCAATAATTACATTTGCATACATAATACCACATCCTTACACATATTATATCAATATTTTATATCATAAGTCAATATAAAATCATACATTCGTTTGTTTGAATTATAATATTATTATCTTTTATACTATAAAAACGATAAGTTTAACTAACTTATCGATATCTTTTATTATTTTTTATATTGTTGTCCTATCTCACTAACTCTTCTTTTATTTATTTCATATAATTCTTTAATACACTTAAATTTATCAGCTTCAGACATTCCCGAGTTTTGGAGTTTCTAATGTGAAAAATCACCCTTTTGACCTTAAATTTCAAAGGTTTATGGTGATTTTTTTCTTGTATTAAATTATTGTCATATGTTTTTGCTTTTTGTTTCATACATTAGATTTCTTAATTTGCTTTGTGTTGGTATAGTTAAATCCAATGTTATTCCTAATGAATTATACACCTTATTAATATCTTCTATATCAGTAATTTTATAATAATCATTTGGAAGTCTATCTGCTCTAAAATTATTTAAAGCATACTTTATTTTTTCGGCAGTTATTCCTTGTTCCCAACCGTCAACATTTAATGTATTCTTATTTTCATTTTTTAAAACTTTATATTGTATTATTCGTATTATAGTTAGTGCTATAAAGCATATTAGAAAGTGTGCATTTATATGCTCTTTTGTCCATACATGAATTGGTCTTCCTTCTAAATCGCTTTTTATTACTCTAAATGAATCCTCAATTCTAGATAAGCCATGATATTTATTAATAACTTCTTGATCTTCAGTATCTATTTCTGATGTTACTATTGAATAGAATCCCATTGTTTCTTTATATTTTTCTAGTTTCTCATCTAAGAAAACTACAAGTTTATCTGTCTTTATTATTTCCCCAGTTTTTTTATCAACATCAACGACATCAATAAATTCTTGGGATTTTCTTTGTTTATCTTTCAACTTATCTGGATTTTCTTTACAACTTTCTAGATATTCAATAAATTTTTGATTTTGAAACACTTCTCTGTCATAATGCTTCTTACTCCAGTATATAATTTCTTTTTCTTTAACTGTTTTAGTACACTTAGTTCCATCTTCGTTTTTGTAAGTTAACTTAATTTCATTAATTCTTGATTTATATTTAAAAGTTACTTCTCCAGAACTATTTTTAATATTATTATAAGTACTTTCATCAAGTGCCCAATCTCTAAGCTTAGTCCAACTTTTTTTTACACTCTTAGATACAATGTAACCATTACCTTGTTCTGTAATTAAATATTTATTTTCCTGTGTATTCATTCCGTTATCTGCAACTACAACAATCTTTCCTAAATTCATATCTTCAACATCATTTTCAAGTACATCTTTAAATGTAGTTTTATCCTGCATATTTCCTGGAAATAATTTATATGAAACAGGTAATCCATTATTATCTATAAATAATCCCATTTGTACAATAGGCTCTTTTCTATTTTCTTTTGAAACACCTTTTTTTCTGAATCCTTTTTCTTTAATAATAGGTTTATCTTTATCATCTTTTAAAATATTACCATCTTCATCTATTTCATAAATATCATCATCACCATACATAGTTTCAAAGTAATAATTTGTAACATCATAATAAGTCAAATCAGTACTTCTACCAATTGATGAATTCTTCATTTTAGTATTCATTTTAAGTTGTATTGATTTGGTTTTTTCATCTAATACATCAAGTGCACGATAGATTTGATCTAAGTCTTCACAAGTAGTTATAGGAAACAAGTAATCATTTCTTTCTTCAAATGCTTTTTTCTTACTAGATGGATGAAGTATTCTATCAAAAACTAATAACTTAGTTATTCCATTTAAGTCATATTGTATTCTAGAATTATATTTAACTCTATTCAATGTATCACTAATTCCAAGTTGTGTATATATGTTATCTAAAACAAAATATCCTATGTTTTTTGGTGAAGATATAAAGTCTTTTTCTTCAAAAGTTAAAATGACCTTTCTTTTTGAATCATTTTTTATATCTTCATATCCTTCAAATATTAATTCATTGTTTTTAAATTTTTCTCTTAATCTTTTTAGCAAATCAGGTTGTCCATCATCAAAATTCGAAAGTGGACCAAGATTTTTAATAGTTCTTCTTTTGACCGTAACTGAGCCATCATCTTTCTTAAAATAATAACCTTCTACAATTCTTAAATATGGTTTTCCAGTATTCTTAAAACAATCCAAAAACATATACATCACCTACATATACTCATATACTAATATAAATATATCATATTCAAATAAAAAAGAAAAGCCTATTTTCAATAAAAAACAAACTTTTTTTGTAAATGAAACTCCAAAACTCGGGTAATAACATAATTAGCTTGTTATGTCTATTATTTTAAGACATCTAGGAAGGTTCTTACCATATTAATATTTTCCATCATTTTATTTATTTTATCTGTTGGTTTTAGTTTATACTTGTCTTTCATATCGTCAACAAATTCTTTATAATAGCGATTGTTACGATTTAAATATTTATACCAATATGAGTTTTCTCTTAAAAACATTATTTGTTTTTCATCTTGTTTTATTCGATACTGCAGATCTAGTTGCATTAGTCTTCAAACCTCCTGTAGATTGCTCTTGGTTTATAAGTATCTACTTTTGGAGTTGATTTACTGGCAAATAAATCACTAAAT
>JBJEEA010000021.1:0-13581 GCA_051872635.1 Bacilli bacterium
AATTCATTATATCATGGAAAGATTTTCTATTTACACAAAATTATTTACATACTCCTAATTACTACTAATGTTAGGATTAATTAAACTTAATGATACTTTACCCTTTTCTAATGAAATACTATCAACATAACAAGTAACTATATCACCAACAGAAACAACATCCATAGGATGCTTAATATATTTATCAGTCATTTTAGAAATATGTACTAATCCATCTTCATGTAATCCAATGTCGATAAATGCTCCAAAATCCACAACATTTCTAACCGTTCCCTGAAGTTCCATGCCTACCTTTAAATCTTCTAATTTAAGTATATCACTTTTTAAAATAGGTTTTTCAAAATCATCTCTAAAATCCCTATTTGGTTTTTCTAAACACTTAATAATATCTTCAATAGTATATTTATCAGTATTAAGTTCAACTGCCAAATCATTTATATTTACATTTTCAAAAGACTTTACAAGCTTATCGCTTCCAACATCTTTAACACTTAATCCGAATTTATTAAGAAGTGCATTAGCTATCATATAACTCTCTGGATGAATTGAAGTAACATCCATAATATTATCACCATCTATTACCCTCATAAATCCAATAGACTGTTCATAAGCTTTAGAGCTAAGAATCTTATTATCAATAAGTTCTTGTCTTGTCTTTATTTTACCATGATCCTCTCTATATTTTATAATTTTATCAATCATTCCTTTAGTAAGGCCAGATATATATTTAAGAATAGAAGGACTGGCAGTATTAATATTAACACCAACATTATTAACACATTTTGATACTACAAAATCCAAAAGATTATCGAGTTTTTTTTCATTTACATCATGTTGATATTGACCTACCCCAATACTCTTACTGTCAATCTTAACAAGCTCTGATAAAGGATCTTGCAGTCTCCTAGCAATACTAATAGCACTTCTTTTTTCAACAGTCAAATCAGGAAATTCTTTTATCGCAAGAGTACTAGCAGAATACACACTTGCCCCAGCCTCACTCACAATAATATATTTAATATCCTTTTCTTTGTATTCAGAAATAACTTCCGCTACTAGTTTTTCACTTTCTCTAGAAGCAGTACCATTTCCAATAGCCACAACATCTATGTCATATTTTTTAAATAACTCTTTTATCTTATCCTTAGACTCATTCCACTCGTTTCTTGGTTCATGAGGATAAATAACCGAAATATTTAAAACACTAGATGTAGGAGAAACAACAGCAAGTTTACATCCTGTCCTATATGCCGGATCAAAACCAAGTACAGTAATATCCTTCATAGGAGGAGTAAGAAGCAATTTTTCTAGATTATTTCCAAATACCAAAGTTGCTCCCTCTTCTGCCTTTTCTTTAAGTTCTGATCTAACTTCTCTTTCAATACTAGGAATAATAAGTCTTTTATAACTATCCTTAATAGCCTCTTTTACAAGAGTAGCACTTTCTATCTTGTCATTTTTTATAATTTTACTTTCCAAAAAATCAATAATATAATCATTATCTATTGTTATATTTACTGAAATAATATCTTCCTTTTCACCACGATTAATAGCAAGTACTCTATGTGGTTTAATATACTTTACTTTCTCTTCATAATCATAATACATCTCATATACTTTATTTAAGTCATTAGCATCTTTTTTTAATTTAGTATGAATAACACCATAATTTTTCATGTTATTTCTAATATATTTTCGGTAATAAGCATTATCACTTATCCATTCAGCAATAATATATTTAGCCCCATTAATTGCAGCAACAGCATCATTAACATTATCATTTAAATAAGACTCTGCAATTTTATTAATATCAACATCTTTAAAAGACATAATTATTTTAGCCAAAGGTTCAAGCCCATTCTTTATAGCTTCAGTAGCTTTCGTCTTCTTTTTTTCTTTAAAAGGCCTATAAATATCTTCTACCTCTACAAGTTTATCACACTTCATAATATTATCTTTTAATTCATCAGTAAGGAGACCCTTCTCATCTATTAATCTAATAACATCTTCTTTTCTTTTTAATAAATTAACTTGATACTCATACACTTCATTAATTTTTCTTATTTGTTCTTCATCCAAAGCCCCAGTAGCCTCTTTTCTATATCTAGCAATAAAAGGTATCGTACTTCCCTCTTCTAAAAGTTTAAGTACTGCTTCTACTTGACTATTCTTAATATTTAAATTATTAGCAATTTCATTTATAATTTCACTATTCATTTCTTCTTTCCCTCCATATTTGCAAATTTAATACTATCATTACCATATTTACTTCTTATATCATCAATTACATCTTGTAATTTTTCATCACTACTATCTTTTATTTCACTATCCATATCAAAAATAGATATTTGTTTTACTTTATTAGAAGATAGTCCACTGATAAATACACAAACACTTCTAATACCATCTTCACCATTCCATAATTTTTCAAATATATAAAGAGCATTATTATATATTTCCTCATCAGTAGAGATACTAAAATCCAGTTTTTCTTGTTTACTAATCTTATCAAAATATGTATATTTTAACCAAATACCTATCGTATTAGCATACATTTTATTGTTTCTTAATTTCTTTCCAACATCCATAGATAAATTCATTATAACTTTCTTAATTTCATTTTTATTCTTATAATTATAAGAAAGAACAGTTGAGGAAGAAATACTTTTAACATTTTCTTTTTCATAATAAACAGAACTATTATCAATACCATTAGCATATTCATACATCATTTTACCCATTTGCTTGAATTTTTTAACAAGAGTATTTTCATCAGTTTTAGCCAGTTCACCAATAGTAGTAATTCCCATCTCTCTAAGCTTTTTACTATAAGCCTTACCTACCATAAAAAGATTCTCTATAGGAAGTGGGTACATTTTATCTTTAACTTCATTAAAAAAAAGAGTATGCACTTTATTAGGCTTTTCAAAATCTGATGCCATTTTTGCTAAAAGTTTATTATTTCCTACACCTACATTAACAGTAAATCCAAATTTATTAAATATATCATTTTTAATCTTATAGGCCACTTTAATAGGATCACCAAATAAATGCCTACTACCAGTATAATCAAGAAAACATTCATCAATAGAATACCTCTCAATAATATCTGTATAAGAAGATAAATATTTATACATTTCATCAGAATAATATTTATATACTTCAAAATTAGGAGAATATACTTCTAAATATGGGCATTTCTTCCTAGCAGAGTATATTGGTTCAGCAGTAACAACGCCTCTTCTCTTACAAGGATTGCTCTTAGCCAAAACAATTCCCTTTCTCTCAGATTCATTCCCACCAATAATAGCATATCTTTCTCTAATATCTTTCTTACATCCATTTTTAAGCATCCATACAGCAGTCCAACTTAAAAAAGCATTATTTACATCAATATGTAATATAATCCTATCCACTATTACACCTCAATAAAATAATCTGTTTTATATATTTTATCATTAACTTTAATGTAAATAGTATACTTTCCAGATAACCCATTAAAATTTATATATTTAACATTATTAACTTCATATACCCTTTTATCTAAAAATTTATCAAGTATCACATAAATTACTTCTTGTTCATTATTATTAATAATCATTCTATCAATTTCACTTGTAATTTCTATTCCATCAGGTATTCCCTTATCATAACTAAGTATAGGTATGTTTTCGCTACTTAATTCTGTTACCCTTAAATTACCAAATCTACTTGATTTAACTATACTATACTCACTATAGTCATTATAAAAATTATATCTATCTGCACTAGTATTATAAGATATCTCTTCTAAATCATTAGGCAAAAGTTTATAATACTTATCTTCTTTTCCAATAATAATATCTTCATCACAAATACCTAAATAACTAAATGAATCATTATCAGCATATTCTGTCATTTCTCCAGTCTGTGGATCAATAAGTAAAACTTTATCACTTAGGGCAAGAATACTATTATTATAAAAACTACTAAATCCATAATAAGAATTATCAAAAATATATTCACTATATATTTTACCAAGAAAGTTCATTTTATATAATGATATACTATTCCCATCTTCATCATATCTATCACTACCTATTATAATGGAAGAATCACCAAACAAACTAATATTACCATAATATTTTCTATTAAAATACCATCTAACTTCATTATCACTATCAACAGCATATGGATAATTAATATTATAAAATGTAAAATTTCCACTAGTATTTTTATCACTGAATAAAAAATCATCAGGAAGTTTTTCTGTCTTTATATTTACAATCTTTTCTTTTCCTGCACTGCGAAGTATAACTGTATTATCATAATCAGCATATAATCCATATATTGGAATATAATGATATTTATTTTTAGAAAAGGTATGATTAATATCACTATTCCCACTCTTACTTTTAACAGTAATTGAAACTTCACTATAACTATCTGTAGTAAACATTATAATAGCAGTAAGTGGACTATTACCATACGGATTAACAATAACATTAGGATTATCAATACTATATCCATAAGGTGTAAAATATACCTCTTTATTATATTGAATACTAAGTATATCTCCCTCTTTTTTTATTTCAGTATTACCTGTAACAATAATACTTCCAATAATAGAAATAAATATAATAAATATAATAAATACAATAATTAATATATAACTCTTCTTCATACTACCACACTTAATATTATACATCATAATTCATATTTTTTAAATAACTAACCATAATAAAAATATACTATAACAAGGAGGGCAATTATGAATTTAAAAAAAATAAAAATAGTTGCAGTCATAGGTATATTTCTAATTTCTTTTCTTTCACACTTTGCTTATCAGATATTTCCTAATATAATATTTTCATTCTTATTTCCTGTAAATGAAAGCATTTGGGAACATATGAAAATTTTATTTACTTCAATTCTTCTTTACGGAATAGTAGATTATATTTTACTTAAAAAAAACAAAATAAAATTCAACAATTTTCCTTTCCAGTTATACTTTACCGCTATATCATCAATACCAATCTACTTAGTTATTTATATTCCCTTATACAAATTCCTAGGAGAATCTCTATTTATATCAATAACATTAATGCTAATAGTATATATAATAGAAGAATATATAAGTTATAACATATTAAAAGAAAAAGAATATCACATATTAAATATTATAGCTACACCAATTATTATAATTTGTTATTTTGGTCTTATATATCTAACATACAATCCACCCCATAATTATATTTTTTATGATATCAAAAGCCAAAAATATGGAATAGAAGATTATAAAAAATAGAATGATTAATTTTTTATGTATAATTAACTTTAAATTAAACATAATAATAATACATATGAAAAGTCAATATATAATTTGACAATCATATGTTGCAAAAGAGTGGTAATATTGCCACTCTTTTTTAATTTAAAATTTATATTTTTAAATATTTTCTTACAGCTTGATAACTTCCAATCATACCAACAACAATGCCAATAGTTAAAAGTATTGCCGAAGTAGTATAAATAAATGGAACAGGTTCCACTAAAGTAGCTAGGCCAGACCCGAATAACTTGCCACCAAAGAAATCAAATAAAGAAGTATATCCAAAAATAGTTATAAGTATTGGAACAATTGAACCCAAAATACCAATAAATAATCCTTCTAAGATAAACGGTATTTTTATCGATATATTCGAAGCACCAACAAGTCTCATAATTTCTATCTCTTTTTTTCTTGAATAAATAGCAAGCTTAATTGTATTAGCAATTAAAAATGCCGTAACTAATACAAGAGAAATAACCGCAATTAAAGAAACCTTTCCAACAACATTAAAGACAACAATAAGCTGATGAACAATATCTTCACCATAATTAATATTATTAATCCTATCCTTAGAAAAAGATAAATTTTTAACTTCTTTAACAGTATCATCTATCTTTTCAATTTCCTTTACTTTAAACATATAACTGTCAAGTAAAGGATTAGTCTCCTCCGTCCACTTATCTACAGTTGTTGCAAAAATATCATTATCATTTTTAAGTTCATTAGCAGAATCAACTTTCGATTTAAATTCAATAGTTCCCTTTTCAATATTTGAAACATTTTCTAGTTCTTTTTTTATTTTTTCTTCATCTTCTTTCGTTGTATCAGATTTCAAAAACATAACAACAGTAACATCTTTTCGAATAGACTCAGAAAAATTCTCAACATTAGAAGACAAGATAAGCGAAATTGCTACTACAATTAAAGTAATAGTTATACAAGAAATAGAAGCAAGCGAAAGTGAAAAATTCCTAAATACACCGTGTATAGCATCCCTAAAATATCTTTTAATCGTTCTAAATCCTTTCATTATAATAGCTTCCTTTCTCTATATCTTTTACAAGTCTTCCATGATCTAAAAGTATAACACGTTTCTTCATCTTATCAACTATATCCCTATCATGAGTAGCCATTATAATAGTAGTTCCCATAGCATTAATTTCTTCAAGTACTTTCATTATTTCCATTGAAGTATCTGGATCCAAGTTACCAGTAGGCTCATCACAAATAAGAAGTTTAGGTTTATTTACAATAGCCCTTGCAATAACGACTCTCTGCTGTTCTCCTCCTGATAACTGATCTGGAAACTGTCTAACTTTATTTTTAAGACCTACCAAATCCAAAACTTCCATAACCCTTTTATGAATAACTTTTTTATCATATCCTAAGACTTCCATAGCAAAAGCTACATTCTCGTAAACCGTAAGTTTAGACAATAGTTTAAAATCTTGAAATACAACTCCAAGCTTTCTTCTAAGAACATAAACCTTTCTATTTCTAAGTTTAGCTACATTAATACCACCAATTATAATTGAACCTTTATCAGGTTTTTCTTCTCTATATAGCATTTTAATAAAAGTAGACTTACCACTTCCGGAAGCACCAATTACAAAAACAAACTCTCCCTTTTTTATACTCAAATTCAAATCATATAAAGCTACCGTTCCCGTTTTATAAGTTTTTTGTACATCACTAACTCTAATTAACTCCAAAACTACATACCTCCATATCTGCAATAATAATTATACCATCATTTACATTTTTTTTAAATAAGTTTAATACAGTTTACATTATTTTCCTAAATTATTTTGATACAAAATAACTATCAGTAATCAAAAAGAAAGCATCTTTATCTATTTCTCTAATGGTCTCTTTTAATATAGAATACTTAACAGTAGGTATAACACAAACGAGCATCTTTCTTTTTTTATCTGAGTATCCACCTTTAGCATTAACTATAGTAGCTGTGTAATTCATATCATTAACAATATAATCTTTAACCTCAGCAGACTTCCTTGTAACAATATAAAAAGCTTTATTTCTAGATATACCAATCATAACTCTATCCGAAACATAAGACATTATATAAAGGCCGATAAAAGCATAAATACACCTACTAATCCCAAAAGCAAATATACTTAATATCACTATTAAAAGATTACAAAGTAAATTACTTTTTCCTACTGAAATATTAAATCTTTTATGAAAATAATCATATAAAAAATTAAAACCACCTAAACTATATCCACTCTTCTTTATAATACCAAAACCAATTCCCATAAGAACTCCACCCATACATATTATTAAAAAAAGAGAAACACCATCAAAAGAAACAACTTTACATAAAAGAGATGTAGCTTTAATAAAAATTGGATAAAAAATAGTGCCCAAAATACTTTTCATACCATATTCAATTCCAAAAACTCCAAAACTAAGAACAAGCATAATTGATGAAATAGCAAAAATAATAAGCGACAAATCAATATTAATATAATTATTTATTAAAATAGCAAGTCCTGAACTACCTATAGTTACTACATCATAAGGCTTATAAAAAAGATTTATTGAAATAGAGCAAATAAGCATTCCCATAACAAACAAAAAAAAGTTCTTATAAGCATTTTTATTATTAATTATTTTATCAATATTGTTTAAACTAATTTTACGTCTTCTCTTTAGTATCATCTTTTATCACCACTATTACTAACTTCATATGAATCACAAACTAAAAAGAAAATATTTTTATCAATTTCTCTAAGACCCTCCTTTACTATAAAATAATCCCTAGTAGGAACTACCGCAAGTAAAAGTGTTTGCTCATCACTAGAATAACCACCTTCAGCATCGATAACTGTTGTTCCAACATCTGGAAGCGAGACCAAAAAATTTCTAACTGTATCGTCTTTTTCTTTATTTACTACTATATAAAATGCCTTACTCTTAGATATACCAAGTAATACTTTGTCAGTAAATACCGAAATCAAATAAGATACAAAAATACCATATAAAACAGTTCCCCAAGAAAACGCAATCTTTCCAATCATAACAATAATTCCATTGACAATAAGACTTGCATTTCCCATAGATATTCTTAAATACTTACAGACTATACCAATTATAACATCTGTTCCACCTGTTGAAAAATTACTCTTATAAATAAGTCCATAACCGATACCAGCAAAGACACCACCTAATATAGCTATAACAACCATTTCAACGTCTCCTAAATCAATATAAGGAGTAATTTTGCTAGTAAGTTCTACTAAAATCGGATATACTAAAGCACCAACGATCTGATTCTTAGTATCTTCCTTTCCTAAAGAAAAATAAGAAATAACCATAAGTATTACATTAGCAACAAGTATAAAAAGAGAAGGATTTACACCAAATTTACTAAGAACAATAGACACACCACTAATACCAAAACAAACAATATTATATCTAAGAAAAAATAAGTTAAAAGAAAAAGCGACAATCAAACAACCCATAATAAGCATAAAATATCTTTTACCAATATTTTTCTTTTTAACTTGCTCTACAATATTCTCTACTTTTTTTCTTCTAAAATAATCAAACAACCTCATTTTATACTAGCACCCTTTCTATTATTCTACCTTTAACCCAACTTCTAATATTTCATTAATCTCACCATTCAAAATAGCGTCAACATTACTTGTTTCATAACCACTATC
Source organism: Bacilli bacterium (assembly GCA_051872635.1). GTDB lineage: Bacteria > Bacillota_I > Bacilli_A > RF39 > UBA660 > CAG-302. The sequence goes on from JBJEEA010000021.1 coordinate 9,004, forward strand.
GTTATCTTTAACTAACGTATAAGGACACAATATATAGCTCCTCTTAGCACTACCAAATCCATTAGTAAGTTGTTTACCCCTAATACCACTTAACTTTTCATTTTGCTTTTCTTCTTCTAATAAATATAGTTTTCCTTTTAAAACTTCCAAAGCCTTTTCTTTATTTCTAATCTGACTTCTCTCATTCTGACAAGTAACTACAATACCAGTTGGAATATGTGTAATTCTAACTGCACTATCGGTAGTATTTACTCCTTGTCCACCGGGCCCACTACTCCTATATATATCTATTCTGATATCACTGTCTGGAATTTCAACATTAATAGTTTTATCAACCTCTGGCATTACATCCACTGCAGCAAAAGAAGTGTGACGTCTCTTATTAGCATCAAAAGGACTAATTCTAACAAGTCTATGTACTCCTCTTTCACCTTTTAAATATCCATATGCAAAAGGTCCGTTAATTTGAAACATAACAGACTTAATACCAACTTCTTCCCCATCCTGTCTATCTAGTTCTATTAAACTATAATTATTATTCAAAGCAAATCTACTATACATCCTATATAGCATATTCACCCAATCACATGACTCTGTACCACCAGCTCCTGCATGTATTTCAATAATAGCATTATTATTATCATATTCACCACTTAAATAAGTTTGAAGTGACAATTTATCTATTTGGACTTTTAAATCAGCTACCTCTTCACCAGCAAGAAATAAAAGATCAGCATCTAAATTAGGTTCGTTTAAAACATCACAATTATCCTTTATTCTATTATTAAGTTCAATAGTTTTACTAGTAATGTCTTTAATTTCCTTAAGCTCACGAATTAACTTATCAGCCTCTTCCCTATTATCCCAAAATGAAGGATTAAGCATTAATTTATTTATTTGATTTTCTCTTTTAATCTTATTATCAATGTCAAAGTGACCTCCATAAATTGCTTATTTTATCACTTAGTAATTTATACTCTCTTTTTAATTCAAATAGTTCCATATCAATCACCTATTATTAGTATACAGTAAATTGTCAAAAAAAGAAAGAAATTTATAAACTTATTGACATAAAAAAACAACCATGCTAATATTAAACTGATAAAGGAGAGTAAATAATGACTAAAAAAAAATATATTATAATTGCAATAACCACTATTGCCTTTATAATAATAATTAGCTTAATACTACTAAAAAATAATAATCAAAAAGATTGGAAGAATGAAATATTAAATTCTGATAATTATGAAATGACTATGGAAGATTGTAATAGTAGAAAAATAACTATTCCAAAAGAAAAAGTACCAGAATTATTTAATAAATGGAATAATCTTTCAAACAACGGTCCATGGACTGGTAATAACAATTTATGTTATACTAAAGTAAACATATTATATGAAAAAAATAGTATCATTAAAACTATAGAAATAATTTTAATAGATGATACTTCATTAGTATTAATCAAAGATAATAATAGTACTTACTATACAAACAGTAGTGAAATAAACAATTACTTAAACAATTTATTTATAGAATACTAAAAAGCAAAAGAGACATTTTATTGTCTCTTTTATCACATGTTTTCACGATAACTATCAATAATTTTCTTAAACTCATTTAATGCACAATCGACAGTTTCCCTATTAGTCAAATCAACACCAGCAACCTTTAAAGATTCAATAGGAGATAACCTCGAACCACATTTTAAGAAATCAATATATTTCGAAACTGCTCCATCTTTACCACTTAAAATATTATTAACAATTGCCGTAGCAGCAGATAAACCAGTAGCATATTTATACACATAAAAATCATAATAGAAATGTGGTATTCTCTCCCATTCGTATCTTATATCAGTATCAACTACTACATCACTACCAAAGTAAAATTTATTCAAATTATAATATATATCAGATAACTTATCAGCAGTCAATGCTTCCTCTTTATCAGTCATATCTGATATTATTTTTTCAAACTCAGCAAACATAGTCTGTCTATAAACAGTAGCTCTATACAATTCCATTAAATTATTCAAAATAAATAATTTTTCTTCCTTGCTTTCACTATGTTCTAACATATAATGACTAAGTAGAAGTTCATTAACAGTAGAAGCCACTTCCGCTACAAAAATACGATATTCACTATTTTGGTAACTATTGTAAGTTCTAGAATAATAACTATGCATCGAATGCCCCATTTCATGAATTAATGTTGACATATCACTATACTTATCTTGATAGTTAAGAAGTATATATGGATAAGTATCATAGCTACCACCAGAATAACCACCTGTTCTCTTAGCACGAGTAGGATAAACATCAATCCATCTACTATCTAATGCTTCTTTAACTTTATTTATATATTCTTCGCCAAATACGCCAAGTACTTCAATAATAATCTTTTTTGCCTCTTCATAACTATACTTCTTGTCATAATCATTTACTATTGGTACATAAATATCATATAAATGAATTTCATCTAAACCTAATATTTCCTTTTTCAAATTATAATATTCATATAAATAACTAATATTTTTATGAACACTATCTATTAAATTATTATATACAGAAATATCTATATCATCATGATATAAACTCATAGCAATAGCACTATCATACTTTTCAATTTTAGCAAGAGTCGAAATTTCTTTCATATTAGTAGATATTAACGAAGCAAAAGTATTAGTATATTTCTTATATTCTTTATATAAAACTTTAAAAGCGCTCTTTCTAACATTTCTATCCTTACTCTCTATATATAAAGAATAATTACTATTGGTAATCTCTACTCTCTTACCATTTTCATCTTTTATCTTACCAAAAGACATGTCACAGTCTTTAAATAATTCATATGTATCATAGCAATTACCAATAATCTTACCAATACTAGATAACAATCTTTCTTCTTCATCACTTAAAGTATGATCTTTATATCGATATATTTCTTTAATTTGCACTTCATATTCCCTAAGCTTATGATTCTCCTCATAAAATTTTTCTATCCTATTATAATCACACTTCATAATACTAGGTACTATAAAATAACTAACTCTTGAATACAAAGACTTTAAATTAGCTACTTTTTCACAAAGTTCTTGCTTATTATTATTTGAAGTGTCCAAATCAAATGACAAGCTAGCATAAACAGATAATTTATCTAATTTCCTCTCTATATCATAAGAAAGTTTAATAGCTTCATAAAAATTATTACTACTAGTAATCATACACTTCTCATATTTATTAAGGTCATCTATCATCGTCTTAGTCAAAGAATAATCTTTATCAAAATCATCCATTTTACTATAAATATTATTTAAATTCCAAGTATACTTCTCTTCAATATCTTTTCTATCTTTCATATTTTTCCTTTCTATACATTAAATCTAAAATGACAAATATCACCATCTTGCATAATATAATCTTTTCCTTCTATACGTGCTCTACCATTTTCTCTCACTTTAAGTTCACTACCATAAGTCACTAAATCATCATAAGACATAACTTCAGCCTTAATAAATCCCCTTTCAAAATCAGAATGAATTATTCCCGCACAACTAGGAGCTTTCATACCCTTTTTAAAAGTCCAAGCCCTAACTTCATCACTACCAACTGTAAAAAAAGTAGCAAGTCCAAGTAATTTATAAGTACTATGAATAAGAGCATCAAGACCACTTTCTTTAATATCTAAATCACTTAAAAATAGTTCTTTTTCATCATCAGAAAGTTCAGATAATTCACTTTCTAACTTAGCAGATAATATAATAGTTTCACTGCCTTCATTATTAGCATACTCACAAGCTAATTTAGTATACCCATTTCCAATATTAACTTCTTCTTCATTTACATTTAGTACATAAATAATTGGTTTTAAAGTAATTAAATTAAAAGAACTAATTATCTTTTTTTCTTCGATAGATAAATCCAATTTTCGAACTGGAATATTCTTTTCAAGTGCTTCCTTAATCCTTTCAAGTAATTCTATTTCCTTTAAATCATCTTTATTTTTAGTAGTCATAGCCTTTTTACCTATTTTATTAATCCTAGACATAACTATTTCTAAATCTGAAAGTACAAGTTCTACATTAATAACCTCAATATCACGAATAGGATCAACATTTCCATCTACGTGTATAATATTTTCATCATCAAAGCATCTTACTACTTCCACTATAGCATCAACTTGTCTTATATGTGACAAAAACTTATTTCCCAATCCTTCACCAGTACTAGCCCCTTTTACAAGCCCTGCTATATCAGTAAACTCATAAGTTGTGGGTATAGTTCTCTCTGGCATATACATATTTTCAAGTACCGCTACTCGTTTGTCAGGGACAGTAACCACTCCAACATTAGGATCAATAGTCGCAAAAGGATAATTAGCAGCTAAAATATTTTTTTTAGTAATAGCATTAAACAAAGTTGATTTGCCAACATTAGGAAGACCTACTATACCAGCGGTTAAACTCATTTATATCACTTCTTTCTTCTAATTATTATAACAAAAAAAGATGTAAATAACAATACAGGTTGTATAATAAATAGTGTTGGTGAATAAAAAATCACTACACTATTTTCTATT
>JBJEEA010000022.1:0-13200 GCA_051872635.1 Bacilli bacterium
ATTTCGTTCTTCCAAAGAAGAATAACTACCCGAAGTCATAACATCATCTTTACTTTGCCAATACTCATAGGAATTAAGCACTGCCTTTTCTCCCCTATCCAAAGTATGATTAGTAGCAAGACTAACTAAATTAAAACCAGCGTCAATCATAGCATCTCCAACTTCATAAGGTGAGTTAAAGCAAGGATAAGTAGAAAGTCCAATTTCCTCTCCACCTAAAATAGTCTCTTGATTATAATAAGCTAAGTCATAAGGCTCGACTATTTCTTTTAAATAACTATACATAGGAGTAAAATCATAACCATTATAATTAGCATTTTTATTAGCTTCTTTATAAATACCATCATGTATTAAATTATCCCCAGTCATAACTAAAGACAGTTCATAAACTTCCTCTTTAACTTTAGTAGTTTCTAATTCTGGTACCTTCTCTTCTTCTATAGGTTCATAATAAACTACAAAAAATATAATTAAAGAAGTAATAATAAATAAAAATAGTAAGATATAGAATATTATTTTCTTTTTCATAATTACCTTTCTAATTAACTATATTATTTTTTAGTGTCTTTTCCATCATATATTTCAAAATCAATAGTCATTCTATCCTTATCTGCTCCAACTACCTTAACAGTTACTTTATCTCCAAAAGTATATCTCCTATTTGTCTTCTTTCCAACTAAAGCAAGTAAATCACTATTTAGAGTATAATAATCTCCTTTTAAATCTTGAGCTTTAACAAGGCCTTCAATAGTATTATCAAGTTCTACAAAGAAGCCAAATTCTTGGACGCCAGAAATTATTCCTGTATATACTTCACCAATATGATCCATCATATATTCACATTCCTTCATCTTGTCGACATCTCTCTCACAATTCTGGGCCTCTTGTTCTCTTATCGAACAATGCTCTGACCATACCGGAAGGTTCTCTCTTCTTTCACTTATTATTTTTTCACTATAATTATAATTATAGTCACGAAGAAGACGATGTAAAATCAAATCCGGATATCTCCTAATAGGAGAAGTAAAATGACTATAACATTTACTTCCAAGACCAAAGTGACCTATATTTATATCAGAATAAACTGCCTTAGCTTGACTTCTAATTGCCATATCATGAAGAATTCTAACTTCCGGAACTTTTTCAAGCTGGCTGAGTATTCTTTGAAGATCTTTTGGATTATCAATCTTACTCTTTCCATTCACAACATATCCACGAAGTGATAAAAATTTCATGAATTCCGAAAGTCTTTTCTCATCAGGTTTATCATGAACTCTATAAATTCCTGGCAAATTCTTATAATAAATCGAAGAAGCCACCGTTTCATTAGCCACTATCATAAAATTTTCAATAAGTTCTTCGCCAGACTTTTGCACTCTAGCTTCTATTTTTATTGGATGACAATTTTCATCTACCTTAATTTTTGCTTCCGTACTTTCAAATTCAATGTATCCACGATTAATCATTTTCTTTCTTAAAATTTTAGATAACTCATTCATAAGAAGTAGTGTATTAGCATGTTTTTCATATCCTGTACATATAATACCATCTTCTAAAAGTTTATTTACTTCCTCATATGTCATCTTCTTATTACTTCTTATAATAGAAGGAAAAATATCATATTTAATAACATTTCCCTTTTTATCTATTACCATCTCACAACTAAAAGCAAATCTATCTTCATTTTCATTTAAAGAACATATACCATTAGAAAGCTTATGGGGAAGCATAGGTAAAACTCTATCAACTAAATATACAGAAGTACCTCTAAAATAAGCTTCTTCATCTAATTTAGTTCCTTCTTTAACATAATAAGATACATCAGCAATATGTACTCCTAATTGGTAACTACCATCTTCTAGAACTGATAGTGAAATAGCATCATCTATATCTTTAGTATCCGATCCATCAATTGTAAATATCTCTTTACCTCTCAAATCTCTTCTTCCGTTTAAAAGTTCTTTATTTATTTCTTCTTCTGTTAAAAATTGTGGAATATCTTTAATTTCCTCTAATACTTCTTCTGGAAAATCAGGATGAAAATTATATTCATAAACAAATGACAAAATATCTATTCCAACATCATTTTTATGTCCGATAATCTTCGTAACTTCCCCAATCCTCTTGCCATCCTTTAAAGGAGTTACTACTACTTTATGACCTTCTACAGCACCAAATAATTTATTTTTAGGAATATAAATATCACTACCCTTTTTATCAGGACGAACAAAGTACTCACCATCTATTAAAATAACTTCCCCTACAACAGGATCATAATTTCTTTTAATTACTTTAATTATCCTTCCTTCTGGTCTATCTTTATCTTTATTTAAATATTCAAATAAGACTAAATCTCCATCTATTGCACCATTTATATTTTTTTCATTAACATAGACATCTTTTACATCTTTACCAATTTCAATAAAGCCAAAACCTTTCTCATTTAAAATAAGAATTCCCTTTACTAAATGACTATTTTCTAAAAGTAAATACTTCTTCTTCCTATCACTATAATAAAGTACACCATCACTTACTAAATCATCTAAAGTACTCTGCAATACCTTATAATCATCAATTGTCGTAAGTGATAGTTTATCATTAATTTCCATAATAGTAAGAGAAGTATTTTCTTTTAATAGTTCAATTATTCTTTCTTTCATAAAGTCCTCCATTAGAAAAAAGACTTAATTATTAAGTCTTACAATGATATTATTAAGCATAGTATAAAGAAAGAAAAACCAAGAACATACGTTAACCTAGTAATAAATAGTTCAAATCCTCTCTCTTTACGGTTTGCAAATAAATCAGAATTTCCCCCTTGAATTATTTGTGAAGCAGACTCTGCTTTACCACTTTGTAATAAAACAATAGCTATTAATAATATTGATATAATAACAACTGCTATTTCCATAAAATCTATCCTTTCCATACGTCTATATTATAACAAACAACCTAAAATTTGTAAATATTTAATAAATCTTTACTAATTATTTTTCCTATTTGCTATAGTTCTCTTTAATTAAACTGTAAATATTTAAAAAGTACTCCTAAAAAAGCTTTCTTTCTATTTACTTCTAAATTTTTCACAATATCTCTACTAATGTTAATATTGAATACCCCAAATAACCAACTCTTTTGCTTTTCTACCACAAACCACACATTTATCCGATACTTTTTCATCAGTAAATGGGATACATCTAGATTTGCATCCTTTTATTTCTTTAATTTTTTCCTCACACTTGCGATCACCACACCACATGGCTTTAACAAAACCAGGATGAGTATTTATAATATTTTCAAATTCTTCTAAATCTGTAACTGTATAAGTCATCTCTTCTCTTCTTCTAAGTGCCTTATCATACATATCTCTTTGAATATCATCAAGTAAAATCTTTACATCACGAATAATATCCGTATTTATAAATACTTCTCTTTTTTCTCTAGTATCTCTTCTAACTAAAGTAATTATATTATTTTCTAAATCTCTTTTCCCTATCTCGATACGTACCGGAATACCATTTACTTCTGCTTCAGCAAACTTAAATCCAGGAGATTTTTCGCTATCATCTATATAAGCATCTATTCCTTCTTTTTTTAATTTATCTAAATAATCATGAGCTAAACTTAATATCTCAATAGTATTATTAATAGGAATAATAACAACCTTTTTAGGAGCTATTTTAGGAGGTAAAACAAGCCCATAATCATCAGAGTGTACCATAATAAGAGCTCCAATCATTCTAGTAGAGGCTCCCCAAGAAGTTTGATATGGATAATCAAGTCTATTCTCTCTGTTTACATACTTAATATCATAAGCTTTAGAAAATTTTTGACCAAAGAAATGACTTGTCGCAGATTGAAGAGCTACACCATTGTACATAAGTGATTCAACAGTATAAGTATACTCCGCTCCAGCAAATTTTTCTTTTTCTGTCTTTCTTCCAACTATACTAGGTATTGCTAAATATTCATGAAAAAAATCATTATAAATATTAAGCATTTGTAATGTTTCTGCTTCAGCTTCTTCTTTTCTCTCATGAATAGTATGTCCCTCTTGCCACAAAAACTCACGACTTCTAAGAAAAGGTCTTGTTTCTTTTTCCCACCTTAATACACTACACCACTGATTATAAAGTTTAGGTAAATCTCTATATGATTTTATAGTACTTGCAAAATAATCACTAAAAACTGTTTCAGATGTCGGTCTTACGCAAAGTCTTTCATCTAATTTTTTACTTCCACCATAAGTTACCCAAGCCACTTCAGGAGCAAAACCCTCAACTAACTCTCCCTCCTTACGAAGTAAATTCTCAGGTATCAAAAGTGGCATATATACATTGCAATGTCCAGTATCTTTAAATTTTTTATCTAATATACTTTGCATTTTTTCCCAAATAGCATAACCATTTGGTTCCATTACCATGCATCCCTTAGTATTAGAATAACTAGCAAGATGAGCAGCCCTTACAACATCTGTATACCATTTAGCAAAATCAATATCTCTACTAGTTATTTCCTTATTTTGTTTATTATTCATACTAATTCACCTCTTCTATAACATTTTATCACAAAAAAAGAAAAAGTACTACTATTAGAAATAACTTTTTCTAATTTTAACAATTACTTTCTTTAAAAACTAAATTTCACTACCATTTTTCTTTCTATATAGAAAATATGTCACACCTGATAAAATAATTAATATAATGAAGGCAATCAACTTGAACATACTAATTTTTTTAGAAGAAGAATTCTTAACATAGTCAGCATTCTTAGAAATAGTAAGATAAATATTTACATTATCTTCATCATCTATTATCCATGTATAAGTATTACCATCTACCTTTTGTGCATTATTTTCTATTACTGCATAATTACTAGTTACATTAACATTTATCTTATCTGCATACTTACAAAAAAATGGTCCTTCTATATTAATATAGTATAATTCATCAGTTTCCTTAATAATAGGAGCTTTAAAACATGTATTTAATATTCTAGATTTATTATAATTACCTTTATAAGTATAATAGTAGTTATATCTTAATATATCATTTTCTTCTTTAATATCTTTAACATATACATCATTTCCATCAATTAAAGCCATTTGATCATCATATATCATTGAATAATAAATATTTAAACTAGTATCATCCTCTTTAATAGATATATCTTCTTTAGACACTTCGCCAATTATACTTTCCTTAATTTGATTATCCTTTATTTCCAAATTATAATTTACCGTACATCCACTTAAAAGAAGTAAAGATATTCCTAAAAAAAACTTTTTCATAATAACTCCATCCTCTCCTTATAAAAAATTTAAATAGTATTATTTTGTATTACCATACCATGAACCATATCCTAATATACTATCATCAGATAAATTATAACTAAAAGATTGAACTTTATTCCCACAATTGCCCTCAATAGTTTTAACTTTCCCATTACTATAACTTTCTACAATACCAATATGATTAGCATCGGCAGCATCACTAACTGTTTTATTCCAATAGCGACCATTTTTATTTTTATACCAAAAAATAATAATATCCCCAGCTTTAGGAGTATAATTACCACCATAATGTTGTGAACTATAAAAGCTTAAATTTTTATGACTACTAAAATTTTGTACCATATCGCCAGCACAATTACCACGACATCCACCAATAGGCCCTTCCTTAGTAATAACACTACTTACAGTTCCTACATTTTGAATTGTAGTCTTATTAATAAGCCATTTTACAAAATAAGCACACCAAGGCAGACTTCCCGCTCCATATTTTTCTCCACCAACATGTCCCATTTCACCTCTAGCAAGGTTTACCATTGCTAAAGCAGATTCTTGATATGTTGTCCCTGAAGCCAAATTAATTCCTGAATTATCAATTCCATTTTTACTCGAATTATTACCACTATTACCATTAGTAGCGTTATTACTTTTATTTATTTTATTATTAGAACTATTAGATCTAGCTAATTCTAACTCAAGTTGTTGTTTTTTCTCTTCAGCCTCTAATAAATTATCATAATACTCAAAAGATTGCTTTCCAGTTTTAATAGCAGTAACATTATTAAGACAAGTAACATAATTATTATTTACTCCTATCTTCAAACTTTCTAAAGTTCCCATAAAAAAGTCTATAAACCAAGGAATAGCAAAAACTATTACAGCATAAAGAATCCTATTTACAACTAATTTTGTACTTTTTAACTGTACTTCTTCCTTACCAGAAATTACCACTTTAGAAAAATCTACCATAAGAGCAATAATAAGACCTATTGGTAAAATAATAAAAATAATATCCAAAAATAACTGCATAAAATATAATACTCTTAAGACAGTAGGATTTTGACAAACTTCTAGTAAAAAGTACATAACATCACCTAAAAAAAGTATACATTAATTTATAATAATTTTCAAGAAAAAAAAGAAACACTAATGCTTCTTTTCAATATGAATTAATCCATCATATACTTCTTCTAGAGCTCTACCAATTCCTTTTTTACATTTATAATCTTTTAATGGTTTTTGATAATAACCAGTTTTAGCCATTTGTTTACTTCTTTCAGAAACAACATAAACTAAAGCGTACTTAGAATCGACGATGTTAAGTATTTTATCAATAGACGGATATATCATTGTATCACACTCCCTTATGTTATAAGAATATACCAAAGTTAAAATAAATACAAGCACATTTACATAAATTTGACAAATATATTTTTCGCAATTGAATAACTTTTAATTATAATAGCACAAAAAGAATAATTTCATAAAATAATATAGGTGATAATCATGTTCAATAATTTTTTTAATTGGTTTAGACTATGCACTAGTTGGCGACTCTTTTTTCTTATCTGTTTCCTTATATTAATAATAATTACCTTCTATCAAATGATAATTACCCTTTTTGCACCTTGCTTTGGTAATGTCTTCATTTTGCTAATAGAATATGTAGTACTTATATGTTTAGGATTTTGGGTAATATTTGGCTTTTAATATCTATCATTTTTCACTTTCTAATTCAAAAATAATATCTCTAAGTTCCATAGCCCTTTCAAAATCCAAATTAGACGCAGCAGTCTTCATTTCTCTTCCAAGACTATCTATTAAATCCATTCTCTCTTTTTTACTTAACTTTTCTTCTCTTTCTACTTTTTTTTCTGTTTCATTAGATACAACTTCTTGAATTTCTTTTACAATTGTCTTTGGGACAATTCCATTCTTTCTATTGTATTCATTTTGTATTTTTCTTCTTCTCTCAGTTTCAAAAATTGCTTCTTCCATACTATCTGATACAGTATCGGCATACATAATTACTCTACCACTAGCATTGCGAGCAGCTCTTCCTATCGTTTGAATTAAACTCCTAGTACTTCTTAAAAAGCCCTGTTTATCAGCATCCATTATTGCTATCAAACTAACTTCCGGTATATCTATTCCTTCTCTTAAAAGGTTAATACCCACGACCACATCATATTTACCAAGTCTAAGCTCTCTTATTATTTTAAGCCTTTCTAATGTTTTAACCTCATTATGTAAATAAGCAACTTTTATATCTAAGCTCTTTAAATAATTAGTAAGCTCCTCTGCCATTCTTATTGTAAGAGTAGTAATGAGCGTTCTCTCATTCTTTGCATTTTGCTTATCTATTTCCTCAACTAAATTATCAATCTGATTCTTAGTAGATCTTACTTCAATTAATGGATCTAATAGTCCAGTAGGCCTAATAATCTGCTCTACCACTTTATTATGAACTTTATTCATTTCATAATCACCAGGAGTTGCCGATACATAAATTACTTTATTTATTTTGTTTTCAAATTCTTCAAAAGTAAGAGGTCTATTATCAAGAGCACTAGGAAGTCTAAAGCCATAATCTACCAAATTCATCTTTCTAGCTCTATCACCATTATACATAGCTTTTACCTGTGGAATAGTTACATGTGACTCATCTATTACCAAGAGAAAATCCTTAGGAAAAAAGTCTATTAAAGTATTTGGAGCTTCTCCCTCTTCTTTTAAAGCAATATGCCTTGAATAGTTTTCAATGCCTCGGCAAAATCCTGTCTCCGCTAACATTTCCATATCATAGTTTACTCTCTCTTCAATTCTCTGAGCCTCAATTAATTTATTATTTTCTTTAAAATAAGCAACTCGTGCATCTTTTTCTTTTAATATTCTATCTATACTTATTTTTACCTTTTCCTCATCAGTTACAAAGTGCGAAGCTGCAAATATAGATACTGTCTTTTTGTCTTTTAAAATATGTCCAGTAACCATATCTACTTCACTAATTCTATCTATTTCATCACCAAACCACTCAATTAATAATCCATTAGTCCTTTCATAACTAGGTATTATCTCTAGAGCGTCTCCTCTTACTCTAAATGTACCCCTTTTTAAATCAACATCATTTCTTTCATAGAGCATTTCTACAAGTTTTTTTAATACTACATCTCTATCAATAGAATCTCCAACATTTAAAGTAAGCATTTTCTTCTTATATTCTTCGATTTCTCCAATACCATATATACAAGATACTGATGCCACTACTATAACATCATTTCTAGATATTAGTGCGCTCGTTGCACTATGTCTTAACTCATCTATCTCATCATTAATAGATGAGTCTTTTTCAATATAAGTATCCGTACTAGGTACATATGCTTCCGGCTGATAATAATCATAATAACTAACAAAATATTCCACTCGATTTTCGGGAAATAACTCTTTAAGTTCCGAATAAAGTTGCCCTGCAAGAGTCTTATTATGGGCTAAAACTAGTGTCGGTTTATTAATTTCTTTTATAACATTAGCAATTGTAAAAGTTTTACCTGTACCTGTTGCACCTAGTAAAACCTGATGTTTCTTACCTTCATTGATACCTTTAACTAATTCTTCTATTGCTTGTGGTTGATCGCCACTTGGTATATACTTTGATACTAATTTAAACATATAAACCTCCTTACTTAACTATTATCAATCATATTAATATTAATTAAAAGCATTTTACTTTCTTTCACAACGTATATCATCCCTATTTTATTTTAAAAAATATATCTTTTCCTTCTTTAATCAAATATATCAAATAGATATTCTTATGTCAATACATTTGTTTGTACTCATCTATAAATATAAATTAAAAGAAAGATAAATCAATATCTTTCTATCTATTAACTAAAATTTTTACTTTTGTTAATACTTTATCATTTACATGAATACGATTTTGATAAGCTGGATGATATGTCCATATAATTCTATCATCATTAATTACCAAATTATTAATTGTTGGATAATTATAAATAAGTGTTGAATTAATTTCTTTTAAATATTTAGTTGCTATTCTATAATATGGATTCTTAGGTCCACATACAAAAATAATCTGTTCTGGATTAAATATTTTTGTTATTTCTAAGAGATATTCTACACTCAACTCTTCCAATTTATCATTACTGTCAGGATGACCGATACTTTGTCTTTTACCAGCAATAAAAATATTATTCCAAATAACATTAGATAATAACTGATCACTATCAATATCTAAGACATTTTTTATAAATAACCAAAAGTTTTTATTCCTAGCGCCTTCTTTTAAAAATTCATAATATCTTTTTTCAATAGTACTTACATCTGGTAAATAATAAGCATCATCATAATTCATCCAACTATTAGTCTCTTGTCCTATATATAATATTTTTCTTTGTAAATTATCAATATAAGTAGAGTCTGAAGAAATAAGTAGTGGTAGTGATAATTGTTCTCTATTAGAAAGATGTTTGTACTCCTCATATATATATTTATTTAGTTCTTCTAAATTATTCATAATATCCCCTTTAAGTAAAGGATATTATATAACAAAACAAATAAATATACAAGTCATTTATCTATAGGATAGTATAAAATTAATTTAATAAAACATTAAAAAACTATAACCTTTCATTTTTACTAACTTTATCACCATATTTATCATAATTAATCTCCATTATATTATTTAATTCATATTAATATTATATCTTTATATATCAGCTAAATACATTATTGTATATTTATTAAATTATTGCTGTCAGTGCAAAATCAACCACTGTATATTATAAAAATATTTATACTAATAATTTAATTTTTTTAAAAGTATACTCATATAATTAACAAAAGGAGGAAAAACTTATGAATAATAGTGAATATATAAGGTTATCCTTAGAGTTACACTTATTTTTTGATCGTATCATGAAAGAACACAGTTTCTTTTTGGAGGTAGCCTTTTTAGAAAAAGACAATAATTTAAAGAAAATAGCTAAAGATTTTAAAAATTTATTTTCAAACACTTTAGAAGAAGTAATTTCTCTAGCAAATAATAATGTCAGTCCTAGTCTTTTAACAGCCGAAGAAATAGTAACTAAAAATACCCTAGAAGCAGAAAATAAAACTAGTAAATTATCAGGAAGTTATATAAATACTAATATTACTATGAAAGAACTTAATTTAAGAAGTGGAAATATTAATGTTAATAATGAATTACTATCTAGAGTCAGTAATTTGAATAAAAGAACTCTCTTATCTGTATCAAATCTAATTAATTTTAAAAATGACATATTAAATAAAGTTTTATCTTGCCAAATGTTCACTTCAAACTATCCACTTCTAATAAAACATATTATGAATGAAGCTAAAATGTATCATAGTCTACTTAGTAAAATAGAAAATAGAACTGTTATGTCTAAAAATGATATATATAACGAAGAAATATTTTGGAATAATATAATGATGGAACACGCTCTATTTATAAGAGGACTATTAGATCCTAGTGAAGATAAACTAATTTCAGTTGCCGATAAATATGCAAAAGAATATAAAGTTATACTAAATAATACTAATGTTAATCCCAATTATTTAACGAGCACTAGCCTAAAAGAAACTATTAATTTTAGAGATTTTAAAGTAACAGGTGAAGAAGGAATATTAAACTGTAAAGTTAAAAGTATAATTATTCCCCTTCTAGCAGATCATGTCGTAAGAGAAGCCAATCACTTTATTAGAATTTTAAAAAGTTATCCAAATAATTAAAATATATTTTAATAAAAAGAGAAGCAGAATTTACTTCTCTTTTATATAAAATTAAACTATTTTCTTCTAACTAAAGATAATCTTTTATGTCTTTCTCTATCTTTAATTAAAATATCTAATATATTTTCACCAAAAGCAATTTGTAGTCCTTCTTTGGTCTTCATATTACTATTAATATAATTAATTTGTTCTTTAAATATATCTTCATCTAAGAGTAGAAAAGAAGCTCTAATATTTATTAAAATACGTATCATTTGTACTTCTTCAAAATAGCTCTTATCTTTTTTTACATAGATATCATTTCTCTTTGCAAGTTCAGTTATATACTTTTCGATTAATAATAATCCTCTTTCATTCTTTTCTCTTAAAAAACTAGCCATATCTACTTTTTCTATCGAAGCTTCAAGTAAAGAACTCAAATAAAGTGACTTCTCAGTATAAAAATATCTATCAACTATTTTACCTTCTATTCCATCAATATTACCAATTTCATAGGAGGTTATATATTTATCTAACACCAGCAAATTCTTTATACGAATGTCATCACAACTTTCTATATAATCATCTAGAAAAGACATATTAATATCAGTATATTCAGAAAAGATAATATCTATAATTTTATTTTTTTTAATAAGTGCGTCAAATTGTCTTGAACTCTCAACAACATTAATAATTTTATTAATTGACTGGCACTTAAGATTATCAATAATTCTAGGTATTGTAAGTCTATTAAAATTATTAGGAGTAAGTCTACTTTCCACTTTTTGATAGTTCCTTTCAAAATAACTTTGTATGCTATTAAGAGATTCCACATCATAATAATTAAATAATTCCTTTTCAGTTTTTAATGCATCCTTAAGCTCATTAATATAGTGTGAATACATGCATCCTTCTTTATTTCCTGATAATTCTGTTTCATATAAATTAGAATACAAAATAGCAATCTTATTTTCTAAAGTAATAATATTATTTATTGTATCTTCAACATTCATATATTCCACTCTTTTCCTCTACAAAGTGCCGCTTATTATAACAAAATCACTCTTACATGTCAACAAAAATTATTTATAGCTTCTCTTAATAAGTTTAGCATGAACTACTGTCCTTTCTGTATCTGAATAACAAGTACTAAGCGTAAGTATCCTATCATTACTACTTAAATTAGTATTAAAATTATATATACTTCTACTTTGAATAGTATTTAAAAAGTTCATATACTCTTCACTATCATTAAATTCAGTAGTAATATAATAAGATTCTACTTTTATTTTATACACTGAAAACACCTGCCATAAAGTATTTTCATTTTCCGTAGATATTCTTATAATATGATTATCTTTGTTTTCATACCAACTAGAACTAAATACTTTAGAAAGAGAGCCAAACATAGTCTTATCAAGCCTACTATGAGCATAAATAATAGTATTTTTATTATCAAAATTACTATTATTACGATAATCCATAAATACCCAACCAGCCTCATTATAAGATCCGTCAAATGAATGATTTAAATAATAATCATTATCTTTATATTGAACAAATGGATAATTAATATTAGTATTGTTAACATTAATCCACCCTATAGTATCGTCATTTTTCTCTTTTAACTTACTAATATCTACATCAATAAGAGGAAAAGTAATATAATACCAATAATCGTTTGTTTTATCTTCAGTATCCCCTACTAATTCAGTATTTTCATCATCATCATGTTCTATAATTATCGCATCTTTATTAATTTCATCAATTAATTTATCTGTATCTTTATTGTCTTTATTCCAAGATAATAATCTAATAATACAAATAACCGTTATTAAAAGAAAAACAATTATAAAAAAGCTCCATACCCACTTTTTTACCTTTCTCTTTTTTTTCTTTACCTGAACTATCTTCTTATTATGATTACTAGTATTTTCATCAGAATTATAATCCTGATTTATAAAGTTATTAGCATGTTTAGGTACATAGCAATCATTAATAAAATTTTTATTCTTATCATCTTTCATATCATATCACTACAATAATTGTATCATAAATTAATATAAATAGCAAAAAAAGAAGCAGTTATTACTACTTCTTTAGGTTGTATAATAAATAGTGTTGGTGAATAAAAAATCACTACACTATTTTCTATT
>JBJEEA010000023.1:0-2634 GCA_051872635.1 Bacilli bacterium
GGAATTTTTCGAAAACCCGAAGAATCAGCGATTAAAAGACTTTTTGTCAAAGGTATTATAGTCTAATACTTCATCATATTTACATACTTTTATTTTATAAAAGCTTGAAATTCAGATAAACTGGTTTCAAGCTTTTTTGTTATTGAAAACAATCAAATTAGCATAATTTCTAGTAAATAAAAATTGCAACTTGATTTTATATGGTAGAATAATATTAAAAAAGCAAAAATGTATTATTATTATTGACAAACCTTGACAAAAATGAGAAATAATATAACAAACATATTGAATTATTAAAAAATAACTGTATAATAAATGTTGTCGAATTAAAATATAAACTATTCTAATTTTTATTAATTCGATGCTTTTTGTTGCAACAAAAAATAATAAGATATGAGGTGTTTTATGAAGTATTTTTATAAGTCTGCAACAGTATTATTTTTAGTAATTGGATTGATTATATCTAATCCTATTCACTTGAAATGCGATTCAGCTACAAAAAAATACACGATAGTATATAATTCAAATGGTGGTAAGGGCTCTATGTCAAATACTATTGTTACATATGGCAAACCAACAAATTTGAGAGCTAATAGTTTTACAAGATCGGGATATTTGTTTCAAGGGTGGTATGCGCATAGAAAAAGTGATGGAAAATGGCTATGCAAAAACAAATTAACAGGTAAAAATTCTTGGATTTCTGTTAACGCTTTGTCACGCAATAATAACTATGAGATGTTTTTGTATAATAACAAAGCATCTGTATCTAAAACTTCATCAGTCAATGGAGATGTAGTGACTATGTATGCGCAGTGGAAAAAGATATATACTCTTTCTGCTTCAAAAGAGAATAAATATGTGATGGCTTTAAATGATCATGGCTTCACTGTTATTAACATGTATTGCAGGCATACTGATAAGTATACATTGGACCAAAGTTATGCCAATTATTTTTATCGTAGTATTTATGCATATGCCAAGGCTGGTAGGATTGAATGGGATAATCCATATAAGTTTTCTTGTTCTAATATCTGGTATACTGATTCAAAAGGAAATACTATTAAGAATTTTAAAATGACAAATATAAAGGATAATATTTTTCCCAATAATGTATTTGGTAAGGTAAGTCGTGAGAATAAAGATATAGTAAAATTAAAGAGAAACAATAAGTATTATGGAAATTATGCACTTAATCTAACTTGCCAGTATGCACTAAATCCGTATGCTAAAACATTTACATATAAATTAAATACTTAATAGGGGGTAAATATGAATACTTTATGTTCAAAAATTAAATGGATTGTTTCATTTTTTTTACTTGTTTCAATAGTCGCTTTTGGTTTATTCTTTTTTCAGTCTGATGTAAGTGCAATAGAAAGTACTTGCAATTCTAATGATGATGATGTAATATATGAATTAGGGAGATTAGAAAAAAAGTATTTGTCTGAATATAATAATAAGTGTATTGCAGTAAAAGGAAATGAAATCACAATTTACAAAGAAGAACTGGATTATTATACAAATCGAGCTCTAAAACTTAGTGACAATAACTATCAAGTTGTCAGAGATAAAGAACTAAACTATTTAATTAGAAAAGAAGTGTTGTATAATCAGGCGGTAAAGAAAGGCTTTGTTGCTAATAAAAATGAAGTAAGTAACTATATAAATGAACAAAAAGTTCTCATAATGCAAGCAGATAATAGGGAAGATTTTAATCTATATTTGGAAGCGCTAGATATGACATCTGATGAATATTGGAGTTATCAGTTCGAAAAAATTAGAATAGATTTAAGCATAGCCAATTATTTAGATAATGAAAAAAAGAAATTGGCTAAACAAAATAATTTAAAATACTATGATAACTCAACATATATCTTGAGCTTGTCTGATTCTAATGAAGAATACTTGGAATATGAGAAATTAAATAAATTATGGGAGGAAGAATATGAAAATTTAGTAAATGAATTATTAATCAAAGAAAACATTGTTGTTTATTAAGGAGAGCTTTATGAAAAAATTTTTTTATTCTATAATCATATCACTTTTAGTTTTTATTTGTTCATTTTGCGGTTGTTCTGGTAATTCATATAATAAACAGTTAGTAGAAAATAACACGGCCGTTGCAACTTCACAAATGGATTCTATGGCAGAGATAGCGGTTCTTGAATATAAAACTAATTATACCATATTGCAGTTACCTGCTAACGATGAAACAGCACTTTCTTTACTTGATATAGTTAATTATACTGATGATACAGACTACGTTCCTAATAAAAAGCCTGACTATATTGTTCATATGATTGATAACGGGGATTCTACACAGGATATCTGGCTGAATATATACCTTGATAATAAAAAAATATATATTCAGTGGGATACAGAAAAATATGTGTATTCTAAAGAAATGAACATAACTGATAAGATTATGGAATCCACAAAAACAACCGCTGATGAGTTTATAAAATTAATTGGCAATAATTAATTCCCATAATTACTGATGTTTACTTACAATTTAATCATTCAATAAATTAATGCCTGTTTTGCCTTTACAAAACAGGCATTTTATTGTATTATATTAGTAACTATAATTTACAACGGGGTGTTAATTATGCAACCAAAATATAAGAGAATTTT
>JBJEEA010000024.1:0-12066 GCA_051872635.1 Bacilli bacterium
ACAGTTATTCTAAAGAAGATTCTATTATGATAGAAGCGAATTTGAATTTTAATACTGATAATACCGGTATTAAAGATAGTACAAAAAATCTGATATCTGATTCTATATATTATTTGGGAAAACATCATTTTGGAGCATATCCTGATGAGAATTATAGACTTGTGAGACTAACAAATAATGATGGGTCAGCATCAACTATGATTGGGAAAATTGGTTTAATTTATTCAGCTGATTATGGTTATGCAGCAGATTTGAATAATTGTAATACATTTTTAGTACATTATGATGATTCTTCTTGTACTAGTACCAATTGGATGACAATGTATTCTTCTAACTTATGGTTGATTGAAGGAAATAGTAATCAAGGTTATGCTGGTGTTATTTATACTAATATTTACGGAAGATCAAAAGTTTATTATCCACGCCGAGTATTTCCTGCTTTATATTTAAATGCTGATGTAACTGTCAGTAAGGGGACTGGTGTAGTTAGTGATCCGTATGAGATTGCTGTATAATAAATATATTTGTAGCTGTAGTTTTTCTATAATCAAAAATTATATTAATTAATTGTGTAAATTAAGTTAAAAATAAATGTCAAATTATTGATATTTATTTTTGTTTTTGTTATCATAATATAGTGAGGTGAAAAATAAATGACAAAATATGTTTATGCATTTAAAGAAGGAAATAAGGACATGAGAAACTTACTTGGCGGTAAAGGGGCTAACTTAGCGGAAATGACTAATTTGGGACTTCCTATACCACAAGGTTTTACAATTACGACTGAGGCTTGTACTAATTATTATGATAATGGCAAAAAGATATCTAAAGAAATAGAAAAACAGATATTTGATGCTTTAGAAGAATTAGAAAAAGTTAAAGGTAAGAAATTTGGAGATACTGAAGATCCACTTTTGGTATCTGTTAGAAGTGGTGCTAGAGCTAGTATGCCTGGTATGATGGATACGATACTTAATTTAGGCCTTAATGATATATCGGTTGAAGGGTTTGCTAAGAAGACTAATAATCCTAGATTTGCTTATGACTCTTATAGAAGATTTATTCAGATGTATTCTGATGTTGTTATGGAAGTTAATAAGTCTTTCTTTGAAAAGATTATTGATGAATTAAAAGAAGAAAAGGGAGTTACTTATGATACTGAACTTACTGTTGACGACTTGAAAGAGTTAGTTAAGAGATTTAAAAGAGTATATTCTGATCATATGAATGGGGAAGAATTTCCACAGGATCCTAAAGAGCAATTGATGGGAGCTGTAAAGGCAGTATTTAGATCTTGGGATAATCCTAGAGCTATTGTTTATAGAAGAATGAATGATATACCAGGAGATTGGGGTACTGCGGTTAATGTTCAATCTATGGTATTTGGTAATATGGGAGATACTTCTGGTACTGGTGTTGCTTTTACGAGAGATCCTGCAACTGGAGAAAAAGGTATTTATGGGGAATACTTAATTAATGCACAAGGAGAGGATGTAGTTGCGGGTGTTAGAACACCACAGCCTATCAGTAAACTTGAAGAGGATTTGCCAGAATGTTATGAAGAGTTTATGAATCTTGCTCATAAACTTGAAGATCACTATCGTGATATGCAAGATATGGAATTTACTATTGAAGAAGGTAAACTTTATTTCTTACAGACAAGAAATGGTAAGAGGACAGCTCATGCAGCTATTAAGATTGCTTGTGATTTGGTTGATGAGGGAATGATTACTCCTGAAGAGGCTGTTATGAGAATTGATGCTAAAAGTTTAGATCAATTACTTCATCCAACATTTGATTCAAAAGCTTTAAAAGAAGCTCATGAGATAGGAGAAGCACTTCCTGCTTCACCTGGTGCCGCTGCTGGTAAGGTAGTATTTACAGCAGAAGATGCTAAAAAGCTTGGAAAAGGTGGAAAGAATGAGAGAGTTGTACTTGTAAGACTTGAAACGACACCAGAAGATATTGAAGGTATGGTTGCTTCACAAGGTATTTTGACTGTAAGAGGAGGAAGAACAAGTCATGCTGCTGTTGTTGCTCGTGGTATGGGAACTTGCTGTGTAGCAGGATGTGGCGCTATTACTATTAATGAAGAAGCAAAAGAATTTACTTTAGGTGGACATACTTTCCACGAAGGGGACTATATATCTCTTGATGGAAATACTGGTAAGATATATGCTGGTGATATTAAGACTAATGAAGCTACTGTTAGTGGTGACTTTGGTAGGATTATGGCTTGGGCTGATGAATATAGAACATTAAAGGTAAGGACTAATGCTGATAATCCTAGAGATACTAAGAAAGCTATTGAACTTGGAGCAGAAGGTATTGGACTTTGTCGTACTGAGCATATGTTCTTTGAAGAAGATAGAATTCCTAAGATTAGAAAGATGATTTTATCTGAAACAGTAGAAGATAGAGAAAAAGCTTTAAATGAACTTATACCTTTCCAAAAGGGTGATTTTAAGGCTATGTATAAAGAGTTAAGAGGATTACCAATGACTGTTAGATATTTAGATCCACCTCTACATGAATTTTTACCTACTGAAGAAGAAGATATTAAAGCACTTGCTAAAGATATGGGCGTTACAGTAGAACACTTAAAAAATAAATGTGCTGAACTTCATGAATTTAATCCAATGATGGGACATAGAGGATGTAGACTTGCTGTTACTTATCCAGAAATCGCTAGAATGCAGACTAGAGCTTTAATGGAAGCCGCTATTGAGGTTAAGGAAGAAGATGGATATGATATTGTTCCTGAGATTATGATTCCACTAGTGGGAGAAGTAAAAGAACTTAAATTTGTTAAAGATATAGTTGTTGAAACTGCTGAAAAGGTTAAAAAAGAGAAAAAATCTGATATGGAATATCATATTGGTACGATGATTGAAATACCAAGAGCTGCTATTACAGCTGATAAAATTGCTAAGGAAGCTGAATTTTTCTCATTTGGAACTAATGATTTAACACAAATGACTTTTGGTTTTTCTAGAGATGATGCTGGCAAATTTTTAGATGCTTATTATCAAAATAAGATTTATGAAATTGATCCATTTGCGAAGTTAGATCAAGCTGGTGTTGGCGAGCTTGTTAAGATGGCTGTAGAAAAAGGAAGAAGTACTAGACCTAATATTAAACTTGGTATATGTGGCGAACATGGAGGAGAACCTTCATCTGTTGAGTTCTGTCATAAGATTGGTCTTAACTATGTATCTTGTTCTCCATATAGAGTTCCAATTGCTAGACTTGCTGCTGCTCAAGCCGCAATCAAGTTCGGGAGTCAAAAATAAAACAAAATATTAAGGTATTATTAACCCGTATAATTATTACAAAAGATGATGCTTTAAGGTATTCAAGCATATTATCTAATGAAATTAATATAGGTATTAATTATCCAATATATGTTGACATTTATATTTAAATAAAGACTAAGATGATGAATTGTTACGCACATCTTAGTCTTTTTTTGTAAAAATTAGACTTATGTGCGACAGAGATTTGGAGGTAATAAATATGCGATTATTATACACTAAACCAAAATTAAGAGATTTATCACAAGGATCTAGAATAGCATTTGTAAGACAATTTAGACTGATGACGCAAGATAATTTATCGGATAAGTTAGGATTAACAGGTGAATGTAAAAGAAGAACAATGACTAGATATGAAAAAGGAGAAAGAAATCCTAAAGAAGATAGAGTATTAGAAATGTCCAAAATATTAAATGTGAATGTTAATTCTATAAAAAAGTATGATTATAAAGAGGTTATTGATTTGATATATACTTTAATGTGGTTAGAGGAATTAATACCTAATTATCAAATAGATGTATCTAATGTTCCTAATGTTAATGATAAAAACATAATAACAATAAAAAACTTTTTAAGTGAATGGCAAATAATAAGATTAAAAAGATTAAGAAGAGAAATATCTTATGAAAAATATATTGAATGGAAATTGAATTATAAAATTAAGGAGTATAGATAATTATGGATAGTGTAGTTACAATAAAGATTAAAGATATTGATTCTTTTAAAAATCACCCATTTCAAGTTAATAAAGATAATTCTCTTAATGATCTTGCTCAAAGTATAAAAGAAAATGGGCTGTTAAATCCTCTTGTTGTCAGAAAAAAGACTAATGGTAGGTATGAGTTAATTTCTGGTCATAGAAGAAAAGCAGCACTTGAATTAAATGGCGTTGAGGATGTTAATGTTTTAATAAAAGAACTTAGTGATGATGAAGCAGTAATTTATATGGTGGATTCTAATATGTATAGAGAAAAAATTTTACCATCGGAAAAAGCATTTGCATATAAAATGAAATTAGATGCTATTAAACATCAAGGGAAATCCATTTGTGGAACTGAGTGCCACAAGTCGAGAGAAATAATTGCAAAAAATTCTAAAGACGGTGCTAGACAAATTCAAAATTATATTAGATTGACGAATTTAATTCCAGAATTATTAGAATTAGTTGATAATACTGTTAAATATGATAAAAGAACTTATTTGACAATGGGAATTAAACCTGCAGTAGAATTATCTTATTTAAATAAAGAAGAACAGAAATTGGTATATTCGCTTATAACTTATGAGGATTTAACCCCAAGTCATGCTCAGGCAATTAACATTAGAGAACTTGGTAAAAAGAAAAAATTAAATTTTGATTCTCTAGAAAAAATTTTAATGCAAAAAAAAGGTAATCAAAATGATACTATATCGTTTAATAAAGAAAAAATAGAATCTGTATTGCCAATAGAATTGTTAAAAAGGGATAAAAGATATATAGAGCAATATATAATTACTGCAATTATAAAATATAAAGAACTCAATCAATCTAAAAATAATGATATAGATTTAGAAAAACTAAATATATAGCAAGGTACATAGGTATATGTACTTTTTTTATATGAAAAAATTGGAGGTGAAATAAATGTCAGTTTTTAAAATAGAAAAAACAAAAGATTATACAGTTATGTCTAACTATCATTTAAGAGATAAAAACTTATCTTATAAAGCAAAGGGATTATTGTCATTTATGTTATCGTTACCAGAAGATTGGGATTATTCTTTAGCAGGACTTTGTTCTATAAGTAAAGAAAGCAGAGATGGAATAAGATCAATATTAAGAGAATTGCAGGAACATCATTATGTGGAAATAGAAAAGGTTAGAGGAGATAAAGGATATTTTGAATATAATTATTTAATTTATGAAATACCTCATTTTGTTGATTTGGAAAACGAGAAAAATAATCCAGATATGGAAAATCCACACCTGGATACTCCAAGTGTGGAAACACCTACACAAATAAATACTAATATAACAAATACTAAAAAACAAATAGATAAAGATGATAAAACCAAAATATCATCTTTTTTTATACCAGAAGAACATAATAGATTAACATTAGAACTAATAGAAAGAGGATATATTTGTGAAGATGATACTCAAATATTTTATTATGATAAGTTATTTGAGAATTTGTTGGAAGAAGGAAATACCTATAAAGATTTACTTACGATAATGCATTATATTATACCAAGAGTTAAAGGGAGACATTTCAGAGATGAAGATGGTAATCCAATAGAAAATAGATTTGGATATTTCAAAAATGCAATAATAAGTAATATTAATATGCTAAATGCAGATATAGAAGATTTATGGGGAGAAGATGAATATGATTGGTTGAATGATAATTTTGAAAGATAAATTAGAACAAAAAAAATCGTCTCTATACAAGCCGACGATTCTACTTCATCAGTTGACTAATACTGCATACTGCTTTCAACTGATAATAATAATTTATCAAATTTTTAAGAAAAGGTCAAGTTATATAATGGCAATTATAAAAAATATATGTAAAACTATGGTAAAATATAAAAGCAATAAATAGAAATTCATGTGGCTAATTATTATAAAACTTTGTTGAATAAAAATAACTTCTTATTTTTTCTCAATTTTAATTAATTTAGCATGTAATACTACCTTTTCATCGTTATTATAACAAGTTGATAGTGTAAGTATTTTATCATTTTCATTAACACTAGTATTAAAATTATGACTACTACGATTTAAAAGCATATTTGTAAAATTTAAAAATTGATTGTTATCAGCAAAATTTATTTGTAAATAATCACTAGTAGTAGGTATATGGTAAACACTAAATACTTGCCATAATGCATTATAATTTTCAGTTGATGTTTTTACTATATAATTATTTGTATTATTTATCCACCCACTAGATAGAATGTTTTTTAAAGAACCAAACATAGTTTTATCAAGTCTGCCATGTGCATATATAATATTATTTTTATCTAATTCATTTTTATTATTGCGATAATCTAAAAATACCCAGCCAGCTGAATTATATGATTTATCAAAAGAATGGGTAAGATAATATTTATTATCACTTGTTTGAACAAATGGATAGTTAATATTAGTACCATTAATTTGTATCCAGCCAACAGTAGAAGAATTAATTTTTTTTAATTCGTTAAAGTTAACATCAATTAATTTAGTTTTTATATAATCCCAGTAAGGATTAAATGCAGGAATTTCCTCTTCTTGAACTATTATTTCTGTATTTTCTGTATCAACTATTTCAATTACTTTAATTTCTTCTTGTATATCTTCAATTTGTTTATTAGTTTTATTTGAGTCTTTTTTCCAAATAATTATATTTACAATAGAATAAATTAAAAGTAATAAAGATATAACTATAATAATTGTTAATAAAAATTTAGTTTTCTTATTCACTTTTTATCACCAAATATATTCTAACAAATTTATAGTTAAAAGTCATTGCTTTTCCATAAAAATGGAGAACCTTATTTTATTATTTTAAAAAATATATTATAATAATATTGTTTATTACTTATTTTTTTTAGAAACGAGATGGATAATATTATGAATAAGTTTATTACACTTTTATTTGCTATATTGTTCACTATGTGGACAATAAGATTATATTATAAATTATATGATAAGAAAACAAGAAGATATATTTTATTTATTGGTATACTAATTGTTTTCTGGATGTTAATTAGAATTATAAAAGGGGTTACATTAGATATTAACATAGAAAGAATTTGCTGGTATTTGTATTATTTACCCCTTATATTTATTCCTACACTTTTTTATGTTTGCTCAAAGTCATTATTAAGTAAAATGAACAAAAAAAAGAAAATATTTATATATTTAATATCTTCAATATTATTAATATTAGTTTTAACAAATGACTTTCATGAACTTGTTTTTAAGTTTAATAATGGAATTTATTTTCATAATGATTATAATCATTACATTGGTTATTATTTAATTTTTATTTGGATATTTTATTTATTTGGTGGAGGTATGATAAAATTAGCAATAAATAGATTAAAAATTAAAAAAGATTTAAAAGTTTTTCTACCTTTAGTAGTTTTATTACTTGGTTTAATTTATACTTATCTTTATATTTTAGATGTTCCATATATTAAGGAAACGAATATGTCAATAGTTAATAGTGTTTTGATTTGTTTAGGAATTGAACTTGCTTTTTATTTAGACTTAATACCAAATAATAAAAAATATATCCAAAAATTTTTCAATTCCAATTTAGATATGTCAATTATATCGTTAGATGGAAATACAAAATATACTACTTGTGCATTTAAAGTAGTTCCAAATTTTATTCTTGATGATATTAAAAACAACAAAGTAAAACAAACTTATCAAAAGAAACATATAGTGTATGATATTAAGAAAAATAAAGATAGTTATGTAATATTAAAAAAAGATTTAACTAATATTCTTAAATTAAAAGAAGAAATGGTAAAACAACAAAAAGAATTATTAAAACAACAAGAAAGTATGAAATTAGAAGAAAAAACAAAAAGAGAATTATATGAAATAAAAATAAGAAAAGATACTATTAATAGGGTGGAAAAGAAATTAGAAGAAAAAAGATTAGAAGCAAAAAATATTTTAATGAAAGATGATATTAAGAGAGAAGATTTAGAAAAAGTAAAAAGGATTATTATATATAGCAAAAAGAAAAGTATGCTTATAATTTCAGAAATGAATAATGAAATATATAATGAAGAAAGTATAAAAGTATTATTGAATGAATTAATATTGAGTATGCCTAGTTTAAATATAGAGGGTTTAGTAGTTGTAAAAAATAAAATGAATATTAAAGGAAGAATTATGTCATACTTATATGATATTGTTTATGAACTTATTGAAAATTCTAAAAATAATGCTGTAATGATCTATGTATTTAGTAATAATAATATGGTTAACTTAAAAACAGTCATCAGTACTAATAAAAAGATAAAAGATAAACTAAAATTAGATTCAAATATTAAAGTAAAAGAAAAAATTTATGATACTGATACAGAAATTATATTTACTATTAAGGATAGTGATAAATTATGAGATTATTATTAATATTAACGATTATAGCAACTATATTACAAGCATTTAGAATATCTATATATTTTTTAAGAAAGGATATTTCATCTATTAAGAAAATAATAGAAACAGTAGTTTTAATTTCAATGGTAATATTAAGCTATTTTAACTTAACAGAAAATATTTTAAAATTAACATTTTGTATTTCTACTATATTATCTGTGTATATATTTATATCATTTATATATGAAAAGGTATTTAAAAATGAGTATGTATCAATGTTATCAGTAAAAAATGGAATTGATCTATCTGATACAGGAATTATGTTTTTAGATGATAATGGTGACATAATACTAATGAACAATTTGATGAGTGACATTTTAAAAGACTTAAATATAAAAAAAGATTATATAAATAGTTTAGTAGATAAATGCTCAGAAAATATTGATGATGATTATTTATTGAAGTTTAATAAGAAAGTGTATTTATTAAAAATATCAGTTGATAAAGAAGTTTCTTTAATTGATATAACTGAATTATATAAATTACAAGAACAAGAAAAATTACAAAATAAAAAGATAAAAGCAAATAATGAAAAAATATTAGATACTATAAATAATATGGAAAAAATAGAGAAGACTAAAAACTTGTTGAAAATTAAAAATGAATATCACGATATAATAGGACATCGTCTTGCTTTGCTTACGAAATATTTAGAACAAGATACTAAAGATACTAAAAGCATATTATTCCTATTAGATAGTATTTATGAGGATTTTGATTCTAAATTGTCTTCTGATGAAAAGTTAAAAAATTTAGTTAAGATATATCAAGTAATTGGCATAAACATAATTGTAAAAGGTGGACTTCCAATAGATGAAAAAATTGCTAATATATTTTTTGAAATAATAAGAGAAGCAGTTACCAATGCTATTATTCATGCAGATAGTAAAAATATTAAAGTAATCATAACACAATATTTAAATAGAATTGAAATGATTATAACAAACGATGGCAAAAAACCAAGTTCTATTATTTGCGAGAATGATGGCATAAAAGGTATGAGGAGGAAATTAACTTTAATAAATGGTAGTTTAAATATTTCAAATGAAAATTGTTTTGTTTTAAAAATTATTGTATAAAAAAAGAAAGTCATTAAAATCAAAATGATTTTCTTATTTTTTAATATTTGGGACAATATATCCGTTACTTAAACAAAATATAGTAAGTTTAGTTATGTTATCAAATTCTAGTTTAGTAAGAATATTTGAAATATAATTTTTTAAAGTACCTGAGGTTATATTTAATTCTTCGGCAATTTCATCTCTATCTTTAGCTTCGCATATACATCTTATTATTTTAATTTCTTTATCTGAAAGATCTTTAAATTTTTCGCTTTCTTCACTATACATACAATTATCTGGAAATAGAGTATAACCTTTTAGAACTTGACCGATACTAAAAAGTAATGATTCACTATCTGTGTCTTTATATATTAGTCCATCCAAATTATATTCTTTAGCAGTATTTAAAAATGTAATTTCTGGTACACCAGTAATAGCAAGTATTTTTACTTTATTGTGATATTTATCTTTTACTTCTTTGGCATATTCTATACCATTAGCACCTTCTTTAGTAACAACATCAGTTAATATTAAATCAGGTTTATGTATTTTATATAAATTCATCATATCTTTAGCACTAGTACAAGTGCAGACAATATCATAATCATTTGATAAAGTATTCTTTAACATATTGTTAAGCAGTGCTTGATCTTCAATAATCATTATTTTCTTCTTATTTACCATAATATTCACCTCAAGAATATATAAATATTATATCATTAAAGTTGAATTTTTCATATATAAAACAATGAGTTTAATAGAAAAACTATTACTTTTGTCATATTTTTTATTAAATTTGTATTACTTTTTTCATCTATTAAAGAAAGTGAAAATAATATATAATATTATTAGGAGGAGATAGTATGTTTACTAAAAGTAAAGAAAAAGAAGAAAAAACTTCTAAAAATGATAAGAAAAGAAATATTATTTTAATAGTAGCTGGTCTATTGCTATTAATAGTTATTTTATTCTTATTATGGTTCTTTAATCGTAAATTTGAAGTAACATTTGATTATAATAATGGTACAAAAGAAGAAGTAGTATATGTTAAGTACAATAAAACCATTAATAGTAAAGATGTTAAAACAAAAGAAGATTTAGGAGAACAGTTTATTGATTGGTATTTGGTTATAGGAGAAAAAGATGGAGAGGATGTATTAGATAATAAGCCATTTGATTTTAAAACTAAAATAAAGAAAGATACTGAATTAAAAGCTGTTTATGAAGGAGTAGTAGAAACTATTACAATTACTTTTGATTCAAGAGGTGGCTCAAAAGTTGATAGTATTACTATTAATAAAGGAACAGAACTTAGTTTGCCAACTAATCCTACATATAAAGGATATAAGTTTATCACTTGGGAAACAGAAAATGAAACACCAGTATATGATAAAGCATTATTAAGTGAAAGTATGACACTTTATGCTAAATGGGAAAAAGTAGAGGAGAAGAAAGAAAAACCTAAACAAGAAACTCCAAAACAAGAAAAGAAAGAAGAAAGTATTAGTTTATCTTTATCAAGAAATGTAATCCATAGAAATGGAGTAAGTACTGCTACTGCAACAGCAAATGTTAAAAATGCAAGTGGTGCTGTTACTTATTCAATTAATGGTGGAAACTGTGCAAACATAGATTCAAATACTGGAGTTATTAAAGCTATTAATCCACAAACTAAAACAAGAGAATGGGAAATTCAATGTGCTAATAAAGAAAATCAATTTGTAGTAACTGCTACTTTACCTAGTGGTAAAAGTGCTACTGCAACAATTACATTGGAAAAAGATTTATCTGCCTATTTTACAGGTTCTGGAAATAACAATACTTTTGTTGGTTCAGGAACATCACAATCTTTTTATCATGCTGGCGAAAAAGAATTTAGTATTACTGCTAATCAAAATGTTACTTGGAAAGCCAAATGTGAGGATGATGTTACTTATTATGGTGCAACTTGTAAATATATAGGAAAAACTAGTTCAACGGCAACAATATTTAAAGGAACGTTATCGGCTACTTATACAAAATCTGATGGTTCGACTTCAAATAGTTATTCCAATAGTAAAGTTGCTTTAAGTACTCCAGCAGGACAATCCATGACTTTAATAATTAAACAAATAATTAATTAAAAAACAATTTGAATTATGCATATTAATACTTAAAATATGAAAAAAGTCATATTTTCGCTCCTGAAAACATGACTTTTTTCATCTACAAAAATAATGTAAAATATTATATAATTGAATAGGAGGAGGAAAATAATATGAAAAAGAGAAATATATTAACATATTTCAAAGTAATGGCATTTGCCTTTGTATGCCTTTTTGCTGTAGGTATTACAAAAGTAGATGCATCGACTGTAACAGTTACAACATATGATGAACTAGCAGAAGCAGTTAATGCTCATAATGATGGTATAACTGATACTACCATAACAGAAGTAAAATTAGGAGCAGATATTGCAATTCCCGCTTCATCTAGGATGTTTATAGTTGTTGTTAATGATTTTACATTTGATCTAAATGGGTATACATTAGATATAACTAAT
>JBJEEA010000025.1:0-54279 GCA_051872635.1 Bacilli bacterium
AAAACATCTCCCAGAGGGAGATGGCGACTAAAATTTATTTTAGTCCTTTTTTATTTTACATATAGCAAACAAATGTATGAGAAATATCTTGACTTGAATTTATTAAAATGATATAATTAGTTTATAATTATAAAGATAGAGGGAGGAGATTAATTTATGAAAAATGAGAATAACAGTAGGGAGATTAATGCCAGTATATGCAATAATTTAGCTATTTTATATGCTCGAATTGGTTCTTATGATAAAGCGTTTAATTACTTTAAAAAAGCTATCATATTAAGAGAAAATATAAATAAAGAAGATCGCAATTTAATTAACAATTATTATAATATTTCTAAATTATATGCTAAAGAAAATAACTATGTTATGGCAATATCTTACTATCTAAAGA
The DNA here is from genome assembly GCA_051872635.1 of Bacilli bacterium. Taxonomy (GTDB): domain Bacteria; phylum Bacillota_I; class Bacilli_A; order RF39; family UBA660; genus CAG-302. Next base: position 392 of record JBJEEA010000025.1, read on the forward strand.
GAATTAAACTATTAGAAAAAATAGTTAAAACTGATAATAGTCTTACTAATACTCTAATTAATTCTTATGATAATATTGCAGGTTTATATGTTAAAAATAATGACTATGATAATGGTATTAAGTATTATTTAAAGGAAAAAAATTATTTAAAGAAAACATTATATAATATAGATAAAACAATTAATGTTTACCAAAATATTATCGATACATATATATTAATGTGTGATAGCCAAAATGTAATAACGTACTATTTAAAGCTTATAAAGTTATTAGAAAATGAAACAGATGATAAATATAAAAGCATACTTGCTCATAGTTATATGATGTTAGGAAATTATTACAACTACATAAAAGAGTATTCTTTAGCTAAAAAATATTATTTAGCAAATATAAAAATAAGAGAAGAGAGCAATCACCAATCTCCATATGATGATAATTTTCTTATGATATCGTATATTCATCTTCTTTCACTATACAGTAGAGAAGAAGATAGAGAAAACACTCGCCTTATGAAAAGCAAATTAGATAAAATTACTAAAAATATCTAATATTTTATCAAATATCTAATAATTTAATACTACATAAGTCTAGAAAATTAAAAAAAATGCAAATTTTAGTTGACTTTAAAGGGTTAATATAATATAATTATCTAGGAAACGGAAAGAAGATTAAATTTATCTCACCTGACTGACAAGCGTCAGTAGGTAAAAGGCCAACTAGGATAAACAAAATAGTTTTAATAGCTTTTTAATGGATAAATGGATACTTCTTTAGTATTCATTTTTTTGGAGGTGTTAGTTATAGCTAATTTAAAAGAAAATCCTATCAACGAGCAAATAAGATGTAGGGAAATGATGGTCATTGGACCAAACGGAGAACAACTTGGTATCAAATCAAAACAAGATGCACTCACACTTGCTGGATATGCTGGCTTTGACTTAGTGCTAATGAATGAAAATTCTAATCCACCAGTTTGTAAAATAATGGATTATAATAAATTCAAGTATGAAAAAAAGAAAAAGACCAAAGAAGCTCAAAAAAGACAGAGAGAATCATCAGTCGAAACTAAAGAATTTAGATTATCAGTAAATATTGATATTCATGACTTTGATACTAGGGTAAATAATGCTAGACGTGCTTTTGAAAAAGGAAATAAAGTAAAAGCTAGTATTAGGTTTAAAGGAAGACAAATCGCTCATCCAGAACTTGCAAGGGAAGTATTAGATAGATTTTATGAAAAAGTTAGTGACATTGCAGACATTGAACTTAAACCTAAAATTGAAGGAAAGACAATGTTTATGATGCTTACACCTAAAAAATAGAAGGAGGATATTATGACAAAAGTTAAGAAAAATAAAATGAAAACACATAAAGGAACTAAAAAAGTATTAAACGTAAGACAAAGCGGTTCAATTAGTAAATCAAGACAAGGTGTTTTACATAATACTGGCAAAAATAGTGCCTCAAGAGCTAGTAGCAAAAAGCAAGGTACTAGTTTAAGTAAAGCCGATTACAAGAGAATTAAAGATTTAATATAGGAGGGATAGTATGACAAGAGTTAAAGGTGGCACTGTTGCACGTGCTAGAAGAAAAAAAGTATTAAAAGAAGCAAAAGGTTATTTTGGTAGTAAACATAGATTATATAAAACTGCTCACGAGCAAGTAATGCATTCTGGAGTATATGCATTTAGAGATAGAAAGCAAAATAAGAGAAATTTTAGAAAGTTATGGATTACCAGAATTAATGCTGGTTGCAGAGAAAACAATATTTCTTATTCAAGATTTATTGATGGCTTAAATAAAGCTGGTGTTACTGTAAACAGAAAGATGTTAAGTGAACTAGCGATTGACAATAAAGAAGCTTTTTCTGATTTAGTTGCAATATCAAAAGACGCTCTAGCAGGTAAAACGTATGTACCAAAAGCTGTAGCGGCAGTAAAAGAAGATACTGTAAAAAAGAATAAGGAAGAAAAAGCACCTGCTAAAAAAACAAGTACTTCAAAAACAACTACTAAAAAAGTTACAGATGCAGCTAAAAAAGCACCAGCTAAGAAAACAACAACTACAAAAAAGACAGAAGAAAAGTAATAGATTTCTTCTTTTTTTGTCACGTTTATACAAATTAAATATTTTTATTTAATATTAACTATCACTTGCAAACCATGACTATTCTAAATAATTAAAGTACTGCAAAGAAGTTGAAAAAGAAATAATATCATTTAGAAGCAAATACAAAATATAATTATAAATTCGTTCTTATAACTTTTTTTTTATTATCATTTTTGTTATAATATTTAAGAAGGCAGTTGATAGAAATGAACACTGATAAAATTAGAAACTTTAGTATTATCGCTCATATTGATCATGGTAAGAGTACACTTGCTGATCGTATTTTAGAGTATACTGGTGCTATTGAAAAAAGACAGATGAAAGATCAACTTCTAGATAATATGGATATTGAAAGAGAAAGAGGTATAACTATTAAACTTAATGCTGTAAGAATAGAATACAATGGTTATATTTTAAACTTAATTGATACACCGGGACATGTTGATTTTAGTTATGAAGTATCTAGAAGTCTAGCAGCATGTGAAGGAGCTATCTTAGTCGTAGATGCTACTCAAGGTATTGAAGCTCAAACTCTTGCTAATGTCTTTTTAGCTCTTGATAATAATTTAGAAATTATACCTGTAATTAACAAAATCGATTTACCAAGTGCTGATATACCCAAAGTCGAAAAAGAACTTTTTGATACCTTTGGTTTTACTAGTGATGAAATAATTAAAGTATCCGCTAAAACAGGAGAGGGAATACCTACATTGGTAGAGGCTATAATAGAAAGAGTGCCTGTTCCTAAAAAGATGAATGATAAACTAAAATGCTTAATATTTGACAGTTATTTTGATCCATATAGGGGGGTAGTAATACTAGTTAGAGTAATGTCTGGCAAGATAACTAAAAATACCAAAATTAAGATGATGGAAACAGGAAGTACATATGAAGTAGTAACTCTCGGTTACCATACCCCTTTTGAAAAAGAAGCGGATTCATTAACCGAAGGAGAAGTTGGCTTTATTACTGCTTCGATAAAGAGTTTAGAATCTATTAAAGTAGGAGATACTATAACCGATGCCAATGATATGGCTCTTTCTCCTCTTCCTGGTTATAAACCGATGAAACCTATGGTCTACTGCGGAATTTATCCTATTGAAACTGATAAATATCCTAATTTAAAAGAAGCTATTGAAAAGCTAAAACTAAATGACGCTTCACTGACATTTGAACCAGAGTCATCTAGCACTTTAGGTTTTGGTTTCCGTATGGGCTTTTTAGGACTTTTACACCTTGAAATTATTGTCGAGAGGCTCGAAAGAGAGTTCGGTCTTAATATTATAGCTACGACGCCATCGGTTAATTATGAAATAACCCTAACTGATGGAAGTGTAATTTTTATCGATAATCCTAGTATGATGCCCGATAAAGTTCGCATTAAAGAGATAAAAGAACCATATATTTTTACCAATATTTTAGTTCCTACAGAATATATCGGTCCCATAATGGAACTTTGTCAAGATAAAAGAGGCATATACAAACAAATTGATTATATTGATAAAACTAGAGCTAATATTCACTATGAACTTCCTCTATCTGAAATAGTCTATGATTTCTTTGATAGATTAAAATCTTCAACTAAAGGCTTTGCTTCCTTTGACTATGAGTTAATAGGCTATAAAGAGAGTGATTTAGTCAAGATGGATATTCTTCTAAATGGAGAGGTCGTAGATGCATTATCTGTTATTGTCCATAAAGATTTTGCCTATGACAGGGGAAGAAAAATAGTTGATAATCTAAAGAATATCATTCCAAGGCAATTATTTGAAGTTCCTGTTCAAGCTGTTATCGGAAGTAAAGTAATAGCTCGAAGTGACATTAAAGCTATGCGAAAAGATGTACTAGCAAAATGTTATGGTGGTGATATTACGCGAAAGAGAAAACTTTTAGATAAACAAAAAGAAGGAAAAAAGAAGATGAAAACTATCGGTAAAGTAGAAATACCGAGTGAAGCCTTCTTAAGTATCCTAACAGATTACAAGAAAAATTAAAACATATAATTAACTATAAGGGGGCTATAATTTTATGAGCAGTAAAAAAATAGAAAATATATTACTTTCCGAAAGCGAAGATGATTTATCTAAAATAGATACTCTTTTAGAAACAAACTATAAAGAAACTTTACAAATAATGTTTGAAGTCTTTTTTAAAAGAGTATTAACAGGACCATCTTTAGACATTGATATAATGTTATGTAATATTGAAAATATTATCCTAAAACAAGATATAAAAAATATTAAACTAATTATTTCTGCTATAAAGTTTACTATATATAAGTTTTCTAAATTAAATATAAACGAAAACATAGAACTTAAAAATATTAGATTTAGATTATTAGATATAATTAGAAAATTAAATGAATTAAAAGATAAGAAAGAAAGTGAAAGTCTTTATCAAGCTTATTATTCAATCATTTTCTCTGAAAAAAATTTAAGTATTCTAGAACTTACCCTAAAACAAGAAACCAATATTTTAGGAAGAAAAGATAGTAGAGGAAAAGATCTATTTTATAATATACTAGACTATTATTCTAATCTTGAAGAAAAAAATACCGAAGAGATAGACTATTTTCGTGAAGTTATAATGTTATTTTTAAGAAGTGCCGAGAATATACTTGCTCGCACCTCTAAAAGCTATTATGAATTATTAGAAAGAGAAAGTTGTCAAAATAAAAAACATGTAATAGAAATCAAAAGATGGTTAGATGGTTTTAGTGATATTGATATTGTCGAGTTAAAAAGAAAATATGACATATCAAAGAAAGTACATGAAGACATTATCAAAGAAATATCCAATTTTAAATTAGAAAAAGATGGAAGATTATTTATAGATTTACCTTTTATAACTATTGACGATGAAGAAGCTTTATGTTTAGATGACGCTCTAAGTATGATTCAAAATAGTGATGGAAGTTATACTTTCTATGTTGGAATAACTGACATCCCATCAGTAGTACCATACCATTCTCGTACTTTTTATGATGCTCTGCGAAAAATAGAAACTCTATATTTATGTGATGATGTCATAGAATTATATCATCCTAAAATATCTCACGAATTATGTTCCTTAGTAGCGGGTCAATATAGAAATGCTATTATTTATAAATTTATTACTGATCCATATTTCAGTCTAGATTTAGATAGTTTAGAAATAATCAAAGGTATAATAAAAGTTAGTAATAGACTTAGTTATAATGATGTAAATAAACAGCAAAATATGTCCACTAGGGAATGTAAAATGATCGAAGATATGTACTTTTTAACTTCTAAATTAAAAATATTAAATAGCCGAAAAGAATCATACCGTAGACTAGAAAATTTAGTATATCCAACTTCTACCTATCATCATAGTATTTTTTCTGATAAGTCGATATCTGCAAATATTGTTCAGGAATCTATGCTCTTAGTTAATAGTGCTGCACCTAGATATTTTAGTAAGAATGGCTACATTTATAATTATCGTGATCATAGACTCCCTAAAGAAAGAGAAATAAAAAGAGAAATAGATAGACTTCTTAAAATGGATATCGAAGGCTTAGACAGAAAAGAGTACATGAAAACCATAGAAAATATAAAGAAGATGTATTTAAATGCTTATTATAGTATTGAAAATATAGGACATGAGGGCTTAGGATATGATTTTTACTCCCATTCTTCATCTTCTGCTAGAAGATTTTCTGATAGTTTCAATCAGTACTTAACATATTTTCAAGTATTTGAAAAAATAGATAGTGATAAAAAGTATTATGAATTAGAAGAAACTGCTAAGGAAGTAATCAATTACTTGAATACTAGAAAGTATGAAAATAGTAAATTTGAAAGTGAATATAATTATTTGGTCTCTAAAAAAAGAACCTTAGAAAAGAAGTAAGAAAGAAGTGATAGAAATGAATTTACCAAATATTAAAGAAGCAAGAAAGAGAACTAAAGAAAAAGTAGATGTTCTATATGATAAATATCAAATACCAGAATCTATTAAAAATATTGGAGTTGGTAAAAAGTATTTACTTTTAACCTATGGCTGTCAGATGAATGTCCATGATAGTGAAAACATCTCTGGCATCATGGAAGAACTTGGTTATTCAAGGGTAGAAGAAATGGAAGATAGCGACATAATAATATTAAATACTTGCGCTATTAGAGAAAACGCTCATAATAAAGTAGTGGGTATTTTAGGTAGAATTAAGCATTTAAAAGAAACCAAAAAAGATATTATAACCATTATCGGAGGTTGTATGCCCCAAGAAGAGTCAGTAGCAAATATGCTGAAAGATAAATATAAATGGGTTGATATCGTTCTTGGTACTCATAATATTTATGAACTTCCTCTTCTTCTAGAAAAAGTAATAAATGAAAGAAAACAAAATATTGATGTATATTCAGTCGAAGGAGATATAATCGAAGGATTACCAGTAAAAAGAGATTCTAAATACAAAGCTTGGGTAAATATTCAGTATGGTTGTGATAAATTTTGTTCTTATTGCATTGTCCCATACACAAGAGGTAAACAGAGAAGTAGAATGCCAGAAGATATTTTAAATGAAATAAAAAACTTAAAAAAAGAAGGTTATTTAGAAGTAACTCTTCTAGGACAAAATGTTAATGCCTATGGTAAAGACTTAGATATTAATTATACAATGGCCAATTTACTTGAAGATGTAGCCAAAATAGGTATAGAAAGAATTAGATTTGTAACTTCTCATCCTTGGGACTTTACAGATGAAATGATAGATGTTATCGCAAAGTATAAAAACATTATGCCATATATACATTTACCAATTCAATCTGGTAGTGATAATATCTTAAAGAAGATGAATAGAAAATATACCATAGCTGAATACAAAGAATTGTTTTATAAACTAAAAAGTAAAATACCTAATGTAAGTATAACTACAGATATAATTGTCGGTTTTCCAAATGAGACTGAAGAAGACTTTGAAAAGACCCTTCAAGTATATGATGAACTTAAATTTGATTTAGCCTATACTTTTATCTACTCTAAAAGAGAAGGCACTCCTGCTGCTACTATGGAAGACGTTATTCCTTTAGAAGAAAAAGAGGCCAGACTACAAAAATTAAATAGTATTGTCAATAAATATGCCAAAGAAGCTAATAATAAGTATTTAAATAAAGTAGTACCAGTATTAATTGAAGGTCCATCAGATAAAAACGGTAAAGTAATGGGTTATACTGATACTATGAAACTAGTAAATATTACTGCTGAAGAATCATATATTGGTAAAATAGTAGATGTCCTTATTACAGATGTTAAAACATGGTCGATGGAGGGCGTTATAAAAAATGATTGATAATAGTATTGAAGATTTATTTACATCAATAAATTCATCCAAAGAATATAACGAATATCAAAAAATAGTTTCAGTATTAAGAGAAGATCAAGAAGTAAATACATTAATTGAAGAAATAAAAAAGTTAGAAAAAGAAGCTACTAGACTTGAATATAAAAATGATGATAAATATAAAGAAATAGATAATATAATTAAAGAAAAAGCTGAGAAATTAAATAGTATTCCTAATTATAGAGAGTACTTACTTAAACTCAAAGACTTTAATAATATGCTCATGGCTTCTTCTTCTATGCTTGAAGAATATATTGATGATAAAGTGTCTATATAGATGCTTTTTTATTATATCTTTATTTTAATAAAAAGCTACACCTTATATAAAGTGTAGATTTTTATTAAAGCAAAATTATATTCTAACTTAAAGTAATTTCGCCATCTGCTATTGGTAAGTTTTCATAATTTGCATCGGTTACAGTAAATGTTCTCTCAACAGCAGGGCTATTTTGAATTTCTACTGTTAAAGTATCAGTTGTCATAGCGGTATTTTGCAGTGCATCATCGAAAGTATGTTCACCATCTGAACTAATTTGTTTATAGTATATAGTGGGTGCTCCATCATCAGCATACGGAACATAGTTAAAAACAGCGTTCCCTTCATCATCAGATGTTACAATTTCACCATATGTATTTCCTTCAGAATCACAACGATAAAATGTAGCTCCAACTATTGGAACTCCAATTTCAGACCCATCATCAGATACATGTAAAGTTAAAGTACCAGTAGCGGCAATAGTAAAGTTATACTCATTTACCCCTTCTTCAATATCTATACTAGCAGGATCTATTGAAGACTCGTCATAGCCTACAGTAGTAGTGGTAACAGTATAACTACCATTAGCCATTTCTTTGCTTCCTTTTCCATTGGTTATTGGTATTATATGTGCCATATATTAACAGCTCCTTTCTCTATAGGTAAATTTTTATAGTTTTTATCAGTTAATTTAAAAGTAATAGGGTGATATTTTCTTCTTACAGAAGTAAAAAAACAAAAACGAGCAATTCTATTTTTACCATTAAAATAATAAGGTTGACAAATCACTTGAGGATATATATTCAGTTTAGATTGTTTAATAACAAATTTATATAATCCACAACTATCAAGTTCAAACTCGAATATTCCATATTTGTTAGTGTTTCCTTCATAAATCAAATCATTATTAGAATTATATATTGATACTTGACAAGGTACTATATTTAAATAATTTATTACATAACACCTTATTTGCATATTTTTGTTTTTCACTGTCAACACCTCATTACTTAATAATATGTTATGAACCATTAAATATTTTGTCAGGTATAACAAACTAGCTATGTTAAAATTTTATACATATAAAGAATTATCATAGTTGGATAATCTTTAATTTATTAAACTATTTAAATAACTAAAATCAAATATTTTTCATAGATTATTATGAAAGGAGTAGAAAAATGAGAGATAATTGTAGAAAAATAGATAATGATTGTGACTGTCCTATACATAGAGGATGCTTTCCAATAGTAGTAGGTCCAACCGGCCCAACAGGTCCAACCGGTCCAGCAGGTGGTCCAACCGGTCCGACTGGTCCAACAGGAGCAACAGGTCCAACAGGCCCAACAGGTCCGACTGGTCCAATAGGCTTAATAGGATTAACAGGCCCAACAGGTCCAACTGGTCCAACAGGTGCAACAGGCCCAACAGGTCCGACTGGTCCAACAGGTCCAACAGGTGCAACAGGCCCAACTGGTCCGACTGGTCCAACAGGTGCAACAGGCCCAACCGGTCCCACTGGTCCAACAGGCCCAACCGGTCCGACTGGAGAAGATGGAACTGCTGATACGATAACAATCGGAACAACAACGACAGGCGATGCTGGAACAGATGCAAAAGTTACTGATACTACTGGAGGACCAAACCATGTTTTGGACTTTGTAATACCAAAAGGATTTGATGGTGAAGACGGTGAAGATGGAGCAACCGGTCCAACAGGTCCAACGGGAGCAACAGGATTAACTGGTCCAACAGGTCCAACAGGTCCAACGGGAGCAACAGGATTAACTGGGCCAACAGGTCCAACGGGAGCAACAGGATTAACTGGTCCAACTGGCCCAACAGGACCAACAGGACCTAAAGGTGCAACCGGTCCAACAGGACCAACAGGACCAAAATGTGATTGGAAAGTTGGTGAAGTAAAAGAAGGAGTTCAAGCAATAGTTACTTTGCATGAAGAAAATAATGCTGAAGTATTAAACTTTTCACTTCCAATAGGCCCAACAGGCCCAACAGGACCAACAGGGCCAACTGGTCCAACACTTTATCGTGACGTGTATTTAGTAACCTTTAACGATGGCACTAGTGCAGAAGGAATAAATATTGCACCTGATGAAAGATTACCAATCGATAGAAAAGAATTAGATATATCAGGTTTAGTTACTTTAGATGCTTCCGATGAAGTAATTCAGTTCAATGTTGAGGGTTACTATAAAATAACCTTCATCGTATCAGCTTACGCAACACCAAATGGTGATGATTTTGATCCTGACTATGATTTCATATCTTTAGGATTTAGAAAAGTTGGAACTGACGATGTCTTCATCGGAGCAAGTCAATGGAGCTATTACGAAGAAGTAAGACAAGTAATAGGTCAAGGTTTAATCTCAGTCGATAGCATCGCTAATGCCTATGAATTAGTTAATTTAGGTAAGGCTAACATCCATTTAAATACACCAACTCTAGATAATATTTCATCTGGTTCATATTTCACTAATTCACTACTTACTATCATGATCGAATATAAAGGTAGACAAGGAGCATAATTAGTGAATAAATATAAAGTTTGTGTTTATGCAATATGTAAGAATGAAGAGAAGTTTGTAGATCGTTGGGTAGATTCTGTAAAAGAAGCTGATGAAATATATGCTTTAGATACCGGATCGACAGATAACACGGTCGAAGAGTTAAAAAAGAGGGGAGTTATAGTAGTACAAAAAGAAATAAAACCTTGGCGTTTTGACACTGCACGTAACTTATCTTTAGATATAGTTCCAAAAGACGCTAATATTTGTATATGTATAGATTTAGATGAGGTTTTAGAAGAAGGCTGGAGACAAAAACTAGAAAAAATATGGAAAGATGATACTGATAGATTAAGATATAATTATAACTGGAGTTTAGATGAAAAAAATAATCCAATTGTAAACTTTTATATTGAAAAAATTCACGCGAGAAATAACTATAAGTGGACTCATCCCGTACATGAGGTTTTAACTTATACTGGCGATAGAGTAGAAAATTTTATTACAACTGATGAAATAACAGTAAATCACTATCCAGATAGTAAAAAATCAAGAAGTAATTATTTACCACTACTTGAATTATCCGTAAAAGAGTCTCCTGATGATGACCGAAACATGCACTATTTAGGTAGAGAATACATGTATTACGGAATGTGGAATGAATGTATAGATACTTTAATTAAACATTTAAATTTACCAAAAGCTACTTGGAAAGATGAACGAAGTGCTTCAATGCGTTTTATAGCAAGATCATATATAAATTTAAAAAGATACGATGAAGCTAAAATGTGGCTCGACAAAGCTATTAAAGAGACTCCATATTTAAGAGACCCTTATGTAGAAAGAGCTCTCTTAGAGTATCAATTAGGAAATTACAAAGAAGTAGAAAAATATGCTAAAGAAGCTTTGAAAATAGAAAAACACGAAAAAACTTATATAAATGAACCATTTAGCTGGGATCATACTATTTATGATTTACTATCAATAAGTACATTTTATCAAAATAAACTAGAAGAATCATTATACTATTCAGAAAAAGCCTTAGAAATATCTCCAGATAATGAAAGATTAATAAAGAATAATAAGATTATTAGAGAAGCAAATAAATTATAAAAAAATTATTTAAGACTACTTTAGAAATTATAAGTAGTCTTTTTATTATGAAAAATTCAAATTATTTGATAATTTAATAATTAATTATTGCATTATTATATAATGTGTGATAAACTATCTAATAGTGTTAGATAAAATATTAAGAGGTAGAAAATGAATTATGAAAAAATAGCAGAAATTTTATTTCAAGAATTAAGATCAATTAATTCAGCTTCACTTATAGAGGTTTTAAATGAATTTAATCGTGGTGAAATTGGTGTTTTAAATTATTTAGTTTTTGATAAAGATGAAGTATCAGCGGGAGAATTAAGCGAAAAATTAAATGTTTCAACCGCGAGAATAGCTAGTATCTTGAATTCTTTGGAAAATAAAGAATATATTAAAAGGAAAGAAGATAATTTAGATAAAAGAAAAACATTAGTAATTGTAACAACAAAAGGAAAAGATCTTGTAACTTCTGCTAAAAAAGAGATCATTAATAAAATTAAAAAAGTTATTGAAGAAGTTGGATATGATGAAATAAGAGATTATTTAAAAACGGCTCTAAAGATTAGAAATGTATTGAATAAACAATAAATATTATAAAAAATCTAAAATTATTAATAAAAAGGAGAGAGTAAATGTTAGAATTAAAAAAAATAAATAAAATATATGAAACAGATAATTTTAAACAAAAAGCACTAGATAATGTTAGTGTCAATTTTAGAAGTAACGAATTTGCTTCCATATTAGGCCCAAGTGGTAGTGGTAAAACAACCCTTTTAAATATAATTGGTGGATTAGACCATTATACCTCTGGGGATTTAATTATTAATGAAACGAGTACCAAAGAATATAACGATCGCGATTGGGACTCTTATCGTAATCACAGAGTTGGTTTTGTCTTTCAAAATTACAATTTAATACCACATCAAAGTATTTTAGCAAATGTAGAACTAGCCCTTACACTAAGTGGAGTATCTAAAGCAGAAAGAAGAAAAAAAGCAAAACTAGCTTTAAAAAAAGTAGGACTTCAAGATCATCTTAATAAAAAACCAAATCAATTATCTGGCGGGCAAATGCAAAGAGTAGCAATTGCTAGAGCTTTAGTAAATGATCCCGATATCTTACTTGCCGATGAACCAACAGGAGCATTAGACACCAAAACAAGTGTCCAAATAATGGAGCTTATTAAAGAAATAGCTAAAGATAAATTAGTAATTATGGTAACCCATAATCCTGAACTTGCTCAAAAATATTCAACTAGAATTATTGAATTAAAAGACGGTAAAATAGTAAGTGATTCTGATCCTTATAATGGCAAGGTTAATACTAAAGAAGAATTAGAAATTCAAAAGAAAAAGACAAAGAAGACTTCTATGAATTTAAAGACTGCTTTATCTTTATCATTAAATAATTTAATGACTAAAAAAGGCAGAACTATTCTAACAGCATTTGCTGGTTCAATTGGTATTATCGGAATAGCCCTTATTTTATCATTATCTAATGGTGTTAGTGAATATATAAAAAGAGTTCAAGAGGAAACATTAACTTCTTATCCATTAACAATTGAAGAAAGTTCTATTGATATAACATCAACTGTCGATGAAAAAAGACAAGAAATCTTAGATGGTCAAAAAGAAGAAAGTGAAGATGATAATAAGATTTATTCAAATAATACCATAGGAGATACTCTATCTCTTATGAGTAGTAAGGCAAGTTCAAATAATTTAAAAGCCTTTAAAGAATTTATTGAAAGTAATGAAAGTAATATTAAAGATTATACAACCGCTATTGGTTATGAATATAACTTAAATTTACAATTATTTAAGTCCGACACATCAGAAGAAATTGTTCAGGTCAATCCCAATACAGTATTAGAAAGTATGGGAATGGCATCAAATAGTACAGCAAATAACTTCATCATCACTGATGTATGGTCTGAAATGTTTGAAAATGATGAAGTCAATGAAAAAATGTATACTATAGTAAGTGGTAGGATACCACAAAGCTATAATGAAGTTGTATTACTCGTAGACAAGAATAATAAAATTAGCGATTATGTCTTATATGCTTTAGGTATTAAGGATCAAAAAGAGCTAAAAGAATTTTATAAAAAAATACAAAACGGTGAAGAAATTGAAACAGAAGAAATGAGTTTTGATTATGATGAATTGATAGGTCTTTCTTACAAGTTATTACTAAATACCGATTATTATACCAAAGTAAATGGCGTATGGGTTGATAAAAGTGAAGATACCGAATATTTAAAATCAAAATTAGAAAATAGTGAAGAGATAAAAATAGTTGGTATTGTAAAACCAAGCGAAGAGTGGACCGGAGCCATATCTTCTACAGGGGGAATTCTTTATACAGATGAATTAGAAAAATATGTTATAGAAAAGATAAATAATAGTGAAATTGTAAAGGAGCAAAAAGAAAATCCAAATATAAATGTAATTACAGGTTTAGAATTTTCAAATGAAGAGTTTAGTATTGATAAATTAAGTTCAGAACAAAAGAAATATTTACAATCACTGCCTACTGAAGAATTAGCAACCATTATTTCTAAATATAAAGAGCAATCAAGTGCAACTTACGAAAGTGTATTATCAGAATTAGGATCTGTTGATTTAGAAATACCAACCGCTATCAATATTTATGCCAAAGATTTTGAATCAAAAGATGAAATAAAAAATATTATTAATGATTATAACAACGATCAAGAAGAAAAAGGTAATGAAGGTAATATAATTAGTTATAATGATTTAGTTGGAATGTTAATGTCATCTGTAACAAATATAGTTGATATGATTAGTTATGTTTTAATTGGCTTTGTTTCCATATCACTAGTAGTATCTAGTATTATGATTGGTATTATTACCTATATTTCAGTATTAGAAAGAACAAAAGAAATAGGTATTTTAAGGGCTATTGGTGCTAGTAAAAAAGATGTAACAAGAGTATTTAATGCAGAAACCTTAATTATTGGCCTAACCGCTGGAATAATTGGCATTACATTAACTTTAATTCTAAATATTCCAATAAATTTAATAATTAATAAATTAGCAGGAGTTAGCAATTTAAGTATGTTACCATTATCTGGAGGAATTATTTTAATTATAATTAGTGTAGTTCTAACGATGGTAGCGGGACTTATACCATCAAGACTAGCAAGTAAAAAAGATCCAGTTGAATCTTTAAGAAGTGAATAACTATATGGAAAATAGTTCAAAACCACAATAAAATGTAAAAATTATTTAAGGGCTATTAACAAATATTTTACTAATAGCCCTTTTAATGTAATAAAGGTTCAATAAAATATCATATATATTATTCTTTGTCATAAAATATAATGATAATTAAAGGCAACTAATTGACAAATTATCTTTAATAGTGTAAAATTATTAAATGTGAAGAGGTTAATTGATTTAGCCAATCATTATATAATGGATCTATAGCCAAGTGGTAAGGCACGGGACTGCAACTCCCTGATCGTTGGTTCAAATCCGACTAGATCCTCCAATTTGGAAATCTGTTCAAATTATTTGAACATTAATATATAAAATTAATCTGTAATATGATTAATTTTTTTATAAAAGTTTTTTTGCTTTGCATTAAAGTTTAATAGTTTTTAATGTAATATAAAAAGATGATTTTAGAATTAATATCTAAAATCATCTTTGTTTTAAAACTTTAATAACAGGTTCATTATCAAAATCATTTTTAATAGGCTGAATTCTATTTTCATTTATTTGTTTACAACAGTCACTTAATCTACGCAATGTTTTAATAAGTAGCATTCTTGACTCTTTTAATTTTTTTTCATCTTCGTTAATTTTAGATGGTTCTTGATTATTAGATAAATCAACACCATTATAAAAAGTAGTAGGTGCCTGCACATTTCCTACAAAATCACAGTTAGCATTTTCAATTATTATTCCACTTTTAGCAGTTATATAGCTACTAGTAAAATCAATACTTTCTGAGTCAATATAGACTTCATTAGCATTAATTTCAGACTTTGTAATTAATGTTTTTTTAGCTCTTATATTTATAGTAGCACTATCATCAGCCTCTATTTTTGAATTAATAATCTCTACTAGTTCAGCATCAATATTCATGCCAAAATTTGCTGGCTCACCATAGCACTTTAATCTGTACCCATTAAAAAAATGTTCGTTAATAAATGTTATCTTTTTTATTCTATCACCAGTAAGAAAACTATTTCCATAAAAATAGATAGGGCAATGATCTAAATATTTATTATTTTCAAATACAACATTCTCTGCCCATATTATGCCAATGTTTTTATCAAAAGTACAATTTCTAAATATAACATGAGCCCAAAAAGAACTAAATTCTATCGCTGTTTTAAATTTGATACTTTCAAAAATATAGTAAACTGGTTTATTTAATTTAAAATTTTGAACCGTTTCTTTAATTCCATCAGTTACTTCATTCATACCGTTAAGATGAAACCTATATATTGACTTTTTATGTCTATCAAGTGCTTTTTGATCGACATAACATATGATCTTATCTTCTTCTTCTATTATTCTGCCAATATCACAAATTGCTTTTTTTAAATAGGCCTCTCTTGCTATATTATATATTTTTAATTTTCCCTTATCTTTTAATCTATCAATAATTTTCATTGAAATAATCACCTCTGTGTTGGCAAATATTTTATCATAAAAATATCTTTCCTGCAAGTATTGATGAGTAAAACAGCATATATCATTTTCTATAAAAAAGTTTAATTTTCTTAAAAGTTTATCAAAACTCTCTAAAAGCATTGTTAAAATATAAATATTATAGTAAAATTAATTTGAAAATCAAAAAATTATATAGTTTTAGATTTATAGGAGGAAAAAATGATAGAAATTAAAAATGTAAGCAAAACTTATAATGGCAAAAAGAAAGCCTTAAATAATGTAAGCTTTAATATTAATGACGGTGAAATATTTGCTTTTATTGGTCATAATGGAGCCGGTAAGACTACTATGATTAAGTCCTTAGTGGGAATATTAGATTTTGAAGAAGGGGATATCTTAATAAATAATAAATCAGTAAAAGATGATCCAATTGGTTGCAAGAAAGTGATGGCTTATGTACCAGATAATCCAGATCTTTATGAAAATATGACGGCCATTGATTTTATAAATTTTGTCTGTGATATGTATGATATCCCACTTAATATTAGAAAAGAAAACATTGAAAAGTATGCAAGTATGTTTGAAATAGAAAATAATTTAAATGATAATATTTCTACCTTTTCTCATGGTATGAAACAAAAAGTAGCTTTAATAGCAGCTCTTTCTCATAATCCCGAAGTACTAGTAATGGATGAACCATTTGTAGGTTTAGATCCTAAAGCTGTATTTGATGTAAAAAAAGAAATGAAAGAAATGGCTAAAGGAGGAAAAACTATTTTCTTTTCAACCCATATTTTAGATGTTGCTGAAAAGTTATGCGATAGGGTAGCTATTATTAAAAATGGAAACATTGTCAAAATAGGTAAAATGAAAGACATCAAGGGTGATTCTTCACTAGAAGAAGTTTTCTTAGAGTTAGGTGAAAAATAATGAAGACTATTTCTTTATTAAAAGCCGTTCTAAGTCAAAACATGAATATGTTTAGATATTCCGCTAAAAAAAGTTCTAGTAAATTTACCCAAAAAATCTTACCAATAATGCTATTTATAATGGTATCTTTAGGAATAGGTACATATGCCTATATGATAGGAGAGTCCCTTGCTCCATACCATTTGACTTATATAATGTTAAGTATGTTTATTATCGTAGTAACTATACTAACCTTTATCGAAGGAATTTATAAATCACAAGAAATATTATTTTCTTGTAAAGATAACGATTTACTATTTTCACTTCCCATAAAAAAATCACAAATATTATTTGTAAGAATATTTAAACTTTTATTATTTGAGTATTTATATAATCTCATGTTTTTATTACCAGCTTTTGTAGTATTTATCTATTTTGAGAAGCCAAGTGCTAGTTTTTATCTGATATCTCTTCTAATGAGCTTTTTAATTCCTATTATTCCAACGGTCATAGCAAGTTTCTTTGGCTACACTATAAAATTACTCTCATCAAAATTTAAATCTCAAAAAATAGTTCAGACTATTTTATCTAGCATCTTATTTTTAGGAATATTTTATTTGAGTATGAATATTGAAACTTTTATTAAAGATATTGCTTTAAAAGCTACTAGTATAAATGATTTTTTAACTAGTATTTACTATCCACTTAGCTTATATATAAATTTAATTACAAAATTTAAAATACTAGATTTAGTAAAACTACTTTTAATAAACTTAGTACCTTTTGGCTTATTCATTTTACTAGGTTCAAAATTCTATTTTAAAATAATTTCAGACTCTAAAGATAATATTAGAGGTAAATTAAAGAGTAAAAAAGAACTAGTAGTTAAAAGAGAACCACTAATATCTCTTACTAGAAAAGAAATAAAAAGATATTTTTCATCTCCTGTATATATGTTTAATACATCATTTGGCTTACTTCTAAGTATCGTCGTAACTATTATCCTATGTTTTAAAGGGCAAAATATCTTTGATAATATTTTGTCTAATTATGGCATATCTAAAAATTTATCTTTACCAGTATTATTCTATTTCTTTATTTTATTCGTAGGTACTATGACTTCTATTTCTTCATCTAGCATTTCCCTAGAAGGAAAGACAATTAATATCACTAAAAGTCTTCCAATAAAAGAAGAAGTAATACTAAATTCTAAAATACTTACTTGTTATATAATAGAACTACCATTTATTTTACTTTCAGATCTTTTATTCTTTATTAGATTTAAACCTAGTATTTTATATGTTATATTAATAATTTTACTTAGTCTATTAATAATTCTTTTAAGCGCTTGTATTGGTTTGATTATTAATTTAAAATATCCTAAGATGGATGCCTCTAATGATACAGAGGTAGTAAAGCAGAGTATGAGCTCTATGATTTCAGTATTTATTGGTATGGGCATTCTAATAGGCAGTATATTAATAATATTCTTCTTAAATAAATATTTAAGTCTAGATTTATTATTAATCCTTCATATAATTTTAATTACTATAGTATCTACTATTTTATACATAGTATTAATGAAAAAAGGCACTCTTGAATATAAAAGTATTAATGTATAAAAAGGTATTGACTCTCCCCTAAGAGGATAGAATATATTTATTTTAGGAGTTGATTTTATGTATAGGATAGGTAAGTTTTCCATTCTTGCTAAAACTACAATTAAAACATTAAGATATTATGAAAAAGAAAAATTATTATTACCTTCTTTTGTTGATAACAATGGTTATAGATACTATGATACAGCAAAGTTAATAGATTTAGCCAAAATAGTATCCTTAAGACAAATCGGCTTATCAATTGAAGAAATAAGAGATATATTAAATGGAAAGAATCTAAAAGAAACCTTAAATAGAAGAAAAAAAGTTTTAGAAGAAGAATTAACAGAATACAAATATCAACTCTCAAAAATAAATTATTTATTAGAGGAGGAAAATATGAAGTATGAAGTAATTACAAAAGAATTACCAGAATGTATAGTTTATTACAAGGAAGGGATTATCAAAGATTATAGTGAAGCATCAAATTTTATTTTATCTAGTGCTGAAGAATGTTTAAAAACTAATCCAAACATTAAATGTATAGAGCCTGACTACTGTTATATGAATTATTTGGATGGCAATTATAAAGAAAAAGATATAAAAGTAAGATATTGTCAAGCTGTAGAAGAAATGGGTACTCCAAATGAAACAATCAAATTTATGAAATTAGATCCTGTTTTAGCAGTTTGTACTTACCATAAAGGCGAATATAGTAGTCTTGGCAAAGCTTATGGCTTTTTAATGAAATATATTGAGGATAATGGCTATGAAATTATAGATAATCCGAGAGAAAGATATATTGACGGTATTTGGAATAAGGAAGATGTAAATGATTGGCTAACTGAAATTGAAGTTCCCGTTCGAAAAAAGTAAATTTTAGTAAACATAACGTTCATAACGTTATTCTTACCTATAAATTAAAGTTCAAATATCTATTTTTAAGTTCTTTACATTACAAAATAATTATTGTATAATTAAGTCTGTAGTGGAGGGCTTGTATATGGAAAGATTACAAAAAAAGATTGCTTCTTCTGGCTATTGTTCTAGGCGAAAAGCCGAAGAATTAATAAGTAAGGGATTAGTTGAAGTAAACGGAGAGGTAGTAACTAAACTTGGTAGTACTGTTAAACCTGGTGATGTAATTACAGTTGAAGGAAATATCTTAGATAGTAGTAGAGCATATGAATACTATTTATTAAATAAACCGAAAGGTGTTGTAACTACTACTAGCGATGAAAAAGGAAGAAAAACCGTTGTCGATCTTATTAATACTAAAACACGTATATATCCAGTTGGAAGATTAGATTATGATACGACAGGAGCTTTAATTCTCACTAATGATGGCGAGCTTGCTAATCTTTTAATGAGTCCAAACTCTCACGTTGAAAAGACATATATTGTCAAAGTCGAAGGTATGGTATCAATTAGTGATATTCAGCGTCTTCGAAGCGGTATTGAAATAGATGGCATCAAAACCAAAAAAGCTAAAGTAAAATTAAAATCCGTCGATAAAAAGAAAAATACTTCCATTGTTGAAATTACCATCCATGAAGGTAAAAATCATCAGATCAAAAAGATGTTTTCTCATCTTGGCTATAAAGTAATTAAATTAAGAAGAGAAAAATATGGTAATCTTACCTTAAAGTCTCTTCTAGTAGGAGAGTATAGGGCTCTATCAATAAAGGAAGTAAAAGTACTATATAGTTTATGTAAAAAATAGTATATTCAGAAAGAGGAAGTTTATATGAAAGAAAAAGTGAAAAGTTTAATCAAAGAATTCAAAGTATTTATTGAAAGAGGTAATGTTGTCGATTTAGCTGTAGGTGTTGTAATTGGTTCCGCTTTTAGTAAAATTGTCTCTTCAGTAGTAGATGATTTGCTAATGCCTATTATTGGTATTATTTTAGGTGGCTTAGATTTTAGCAACTTATCAATTAAAATAGGAGACTCTGTAATTAAATATGGTTCATTTATTAATAATGTAATTAATTTCTTTATTATAGCTATATGTGTCTTTATTTTAGTAAAATTAATTAATAAATTAACTAAGAAAAAAGAAGCAGTAGAAGAAGAAACTAAAGAAATTCAAAAAAGTGATGAAGTATTATTACTTGAAGAAATAAGAGATGAATTAAAAAAGAAAAATAGTAAAGAAAAGAAGAAATAAAAAAACATTCTTCTTTTTCTTTGCCAATAGTCTATATTTATTATATAATATTATTAGAGTAGTTAAGGAGTTTTGTATTATGAGAAATAGGTTTATAAAAAGTAAAAGAAAGAAAGTGTTAATTATTAATCTAACCATTATTTTAATAATATTATTATCTCTATTAGTATATTATCTTATTTCAAATAGAAAAGTAGAACATTCAGTTATTTTTACTCTAGAAGGAGAAGAAGTATATGAAATAGAATATGGTAGTGAATATACTGAATTAGGTGCTAAAGTACTAGTGGATGGCATCGATAAAAGTAGTAATATAAAAGTAGATGTTAGTACGTTAGATATATCTAAATTAGGAGAATACAAAGTAAAGTATTATATATTTATAGATAAACAAGAATATTCTTCTTATAGAATAGTAAAAGTAGTAGATAAAATAAATCCTATTATCACATTAAAAGGAAATAGCAAAATAGAAGTTTTATTAAATGAAGAATATATTGATGAAGGTGCTACCGCTCTTGATAATTATGATGGAGATATAAGCTTTAAAGTAACAACTGAAGGAACTGTCGACACTAGTAAAGTAGGAGAGTATAAAATTATTTATAAAGTATCTGATAGTAGTAATAATACTAGTGAAGTAGAAAGAATTGTTACTGTTAAGAATCCCAATAAAATTATTGCTCCAAATAATAGTGAAAACAAAGAAGAGCAGAAAGAAATAAAGATATCTAATTATAGTAATACCGTTACTTTAAATAAATTTACTTCTAGTGGTTTTTATATTGAAGGCTATAAAAAAGAAAATAATGGTAGCTATAAATTAAAATTAACTGGTGAAAGTGAATATTATTTTGATCTAATAAGCAATGGAAATGACAAATATAAAGGAAATATTTCATTAGAAGATATTCCAAACGGTACATATAATCTTTACATAATATCAAATAGTGAAGAGAAACTTCTTAATAAAATGAGTTTTATTGATAAAATAGTAAGAGCTAAAGTAGGCAGTAAACTAGTTACCTTCATATATAGTAATGATGAAGTTAAAATTGGAATAGAAGATTTTGCTTATCAGTATGATGTTATAATTGACCCAGGACATGGTGGTAACGATGTTGGAGCTAGTAATAAATACATATATGAAAAAGAAATGAATCTTACTGTTTCACTCTATGAAAAATGCAGGTTTCAAAGCCATGGCTTTAGCGTTTATATGACTAGAGAAGATGATTCTTATGGTTCTGGTCTTGGCGATAGCACTATTCCTCGCCTTCATAGAAGAGCCTATGAAATGGGCTATTATGGAGTAGTAAGTAAAATAGTATATAGTAATCATCATAATTTTATTACTTATGGAAATTATTCTGGTTATGAAATATTACTTCCAGGCTATTTAACTAGTGGTGAAATGGCAAATGAACTAAGTATTGCAAATAAATTTAATGAAATATATTCTCTTAAAGAAAACCATTTAAGATTTTATGCTACTGATTATGATACCGAAAAAAAGTATTCTAAACTAAGCGGCACAGTTTATTCATTTAAAGATAATTATGCTGTTAATAGGATACCATACAAACTATTTAATGTTAAATCAGTAATATATGAAGGAGCATATTTAAGCAGTACCGATGATTATAACTGGTATTGGAAAGAAGCAAACTGGATAAAGGTAAGTGAAGCTAAACTAGAGGTATATATAAATTACTTGGGTGGAAGCTACAATCCTGATAATTCTAGTTGTCTAAATTAATTAATATATAATTTAAAAAGATAAAAATAATTTACAAAATACATATAATATGTTAAAATAATACATGTAAAAAGGAGATTTTATGGAAGAAATTATTAAAAGTACTGAAGAAAAAATGATGAATACAATTAAATCATTAGAAAGCAAATTTACAAACGTTCGAGCTGGTAGAGCTAATCCTTCAATGTTAGATGGCGTTATGGTAGATTATTATGGAGTTCCAACCCCAATTAAAAGTTTAGCTACTATTTCTGTACCAGAAGCTAGACAACTATCTATTAAGCCATTTGATAGAAGTAGTCTTGGGGCTATTGAAAAAGCTATCTTTGAAGCTAACCTTGGTGTTACGCCTAATAATAATGGCGAAGTAGTCTTTATCGTAATTCCTGCTCTTACTGAAGATAGAAGAAAAGAATTAGTAAAACAAGTAAAAGCTCTAGCCGAAGAAGCTAAAATAGCACTTCGTAATATTAGGCAAGATGCCAATCGAAGCCTTGAAAACTTAAAATTACCTGAAGATGAAGAAAAGAGAGGTAATGAAAAAGTTCAAGAATTAATAAATGAATACAACAAAGTAATAGAAGATAAACTAAAAGAAAAAGAAAAAGATCTTATGACTATATAGTTATTATTTAAATGGGAAAGTGGTTATAATGCAAAAAAAGGTTTTAATGCCTAGTATGGATGATCTTTATAGAATGCAAGAACTATGTAATTCTAAAGGCATGGGAGCATGTGAAATATATAAGTATCTTTTAGCTAAAGCAGTTGAAGCTCTAGTTATTGAAGGAAGAAGATATCCAAATAAAGGAGTACTAAAATCAGCTTATAAATATTTACGTGAAAATCCTAATATTGCCTATGCTGTATGTCGAATGTATCCGAGTGAGATAGCTTATTCAGATATAGCTAAGAGTGACGCTGAATTGTGTAGATTTTTATTAAATAAAAATAATGATAGAACTATATACAATCTTGACATTTTAAGCTTATTTAATGAAGAAACTATTGCACACTATTCAGTGGTTACTAAAACAGTCGAATTATTAGATGAAAAACTACCTAATAATCCTGAATATCGATTTGAGTATAAATCAAATAAACTATTAGATGATATTTTCTCTGGTAATTTTAAATGTGATTTTATTCCGAGAAGTAGTGTAGGAGATATTTATAACAGTTTATGTGAAATTGAACCATATTATTATATGCTTTTAATGGAAGAAATCCTAAAAATTAAAAACACAGGCATAAGAAATATTGATCTATCTGCTAGTATTAATAGATATGCCGAAAGATATGGTATACCATATTTTCATACAGAATCAAGTCTTCGTGATAAAGATATCATAAATTATCCAACTGACAAAGTAAAAAAACTAATTAGATGTATAAATAGTAATAAAGAAAATTTATATTAAAACTGTGATAAGGAAGTAGCAGTACTTATAAAAATACAGCCCCAAGCGAGCTCTTAAATATGGTGTGAAGAAGAGTGGACTGTAAAGGTATGAATTCACCCTTTAGTTTTAAACCGTTAATCTGGTTAAAGATGTAAGTGTATAACATATGTTATAAAGAAAGGTGGTACCACGGGAAATCTCGTCCTTTTATGGTATCATCTTTTTCTTTTTGAAAGGAAGATGTTATGAATAAAAAGATAGATTATTTATTAAGATATGTCTCTAATAGTACTTATAATAAAATACTAACTAGCAGTAATAACTACACATTAGAGCTTTTGCAAAATAACTTTGTTGATGTCAATTTAAATATCAAATATTTAATTAGATATGGTATTACAAATATCGATAAAGTAATTTGTAGTATGCTTCTAGAATTAACTGAAGAACATAGTAAATTTACTAAGAAAATCGAAGAATATGAGAAAAAATTAACCAAAGAGGAAGTAATAACATTACTTGAAAATATGTAGGGAGGAAAACATGGATAAAATAGAAGAAATAAAAAAATTAATTGAAGAAAAGATGCAAGATGTTAATGATCTAAATAAATTAAATGAATTAAAAGTAGAATTTTTAGGTAAAAAGGGCTATATTACTGAAGTTCAATCATTAATTAAAGAAGTGGCTAGTGATGATAAAAAAGCCTTTGGTATAAAAGTAAACGAAGTAAGAACCTTATTCAATACCAAATATGAAGAACTAAAAAATAAGCTAGAACAAGAAGAAATAAATAAGAAATTAGCTAGTGAATCTATTGATATAAGTCTTCCTAGTACTAAATTTACAGTAGGCTCTCCTAATATATTAGAAAAATTAATTGAAGAAATAGAAGAAGTATTTATGTCTATGGGTTATGATGTCGTTGATGGCCCTGAAATAGAAGAAGATAAATATAACTTTGAACTTCTAAATATACCTAAAGGACATCCGGCCAGAGACGCTCAAGATACTTTTTATATTGAAGATGAAAAAATACTACTTAGAAGTCAAACTTCCCCAGTTCAAATTAGAACAATGCTAAAAACTGGTGGTAAAGAGCCTGTTCGTATGATTTGCCCTGGAAAAACTTATCGCCGTGATGATGATGATGCAACTCATTCTCATCAGTTTATGCAAATAGAAGGACTACTTGTCGACAAAAATATCAAATTATCTGATTTAAAAGGAACCTTTGATGTCATAGCTAAAAAATTATTTGGAGAAAATACAGAAACAAGATTTAGACCAAGTTATTATCAGTTTACCGAGCCATCAGTAGAAACTGATATAAGTTGTTTTGCCTGCAAAGGAAAAGGCTGCTCTCTATGTAAAAATACTGGCTGGATAACCGTAAGTGGTGCTGGCATGGTTCATCCTAACGTTTTAAGAAACTGTGGTTATAATCCAAAAGAGTGGACTGGTTTTGCCTTTGGCTTTGGAGCAGAGCGTCTAGCTATGTTAAAGTATGGAATAAATGATATTCGTACGTTTTATCAAACTGATTTAAGAGAAGTTGGTACTTTTGACAGAAGGGAGAAAGAAAATGATTAGTTTAAATTGGGTAAAAGATTATATAGATATCGAAAGTGAAGATTTAAAAGAACTAGCAGTCAAAGTAACTAAAGCCGGCATTAATGTTGAAAAAGTTATTACTAAACATATTGATAACCTTGTTATTGGTAAAGTAGTAGAGTGTACTATGCATGAAGATAGTGATCACTTACATGTATGTAAAGTAGATGTAGGAAGCGATATTATTCAAATCGTCTGTGGTGCCCCTAATGTAAGGAAAGGTATAAAAGTAATCGTAGCCCTTCCCGGAGCAATCTTACCCGGAGGCTTTGAAATCAAAAAAGGCACTATTAGAGGTGTAGAATCTTCTGGTATGATTTGTGCTCTCTTCGAACTTGGTGTCGAAGAAAAGACTGAGGAAACTTATGCTAAAGGTATTGAGGAAGTAGATAGCACATTAAATCCAGGAGACGATGCTAATTTATATCTAGGAACCGATGATACCCTATATGAATTAGATGTTCATAAGCATCGTAATAACGACTGCTACTACCATATTGGTTTTGCTTATGAAATAGCAGCAATCTTAAATAAAAAGGTAACTCTTCCTGATAATGCGCATAGTGAAATAGATGAAAATATAAATAATAATATAAAAATAAAAGTAGAAACTGAAAAGTGCCCTTATTATACTGCCCGTATGGTAAAAGATGTCAAAGTAGGTGAAAGCCCTGAATTCATTAAAAAAAGATTACTTTCCGCTGGCATGAGGCCAATTAATAATGTCGTAGATATATCTAATTATGTAATGCTTGAGTATGGTCAACCTCTTCATTTCTTTGATAAAGACAAACTAGGAGATACTATTCTAGTTCGCAGTGCCTTTGATAATGAAGAAATAATTACTTTAGATGGAAATAAGAGAACTCTATCTAGTAGTGATATTGTCATAACTGATGGTAAGAAACCAGTCTGCATCGCCGGAGTGATGGGAGGAGAAAATACCGAAATTGATAGTAGTACTAAAAACATCTTAATTGAAAGCGCTATTTTTGATGCAGTAAGTATAAGGAATACAGCTTCTAGATTAAACTTAAAGAGTGAAGCTTCAATTAGATATGGAAAAGGATTAAATTATGAATATACTGATCTTGCCTTAGAAAGAGCAGTACATCTTCTTGAAAAGTATGCTAGTGCTAAAGTATTATCTGGAGTTATCAAACATGACTGCATTGATAAAAGTAAGAAAATAGTATCATTTACTAATGAAGAAGTAAGTAATTTACTTGGTTTATCACTAACTGACTCTGACATTGAAACCGAACTTGGTAGATTAGACTTTAAATACACTAAAGATGATAAAAATTTTGTTGTAACCATTCCCCATAGGAGATTAGATATTGATCCAAATGTCAATGACATCGCCGAAGAAATAGGAAGATTATATGGCTATCAAAATTTAGCTTCAACTCTTCCTACTATTCCTCTTCGCAAAGGTGAATATAAAGGTGATGTAAAAATAAGAAAAGAAGCTTCTAAAAGACTTCGTAGCCTAGGACTAAATGAAGTAAAAACTTATACCTTAACTAGTCCTGATATGGCAAAAACTTTTAAGTATGAAGATAAAAATGCTATTAATCTTCCCAATCCAATGAGTCTTGATAAGTCCGTTATTAGAACCAGTATTCTTCCATCTCTTATTAATGTATATGAATATAATAAAGCTAGAAAAGTATCCAATATTTTCCTTTATGAAATATCTAAGACTTATGATAGTAGTTATACTGAAGATACCAAAATAGGAATATTGATGAAAGGTAACTATCTAGATAGTTCATGGAATAATAAAAATAACAAATGTGATTTCTATATAATTAAAGGTATAATTGAAAACTTATTAGATTACTTAGGCTTTAAAAATAGATATTCATTTGAAAAAGAAACTTTACCAGAGATGCATCCTGGAATAAGTGCTAAAATAATTTTAGATAATAAGGACTTACTTGGAGTAGTAGGAAGAGTACATCCTAGTTATAATAAAGATGATATCTATGTAGCTGAATTATCTCTTACAAAACTATATGAAAAAGAAATAAAACCAATAAAATATAAAGAGGCTTCTAAACATCCAGAAGTTGTAAAAGATTTAGCTTTTATCGTGGATGTTAATACTTCTAGTGAAGAAATAGGAAGGCAAATAAAGAAATCCGGAGGTAGATTATTAGACTCATATATAGTGTTTGACGTTTATAGTAATCTATCTAATGGCAAAAAATCCATTGCCTATAGTTTAACTTTCAAAGATCCAAATAGAACTTTAACTAGCGAAGAAGTAACTGAAGTATTTAATAGAATTATCAAAGATGTTGAAGATAATTGTCATGCTATTTTAAGAAGCAATTAAAAAAATATATAATTAAATAATAGTAAAACTATGAATATTTATGGCTTAAATATTAGCATTTTCATAGTTTTTTAATTATTATTATAAATATATACAAATATGATACTTAAAAGTTATTTAATATAAAATTAAACAAGTTACAACAAAAGTTATATTTCTTTTCCTTTCTTCATATTATTTATTGTATAAAGAAAGGAATGATAAAACATTTATGGAAACAATTAAGGTTTCATCCAAGTCTAATCCAAACTCAGTAGCAGGAGCACTTGCTAATGTATTTAGAGAAAAAGGAACAGTAGAAGTACAAGCGATAGGAGCAGGAGCTCTTAATCAGGCAATTAAGGGAGTAGCCATAGCAAGAGGCTTTGTAGCACCATCTGGTAAAAATTTAGTATGTATACCAGCATTTATTGATATTACTATTGATGGTGAGGAACGAACAGCGATTAAATTGATAGTTGAGGCTAAATAGCCTTTTTTCTTTTACCATTTATTACATAATAAATGGTACATTTTTTATAAAAATCTTGTATAAGTAATGCTTTTATAATAATTTCACACAAAAAATTGATTTTTACTATAAAATAATTGAAAAACTAATTTATTTATGTTATCATTATACATGATAGAGGAGTTGGCAAAATAATGGAGATAAGTTTGCTATTAAGTACAAAAATTGTTAAATTTAACCTTCCAGTACAAGTGTTCGGAAATTTTAGCTTTGACGAAAATGAAGAAGAAGAAGCAAAATTAATTAATATTGAAAGTGAAAATAATAATTGGTTTTTAGTGTCTACTACCAGTGTAAGTGTTTACAATGGTAAAAATGATTATACTAGCAAAGTATTACTCGAAAAAAACAGATTCTATATTTTGCAGAGAGAAGCAAATAAATACCTAATTTATACTAGTGATACATATGACAATACTTTCACCAAATATAGATATAATGAGCAAGTAAATATTGTAATGGGAAGTACAAAAAACTGTAACATATACTATAATTTACCATATATTAAAGATATTGCATTTACTATTAATTATAGTAACAATTTATTGAATTTAAAAAGTAATAGAAATAATTTAATTTATATTAACAATAAAGCTGTAAATAAAGATATATCTATTATTAATGCTGGAGATGTTATAGAAATTTTTGGATTAAAAATAATTATATTAAATGGAATTATATTAATTAATAATCCTAACAATGAAGTATTTATAAACAAATTAACAGCTGGTTTTAATGACTTAATAGTAAATAGCAACGATAATTTAATAAATAATGAATTAAAAGAATTAAATCTATATAATGATGATGATTATTTTTCCAAAGCTCCTAGGATTAATAGAAATATTGAACATAAAGACTTTAAAATTGATTCACCCCCCACAATTAAAGATGAAGAGGAAATGCCTTTTTTATTAGAAATTGGTCCAAGACTTGCTATGGCAATGATGTCTTTAGCTAGTTTTGCTACGGCAATTGCAAGAATTGCTTCCGGAAACGCAACAATTATTAGTCAATTATCACCACTAATAATGGGTATATCTATGCTTTCAGCTACTTTGTTATGGCCACAAATAACAAAAAAATATAAAAAGAAAAAAAGAGCAAAGCAACTGGAAAAAAACAAAGAAAAATATTGTGAATATTTAAAAAGCAAGCGAAAAGAGATAGAAACAGAAATAAAATTACAAAGTGATATTTTAACAGAAAATTTGATATCAAATGAAAATTGCTATGATATTGCATTAAATAAGAAAACTGGCTTATGGAGTAGAAGAGTAGAACAACCTGACTTTTTAAAAGTTAGAATCGGAATTGGTGATTATCCAGCAGATATTAGTATTAGCTGTCCACAAGATGGATTTTCTGTCGAAGAAGATGTACTTAAAGAAGAAGCAATGCAATTTCCAAAAACCTATGAATATTTAAAAGATGTTCCTATTGGGTACTCCTTAACTCAAAATAAAGTTACTGCAATAATGGGTAGCAAAAACAAAACATATAATTTTATAAAAAATATTATATTGCAATTAGCAACATTTCATAGTTTTGAAGATCTAAAAATAGTTGTTTTTACAAACAATGAAAATGAAAGTAATTGGAATTTCATTAAAAATTTTCCACATAATTTTGATAATAATAAAAAAATTAGATTTTATGCTACAGACAGTGAAGAATCAAAAGAAATTGCAAATTATCTAGATTTACAATTTAAAAATAGATGTTTAGACGAAAACATGCACATTATCGAAAGAAATTATATGCAGTGTAGACCGTATTATGTAATTATAACGGACAATTATAGTAAAATTAGAACCCTACCAATACTCAAAAGTATTACTGAAGTAGAGAATAACTATGGATTTAGTCTAGTCTTAATTGAAAATAGACTTAGTAAACTTCCAAGTAAATGTGATAATTTTATTTCTATTGGAGATAGTTCTTCTTCTGTTTTAGAAGGAGCATATAACAATCAAAAAATAATAAATTTTCATGACGAAATTAACTATGAAATTAATATGAATCTAGTTGGTAAAAGACTTTCTAACATTCCTATTGAATTTGATGGATTTGCAAATAAAGCATTGCCTAATATGATAACATTCTTGGAGATGGAAAATGTTGGAAAAGTAGAACAACTCAATATCATCAACAGATGGAAAAACAATGATCCAACTAAATCATTAAAAGCAGAAATAGGTGTTGATGAGGCTGGTGATTTATTATATTTAGATCTACACGAAAAAGCTCACGGTCCCCATGGACTTATTGCAGGAATGACTGGTAGTGGTAAAAGTGAATTTATTATTAGTTATGTTCTTTCAATGGCAATTAATTATAGTCCAAATGAAGTAGCTTTTATACTAATAGACTATAAAGGAGGTGGCCTTGCTGGTGCTTTTGAAAACAAGGCTACTGGAATTAAACTTCCGCATTTAGCTGGAACAATAACTAACTTAGATAAAGCCGAAATGAATAGAACATTAGTAAGCATTGACAGTGAGGTCCGTAGAAGACAAAGAGTATTTAATGAAGCAAGAGATAAGTTAGGAGAAAGTACAATTGACATTTATAAGTATCAAGCATTCTATAGAGAAGGAAAATTAGACGAACCAGTACCACATTTAATCATAATTTGTGATGAATTTGCAGAACTTAAAAGTCAACAACCTGATTTTATGAATAATTTGATTAGTGTCGCTCGAATTGGTCGTAGCTTAGGAGTCCATTTAATACTTGCAACACAAAAACCTTCAGGTGTGGTTAACGACCAAATATGGAGTAATAGTAAATTTAGAGTCTGCTTAAAAGTACAAGAAAAAGAAGACAGTAATGAAATGTTAAAAAGACCAGATGCTGCTTCATTAAAGCAAGTGGGAAGGTTCTATTTACAAGTCGGTTATAATGAATTATTTTTGTTAGGACAGTCTGCTTGGTGTGGAGCAAAATATTTTCCTTCAGATAAAGTAGAAAAAAATGTTGATAAAACGATAGAATTTATTAATAACATAGGCTATGTAATAAAAAGTGTAAGAGAGTCAGTTAATAAAAAAGGCCCCGATTGTGGGGAACAATTAGCTAACATTTTAAAGCATATAATAGACGCTGGAAAAATGGAAAAAATGGAAGCAAAAAGATTATGGCTCGATAATATTCCAAGTATTATACTTATTAATAATTTGATAATAAAATATAATTTAACTAGAACGCCAAATTTTGTAGACGCTATCATTGGAGAATATGATGATCCTAGTAATCAAAGACAAAGCATTCTCAAAATTAATTTAAATAATAATGGTAATACTATTATCTATGGAAACATAGGTAGTGACAAAGAAATGGTACTAGATGCTATTATATATTCTACTGCTATAAGATATACAACAAGTGAAATTAATTATTATATTGTTGACTATGGTTCTGAAGCTTTGAGAAAATTTATTAATTTCCCTCATATAGGTGATATAGTTTTTCTCGGTGAAGAAGAAAAGTTAAACAATTTATTTAAACTTATTAGAAACATTATTAGACAAAGAAAGCAATTGTTTGCTCAATATGGTGGGGAATATAATAACTATGTTAAAAATAGTAATAAGTCAATACCATTAATTGGTATTATAGTCAATAATTATGATTCATTTATTGAAAACAACCCAAATGTTGAAGATGAACTTATTAAGTTTACTAGAGATGGATTAAGATATGGGGTATTTTTCATACTTACTGCAAATAATGATAATTCAGTTAGAAGAAAAATAAGTCAAAATTTCAATAGTACCCTTGCCCTTAGATTAAATGATATATCTGATTATGCCAATATATATGGTAGAGTAAATAGAGTTCCAAAAGATATAGATGGAAGAGGATTAGTAAAATTAGAAAGTATATATGAATTTCAAACTGCTTCTATAACCGAAGAAGAAAATTCAAGCGACATTATTAGACAAATAGGTATAAATTTAACTAGTCAAAATAATTATAATGTTCAAAGAATACCAACTCTTCCGAATACAGTAACATTAGAATATGTAAGTTCTTACCTAAAAGGTATTAATTCTGTCCCTATAGGTGTATATAAACAATCGTTAGATATTGTTAATTATGACTTTACTTCATATTTAGCAACATTTATTCTAAGTAATACATCTGAAAATACAGCTACTTTTTCAAAAGCATTAATTTCAGAATTAATCAAAATTCAGAACCTACAAGTTATCGTAGTTGATATAAATAAAGAATTAGCAGAAATAAAAGGAATAGTAAAATATTATTATGATAGTAACCCTGAAAAAGTAATTAATTTACTTATGGAATATGTTGAAAAAATAAAAACAATCCAATCTTATACTACAAGAACGTTAATATATTTTCAAAATATTGCAAAATTAAAGTCCAAAGTTGAGGAAAGCAGTATTGAGAAGTTCACTAAACTGATTAAAGGTCTTGAAAACATAAATATTATAGTTACTAGCGATTATAAACAACTTAAGAAAAGTGCATATGAAACATGGTACAAAAATATTCAAAATGATACTGATGGTATTTGGATTGGCACAGGACTTTCAGAGCAAAATATATTTAAAATAAGTAAAATAACAAAAGAAATGGGAGCTAGATATAAAAATAATTTTGGATTTGTAATTAAAGATGGAATGGCCGATATATTCAAAACTATTGAATTAAAAACTACTGGTAATGACGAAGGTGTTGATGACGATGAATAAAATTCTAGTAACTTTATATGTACCTATGATAGATAAAGAATATGATGTATTTATACCTGCAAATGAATATATATGGCGAATTAATAAATTATTAGTAAAAGCATTAAGCGATTTATCAGATGGAACACTACCAATGGACAAAAATTATGTCATAGCAAACATAGATACAGGTAAAATATATGAAAAAAATTCTATTGTAATAAACACTGATATAAGAAACTCTACAAAGTTAGTATTATTTGATGTTTAATAACAGGTTGATAGTTAAGAGTCATTTACATGACTCTTAACTGCATTACCAATGGTTTAGTAAAGGTAAATTATTAAGAAACTATAATATAAACAGAAAATTATATATTAAATACTAAATACATAGAAATAATAAAATGCCATTTTACTATGCTTATGAAAAAATATAATTATAAATACATTAATGTTAATTACTTTAAATTTATCTTACTGTTAATTATATAAAAAATAAAAAAACAGTTGCAATTTAAGTTTTTATATGTTAAAATATTTATTGAAAATAAGGAAGGAGTGAAATTATGAGTGATGTAGTAGTTAAAGATCCACAAGCAGCAATTGAAGTATGTGAAACAATAAATGAAAATAATCAAAAGTTGTATAATGCAGCAGAAGTCTTAAACAGAAGCTTGCAGCAAATTGAGAGCGATTGGGAGTCAAGTGGTGCTGATAAAGAATCTTATGTAACAGAACTTGAAAAACAAATAAAAAATATCTTTCAATTATCGGAGACTACTAAAAAGGTTGCAAGTGCAATCAGATATTATGCTGAGAGTGCACAAGAAACAAGTTCAAAAAGTGTATAAAATATAACGAAAATATGTTAATAATATTAATAATGTAAAGGAGAAAAGATTATGGCAAAATTAAGTTTTAGCTTAGATGAACTTACCAAAATTAATAATGATGTAAGAGACTCAGGAAGTGATATTAATAGTTTGATAAAGACTATCAATAATCAATTTGAAGATCTTTTAACTAATGTTAGTGGGTCGAATGTATCAAATTTAATAAATAGTATTACGACAAATTTGACAAACACGAGTAATAAAATTGATACTTCATTTGGAGAACTAACACAATTTTTAGATGAACAAGTAAGTAGTTACAGTGACGTTTATGAGCAAGCAAAAGCTATGCTACAAGCAGCACTTGATTTTATTGAAACAAATTTCGTTTAATTTAATAAGGAGGAAAGACAATGGGATTTAGAATTGAAAGTTTAGGTGAGTTAAACACTAGTGCTTCAAGAATTGAAGAAAGAATTGAAACAATGAGTGAAAAAAGTAGTAGTGCATGCTCATCTTTAGATACAATAATATCAGCAGTAGGTGGAAATGGCATTGAAAAAGATTTAGAATTATTAAAAAGTGCAATATCTGATAATGTTACAAAAATTAACGAAGTACTTAGTAATGTTTCTAACTTTATTAGTTCACAAACTGCAGAATATAATGCTAATGAATCTGAATTAGCTAGTCAATTGCAACAAGCACAAGCCGAATTAGATAGTATAGATTTTAGTTAGGAGGAGATAATATGTTAGATAATTTAAAATATGATACATCAATAGTAAATCCAGAAGCAGAGAATTTAATATCTTGTGCAAATGAATTTGGCTCTGTTATCAGTTCGTTATTATATATTGGAAATCAAATCCAGACGAACTGGGAAGGCGATGGAGCAGATATAACAGGAGTACTAGATAGTATAAATAATGTTTCTGAATATTATGAAACAAAAATAATTCCAGCAATGTCAAAATTAGGAAATGGTATGTTAGCATTTTCAGATGCCCTTAATGAAGTAACAAACTCTACTGTAGATAATAGTACTATTCAAGGTTCTTTGGGGTTAGGAATTGGAAGTGCTAATGCAACGCTTGGCTCAGCGCTTGAAGGTAAAAAATCATCATCTTTAAAAGATAACTTTCCATATTTAGATAGTAA
Source organism: Bacilli bacterium (assembly GCA_051872635.1). Classification (GTDB taxonomy): domain Bacteria; phylum Bacillota_I; class Bacilli_A; order RF39; family UBA660; genus CAG-302. Next base: position 35,402 of record JBJEEA010000025.1, read on the forward strand.
ATTTGATCGAAATTCACTATCTTCAAATAATAATTTTACGTCTTCAAGTGGTACTTTTGCTACAGAGTCATCATCTCCTAATACTAATGCATCATCTTCAGATAGTAGTGGAAGAGATGCTCTTAGTAAAAGAAAATGGGGACCGTGGAATACATTTACAAGTGATTATTGGAAAGGCGTTGGTCAGGACTTCGCAGAAAATTGGAATTATTCAAATTGTGACCGTGCTACAGACTATATTTCGAATACGCGAGGTGCAATACTAACTTCAGAATTGGACGCATTAGAAACAGTTGGTGAAGTTGCCACAGATACTATATTTTCTGGCATTTCAGCAATAGGAAATGCAGCAGAAGCAGTAATACGATTTATGTATGGAAATCATTAAAAAGAATTGAAAGGAAATAAAAAATGAATGAAGATAAAAAAAAGATATTAAAAGCCGAGAGAATTATCGTTTTGCAGGCAATTGTAGATGCTTATCTAAATAAAAATGGTAAAAAGCCAGCTAGAGAAGAATTTCCGTTCGAAAAAGATGAATATGGAAAGTTAAATACATCACAATATAAAATGTTACATTTTTATTTAGCTGAGGAATTTAAAGCACTTGGATTGGATTTATCTGAAGCTATAAAAGCTGCTGGTGAAACAGAGACTCCTGGAACATTAACAAACTTTGAATTGAAAGAACTATCAAGAAGAGCAGATGAAATCCTTTTAATAATTGCGGCAATTCAAGATAGAAAGCAAGCATTATTAACAAAATAATAATATGATATTGAAAAATAATTAATAATCAAAAATGTACTAGATAATGAGAAGTTATTTTTATAAAATGGTGTTGATAGTGAATAAATACAATAAAAAGAATGATTTTATCATTCTTTTTATTACACATGAAATCAAAAATATAATATATAGCATAGCAAATTAAGAAGAAAGTAAATAAATTTTCTTTACTAATTATTTTAAAAATGGTATACTACTATTGGGATAAGTGATATATATGAATAATGTTGATACTGTAGAATTTGATGCAATGATAAAAAAACTTAAGTTCTATATTGAAAATGAAGAGTTAGAAGTTAAGAGTATTAAAGAGTCGTTATCTTTATTAAAAAAATATTATATCAGTAATAATGATGATGTAATTAATGCTAAAATAGAGAATATTAATATGTCTTTAGAAGTATTAATAGAAAATAAAAAAAATATTATTGATTATTTAACAAGCAAATTAAATGAAATAATAAAAGTTAATGAAGAAGCTAATGAATCATTTAGAAAAATAGACCTTTCATTATAGTATTTTAATCTTTGTAGTGTTAACTAATATATAATATTATAGAAAGAAAATGATAAATATGAATAAAATATATCAAGAAAGTATAAAATATGAAAATTTAATTAATAATCTAAAAGAAAACTATAAAAAAATAGATAACTGTTACATGACACTTCTTTCATTAAATAAAAAAATGGAAGAATGTTTAAAAATAAATAATGTCTGCTTTTCTAAAGAAAAATTAGATAATACTATTAAGGCATTAAAAGAGAATATGAGAATTATAAATGATGAACTATTACCAGTTATAAAAAAAGAATATTCAGACTTACCAATTGAAAAAACAGAATAAGCAGAATAAGGAGAATACTATGAAAATAGACATCGATTTAAAGAGAATAGCTGAAGAAATAAAGTTATTAAATAAACACATTGATGAATACAAAAAAAATGATATAAATTATATAAATGTAATGGGCAAAATAGAAGATCAATTATCTGGTGATATAGCTATTTATTTTTCAGAAGTGTTAATAAATGAAAAGAAAAATAATGAATTGATTATAAATTCTTTAGAAGCTATAAAAAACTTTTACCTTAAAGTATATAACACATACAAAGACGGTAAATATAAATATTTTGACAGCACTATAGTTAATAATATTAACTATAATGAATTAAATAAAAAAAGCATTATAAATAGTTTAAATAATAGCGTAGAAACTTTAGATGATATTGCAAAAAATCTACAATATATTGACTTGCCTGATAGTTTTAGTAAAGAAGAACTTTATAATTTATTACATTCTTCTATTATTAAAAATAAAGATGATACTATCAACTACAAAGAAGAGTTTTTAAAATGTATCAATAATATAAATAAAGACGAAAATGATTTGTTTTTTGAAATAAGCAAAATTGAAGAAATCAATGTGTCAAAATTTTAGAAATTACATAATATATAAAATTAAAGCTATATAAAAATACAACATAACAAAATTATAAAAAAATCAATAAAAATACTTGACTTGCGCTATTAAAAATGATATATTTATAACGATTATGTATTTAAGTTTTGTTTCAGGCAAAACTTATATTTAAAATCAAAAATGACACACCAGGATATGTGTAAGAAAGGAGTGAGATTATGCCTACAATTAATCAGTTAACAAAGAAACCTAGAAGTAAGAAAACAAGAAAGAGTAAATCTCCAGTATTATTAGTAGGAAAAAATAGTATTCAAAAGAAACAAACAGTACAAGTTTCACCTCAAAAAAGAGGAGTATGTACTCGTGTTGGAACTATTACACCTAAAAAGCCTAACTCAGCTTTAAGAAAATATGCGAGAGTAAGACTTTCTAATGGTATGGAAGTTACTTGCTATATTCCAGGAATTGGACATAACTTACAAGAACATAGTGTTGTTCTAATAAGAGGTGGCCGTGTTAAAGACTTAATCGGTGTCAGATATCATATAATTCGTGGTACTTTAGATACTGCTGGAGTTCAAAATCGTAAACAAGGTAGAAGCAAATATGGCGCTAAAAAAGATAAAAAATAATGTAAATAATAATTAAATATATAGTAAAAGGAGGGATACAAGTGAGAAAAAAGAGAGCAGCTAAAAGAGATGTTTTAGCAGATCCTATATATAATTCTAAAGTAGTAACTAAACTTATTAATCATATCATGAAAGATGGTAAAAAAGGTACTGCTCAAAAAATTATTTATGATGCTTTTGATATAGTTAAAGAAAAAACTGGTGAAGATCCTATGGTTGTCTTTGAGAGAGCAATGAATAATATTAAACCTTCACTTGAAGTTAAGTCTAGAAGAGTTGGAGGAGCTAACTATCAAGTACCAGTTGAAGTAAAACCAGATAGAGCTCAAGCTCTAGCCTTCCGTTGGCTTGCCCAGTATGCAAGATTAAGAAACGGACACTCGATGGCTGAAAACTTAGCTAATGAGATAATTGATGCTTCAAATGGTGTTGGAGCATCAGTTAAGAAAAAAGACGATACGCATAAAATGGCAGAAGCTAATAAGGCCTTTGCTCATTATAGATGGTAAGAAAGGAAATAAATTATGGCTCGTGAAATAAGCTTAGAACATACAAGAAATATTGGAATCATGGCCCATATTGATGCAGGTAAGACTACATGTACTGAGAGAATTCTTTTTCATACCCATAAGATTCATAAGATTGGTGAAACTCATGATGGTGAATCACAAATGGACTGGATGGAACAGGAACAAGAAAGGGGCATTACAATTACTAGTGCCGCTACTACTGCATTTTGGAAAGGCTATAGATTCAATATAATAGATACTCCAGGACATGTTGACTTTACAATTGAAGTTCAAAGAAGCCTTAGAGTATTAGACGGTGCTGTTTTACTAATCGATGCCCAAGCTGGTGTTGAACCTCAAAGTGAAACAGTATGGCGTCAAGCTAATGAATATAATGTACCTAGAATCATTTTTGCCAATAAAATGGATAAAATGGGAGCAGATTTCTATTTTAGTTTAGGTACAATAAGCGATAGATTAGGGGCAAATTGTGCAGCAATTGAGCTTCCAATTGGCGCTGAATCTGATTTTAATGGTGTAATTGATTTAGTAACAATGAAAGCATATCACTATGATGGAAAGCAAGAAGAAAATTACACTGAAATCGATATTCCTGAAGATATGAAAGATAAAGCTTTAGAGTATCGAAACAAACTAATTGAAGCAGCATCAGATTTTGATGAAGAATTGATGATAAAATACTTAGATGGAGAAGAGATTGGCGTAGAAGAACTTAAAAAGGCAATTAGAACAGGAGTATTAAAAGCAGAGTTCTTCCCAGTAATGTGTGGAACTGCTCTTGGTAATATGGGTATTAAATTTTTACTTGATGCAGTTGTAGACTATTTACCAGCACCAACAGATATTGAAGCAATCGAATGTACTGATTCTAAAGGTGAAGTAGTATTAAGACATCCATCGGACTCTGAACCATTTACTGCTTTAGCATTCAAAATTGCTACCGATCCATTTGTTGGTAGACTTACATTCTTTAGAGTGTATTCAGGAACTTTAAAGAGTGGTTCATATGTTTTAAACTCTACTAAAAATGTTAAAGAGAGAATAGGAAGAATTCTACTTATGCATGCTAATCACAGAGAAGAAATTCCAGAAATATATTCAGGAGAAATTGGAGCAGCAGTAGGTCTTAAGAATACTACTACCGCCGATACTCTTTGCGATGAAAAAAAGCCTGTTATAATGAAAGGTATGGAATTTCCAGAACCTGTTATCACTCAAGCAGTTGAACCAAAGACAAAAGCCGATCAAGAAAAAATGGCAATAGCTCTTCAAAAACTAGCTGAAGAAGATCCAACATTTAGAATGCAAACTGATCCTGAAACAGGTCAAACTACCATTTCTGGAATGGGAGAGCTTCATCTAGATATCATTGTTGATAGAATGCGAAGAGAATTTGGCGTTGAAGCTACAGTTGGTGCGCCAATGGTTGCATACCGTGAAACTATCACGCAAACTGGTGAGTGTGAAGGAAAGCATATCAAACAATCAGGAGGCCGTGGACAATACGGACATGTTTGGGTTAGATTTGAACCAAATCCAGATAAAGGTTATGAATTTGTTGATAATATTGTTGGAGGTGTAGTTCCAAGAGAATACATTTCAGTTATTGATAAGGGACTTCAAGATGCTATGAAAACAGGAATTTTAGCTGGATATCCTATGGTTGATGTTAAAGCAACTTTATTTGATGGATCATACCATGATGTTGACTCATCCGAAATGGCCTTCAAAATAGCCGCTTCTCTAGCATTAAAAGAAGCTAAGAATAAATGTAAACCAGTATTACTTGAACCAATAATGAAAGTAGTAGTTACAGCACCAGATGAATATACTGGAAATGTAATTGGAGATTTAACCGCTAGACGTGGTAAACCACAAGGACAAGAATCACGTGGTAATGTTATAGCCTTTACTGCTATGGTACCACTTGCTGAAATGTTTGGTTATGCTACTAGTCTTAGAAGTTCTACACAAGGTAGAGGTAACTATGTTATGGAGTTAGATCACTACGAAGAAGTTCCAAAATCAATAGCCGATGAAATCATCAAAAAAAATGGTGGAAATTAGTAAAAATACTTGAAAAAAAATAATAATATGATAAAATATAATATGTAATATTTAAGAAAGAGAGGAAAATTATAATGGCAAAACAAAAATTTGATCGTTCAAAACCACATGTTAACATTGGTACAATTGGACATGTTGACCATGGTAAAACTACATTAACTGCTGCTATTACAAAAGTTTTAGCCGCTAAAGGTGGAGCAGATTTCGTTGATTATGCAAATATCGATAAAGCTCCTGAAGAAAGAGAAAGAGGAATTACAATCAACACAGCACATGTTGAATATCAAACAGCTAAGAGACATTATGCTCATGTTGATTGCCCTGGACATGCTGACTATGTAAAAAACATGATCACTGGTGCAGCACAAATGGATGGAGCAATCTTAGTTATTGCTGCTACTGATGGACCTATGGCTCAAACAAGAGAGCACATCTTACTTGCTAGACAAGTTGGTGTTCCTAGAATGGTCGTATTTATGAATAAATGCGATATGGTTGATGATGAAGAATTATTAGACCTAGTTGAGATGGAAATCAGAGAATTACTTACTGAATATGGATACGATGGAGAGAATACTCCAATTATAAGAGGATCTGCTCTAAAGGCACTTGAAGGAGATCCTAAGTACGTTAAAGCTATTGAAGATCTTATGGATGCTGTTGACGAATGGATACCAACTCCAGAAAGAGATAATGACAAACCATTCTTAATGTCAATTGAAGATGTATTTACTATTACTGGTAGAGGAACAGTTGTTACTGGTAGAGTTGAAAGAGGACAATTAAAACTTAACGATACAGTTGAAATTGTTGGCCTTAAAGATACTAAGTCTACAGTTGTTACTGGTATTGAAATGTTTAGAAAACAACTTGATTATGCTGAAGCTGGAGATAATGCTGGTGTTCTACTTAGAGGAATAGACAGAAGTGAAGTTGAAAGAGGACAAGTATTAGCTAAACCCGGATCAGTTACTCCACATAAGAAATTTAAAGCACAAGTATATGTACTTTCTAAAGAAGAAGGTGGAAGACATACTCCATTCTTTACAAACTATAGACCACAGTTCTATTTTAGAACAACAGATGTTACTGGTGTAGTTACACTTCCTGAAGGAACAGAAATGGTTATGCCTGGTGACAACGTTACAATGACTGTAGAATTAATAGCTCCAATTGCGGTTGAAAATGGAACTAAGTTCTCAATTCGTGAAGGTGGACATACAGTTGGTGCTGGTACAGTAACTGAAATTATTGAATAATTAAATTAAGATGCTCTATAGGAGTGTCTTTTATTTTGATTTATTGACAAAACTAATTATTTGTGCTAGAATACGTTTCATAATTAAAAAAGAGGGGGAAAATTATGATAACAAATAAAGAATTAAGTTATGTTTCAGCATGGGCTAAAAAAGTTCCATATCCAGGAGTAGAATATGCTGAAGCAGCTTCTCAATTACTAGTAAAGTCCTATGAAGATTTTAAAAAATTTTATTTAAATAAGGAATATGACATTATTTTATCAAATGGTGAACAAATATTATTTGAAATATTAAGTATGAATTTATGTCACATGTTAGGTATTGATTATAAAAATCTTTCTAGTGAATATATGCAAAATTTTAGGGAAGAAATACTAAACATAAATGGTAGTGTTAGATCTTTTGATTTACTAGAAGCAATAATAAATAATATAGATTCTGTTCTAAAATATGACTACGATAATGCAGGTAAAATTTTAAATTATTATCGAATTATGATAAAATGTTCTATATTTGATAAATTATCCGATTTTAGCAGATTTAATTTTGGAGTAATAAACTTTAATAAAGATTTATACTTTGCAAAATCACATTCCAAATTTAATGGAAATAGTGAAAAATTATTATATGTTCAAAGTAATGAATCTACAGCTCCATATTTTATGATGGGAATACTTAAAAGTAATGATGAAGCTTTAGATGGATCTCAAGAAAAGTACGCTGTCGAAACATTAATAGCGCCAACAAATGTAAAAGATTTCTTTAACGGTCAAGAAGTAGTTATACCGACGCAAATTCTTGTCACTACAACTGACAAAATGGAAAAGAGAACAGCTAGTCCTGAAGAAAAAATTGCCTTATTAAATCAATACCGTTTAATTATTAATGAATATTCATTACCAAATAGAATTAATATATATGGAGACTATGCAGCCATACTCAATAATGATGCTAAAGCAAAAGTTAAAAGAAAATAATAGTTAGAAAAAGTCAAGATAAAATATCTTGATTTTTTAAATTTTAAAAAAATTAGCAATCTCTATTGACAATTGCTAAAATAGTGCTATAATTATATTTGTAATAAAGTTATAGGAGATGGTTATACTAATGAAGAAGAGAGAATTCAAAACAGAAAGTAAAAGAGTTTTAGATTTAATGATTAACTCTATTTACACAAATAAAGAAATATTCTTAAGAGAGCTTATTTCTAATGCTAGTGATGCTTTAGATAAATTATATTATTTATCACTTACTGATGAAAATATAAAAATAAATAAAGCTGATCTAGAAATTAGAATAGATTATGACAAAGATAAAAGGACAATTACCATATCTGATAATGGTTGTGGTATGACTGAAGAAGAGTTAGAAAATAATTTAGGTGTCATTGCAGAATCTGGCTCTCTACACTTTAAAGAAGAAAATAAAGAACAAGATGATGTAAATGTTATTGGACAATTTGGTGTTGGCTTTTATTCAGCTTTTATGGTAAGTAAAAAGGTTAGAGTTGAATCTAAGTCTTATAAAGATGAAACTTCAGCAATTTGGGAATCTGAAGGAGTAGAAGGTTATACTTTATCCAAAGGAAAAAGAGAAAATACTGGTACTACAATAACTTTATATTTAAAGGATGATACTGAAGACTATAATTATAGTGATTTTCTTAGTGAATATAAACTAAGAGGTATTATCAAGAAATATTCTGATTATATCAGTTATCCAATTAAAATGGAAGTAGAAAATAGTAGAAAAAAAGAAGATAGTGATGAATATGAAACTTACAAAGAAATAACCACTATTAACAGCATGATACCTCTTTGGAAAAAGGATAAAAAAGACATAACTGAAGAAGATTATAATAACTTTTATACTGATAAGTTCTACGATTACACTCCGCCACTTAAAGTAATGCACTTTAATATAGAGGGAAATGTAAATTATACAGCTCTACTATATATACCTTCTCATGCTCCTTATGACTACTATAGTAAGGAATATGAAAAAGGCTTACAATTATATACTAATGGTGTTCTCATAATGGATAAAGCAAGTGAATTATTACCAGACTATTATAGCTTTGTAAGAGGTGTAATTGATACTGAAGACATACCACTTAATATTTCTAGAGAAACACTACAAGATGACAAGAATATTAAGCTTATAGCAAAGAGTATTGAAGGAAAAATAAAGAAAGAGTTAGAGACACTACTTAAAGATGATCGTAGTAAATATGAAGAATTTTATAAAGCGTTTGGTATGCAACTTAAATTCGGTATTTATAACGATTATGGAATGCATAAAGATAAGCTTGAAGATCTTCTCATGTTCTATTCATCAAAAGATAAAAAACTTACAACATTAAAAGAATATACTGAGAGAATGAAAGATGGCCAAAAGAGTATTTATTATGCTTGCGGTGACACGGTTGATAAGATTGATCTATTACCACAAGTTGAAGCCGTCAAAGAAAAATATGAAGTATTATACTTGACTGAATATGTAGATGAATTTACTATTAAAGCACTTCATAGCTATGCCGAAAAAGAATTTTTAAATGTATCATCTGAAAATACTGATTTATCAAGTGAAGATGAAAAAGAAAAAATAAAGAAAGAAAACGATGATAATAAAAAAATGCTTGAAGCTATGAAAAAAGCTTTATCTGATGAAGTATCTGAAGTAAAATTCACTAATAAATTGAAGAATCATCCAGTATGTTTAACAACTGAAGGCGAAGTATCTACATCGATGGAAAAAGTAATAAATGCTATGCCAAATGACGAAAAGATAAATGCTAAGATGGTTCTAGAAATAAATGTTAATCATAAAATAAGTGATAAATTAAAAGAATTATATAAGAATAATAAAGATGAATTTAAAAAATACACAAAGATTATTTATCTTGAAGCTAGATTAATTGAAGGACTTCCTATTGATAATCCAACCGAAATGAGTAATCTTATGTGTGATATAATGGCAAGTAAGTAAATAAAATATTAAGAAAGGAAAGTGATTTATATGCTTACTAACAGATTATTTTTTGATGATAATTTCTTCAGAGGAGAAGATAATATCAAGAGTGATGTCTATGAAAAGGATGGAAATGTTGTAGTAGAAATGGAGGCTCCTGGATTTACTAAAGATGATATTAGTATATCTATAGATAAAGGAGAACTATCTGTAACATTTGAAAAAAAAGATGAAGAAGAAGAAAATAAAAAATACCTTCATCGTGAAAGAAAAAGTTATAGTAAAGTAACTAGAACATTCTATCTAGGAGATGTTAGTGAAGATAAAATTGATGCTAGCTTTAAAAATGGTATCTTAGTTATAACTTCTCCTAAAACTAAAGAAATTGAAACAAAGAAAACTATTAGCATTAAAGACTCTGAATAAGAGCCTTTTTTCTTTACTAATTACATTACTTCTAGATATATCAATTTTAAATATTTAAAAATTCCTTGCTTTATTAAAAAAAATATAGTACAATAAAATTAAGAATACGGGAGGATAAGAAATATGAAGTTAAATAGAAAAGGTCAGACACTTGTTGAATATGTATTAATTATATCACTTATTACAGTACTTGCTATTGCTATTGTTAAAATATTTGGAGGATATCTTCAAGATGCCGTGACTAAAATGGGCTGTAGTATTTCTGGAAAAGAATATGTTGAAGGAGACAAAGTTGGAGCTGGCTACTGTTCTGGAGACGAAGATAAATTATTTGAATAAGAATATAAATCGACATATAATTTATATTCTTTTTTTTATAATTAATATATGAAAATATATATTGATTTATTTTTTTTGCTTAATATTATAATGGATATAATTATTATACTATCGGTTAGCATTATTCTAAAAAGAAAAACTAGTATAGTAAGAATAATAATTTCCTCTTTAGTAGGAGGTCTATCTTCTTTAATTCTCTTTACTAATATTAATAAAATAATTATTGAAATTTTATCTGTAATAATAATTAGTATTATTTCATTTGGATATAAGGATATTAAATATTTAATAAAAAATATCATCTATATATATATAATAAGCACTTTCATCGGAGGAGTGATGTACTTATTTAATTTAAAGGTAAGTAATAACATATTCTTAAGTTACTTAATCATGATAATAGTAGGAGCTGAGGTGATGACTTTATATATAAGAGAAATGAAAAAAATAAAAGATGTTTATAATAATAGTTATCAAGTTGACATATATTTTAAAGATAATAGAAAATTATCATTAATTGGTTTTGTCGATACTGGTAATAATCTCTATGATCCATATAAAAAAAGGCCTATTATTCTAGTATCCAATAAGTACTATTATGAAGATAATTTCATATTAGTTCCATTTAGTACCATTGACAATCATGGAATGTTAAAATGTATTAAGGCAAGTCGTATTTATATTGATAAAAAAGAAGTAAAGAAGGAAGTTTTAGTGGCTTTTTCAAATAGTCCAATACTGATTAATGGAGTAGATGTAATATTGCATAAAGATATAATGAGAGGATGATATTATGATAAAATTATTAAAGAAAATATTACGAAAATTAAATTATTTATTTTATGTTGGTAGTACAGATATTCTCCCCGAACCATTATCCAAGGAAGAAGAAGAAAAATATGTAAGTATGTTTTTAGAAGGAGATATGCATGCACGTGATAAATTAATTGAACATAATTTAAGGCTTGTTGTTTTCCTAGCTAAAAAATATGAAAATACTAAAATAGATTTAGAGGACTTAGTATCCATTGGAACTATTGGACTAATAAAAGGAGTTAATACTTATCAAAACGATAAAAATATAAAATTAGCTACTTATGCGTCGAGATGCATTGATAATGAAATTCTCATGTATCTTCGTAAGACAAAAAGAAAGAGAAGTGAGATTTCTTTTGAAGATAGTTTAAGTTTTGATTCAGAAGGTAATGAACTTCATTTAGAGGATGTCCTTGGAACAGAAGGAAATATAGTTACTAAACCAATAGAAGATGAATTAGATAGACATTTATTATATAATGAAGTATCTAAATTAAATGAAAGAGATCGTGAAATTATTGAATTTAGATATGGATTAAATGGAAAAAAAGAAATGACTCAGAAGGAAGTAGCAAAACTACTAGGAATATCCCAGTCGTATATTTCTCGAATTGAAAAGAAAGTAATAAAAAAGTTATCAAGTATTATAAAATTATAATCGTATATGTCAAATTATTTATAACTCTTTATTTTAAATAAAGAGTTTCTATTTTTTCTAATTATCATTATTCAAGCTAAAAAAACTTTAATTTTCTCCATAAAAATTTACTTTAATAAGTTTATTTGATAAAAAAATATAAATTATCAAAATAATCTATACTATAAAAAAGACATTTTTAATAACCATTTAAATATTCTTGATAAATATTTATCTTTATAGTATAATAATATTATATTAGATAAGAAGGAGAGTAAAAATGGAAAAAATAAAAAACTGGATTAAAAAAAATAAAGGACTAGCTATTGTATTATCGCTTGCTATAGTGCTATTTATAATACTTGTTATCATTTTTATAGAACTTTTAGTAGGTGGTTCATCAAATAAATATGGTAATAGATTAGATGGTATTGAAGAAGTTAAAATAAATAATGATATATATGAAGGCGTTAAAGACGAACTTATGGATACTGGACTTGTTGAAAGTGCCGAAATTAGACTTCAAGGTAAGATAGTTTATACAACTATTGTATTAAAAAGTGATATTTCAAAAGACAAAGCCAAAGAACTAGCTTCGGCAACTTTAGATAATTATACAGCAGAAGAACTTAATTTTTATGATTTTTCTTACTTTTTAAAATGGACTGGAGAAGAATCTGACATTGTAATAACAGGTAATAAACATCATAATTCAGATGCTATATCATGGATAAAAAGTTAGGTGATAAAGTGAAAAAACGAAATAATAAAATTATAATTCTTGTAGTATCAGGTATAATTTTTCTTGTATTACTTGGAATATTCATCTTAAACTATACTAAAGATGACTCGAGCTTTTCAATTTTAGAAAAAAAATGGCTTAATGACAACAAAAGTAATGTTATAGATGTAAGCGTCTATAATGATGTACCTATTTATGGTAAAAATGGTAGTGGAGTAATATTTGATTTTTTAAATAGCTTTACTGAAAAATATGGAATAAATTTTAATAAAGTATCTTATTCAATAGCTAATCCTACAAATTTAAAAGATATGGCTTTTAAGATAGTAAGTAATAATACTAAAATTACAGATAATGACATTTTATTGTATGAAGACTATTATGTTCTCGTTTCTAAAAATAAAAAAGTTATAGATCGAATATCGGACATAGAAGACATAAACATAGCAGTTTTGGAAGAAGATATTGGTCTTACTTCTAATTATCTGTCAGATGCTAAAAATGTATCGTATAATCCTAAAAAAAATATTTCTGAAATAAAGAGTGCTTTTGAAAATAATGAAATTGAATATGCTCTTATTCCGTATAATACATATATAGATTTTATCTTAGAAAATGATTTAAACATACTTTTCCATCTTAGTGATGTATCAAAAAAATATATTCTAAGTGTTAATAATAATACTCTTTTAAATATTATAAAAAAATATTATCTACAATATCAACAAAATGATGAAAAAGAATCTTATAAAAAAAATTTCTTAAACGAATTCTTTATAGATAAGAAAATAAGTGAAGCAGATCGTATGAGTTATAATGCTACATCATATACTGTTGGATACGTTACTTATATGCCATTTGAAAACATTCAAAATAATGAATTTGTTGGTACTTTATCAAATTATTTAGGTGGATTTGAAGATTTATTTGATATAGATTTTAAGCTTGTATATTATGATAATATAGATAGCTTAAGAAAAGACTTATCTTCTGGAGAGTTGGATCTTGCTTTTGAAATGTTTAATTCAGAATCATTAAATATTGATATAATAAATACACTTTCACCATTTAAAGAAGAATATGTCATTTTATCAAAAGAAGCATTCGTAATAAATTCTGTAAAAGGATTGTACGATCGCGAAGTTAAAACTATAAAAGATAGCTATCTTGAAGATTTGTTAATAATTAATGGAATTAAAGTTAAATCTTTTGAAAATACTGATACACTTCTTAGAAATATTGGTAATACAGATATAGTAGTTATTGATAAAGAAACATATAGTTATTATAAAAATAGCAAATTTGGAGATTATAATATTATATATAATGGAGTTCTTCCATATGAATATAGTTTTTTAATAAGAGATGTTGATAAAAATAGCATCTTTGCTAAAATGTTTAATTATTACGTATCTTCAGTTAATTATGAAGAAATAAAGTATAAATATAATACTACTAGTGGTATTAATAACTTTAATACATTATTAACTTTTTTAATAGCAGTTGCTTCTGTTTTACTTATTACATTTATACTATTTATAGTGAAGAAAAAGAAAGCCAAAGAGCTTCTTATTAAAAATAACGATAAATTAAGATATATAGATGCTATGACATCCTTAAAAAATAGAACTTATTTAAATGCTAAAATTAAAGAATGGGATGAAAATGTTATATACCCTCAGGCTTTCGTTGTTGTTGATTTAAATAATATAAAATATATAAACGATAATAAAGGCCATGAAGAAGGAGACATGGTAATAAAAAAAGCTGCTAGTATTTTAATTGTCGACCAAGAAGCAAATACTGATATAATAAGAACAGATGGTAATGAATTCTTAATATATATGGTCGGCTATGATGAAAAAGCAGTTGTTACCTACACTAGAAAAATATATAAAGATTTAAAAGAACTCCCTTATGGTTTTGGAGCAGCTATTGGTTATAGCATGATATTAGATGATGTCAAAACGGTTGATGATGCTATTAATGAAGCAACGCTTGATATGCGAAACAAAAAAGAAAATATGTGAGTGTGAGTTACTATGAATAAGCTAAAAAAAAATTTAAAAAAAATTATAGAAATTCTAAGTTTGAAAGAACTTAGAATTTTACCTGCTTATTTATCCTATAATTTTGTTTTAGCAAGTATTCCAATATTTACAATCATAGTAATGATTGCTGATTCTTTTTCCATTTCCATAGACACCGTTATTAGTCTTATAAATGATATCTTGCCTGAATATGTAAGTAGTGTCATTGTTGGAGCTATATCTGGAAAAAATTTTGACTTATCAATAGGCTTTTTAAATATAACTATGTTCATTATAGCTACCAATGGTGTGTATGCTATTGTTGAAGCTTCAAATAGCTTATATAAAATTGAAACTTCTTCACACATTAAAGATAGATTAAGAGCTTTTGTTATTTTAATTCTCATTATCATTTTATTACTTTTCTTAATAATTGTACCTATGCTAGGTGATAAAATACTGAATCTCCTTGCTAGTTATAAAGTATTTGAAAATATTATTGATAATATTACCTTGTTATATAAAGTATTAAAATGGCCTTTATCATTCTTACTTATTTTTATTATTATAAAATTTATTTACATTATTGCTCCATCGAAAAAAGTAAAAAATGAAGAGACAACCATTGGAGCATTTATAGTCACTATTGGTTGGATTCTATTTACCGCTATTTTTGGCTATTACATAAAATATTTTGGGAAATATGATTTAATTTATGGTGGTTTATCTAGTTTAAGCATTTTACTAATATGGGTTTATGTTTTAAGTTTTATATTAGTTTTAGGAATGGTAATCAATACAATTAAGTATAATAAGCCTAAAAAAGAGGAATAATATGTATGATAGTATTGCTAAAGTATTCCCTTCACAGACTACGTAAGAAAATAGTAATACTATTATCTCCTTGTATTTGAAGTCTTTTGACTTAAGTGAGCCAATAGCTCACTTTTTGCTTTACAAACAAAATTTAAATAATAAAAATCAATTACATTCTAAAAAAAGCATTGTTTTTATAACACTTTTATTAAAAATATTTTAAAAATTTAAAATTTGTTGTATAATAAATTATAGGTGATAGATAGTGCATTCATATGTTGTTGAATATTTAAATGAAAATGAATTTAAAAAGAAAGAAAGCTCATTAAAAAAGTATAATATGCTAGCTTATAAAAAGTTAATATTTGATTGTGTTCCAGAACTCCGAAATGGTAATTTCCAGGGAGCTATTGTATCTAGAAACAGTAAAGAAGGAATAGCAAAATATGAATTTAAGCTCCCAACAGATAGAACTTTTTCTAAAGTTCATGGTGATATTATATTACACTATACCGTATATGAAAAACAGAAATTAATTATGTTAGATACCATTACACCTGAAGAAATATTAAGTGAAGGGCATCAAAAAGAATTAACTACTTACAAAGGTGTTATGATTTCTAAATCACATGCTGAAAGAGACATGTTTAAAATAAATCTTTTAAATAGTATGAATAAAAATGGTTTCTTAAATAATCGCGTTTTAATAATAGCAGGAATTATTCTTCTTTTAGTAGTAGCACTAGTTATATTTTTAATATTAAAATAAACTGTTAAATGCAGTTTATTTTAATTTAAATTCTAATAATTAATATTAAATAAAAGAAACTAGGAAAAAGTAATAATCTAGTTTCTTTTATACTTCTCTCATTAACTCTTCGTCTTTGTAAGGATTCTTTGGGTCAATATGATCAGTAAATAAAATACCTTCAAGATGATCTAATTCGTGCTGAAAAGCAATAGCTAAATCCTCACGCACACGGTATTTGCACAAATTTCCATCCATATCATAAGCTTCAACAGTAATTCTAGCATGCCTTGGGACAATCCCAGGAACATCGCGATTAACGCTTAAACATCCTTCACCTTCACCAGCATATATTAATTCTTCTGAATAAGAGATAACTTTAGGATTTATAAGAATATAATCTTCAAACTTACCTTCGCTTCTTTCATAACATACCACAAAGAACCTCTTATTAATTCCAAGTTGTGGAGCAGCAAGCCCCATACCTGGTCTAAGTTGATACTTTTTAGCTAGTTTTTCAATTTGCGAATATCTAAGATGCTTTAGCATTTCAGGAATAATATTTTTATATTCATCACATAAAGGAAAATCAACTGCTGAATTTTTAGCTCTAACCCTTGGATCTTTTTCATCTAAAATATCTTTAGTTTTAAGCATATACTAATCCCTTTCTTTCAAACAAATATTTTATCACAAAATCAAAAAAAAGGGAAGCATTTTCCCTTAATTTATCTAGGCAATTACTCTTGTGCCTATGATAATAACTAATAATATAAATAGTACTAATATAATAGCGGCACTGTAACCATATCCGCCACCACAACCGCAGCCATAACCATATCCATATGAAGGATATGCATAATTTGAACAGCCGCAACCGCTGCCATATCCACTTCCGTAGCCACTGCCATATCCTCCTTGATATCCTCCGTAATAATACATATATATACCTCCTTTACGATATCTAATATAGTCTACTCAAAATAATAAAATTTGACATTATTATTTGCCTATTTTCTATAATTTCTTCTTACCTATTATTTACAATTATTTAAATAGCAGTTAAAAAATTAAAAAAATATAGACATACAAAAGACCTCTTTTAATGATAATTAATAAATATTAACAAATAAATAGTATTATTTATAATTATTTTTTCATATTAATAATGGTGATAATCTATGAAAAATAAAAGTATTTGGACTGAAGGCATAGAGAATAAAATAATTCCAAGTTTAAAGAAAAATATAAAATGTGATATATTAATAATAGGTGGTGGAATAGCAGGACTTTCTACTGCTTATCATTTAAAAGATTCGAATCAAAAAGTTGTTTTAATTGATAGAAACACATGTGGAAGTGGTGCCACATCCAATAACACTGGAAAAATTACCTTTATGCAAGATTTAATTTATAACAAAATACAAAAAAATTATAATAGCAAAGTGGCTAAATTATATTTAGAAAGCCAAAAAGAAGCCATTACTCTAGTAGAGACTATTGTCAGGGAAAATAATATATCATGTCATTTAACTAAAACTAATGCTTATGTATTTAGTAATAATTTAAATGATGAAAAAGATTTTAATAAAGAAATAGAATTTTATAAAAACAATAATATCAAATATAAAGTATTATCTAACTTACCCATAAAATACCCATCTAAATATGCTATAGAAACAGAAGATAGTTATGTATTTAATCCCTATGAATACGTAATAGGACTTAAAAATATTTTAAAAGATAAGATAGATATCTACGAAAATACAAGATGCATAGAAGTCAATAAAAAGGAAAATTTATATACTGTTAAGACAAGCAGTAATTATACTATTACTAGTAAATATGTTGTTATATCTTCACATTATCCAATGTTTATTATTCCATTCTTTATTCCATTTAAAACAAGAGTCGAAAGGTTCTTTATCGGAGCATCTAAATCTAAAGAACATAAAGATATTCAAATACTATCACATAATGAACCTAGTATATCGATGCGATACTATCAAAAAGAAAAAGATAGTTACTTATTATATGGAAGAAGAAGCCATAGTATAACTAGAAATTTAGACGTAAGAGAAGATTTTCTAGAATTGAAGGAAGAATATCAAAAACATTTTAATAAAGATTTAGAATATTTTTATCATACTCATGATTTAATGACCTATGATAGCCTACCTTTTATAGGTAAAGTTGATGAAAATTTATATATTGAAACGGGTTTTAATAAGTGGGGTAATACAAATGGAACTATCGCCGGAAAAATAATTAGCGATATGATAAATAATAAAGAAAATAAATATGCTGGTATATTTAATCCCAAAAGAGGTATTTCGCTAGATAAAATAAAAAATTTATCTATATATAATATAGATATTGGAAGTAGATATATTGCTGGTAAAATAAAATCAAGTAAAGAATATTACGATGATAATGTCAAAATAGAGATAATCGATGGTAAAAAGTGTGGAATATATATAGATGACAAAGGCAAGAAACATGTAGTATCTAATATTTGTCCTCATATGAAATGTAACTTAATCTTTAATTACATCGATAAAACTTGGGACTGTCCTTGCCATGCTTCAAGATTTGATATTGATGGTAACATTATATATGGACCAGCAGTATATGATATTAAAATCGATAAAA